>NZ_JAYRZN010000026.1:0-55741 GCF_041916475.1 Paenirhodobacter sp.
CCTCCCCACCCTCATCGCCGCCGTGATCGGGCTTGCGGGCGTGCTGCTGCTGCTGTTCGCCTGGCGCCTGCCGCCCTTCGCCTCCTCCGAGCCTACGACCGAGAACGCCTATGTCCGCGGCAAGGTGACGACGCTCGCGCCGCAGCTTTCGGGCTATCTGAGCGCGGTCGAGGTGGTGGATTTCCAGACGGTGAAGAAGGGGGAGCTGATCGCCCGGATCGACGACCGCAGCTACCGCGAGAAACTGGCGCAGGCGGAGGCGACGCTGGCCACGGCGCGCGCCGCGCTGAAGGTAGGGGCGCAGACGGTGGCCTCGGCCGAGGCGGTGCGCCAGTCCGGGGAGGCGGCGCTCGATGCCGCGCATTCGGCGGTGGATACTGCGCAGACCAATGCCGCGCGCAACCGTGCGCTGAAGGACCGCGGCGTCACCGCGCAATCGGCGATCGACCAGACCGAGCTAACCCTGCGCCAGGCCCAGGCGGCGGAGCGGCAGGCGGCGGCGCAGCTGGAGGTGGACCGGCAGAACATCCTGACGGCCGAGGTTCAGATCCAGGCGCAGCAGGCGGCGATTTCGAGCGCCGAGGCCGCCGTGGAGATCGCCCGGATCGACCTTTCGAATACCGAGATCCGCGCCCCCGAGGACGGCGTTTTGGGCCAGGTATCGGCGCGGGTCGGGCAATATGTGACGGCGGGCACGGCGCTGGTGTCGCATGTGGGCCGCGATCTCTGGGTGATCGCGAATTTCAAGGAGACCGAGCTGAACGGCATGGAGGTGGGCCAGAAGGTCCGGTTCCAGGTCGATGCGATGGGCGGGCAGGCCTTCACCGGCCGGGTGGAATCGCTCTCCCCGGCGACGGCATCGGAGTTCAGCGTGCTTGCGGGCTCGAATGCGACCGGCAACTTCACCAAGATCGCGCAGCGCCTGCCGGTGCGGATCGGGCTGGATCCGGATCAGGCGCGCGCGGGTGACCTCGCCCCGGGAATGTCGGTCGAGGTCACCGTGCGGACGCGCGGCTGAGGGAGGCTCAGGCCTCCATCGCCTCCAGCTCGTCGATGAAGCCCGCGATCATCTCGAGCCCCTTGTTCCAGAAGGCCGGGTCGGTGGCATCGAGCCCGAAGGGCGCCAGGAGCGCCTTGTGGTGCTTCGATCCGCCGGCCTTCAGCATCTCAAAATACTTCTCCTGGAAGTCCGGCAGCCCGCCCGCATAGGCCGCATAGAGCGCGTTCACCAGCCCGTCGCCGAAGGCGTAGGCATAGACGTAGAACGGCGAATGCACGAAATGCGGGATATAGGTCCAGAAGGTCTCGTAGCCCGGCATGAACTCGAACGCCGGCCCGAGGCTCTCGGCTTGCACCGACATCCAGAGCGCGTTGATGTCCTCCGGCGTAAGCTCCCCTTCGGCGCGCGCGGCATGCAGCTTGCACTCGAAATCGTAAAACGCGATCTGGCGCACGACGGTATTGATCATGTCCTCGACCTTGCCCGCGAGCAGGGTCTTGCGCTCTTCGGGGGTCTTGGCGGCATCGAGCAGCGCGCGGAAGGTCAGCATCTCGCCGAACACGGAGGCCGTCTCGGCAAGCGTCAGCGGAGTATCGGACAAGAGCGCCCCCTGGCCTGCCGCCAGCACCTGGTGCACGCCATGGCCGAGCTCATGGGCGAGCGTCATCACGTCGCGCGGCTTGCCGAGGTAATTCAGCATCACATAAGGGTGCACGGTGACCACGGTCGGATGGGCGAAGGCGCCGGGCGCCTTGCCGGGCTTCACGCCCGCGTCGATCCAGCCCTTGTCGAAGAAGGGCTGCGCGATCTCCGCCATTTTCGGGGCGAAGGCGCCATAGGCGTTCAGCACGGTGCTTTTCGCCTCTTCCCAGCCGATGGTGCGCGGCGCCTCGCCCGGCAGCGGCGCATTGCGGTCCCAGACCTGGAGCTTCTCCAGCCCGAGCCATTTCGCCTTCAGCGCATAATAGCGGTGGCTGAGCCGCGGATAGGCCGCGACCACGGCATCGCGCAGCGCCTGCACCACCTCGGGCTCCACATCGTTGGACAGGTGGCGCGCGGTCTGCGGCGTGGGCAGCTTGCGCCAGCGGTCCTCGATCTCCTTTTCCTTCGCGAGCGTATTGTGTACCCGGGCGAAGAGCTTGATATTGGCGCCGAAGACGCGGGCCAGCTCCTTCGCGGCGGCCTCGCGCTTGGCGCGGTCGTAGTCTTGCAGCAGGGTGGTGGTCGCTTCGAGGCTCAGCACCTCGCCATCCACCGTGAATTCGAGCCCGGCCGTGGTTTCGTCAAACAGCCGGTTCCATGCGGCCGATCCGGCCACCGATTGATCGTGCAGGAATTTCTCCAGCTCGTCCGAAAGCTGATAGGGCTTCATCGCCCGCATCCGGTCGGTCACCGGCTTGTAGCGCGCGAGCGCCGGATCGGCATAGAGCGCCTCATAGGCCGCATCGTCGATCCGGTTGAACTCCAGCGAGAAGAACACCAGCGGCGCGGTATAGGCGGTGATCGCATCCTGCGCGTCAGACATCTGCTTGGCGCGCACCGCATCCATCGTGTTCTGATAGTAGCGCAGCCCGATATAAGACATGATCCGCCCGGCCGCGATGTCGATCGCCTCGTAGCGGTGCGTGCAGGCGAGCATCGCGGCCGCGTCGAGCGTCGCGAGCCTGCCCTGGTAATCGGCGGCGAAGGCCGCGCATTCCTGCTCCAGCCATTTCATGTCGCGGGTGAATTCGGGGGCATCGGGCGCAGTATAAAGATCGCTCAGGTCCCATTCCGGCAGGAGCCCGAACGGGCCCGCGCCGCCAGCATTGGCATTCGCATCGGAAAGGGGCTGCGGGAAGGGTCTGGTCATGGTGTCCTCATCGCTTTGTCACATGACAGATAGGCAGGCTGCCCCCCCGGGCGCAAGGGCGCCCGGACGGCAAGGGCCGTGGCAGCGGCATCCGGGCGGTGGCGGGAGGCCCGCGGAAGGGGCGGGATGCCGCCCTGCTGCTGATCGGGATACATCAGCGCGCGCCGCGCGCGGGCGGCTGCCCCTGCGCGGGGCGGGAATGCAGGCGCTGGCGTGCCCGGGGCAGGGGCTGAGCTGATCGATCCGATGGCCGAAGTGGCCACTATGTTGCGCCGCCAAAGGCAAAAATGAGTTAAAAATAAGCAAATGCATGCATATTAATCGTAATTTGCGGCATTCAGCGGCGAAACTCCGGGACCCGCTTCCTTCCCCCGAAACCGCTGCTTAAGGTTTCCTCAAGGCCGGAGGAATCAACGCCCCATGAGCGACTATTTCAACGAAATGTATGAGCAAGGTCTGGTCCGGGCGCCCTATGCGCAGCTCGAAGACTGGACCAGGTCGATGCCTGCGGAATTCCGTCAGATGAAGCAGGCCGAGGCGGAGGCGCTGTTTCGCCGCATCGGCATCACCTTCGCGGTCTATGGCGAGGGCGGGGACCCGGACCGGCTGATCCCGTTCGACATGTTCCCGCGGGTGTTCAGCCAGCTGGAATGGCGCAAGCTGGAAAAGGGGATCAAGCAGCGGGCGCGGGCGCTGAATGCGTTCCTGCTTGATGTCTACAGCCGCGGCGAGATCGTCAAGGCGGGCAAGATCCCGGCCCGCCTCGTCTATCAGAACGAGGCCTATGAGCGCGCCGTTTCCGGCTTCACGCCGCCGCGCGGGATCTACAGCCACATCGTCGGCATCGATATCGTCCGCACCGGCCCCGATGAATTCTTCGTGCTGGAGGACAATTGCCGCACGCCCTCGGGCGTGAGCTACATGCTCGAGAACCGCGAAATCATGATGCGGATGTTCCCGCAGCTGTTCCGCGAGAACCGGATCGAGCCGGTGGATGGCTATGCCGATGCGCTGCGCCGCACGCTGGCCTCGGTCGCGCCCGCCAAATGCGACCGCGAGCCCACGATCGCGATCCTCACGCCCGGGCATTTCAACTCCGCCTATTACGAGCACAGCTTCCTGGCGGACCTGATGGGGGTGGAGCTGGTCGAGGGGGCGGATCTGTTCGTCGAGGGCGGCTTCGTGTGGATGCGCACGACCGAAGGGCCGAAGAAGCTCGACGTGATCTATCGCCGGATCGACGATGCCTTCCTCGATCCGCTCTGCTTCCGCCCGGATTCGATGCTGGGCGTGCCGGGGCTGATGGATGTGTACCGCTCGGGCGGGGTGACGATCTGCTCTGCGCCGGGGGCGGGCGTGGCCGATGACAAGGCGATCTATACCTTCGTGCCGGAGATGGTGCGCTTCTACCTCGGCGAGGAGCCGATGCTGAACAATGTGCCTACCTGGCAATGCGCCAAGGCGGACGAGTGCAAATATGTGCTCGACAATCTGGGCGAGCTGGTGGTGAAGGAGGTGCACGGATCGGGCGGCTACGGCATGCTCGTCGGCCCGAAATCCACGAAAGAGCAGATCGAGACCTTCCGCAAGAAGGTCGAGGACAACCCCGACAATTATATCGCCCAGCCGACGCTTGCGCTCTCCACCACGCCGACGTTCGTGGAAGAGGGGATCGCGCCGCGCCATGTGGACCTGCGGCCCTACTGCCTTGTCGGCGAAAAGATCGAACTGGTGCCGGGCGGGCTCACCCGCGTGGCGCTGAAGGAAGGCTCGCTCGTGGTGAACTCGTCTCAGGGCGGGGGCGTCAAGGACACCTGGGTGCTGGCGGAGTAGGACCATGCTGAGCCGGACGGCGGAAAACCTTTTCTGGATCGCGCGTTATATCGAACGCGCCGAAACCATGGCGCGGTTGCTGGAGGTGGGGGCGCGGATCGCGCTGATGCCCTCGGCAGGGCATGGCTACCGCAGCGAATGGGAGAGCCTGTTGCAGGCCTCCGGCACGGCGGCGGGCTTCGCCGCGAAATACGGCGACCCGGTGCAGCGCAACATCGAGAGCTACCTGTTCTTCGACCGCGACAACCCGTCCTCGGTGATATCCTGCCTGGAGCGGGCGCGGGAGAATGCGCGCATCGTGCGCACCGCGCTCACCGCGCAGGTCTGGGATGCGCTGAACATGGCCTTCCAGGAGATCCGCAAGCTGGAGCGCCGGCCGCGCTCGGAGCTGGAGCTCACGGAACTCACTGAATGGGTGATGCAGCAGGCGGCGATGGTGCGCGGCTGCATCGAGGCCACGATGCTGCGCAACGATGGCTACAATTTCCTGAACCTGGGCTTCGCGCTGGAGCGCGCCGACAACACCGCCCGGCTGATCGACGTGAAATACTACGTCCTGCTGCCGAGCGTGGATTTCATCGGCTCCGGGCTCGACAATTACCAGTGGCAGACCCTGCTGCGGGCGATGTCGGCGCAGCGCGCCTTCCATTGGGCCTATGGCGGCGACATCACCGCGAAGAAGATCGCGCATTTCCTGATCCTGAACCGGCAATCGCCGCGCTCGCTGATCACGGCGACGCTTTCGACCATGCAGAACCTCGACGAGCTCTCGCGCGCCTATCACAAATCCGGCCCGGCGCAGATGCGCGCGCGGGCGCTACTGGGGGAGCTCGCGGAAATGGGGGTCGAGGAGATCTTCGAGGAGGGTCTGCATGAATTCCTGACGCGGTTCATCCGCGATGTCGGTGAATTGTCGGATATGGTCTACAACACCTATCTGTCGGGAGAGGCGCGATGATCTTCACCGTCAATCACGTCACCACCTATCGCTACGATGCGCCGATGCGCTCGGCCGTGCAGTCGCTGCGGCTGTTCCCGTCGCGCTTCGACGGGCAGCGCACCGTGTCGTGGGAGGTGAAGGTCGAGGGCGGCACCCGCGGCGGCAGCTTCCGCGACGGCGCGGGCGACAAGATCGAGGGCTGGTCGATCCGCGGCCCGGTCTCGGAAGTGTCGATCGCGGTGACGGGGCAGGTCGAGACGATCGACCTCGCGGGCGTGCTGCGCGGCCATCGCGAGCTGGTGCATCCCTTCGCCTATCTGCGCGAGACCACGGCGACCTGGATCGACGATGCGCTGGACCTGCTCGCGCGCGAATCCATTGCCGGCGCGAATGACGATCTGGCGCGCGCCCATGCGCTCGCGCGCGGGGTGGGCGAGGCGATCAGCTATACCCCCGGCGCGACCGATGCCCGGACCACCGCGGCCGAGGCGCTGGCGCAGGGCGAGGGGGTTTGCCAGGACCATGCCCATGCCGTCTGTGCGGTGGCGCGGGCGGTGGGGATGCCCGCGCGCTACGTCTCGGGCTATCTCTATGCGCGCGACGATGGCGAGCTGCATGATGCGAGCCACGCCTGGGCCGAGATCTGGGTCGAGGGGATCGGCTGGATCGGCTTCGATGCCGCGAATGAATGCTGCCCGGATGCGAGATACATCCGGCTCGGCTCAGGGCTCGATGCGCGCGAGGCCGCGCCGATCAAGGGCATCGCGCTCGGGGCAGGCGAAGAGGAGCTCGATGTGACGGTTGCTCTCGAAGCCGTCCAGCAATAGAACGGCGCGGGACGGTTCGGGGCATCAGATGACGTATTGTGTAGGTCTTCTTCTGAATGAAGGCATGGTTTTGCTGAGCGACACGCGTACTAACGCGGGGCTCGACAATATCGCGACCTATCGCAAGATGTTCCTGTTCGAGGATCCGGGCGAGCGGATCATCGCGATCCTCACCGCCGGCTCGCTGTCGGTGACGCAGACGACGATCGCGCGTATCCGCGAGGCGATCGACGACAACGAGGCGACATCGGAAAGCTCGATCATGCTCGCGCCCACCATGCTGAAGGTGGCGGAGATCGTCGGCAACACGCTCTCGACGGTGCGCAACGACATCGACAGCAAGATGGAGGCGAGCAAGGTCTCCACCGCGGCTTCCATGATCGTCGCCGGGCAGCGGCGCGGCGGCGCGATGCGGATGTTCCTCGTCTATCCCGAGGGCAATTTTATTGAATCGACCGAGGACACCCCGTTCCTCCAGATCGGCGAGCACAAATACGGCAAGCCGATCCTGGACCGGGTGGTGCGGATGGACATGTCGCTCGAGGACGCGCAGAAGGCGATGCTGCTGTCGATGGATTCGACCCTGCGCTCGAACCTCTCGGTGGGTATGCCGCTAGATCTCGCGGTGATCCGGCGCGACGATTGCCGGGTATCGGAGCGGCGCCGGATCGAGAAGAACGACCCCGATTTCGCGCGGATGTCGCAGATGTGGTCCGAGGCGCTGCGCGACGGCTTCACCAAGATCACGCTCTGACGAACAGCCCCTCTACCGCATCCAGAAACGCGGTGCGGGTCGCTGGGCCCTCCATCATCACCTCATGGCGCGCCTGCGGATAGTCCAGCAGGCGGCCGCCGGGCCAGCGCGCCATTCGTTCGCGCACCGCAGCGGGGTCAATGATCTTTTCCTGCCCGCCAAGGCCCGCGATGCAGGGCAGGGCGGGCGAAGGCTGCGCCGCAAGCGCGCTGCATTCGATCAGGCTCTCCGCGATCCAGTTCACCGAAGGCCCGCCAAGTGCGAAGGCGGGCTCGCCCGCGGCCTGCTCGATCAGATAGGCCCACATCGCCGCATCCCCGGTGAGCTGATTGTCGCGGAACGCCGTGCGCAGCACATAGGGCGCGGGGCCGCTGCCGGGCAGGTAGCTCTCAGCAAGCGCGGTGCGGTCCAGCGCGCGGGCCAGGGGCAGGCTCACCGCGCGCAGCCAGGGCGGCAGGGCGATGCCCCACATCGGCGCGCTGAAGGCTACGGCGGCGAAAGGATGCGGCCCGCCGATGCGGCGCAGCAGGATCGCCCCCGCCATCGAATGCGCCAGCCCGACCCAGGGCTTCGGCAGCGCCAGCTCCGCCGCGGCGGCAAGCAGCGCCTCGATATCGTGCTGGAAATCGGGAAAGCCGAGGATATGGCCGCGCGCCGGATCCGCATGCAGATGCGTGGACAGGCCCTGGCCGCGCCAGTCCACCACCAGCACCGAAAGCCCGCGCGTCGTGAGATCGCGCGCGACGAGGCCGTATTTCTCGATATATTCCGTGCGCCCGGGCAGCAGCAGCACGGTGCCGCGCGCTTCCTCGGCGGGCCAGAGGGCGATCCGCAGCCGCAGGCCATCCTGCGTCCGGATCCACCAGGCAGAGCCGCCCGCGGGGCCGCGGGCGAGATCGTTGCGCAGGGGCGCGGCCTCCATCAGCTGAGCGCCGACCCCAGCTGCATTGCAAGCCCCATCGGCCCGTCGATCTTCAGCCGCCCCGACATGAAGGCCATCGTCGGGTTCACCTCGCCCTTCAGCATGCCGATGAACGTATCGGCATCGGCGGTCAGGGTGACATCGGCGGGCGCATCGCCCACGCGCACGCCATCGGGATCGGCGATGATCGAGCCCTCGTCCTCGATGACGAATTTCGCCGTCGAGGCAAAGCCGTCGGGCAGCCGTTTGCTCAGGGCTTCGACCGCCTTGTCGATCAGGTCGCTCATCTGTCGTGATCCTCCGGTGCGGCACGCCGAAAAGTGAAACAGCCACTCTCGCATTTCGCCGCGCATAAGTTACAGTCGCACTATGCGCAGGCTCTCGACCATTCTCAATCCTCTCCTCGCGGCAACCGCGATCACGCTTTGCGGCACGGCGTCGCGGGCGGAGACGGAGGGGCTGGAGCGGCAGTTCCAGGAGCTGGCCGATCCCGGCTATGCGGGCTGGGCGCGGGCCGAATCGGATATCG
The DNA here is from genome assembly GCF_041916475.1 of Paenirhodobacter sp. GTDB lineage: Bacteria > Pseudomonadota > Alphaproteobacteria > Rhodobacterales > Rhodobacteraceae > Rhodobacter. The sequence continues at coordinate 8,658 of NZ_JAYRZN010000026.1, forward strand.
AACGGGCCTGGTCGCGCTCGGGCTCTCCGGCGATAGACCTGCTGCTGAAGCGCGGCGAGCAGGCGCTGGACGCAGGCGATGCCCAGGCCGCGATCGAGCATCTGAGCGCGCTGACCGATCATGCGCCGGATTTCCCCGAAGGCTGGAATGCGCGCGCCACCGCCTTTCTGGCCACCGGGCAGTTCGGCCCCGCGATCGCCGATCTGCGCGCCGCGCTGATCCTGGAGCCGCGGCACTGGGGGGCGCTGGCCACGCTCGGCGCCGCCTATGAGCAGATGGACCTGCGCGACCGGGCGCTGGCCGCCTATCGCGCGTCTTTCGCCTTGAACCCGCACCGGGCCGATGTGAAAGACGCGATCGCGAGGCTGGAAAAGGAGCTTGCGGGCGTCGCCCTGTGACGCGCGCATCACGAGATGGCAGGACGGATCACCGCGGTTCTCGGGCCCACCAACACGGGCAAGACGCATTATGCGATCGAACGCATGCTGGCGCATCGCACCGGCGTCATCGGCCTGCCGCTGCGGCTTCTGGCGCGCGAGGTCTATGACCGGATCGTGAAGGCGCGCGGCCCTTCGGTGGTGGCGCTGGTCACCGGGGAGGAGCGGATCGTGCCCGAACGCGCCGCCTATTGGGTGGCCACGACCGAGGCAATGCCCGAGGTGGGCGCGGATTTCGTCGCGATCGACGAGATCCAGCTTTGCGCCGATCCGGAGCGGGGGCATGTCTTTACCGACCGGCTGCTCCATATGCGCGGCCTGCACGAGACGCTGTTCCTCGGCTCCGAGACCATGAAGGGCGCCATTGCCGCGCTGGTACCGGGGGTGCAGTTCATGCGCCGCGACCGGCTCTCGAAGCTGAGCTGGGCCGGCTCCAAGAAAACCTCGCGGATGCCGGCGCGCAGCGCAATCGTCGGATTTTCCGTGGAAAACGTCTATGCTATCGCCGAGCTGCTGCGGCGGCAGAAGGGCGGCGCCGCGGTGGTGATGGGCGCGCTCAGCCCGCGCACGCGCAACGCCCAGGTAGCGATGTATCAAAACGGCGACGTGGACTACCTGGTGGCCACGGATGCCATCGGGATGGGGCTGAACCTGGACATCGGCCATGTGGCGTTCTCGGCCACGGCCAAGTTCGACGGGCGCCGGATGCGCCACCTGTTCCCGCACGAAATCGGCCAGATCGCCGGGCGCGCCGGGCGCCATACGATGGATGGCACCTTCGGGGTGACGGGCGATGCCTCGCCCCTGCCGCCCGAGGTGATCACGGCGGTGGAGGAGCACCGCTTCGCGCCGATCCAGCGGCTGCAATGGCGCAACCCGCGGCTCGAATTCGGCACTGCCGAGCGGCTGATCCGCGCGCTGGAGGAAAGCCCGCAGAACGAATGGCTCAGCCGCGGCCGCGAGGCCGACGACCTGCGCGCGCTGAAGGCGCTGGTCGCGGTGCCCGAAATTGCCGACCGACTGCGCCACCCGCACGACATCCGCCTGCTCTGGGATGTGTGCCGGATCCCGGATTTCCGCTCGATTTCCGAATCCGAGCATGCGACCCTGCTCGGGCGGATCTTCGGCTTCCTGCAGGCGGGCAAGGGCGTGCCTTCGGACTGGCTCAAAAGCCAGATCGAGCGCATTGACAAGCCGCTGGGCGACATCGACACATTGTCGCGCCGCTTGGCATTCATCCGCACATGGACCTATGTTGCGCAACGCAAGGGCTGGGTCGATGACGAAGCCCATTGGCGCGAGGAAACGCGTGCGGTAGAAGACCGACTGTCCGACGCGCTCCACGGCGCGCTGACCCAACGATTTGTGGACCGGCGCACATCCGTGCTGCTGCGCCGGCTCAAGCAGAAGGAGACCCTCGTGGCCGAGGTGAACGACAAGGGCGAAGTGATGGTCGAAGGCGAATTCGCCGGCCGTCTGGAAGGGTTCCGTTTCCGGCAGGATGGGACTTCCTCGCCCGACGAGGCGAAAATGCTGGCGCGTGCCGCCTACGAGGCGCTGAAGCCCGAGTTCAGCCTGCGGGCGGACCGGTTCTACAACGCTCCCGATACCGAGATGGATTTCACCGAACAGGGCGGCCTGATGTGGGGCAGCACTGCGGTGGGCAAGCTGGTGAAGGGCGCCGATCCGCTGAAACCCTCGGTCGAGGCTTTCGTCGATGAGGAAGCCGGGGCGGATGTGGCCGAGAAGGTCAAGCGCCGCCTGCAGCATTTCATCGACCGCAAGGTCGCGGCCCTGTTCGAGCCGCTCCTGGCGATGAGCCGGGACGAGGCGCTGACGGGCCTTGCGCGCGGCTTCGCCTTCCGCCTGGTGGAGAACCTGGGCGTGATCCCGCGCGAGAGCATCGCCACCGAGGTGAAGGAGCTCGATCAGGATGCCCGCGGCCAGCTGCGCAAGCATGGCGTGCGCTTCGGCCAGTACACGATTTTCCAGCAGGCGCTGCTGAAGCCCGCGCCGACGCGGCTGCGGCTGGTGCTGTCCTCGCTCTGGGAAGGGCTGCAGGAGTTCCCCGAAAGCCCGCCGCCCGGGCTGGTGACGATTCCCTATATCGCCGAAGTGCCGACCTCGGCCTATACCCTCTCGGGCTATCGCCCGGCAGGCAGCCGCGCGATCCGGATCGACATGCTGGAGCGGCTGGCCGATATCCTGCGTACGCAAGATACCAAGGGCGGCTTCGAGGCGGTGGCGGACATGCTCTCGATCACCGGGATGACGCTCGAGCAATTCGCCGATCTGATGCAGGGGCTGGGTTACAAGGCCGAGAAGGGCGAGCGCGAGAAGAGCCGCCCGGCCGCGGAGCCGAAGGCGCCAGTGGAGGGCGGCGAGAACCCGATCCCGGAGGAGGCCTCGCCGATCGCCGAGGCCGAGGCCGAAGCCGCCGAGACCGCGCCCGAGACCGAGGTGTTCTACACCTTTACCTGGGCGCCGCGCCCGCGCGCCCCGCGCCATGACCGCGGCCCGCGCCGCGAAGGCGGCAACCGGGAGGGAGGCAACCGCGAGGGCGGCGAGAAACGCCAGGGCGGCAAGCCCGAGTTCCGCCGCGACCGAGAGAAGGGCGATGGCGAGCGCAAGTTCGACAAGCCGAAGGGCAAGAAGCCGCATGGCAAGCCCCGCGACGAGGAGAAGGCGCGCCACTTCGAGGCCCGCCCGCCGAAGAAGGACAAGCCGATCGACCCGGATAACCCCTTCGCCGTTCTGGCCGCGCTGCGCGACCGGAAGTGAGCGAGGCCCGGATCCGGATCGACAAATGGCTCTGGCACGTGCGTCTGGTAAAGACGCGCGGGCTGGCGGCGGATCTGGTGACGGGGGGGCATGTGCGCCTGAATGGCACACGGCTGGACAAACCGGGCCGCGCGATCGGCCCGGGGGATGTGGTGACCGTCGTCGCGGGTGGGCGTGTGCGGGTGCTGCGCGTTCTGGACTGTGGTCTGCGCCGCGGGCCCGCCAGCGAGGCACAGACGCTCTACGCCGACCTCGACGCCGTTCCGCCGCAACCCGCGCCCGGAGAACAGCTTTCCTGAGCCGTGACATCTGCGCGGCAGGATGTCTTTCCGGGCCGGGTGGTCTTGATTGATGACGCAAGCGGGGCTAGGTAACGCCGCAAACGCGAAAGAATGAGCCGGGGTTTCCCATGACCTATGTCGTCACTGACAACTGCATCGCCTGCAAGTACACCGACTGCGTCGAAGTGTGCCCCGTGGACTGCTTCTATGAGGGCGAGAACACGCTGGTGATCCACCCCGACGAATGCATCGACTGTGGTGTCTGCGAGCCGGAATGCCCGGCCGACGCGATCCGCCCCGACACCGAGCCGGGGATGGATGAATGGGTCGAATTCAACCGCAAATATGCCGAGTTGTGGCCGGTCATCACCCAGAAGAAAGAGCCGCTCCCGGGCCATGAGGAGCGGGATGGCGAGCAGGGCAAGATGGAGAAATACTTCTCGCCGAACCCTGGCGCGGGAGACTGATTCCCTCCGCCCGGAGGGGCGGGGAGAAGGGGGCGATCGCGGCCGATTCTGTGCCGGAACATCCCCCGCATGAATATTTAACGGATGGTTAAAGCCTTCCTGCAGCACGATTATCGCGAAATCTCTTGATTTCACGCCTTCGTGCTGTGCTGCGGCGCTTTGAAATGCCGCGATTTTATGCTACATAACTGTCACAGAATTCAACCTCCCCCAAACCGGCGGTCCTGATCGCGATGCCGGAGTATTTCACTGTCAGGCCGTGACATCGCGGCGCTTCGGCGCCGAGGGTGTTTTCTGCGCTGTAGCGGGGGGCGGAAGGACCGGCTGCAAGGAAGTGACTGAATGACCAAGACCAAGAAGACCGAGTTTCGTCCGGACGATTTCGTTGTCTATCCCGCGCATGGTGTCGGCAAGATCATTTCGATCGAAGAACAGGATATTGCGGGGCTGCGCATGGAGCTTTTCGTGATCTCGTTCGAAAAGGACAAGATGACGCTGCGCGTGCCCACCGCCAAGGCGCTCGATATCGGCATGCGCAGCCTGTCCACCCCGGATGTGGTGCTCAAGGCGCTGGAAACGCTGAAGGGCAAGGCCAAGGTGAAGCGGGCGATGTGGTCCCGCCGGGCGCAGGAATACGAGCAGAAGATCAATTCCGGCGATCTGCTCTCGATCGCCGAGGTCGTGCGCGACCTGCACCGCGCCGACGACCAGCGCGAGCAATCCTATTCGGAGCGTCAGCTCTATGAGGCGGCGCTGGAGCGCCTGACCCGCGAAGTGGCGGCCGTGTCCGGCACCGACGAAGCGGGCGCCGCGAAGAAGGTGGACGACGTTCTGGTCGGCCGCGCGGCCTGATCCGGCTTTCAGAAAACAGAACGGGCGGTGCGCTGGCGCCGCCCGTTTTGCATGTCCGGCTAGCGATGGAGAGGGTATAGGAGAGGCTCCTGAAACTCTCTGATCTTGCGAAATGCCAGATCCTGCAGGCGCAGGCCGAAACGCGGTTTGACACTCGGAAAGGTGCTGGCAAGCCGCGGGTCCTGATCCCGTCGGGCTTCGGCTTCATGGCGGAAGTCGGGGCGCTGCCGCGCGCAGCCGAGCTGCGCAAGCAGGTGGAGACTCAGACACACCAGGCGCGCGCGGGGCTGATGTGCGATGCAAAGTCACCACAGTGCCTCGATGCGGCGGCTCTGTCGGCTAGTCGATGTGCAGGGTCTTGTCGTCGCCTTCCGGCTCTTCCTTCAGGTCCGCGCGGCGCGAGAACCGGGCCATCATTGCCGCCTCCAGCTCCGAATTCAGCTCCTTGGACCGCTTGATGTAGTCCACATTTTCCTGAATCGGCACGCCCGGCTTCCAGTGCTGGGCGAGGTCGCGCAGCGAGGCCCGGTCGAACTTGAAATAAAGCCGCTCGAGCTCCGTCGCCTCGAATTCGCTCAGGCCGACGTTTTCGAGCACATAGCGCCCGGCGCGCAGACTCGAATCGAACATTTCACGCACGATGTCATTCGCGCCGGCCTTGTAGAGCTCGAACACATGCTCGCGGTCGCGTGCCCGCGCGACGATATGCAGATCGGGCCGCATCTGCCGTGCATAGGCCACCAGCCGGTTTGCGGAGGCGCGGTCGTCGAGGCTCACCACCAGCACCCGCGCCTTCGACAGGCCCGCGGCCGCGAGCAGGTCCGGCCGCGTCGGGTCGCCGTAATGCCCCTTGAAGCCGAAGGTGCGCATCACCTGGATCGTCTGCAGGTCGGTATCGAGAACCGTGGTCGGGAAGCCCGACATCGTCACCATCCGGTTCACCACCTGGCCGAAGCGCCCGACACCGGCGATGATGATCGGCTGCTGTTCGTCGATCGTGTCTTCCTCGGGCGCATCATCAGACTTCAGCAGACGGGACAGATGCTCATTGGCGATGAACAGCAGCGGCGACACCATCATCGACAGCGCGATCACCACCAGCACCTTCTCGGCGATCGGGCCGGGCAGGATCCGCTGGCCCACAGCGAAGGAGACCAGCACGAAGCCGAATTCACCGGCCTGCGCGAGGCCGAGCGCGAACAGGCCACGATTGGGGCCGTGCAGCTTGAACGCCACCGCGAGGCCATAGAGGATCGCGGCCTTCAGCGCGATCAGCGCAATCACCAGCCCCGCGATCTGGAACGGCTGTGCGGTGATCACGTCGAACTTGATCCCGGCGCCGACGGTGATGAAGAACAAACCCATCAGGAGGCCCTTGAACGGCTCGATGTCGGATTCGAGCTCGTGGCGGAATTCGCTGTCGGCGAGCACCACCCCGGCGAGGAAGGTGCCGAGCGCGGGCGACAGGCCGACCAGGTTCATCAGCGAGGCAATGGCCACCACGATCAGCAGCGCCATCGCGGTATTGATCTCGCGTAGGCGGGCGAGGTGCACGAAGCGGAACAGCGGCCGCGCCAGATAGTGCCCGGCGATGACGATCAGCGCCACCGCGCCCAGCGTCATCAGCGTGACGCCCCAGCCTGGCAGATCCTGAATGAAATGGACCGCCGCATGCTCGCCATTCTCGGCCTTGGCGAGCGCGCGCGCCCCCGGCAGCGCCAGCAGCGGCAGCAGCGCCAGCATCGGGATCACCGCGATATCCTGCATCAGCAGCACCGCAAAGGCCGAACGCCCGCCCGCCGTCTGCAACAGCCGCTTTTCGTTCAGCGTCTGCAGCACGATCGCGGTGGACGAGAGCGAGAAGATCATCCCCACCGCGACCGCCGTCGGGAAATCCAGGCCGAAGGCCAGCATGGCCGCTGTCACCGCCGTCATCGTCAGCAGCACCTGCAGCCCGCCGAGGCCGATGAGCTTGTCGCGCATCTGCCACAGCGCCTTCGGCTCCAGCTCCAGCCCGATCAGGAACAGCATCATCACCACGCCGAATTCGGCGAAATGCTGCAGGCTGCTGATCTCCGATCCGGCCAGATGGAACACCGGGCCGATCAGGATCCCGGCGCAGAGGTATCCCAGTACCGAGCCGAGGCCCGCGCGCGTGGCGAGTGGCACTGCGAGCACCATGGCAAACAGGAACAGGGTCGATTGGAGCAGGAAGCTGATCATGGCTCAGGCGGTGTCCGGGTCAGGATGTCCGGTGCGGGCATGTGGGGTCTATGCCCCAGCCATATCGCAAATGCCTGTATCGGCAAGTCGGAAAACCCGGAAAAGGCCTCCGATTGCGAAGCTGTGAAACCCGGCGCCTCAGCTGCCCTGCAGCAGCTTCAGCTGATAGAGTTTCGAGCCCTTCTGATAGGTCAGCTGCCCGTCGCCGATCGCGGTGACGCGGCCACCATCCAGCACGTCGCCGAGGCCGACCTTGATCATCTTGCCGCTCGGCATCCGGATCAGGGCGCGGCGGTTGCCCTGCGCGCCGTAAAGCCCGATCAGGTTCATGTCGCGCAGCTTGATCGCATCCTTCTGCGTGGCCTGCTTTGCCACCGAGGCGGTCGTGGGCATCGCCCGTGTCGGTTGCGTCGGCTCGGGTTCGTCGAGCTCTATCACCGGGTCGCGGCTCGCGACCTGGGGCGCGGGCTGGGCGGCGGGCGCGGGCTGAACGCGCGCAGGCTGCTGGGCTGCAGGCTGGGTGCGGGGCTGCGGCGCCGGGGCTGCGGCTGGCGCAGGAGCAGGAGCAGGCTGTGGGGCGGGCGCTGCCGGAACCGGCTCCGCCGCGATCGCAGCAGCCAGGGCCTGCTCGACCGAGGCGCGGTAATTGCGCGGCCGCGAGACTGGCCGGCGCGAGACCGAAACCGCCTGCAGGGTCGGCGCTTCGGCCGCTTCCGCGGCCTGCCGCGCGGCTTCTTCTTCGGCAGCCTTTTCCAGGGCCTTCCGCTGCGTCTCCGCAGCGGAGACGACGGACATCGGGCGGCCTTTCGGGCGCCGCGCCGGGACCTGCGCCTCCACGGCTTCGGCCGCGGGCTGGGGGGCTGCCTCGGGGGCGGGCTCAGGCTGGGCTGCGGGGGTAGGCGCCTGCGCGGCCTTCAGAATGGCGGCCGGGCGTGCCGCAGGCACGCGCGGGGGCTTCCCGGCATAGAGCGTCACGCCAGTGGCGGTCACCGTCCCGGCGGCGGTGGGCTCTGTGGTCGTCGTCTCCGCAACGCGCAGGAGGGTTTCGGGCGCGGCTTCGGCCAATTCCGGCGTCGGGGCTGGCGCGGCTTCGGGCGCCTGAGGGGCCTCCGGTTCCGCCTGCGCCATGTCGGCCGGGGCGGGCGCTTGTGGCTCGGGTTCGGCGGGCGTTTCCGGCGCGGCATCCAGCGCCGCGAGATCGGTCTGATCGGCTTCGGCCTCTGCACCGGGCGCGGCCTGAAGCGCTGCCGCCGCGGGTTCTGGTATGGGCTCCGGCGTTTCGACCGGCGCCAGGGCCAGGGTTTCGGGCGCAGGCTCGGCGCGTTCCTGCGCGGGCCCCTGCGCGAGCGAGGCCCAGAGCGCAGCCGCGGCCATCGCCCCGATCAGGCCGCCGGTCATGGTCAGGAGCAGCTTGCGCGACCCTGGCCGCCCCTCGGCCGGAGGCATGTCCGGCCCGGGGCGTTTCGTGGCATCAGGCCGCTTTGCGGCGGCGGATTTACGCTCGGGCAGCACGCGTTGCGGTGCCACGACGGGTTTGTCGCGCATGGCGCCGGGCAGGGCGGTGGTGCGCAGGGCCACCAGCGCGGGGGGCGCATCCGGCAGGGCCGCCTCGGTCGCCGTCTCCTGCTCCGGCGCTCCGGCGGTTTCTTCCGCGCTGGCGACCGCTTCATCCTTCGTGGTCTCCGCCGTGTCAGCGGAGCCTTTGGGCGCCAGCCCATCGTCTTCGCTACGCGCTTCGTCCGCCGCGTCGATTGCGTTTTCGGCGGCGGGCGTCGCGTCCTCAGGCAGGGCCGCAGCGCTCTCCGCCCCAGGCAGCGCTTCGGTCTCGCCCTCAGCAATCCACTCGGGCAGGAGATCCGGAGCTTCTTCAGCGTCCTCCGCCAGGGCGCTTTCGGCTTCGGCCGCGTTGTCTGCCGCATCCTCTGGCGCGGCGGCCTGCGCCTCGGTGCGCGCCTCCTCCTCGGCGGGGGCTTCCTCGGCAGGAAGCGCCTCGGCGAACAGGGGCGCGTCGATTGCGGCCTGCGCTTCCTCTGCAGGGGCTTCTGCCTCCTGCTGAATTTCCTCTTCCGCCGGAGGTTCCGGGCTTGCCGGTTCCGTCTCCGTGGCTTCCAGACCCGGATTCAGGGCCAGATCTTCCGCCGGAACCGTCGCGCTTTCCACCGGCTCGGAGGACGGGTCCTCGGGGGGGCTCAGCTCCGTTGCGGCCGGGCTCTCCGGTTCTGCGGGCGACGTTTCGCCTGGCAGTTCATCGGCCCCGCTCTGATCCACGGCCAGATCTGCCGGCTCCGCCGCCGCCGCGACCACATCGGGGGGGGGCACGGCCGCGTTCGCGTCTTCCGGCACTGCGCCCAATTCGGTCGCAGCAAGACCAGCCGCTGCCTTGGCCAGCCGATGCAGCGGCACCGGATCCTGATCGCGGTCGATCCGCGTGCCCTCGGTCTCCTGCGCGGCGGCCGCCGAACTCACGCCGAACCAGGGCTCGCCCGCGAAGGCGCCATGCTCCGGCACCGCCACAAAGGACACCGGGTTGAACCCCCAGTCCGCCGCAAAGGCCTCGGCCTCGCGCAGGGTTTCCCGGGCGACAACGGCCACGCGCACGGTTTCGGAATGGCCGGACCAGTCGAACACCAGATCCGTCACCGGATAGGGGGTCAGCCCTTCCAGCGCGGTCGCGATCTGGCGCCGCCGCGCCGCCGCCCGCGGCCCGGGCGCCTCGACCGACGTATACAGGATCTGCGAATTCGGCAGGATGATCTTGGTGCTGATCGGCCCCTCGGCGCGCGCTTCGGCGAGCGCGCGCAGCCGCCCCAGACGTTCGCTCAGATCGGGGGCATCAAGCGATACTTCGCCCAGATGCTCCCAGCCCGCCGCGGTGCGTTGCAGCAGGCCGATGCCGTCATGCGAGAGGTTGAGCGCAAAACCAGGTTTCATGAGGAGGCTCTAGCAGAGGTCGCAGCGCCGCGCGGGCGGCACAGGGTTCGCATCTTTGGTAGAGCAGATTTCCGCCCTTGAAAAGCCATACGCGACACAATGAATGGGGAGCCGGGTTGATCCGGCCCCCAGATGTTGCCAATTCAGGCAGTTGCCGCGCTGAGGGCGCGATCGAGATCGGCGATCAGGTCGGCGGCGTCTTCCGTCCCGATCGAGAGCCGCACCACGTTCGGCCCGGCGCCCGCGGCCACCTGCTGCGCTTCGGTGAGCTGGCGGTGCGTGGTCGAGGCCGAATGGATGATCAGCGAGCGCGTATCGCCCAGGTTCGCGACATGGCTGAACAATTTCAGGTTGTCGACCAGTCGCACGCAGGCCTGATAGCCGCCCTTCACCGCCACGGTGAACAGCGCGCCCGCACCCTTCGGGCAGATCCGGCCGACGCGGTCATGCCAAGGCGAGGAGGGCAGGCCCGCATAGGTCACATAGTCGATGCGCGGGTCGCGCTCCAGCCATTCGGCCACCGCCTGCGCATTCGCCACATGTTTCTGCATCCGCAGGCTCAGCGTCTCGATCCCCATCAGCGTGTAATGCGCGCCCTGCGGGTTCATCGTCATGCCGAGGTCGCGCAGGCCGATGGCGATCGAATGGAACGTATAGGCCATCGGCCCGAGCGCCGCATGGAACACCAGCCCATGATAGGCGGGCTCCGGTTCGCTGAGCGAGGGGAACTTGCCGGAAGCGGACCAGTCGAACTTGCCCGAATCCACGATCACGCCGCCCGTCACCGTGCCGTTCCCGGTCAGGTATTTCGTGGCCGAATGCACGACCAGCGTCGCGCCATGCGCGATCGGGCGGCACAGATAGGGCGAGGCCAGGGTATTGTCCACGATCAGCGGCAGGCCGACCCGCTCCGCCACCGCTGCCACCGCATCGAGATCTGTGATGTAGCCGCCGGGGTTCGAGATGGATTCACAGAAGATCGCGCGGGTATCGTCGTCCACCGCCGCGGCGATCGCCTCGGGGTCGTCGAAATCGACGAAGCGCGGGCTCCAGCCGAAGCGTTTGATCGTCTGGCTGAACTGCGTGATGGTGCCGCCATAGAGCCGCGTGGAGGCGACGATGTTCAGCCCCGGCCCCATCAGCGGGAACAGCGCCATGATCTGCGCCGCATGGCCCGAGGAGCAGCACACCGCCCCCGCGCCGCCTTCCAGCGCCGCCACCCGGTTCGCCAGAGCCGAGACCGTGGGGTTCGTCAGGCGGGAATAGATGTAGCCCACTTCCTGCAGCCCGAACAGCCGCGCCGCGTGATCGGCGTCTTTGAAGACATAGGCCGTGGTCTGGTAGATCGGCACCTGGCGCGCGCCGGTGGCCGGGTCGGGCTGGGTGCCGGCGTGGATCTGCATCGTGTCGAAGGAATAGTCGGTCATCATCTCCTCCCCTGGAAATCGCGCGGAGCCTAATGCGCGCGGTCGCCCCGCGCAATGCGGCACGCACGCCCCCCGGCATGGCGGGGTTCGGGAAGGGCCTCCGCCTTCAGGCTGCCCGCATCCGGTGCCAACGGCGCCCCGCACGCGGGCAGCCCTGCGCCGATCCCGGCAGATACGGATCTCCATCCGGCTGTGCGGGCGCCGCGCCCCACTGCGCCTGAACTCGGGTGAGGGCGGCCCTGGCGCGCCATCCCGCGGCCTCGGATGCGGCATGCGCCAGAGCGGCCCGGCTCGAAAAGCCCCGCCCTTGCCGCGCCGGGCGAGAAATAAATCTCGGAATTTTCGAAGCAAACGGAAATTTTATGACCGGGGGCGGTTGATTCTCCGGGCCGTGCTGGGGCAATTTGGGATCAGTTCCTCAGCCAGGCAGAGCGCGGCTATTTCGGGGCGGCCCCGGGGCGATGCCCCGCCGCCCGCGCGCCGGTGGCTTGTGGCCTCATGCACCCTCGGGAAAGGATATCCGCCGCCGATGATCGAACAGAACCTGCTCCTGATCCTGGTGCTGCTGCCGTTTCTCGGCGCGATTGCGGCCGCGACTCTGCCGGTCAATGCGCATAATGCGGCGGCCTGGCTTTCGGGTTTCACCATGGTGGCGGGCGGGGTGATCCTGACGGGGCTCTACGGCCCGGTGATGGCGGGGGCTGTGCTGCGCAGCCAGGTCGAATGGGTGCCCGCAATCGGGCTGAACCTCGATCTGCGCATCGACGGCTTTTCCTGGCTCTTCGTCACGCTGGTGCTCTCGATCGGGGCGCTGGTGGTGCTTTATGCGCGCTACTACCTCTCGAAAACCGATCCGGTGCCGCGGTTTTATTCCTTCCTGCTGGCCTTCACCGGGGCGATGCTGGGGGTGCTGGTCTCGGGCAACATCCTGATGCTGGTGGTGTTCTGGGAGCTGACCTCGTTCTTTTCCTTCCTGCTGATCGGCTATTGGGTCGGCAATCCGAATGCGCGCGACGGGGCGCGCACCGCGCTGGTGATCACCGCGGGCGGCGGCGTCTGCCTGCTCGCCGCGATGCTGCTCATCGGGCAGATCGTTGGCAGCTACCGGCTGGAAGATGTGCTGGCGGCGGGCGATACCATCCGCGCGCACCGGCTCTATCTGGTGGTGATCTGCCTGTTCCTGCTTGGCGCCTTCACCAAATCCGCGCAGTTTCCGTTCCATTTCTGGCTGCCCGGCGCCATGGCCGCGCCCACGCCCGTATCGGCCTTCCTGCATTCGGCGACGATGGTGAAGGCCGGGGTGTTCCTGCTGGTGCGTTTCTCGCCCGCGCTCGGCGGCACCGATATCTGGTTCTATGTCGTCACCGGCACCGGCATGGCGACGCTGGTCATTGGCGCGGCGATCGCGCTGTTCCGCCACGATCTGAAGGGCCTTTTGGCCTATTCCACCATCAGCCACCTCGGCCTGATCACCGCGCTCGCGGGCATCGGCGGCCCGGCGGCGATCCTGGCCGCGATCTTCCACATCGTGAACCATGCCGTGTTCAAGGCCTCGCTGTTCATGGCCGCGGGCATCATCGATCACGAGACCGGCACCCGCGACATGCGCCGCCTGTCGGGCCTGATCCGGGTGATGCCCTTCACCGGCGCGCTCGCGATCGTCGCGGCCTCCGCCATGGCGGGCGTGCCGCTGCTCAACGGCTTCCTGTCGAAGGAGATGTTCTTCGCCGAAGCGGTGGACTGGCACAACGGCACCTGGCTCGACGATGCGCTCCCCTGGCTCGCGACCCTGGCCGGGGTCTTCGCGGTGGCCTATTCGGCGCGGTTCATCTTCTCCGTCTTCTTCGGGCCCCAGGCGCGGGATCTGCCGAAGGCCCCGCACGAGCCGCCAGCCTGGATGCGCCGCCCGGTAGAGGCGCTGGTGCTGATCTGCCTCGTGGTGGGCGTCGCGCCGAACCTGCTCGGTGAGGTGCTGAACACGGCGCTGGCTTCGGTCACCGGGCCCGGCACGCCGCATTACGATATCGCGATCTGGCACGGCTTCACCCGGCCGCTGCAGATGAGCCTCGTGGCGCTGGCGCTCGGGGCCGGGCTCTATGCGCTCACCGGCCGCTGGGTCGCTGCGGGGCCGGAGGGGCTGCCGCTGCTGCATGTGATCCGCGGCCAGAAGATCTACGAATGGCTGATGCTGCGGCTCAGCTGGAAATGGCCGCGGCTGGTCTATAATCAGGTCTCCACCGAACGGCTGCAGCCGCAGCTGAGCATCCTCGTGCTTCTGGCCATCGTCTTCGCCTTCGGCGCGCTCTGGGGGCATGACTGGATCGGCCCCGGCCTGCGCCAGACCCCGCCGAGCCTCGCCTTCGCGCTGATGTGGCTGGTGGGGGCGGGCTGCGCGGTGGCCGCCGCCTGGCAGGCGAAATACCAGCGCTTCGCGGCGCTGATCCTGCTCGGCGGCGCGGGCACGGTGACCTGCCTGACCTTCGCCTGGTTCTCCGCGCCCGATCTCGCGGTGACGCAACTGCTGGTCGAGGTGGTGACGACGGTGCTCCTCCTCCTCGGGCTGCGCTGGCTGCCGAAGCGGCGCTCGGAAATCACCGCCGACAGGCTTTTGCCCGCGCGGGTGCGCCGCGCGCGCGACCTGGTGATCGCCGTGGTCTCGGGCACCGGGATTGCCGCCATCGCCTATGCGGTGATGAGCCGCCCGCTGGTGCCCAATATCGGCGACTGGTTCCTGCGCAACGCCTATTACGAGGGCGGCGGCACCAATACCGTGAACGTCATCCTGGTGGATTTCCGCGCCTTCGATACCTTCGGCGAAATCACCGTGCTGGCGATCGTGGCGCTCACCGTCTATGCGCTGCTGCGCCGCTTCCGCCCGGCGCCCGAATCCATCGCCGCCCCCGAGCAGCAGCAGGGCTCCACGCCGAAGATGCTCGGCAATTACCTCCATGTGCCCGGCGTGATCATGCAATACATGTTCCCGGTGCTGATCGTGGTCGCGGCGGATCTCTTCTTCCGCGGGCACGACCTTCCGGGCGGCGGCTTCTCGGCCGGGGTCACCGTCTCCATCGCGCTCCTGCTGCAATATATCGCCACCAATGCGAAATGGGTGGAGGCGCGCATCGTGGTGCTGCCGATCCGCTGGATGGGCTTCGGGCTTCTCATCGCGGGGGCGGTGGGCATGGGGGCCTGGCTCTTCGGCTATCCGTTCCTCACGGCGCATGCGCGCTACATAGACCTGCCGCTCATCGGCAAGACCCCATTTGCCACCGCGATGCTGTTCGACCTCGGCGTGTTCGCCACCGTGGTCGGTGCGGTGGTGCTGATGCTGATCGCGATCGCGCACCAGTCGCTGCGCGCGGCGCGGATGCGCGAAGCCGAGGACGAAGACGAAAAGGAGGCCGCGTGATGGAGCTGGTCCTCTCCGCCGCGATCGGGATCCTGTCTGCCTCCGGCATCTGGCTGCTGCTGCGCCCGCGCACCTTCCAGGTGATCATCGGGCTCAGCCTGCTCAGCTATGCGGTGAACCTGTTCATCTTCTCGATGGGCCGGCTCACCGTGGGCGTGCCGCCGATCATGCCCAAGGGCGGCTTCGTCGATCCGACGCGCTACGCCGACCCATTGCCGCAGGCGCTGGTGCTCACCGCCATCGTCATCAGCTTCGCGACCACCGCGCTGTTTCTGGTGGTGATGATGGCCTCGCGCGGCATGACCGGCACCGACCATGTCGACGGGAAGGAAAAGGAATGATCGCCGCCCAGCACCTGATCATGGCGCCGATCGTGATCCCGCTGATCACCGGGGCGCTGACGCTGCTCTATGACGAACGCCAGCGGCGGGCGAAGCTGGGCCTCAGCCTGGTCTCGGCGCTGGCGCTGCTCATCGTCTCGGTCGAGCTGATGAGCCGCACCAAGGGCGCGGGCCTCGCAGGCGGCGGCGAGACCACCTTCTACCTGCTCGGAGACTGGACCGCGCCCTTCGGCATCGTCATCGTGCTGGACCGGCTCGCCGCGATGATGGTGATGCTGACGGCGCTGCTCGCGATCCCGGTCCTCATTTATTCCGGCACCGGCTGGCACAAGCAGGGCCCGCATTTCCATGCCATGTTCCAGTTCCTGCTGATGGGGCTGAACGGCGCCTTCCTCACCGGCGATCTGTTCAACCTGTTCGTGTTTTTCGAGGTGCTGCTGGCGGCCTCCTACGGGCTTTTGCTGCATGGCTCGGGGCAGCTCCGGGTGCGCGGCGGGCTGCACTATATCGCCATCAACCTCGCCGCATCGCTGCTGTTCCTGATCGGGGTCAGCCTGATCTATGGCGTCACCGGCACGCTCAACATGGCGCATCTGGCCAAGATCGTGCCGGGGCTGCCCGCGTCGGAGCTGCCGCTGTTTCGCACCGGGGCGGCGCTTCTGGGGCTGGCTTTCCTCGTCAAGGCCGGGATCTGGCCGCTGTCGTTCTGGCTGCCCACCGCCTATATGGCCGCGGCCGCGCCGGTGGCGGCGATGTTCGCGATCATGACCAAGGTCGGCGTCTATGTCATCTTGCGGCTCTCCATGCTCACCTTCGGCGTCACCGCCGGGGCCTCGGCGGGCTTCGGCGCCGAGGTCCTGATCGCGGGCGGCGCGCTGACGATGATCTTCGGCGTCGCCGGTACGCTCGCCTCGCAGGGGCTCGGGCGGATGGTGGCGCATCTGATCGTGCTCTCCGCGGGCACGCTGCTGTCGGTAACCGGGCTCGCGCTCATGGGCGGCGGCGAGAAGATGCTCGGCGGCGCGCTCTATTATCTCGTGAGCTCCACCCTCGCCTCAGGCGCGCTGTTCCTGCTGATCGAGCCGATGAGCCGAGAGGAAGGCGGCATCGCCGCGCTGCTCGCGCTCACCGCCGATGCCTATGGCATCGACCAGCCCGAGGAGGACGGCGCGCCCGAAGTGGGCCTTGCCATTCCCGGTACGCTAATGGTGCTGGGGCTGAGCTTCGCGGGCTGCGTGCTGGTGCTGGCGGGGCTGCCGCCGCTGTCGGGCTTCATCGGCAAGGTGGCGATGCTCTCGGGGCTCCTTGGCAATCCGGCGCTGCCGCCCTGGCTCGGCTGGGGCTTCGGCGCGCTCCTGCTGCTCTCCGGCTTCGCCACGCTGATCGGGCTCGTGCGGATCGGGATCCAGACCTTCTGGGCCTCCGATGGCGCTGTGCCGAAGGTCTTCGCGCTCGAAATCGTGCCGGTGATCGTGCTGCTTTCCATGCTGGTGCTGATGACGCTGAAGGGGCAGGATACGCTGCGCTATATGGAGGATACGGCGCAGGCGCTGCTGAACCCCTCGGTCTATGCCAACGGCGTGCTGGCTGCGCCCTCGGTCGAGCAGGAGGCCGCGCGCCAGGAGGTGGTCCAGTGAAACGGCTGTTCCCGCATCCGCTGATGACGCTGGCGCTGCTGCTGATGTGGCTGCTGCTCACCCGCTTTTCGCTCGGCCAGCTCGTGCTCGGCGCGGCGGTGGCTTCGGTCGCGGGCAAGGCGCTGGCACTGGTGCAGCCCGAGGGGCCGCCCCTGCGCAAATGGTGGAAGGTGATCCCGCTCTTTTTCGTCGTCGGGCATGACATCGCGCTCAGCAACCTGAATGTCGCGCGCCGGATCCTGTTCGGCCTCGGCGGCGAGGGGCGCGGCTCTGCCTTCCTGCGGGTCCCGCTGCGGCTGCGCCATCCCGCGCAGCTTGCGGTGCTGGCGCTGATCATTACCGCCACCCCGGGCAGTGTCTGGGTCGATTTCGACCCGGAGAGCGGAGACCTCACCCTGCATGTGCTCGATATCGGCGAGACCGATTGGGTCGCGCTGATCCGCGAACGCTACGAACAGCCCCTGATGGAGATCTTCGGATGAGCGCCACGATCCTGTCTTTCGCCCTCGTCTATGCGCAGGTGACGCTCGCGCTGTCGGCCTGCCTCTGCGCCGCGCGGCTGATCCGCGGCCCGCGCGCGCAAGACCGCGTGCTGGGCGCGGATTCGCTTTATGCCTGCACGCTCCTGCTGTTCGTGGTGACGGGGATGCGGATGAACACCGGCTTCTTCTTCGAGGCGGCGGTGGTGATGGCGGTGATGGGCTTCGTCACCTCGGTCGCCTTTGCGAAATTCCTGTTCCGCGGCGAGGTGATCGAATGATCCCGCTCTGGCTCGCGCTGCTGCTTTCGGCGCTCCTCGTCATTGGCGGCACGCTGGCGCTGATCGGTGCGCTCGGCCTGTTCCGGCTGCCGAGCTTCTATCAGCGCATGCATGCGCCCTCGCTCATCACCAGCTGGGGCACCGGGGCGATCATCCTCGCCTCGATGGGCTATTTCAGCTGGCTCGACGGGCGCCCGGTGCTGCACGAACTCATCATCGGCGTCTTCGTGATGATCACCACGCCGGTGACGATGCTGCTTCTCGGGCGCGCCGCCGTGCAGCGCGACAGTGCCCAGAGTCTGTCGGAGCTGGCCGCGCCGCCGAAGCCGAAGGACTAGTCCGGGCAGGGAGCCTGCCCGGACGGACGTCTCGCGCAGCCGGAGCGCGGGGGCGGGCAAGAGGCAGGCCCTTACGCCTCCGTCTGCGCGTGGTCATGCGCGCAGAGCGTATGGTCCCCCAGAACCTCGATCACCCGGCAATCGCGGATCGCGCCATGCGCGCATTGCGCGACCATGCGCTCCAGCTCCCCCTCCAGCGCGCGCAGCTGCGCGATCCGCGCCCGCACCGCGCCAAGCTGCGCGCGCGCGATGCCATCGGCCGCCGCGCAGGATTGCTCGGGCCGGTCCGAGAGCGACAGCAGGTCGCGGATCGCCTCCAGCGGAAAGCCCAGCTCGCGCGCATGGCGCACGAAGCGTAGCCGCTCCAGCTGGCCCTTGCCGTAGAGGCGCTGGTTCCCGGCGCTGCGCTCCGGCGCGGGCAGCAGGCCGATCTGCTCGTAATAGCGGATCGTCGGCACCTTCACTCCGGTCGCCTCCGCCAGTTTTCCGATCGTGCGCATGAAACGCCCCTTGAAGCTATAGTTGCTAGAGAGATTAGAGTGTGAGTCGGCTGGATCAATAGGGCCGGAGACGAGCATGGCAAAAGACGAAATCCACTGCGAATGGCAGGTGACGGGGATGGACTGCGCGGGCTGCGCGCAGAAGGTCCGCGATGCGGTCGGCCGCCTGCCGGGGGTGCAGCAGGTGAATGTGCGGCTGATGTCGGAGAAGCTGACGCTCACGCTCGATCCTTCGGAGACCCCGCGCGAACGGGTGGAGGAGGTGGTGCGGTCGCTGGGCTATGGGCTGGGAGCGGGTGCGCCTGCGCACCACGATCCCCACGATCATGATCACGGCGGGCATGACCACGGCGCCGGGGATCATGAAGCCCAAGATCATGAAGGCAAAGATCACGGGGGGCACTCTGCGGGCGGGCATGGCCACGATCACGGGCCGCTGGATACCGTCTGGTACCGGAGCGCGAAGGGGCGGATCCTGCTGGCCACGGGGGCGGTGCTGGCGCTGGCCTGGGGCATCGGCTGGCTGGTGCCCCGGCTGGGCGATGCGGCGTTCGTTCTGGCCTGCCTGCTCGGGCTGATCCCGGTCGCGCGGCGCGCCTTCGCGGCGCTGCGCCTCGGGCAGCCCTTCACCATCGAGGCCCTGATGACCATCGCCGCGGTGGGCGCGCTGGCCATCGGTGCGGCCGAGGAGGCGGCGGTGGTGGTGTTCCTCTTCGCGCTCGGCGAGCTCCTTGAAGGGGTGGCGGCGGGGCGCGCGCGGCAGGGCATCCGGGCGCTGTCGGCCCTTGTCCCGACCGAAGCCCTGCTGGAGGAGGGCGACACCGCCCGCACCGTGCCAGCCGCCACGCTGGCGCCGGGGCAGGTGGTGCGCGTACGCCCCGGAGACCGGATCCCGGCCGATGGCGAGATCGTCGAGGGGCTTTCGGGTGTCGATGAGAGCCCCGTCACCGGCGAGAGCGTGCCGCGGCTTTGCGGGCCTGGGGATGCCGTCCATGCCGGGTCGATCAACACCGAGGCCGCGCTGCGCATCCGCGTCACTCGTGCCGCCGCCGACAATACCATCGCGCGCATCATCCGCCTGGTGGAGGAGGCCGAGGAGGCCCGCGCGCCGACCGAGCGCTTCATCGACCGGTTCAGCCGCTGGTACATGCCCGCAGTGGTGGGCGCGGCGCTCCTCGTGGTGCTGGTGCCGCCGCTGGCGATGGGGGGCGATTGGGGCACCTGGCTCTATCGCGGGCTGGCGCTCCTGCTGATCGGCTGCCCCTGCGCGCTGGTGATTTCGGTGCCCGCGGCCATGGCCTCGGCGCTGGCCACGGGGGCGCGGCGCGGGCTGCTGATGAAGGGCGGCGCGGTGGTCGAAACCGCGGCACGGGTGCGCCATGTGGCCTTTGACAAGACCGGCACGCTCACCCGCGGCACCCCGGTGGTGACGGATGTGATCTCCGCCGATCCGGCGGAATTGCTGCGCATCGCCGCCGGGGTGGAGGCGGCATCGAGCCATCCGCTCGGCCGCGCGATCCTCGCCCATGCCGCGGCGGCGGGGATTGCGCCCCCGCCCGCGACCGAGGCGCGCGCGATCCCGGGCAAGGGCGCGGTGGCGCTGATCGCGGGCGCGGAGGCCATGGTTTCGGCCCCCGAGGCCGCGAATGCGGAGGTCACGGCGTTGCAGGCCGAGGGCAAGACGGTGGTCACGGTGCACCATGGCGGGCGGATGCTCGGGCTGGTCGCGCTGCGCGACGAGCCGCGCGCCGATGCCGCCCAGGCCATTGCGGAGCTGCGCGCTATGGGGCTCGGCGCGACCATGCTCACCGGCGACAACCCCCGCACCGCCGCTGCGATCGCAAGCGGCCTCGGGCTGGAATACAAGGCCGGGATGATGCCTGAGGACAAGCTCGCCGCGATCCGCGCGCTTTCGGCCGAGGGCGGCGTGATGATGATCGGCGATGGCATCAACGATGCCCCGGCGCTGAAGCAGGCCGATGTCGGGGTGGCGATGGGCTCGGGCACCGATGTCGCGCTGGAAACCGCGGATGCGGCGCTCCTGCGCGACCGGGTGCGCGACGTGCCCGCCCAGATCCGCCTCGCGCGCGGGGCGATGGCCAATGTCCGTCAGAACATCGCGATCGCGCTCGGGCTGAAGGGGGTGTTCCTCGTCACCACGGTGCTCGGCATCACCGGCCTGTGGCCCGCGATTCTGGCGGATACGGGGGCAACGGTGCTGGTCACGCTGAATGCGCTGCGGCTTTTGCGCTTCGATCCGGAGCGCGGCTGATCAGGCCTCGACGACGAACTGCGCGGCCACGATCTCCCAGCCGCTCTCATAATGGCCCATCGTCGCGCAGAGCAGCGCGCCGATGCGGCCCGCGTCGGTGCCATCGGCATTCACGATCCCCGAAAGCACGAAGCGCTGCGAGAGCACCACCACCTCGGTGCCCACCGGCCGCACCCGGGTCTTGCCCGTCACCAGGCGCGCGCGGGAGAAGGCGCCCGCAAGCTCGCCCGCAAGCAGCTCGGCGATCTGGTCGCGGCCCTCGGCGATACCGCCGGTCAGGCTCAGGAATTCCGCATCCCGGGTGAACAGGTCGGAGAGCGCCACCGCATCGCGCGCGCCCCAGGTATGGGCGAAGGCGCGCGGCAGCTCCTCGGGCGATGCCAGCCCCATCAGACCGGCTCCGCATCGGGCACGACCTTGCCCGGGTTCAGGATCCCCTTCGGATCCAGCGCGCGCTTGATCTCGCCCATCACGTTCCAGGCCTCGCCATGCTCCTCGGCCATCAGGCCGCGCTTGCCAAGGCCCACGCCATGCTCGCCCGTGATCGTGCCATGCATTTCCAGCGCCATCGCGGCGAGATCATGCGCCAGATCGCGCGCGGTTTCGAGCTCCTGCGGGTTGTCGCGGTCCAGCAGCAGGATCGCGTGGAAATTGCCATCGCCGACATGGCCCAGGATCGGCCCCACCAGCCCGGCGGCGGCGATCATGTCGCGCGCGCGCTCGACCGATTCCGCCAGCCGCGAGATCGGCACGCAGATATCCGTCACCAGCCCCATGCAGCCCGGGCGCGAGGCCACGCAGGAGGAATAGGCCTGATGGCGCATCTTCCACAGCCGGTTGCGGTCCTCGGTGGTGGTGGCCCATTGGAAATCGGCGCCGCCCATCTCCTCCACCACCTCGCCGAAGCGGCGGCTGTCCTCGGCCACAGCCGATTCCGATCCGTTGAACTCGATCAGCAGATGCGGCTTTTCGGGCATCTGGGTGCCGTTGATCTTGTTGAACACCCGCGCGACCTCGGCATCGACGAATTCGATGCGCGCCATCGGGATGCCCATCTGGATGGTCAGCTGCACGGTTTCCACCGCCGCCTCCAGCGTATCGAAGGCGCAGACCGCGGAGGACACCGCCTCGGGCTGGCCATGCAGGCGCAGCGTGAGCTCGGTGATGATCCCGAGCGTGCCTTCGGAGCCGAGGAACAGCGCGGTCAGATCGTAGCCCGAGGAGGATTTCACCGCGCCCGATCCGGTGTGGATGATCCGCCCGTCGGCCAGAACCACCTCCAGCGCGGCGGTATTGTCGCGCATCGTGCCGTAGCGCACCGCGGTGGTGCCGGAGGCGCGCGTGGCGGCCATGCCGCCCAGCGTCGCATTGGCGCCCGGATCCACCGGGAAGAACAGCCCCGTCGCGCGCAGGTCGTCGTTGAGCGCGACCCGCGTCACCCCGGGCTGCAGCCGTACCAGCCGGTCCTCGGTATCGGTCTCGAGGATCTTGTCCATCCGCGACATGTCGAGCACGACGCCGCCCTGCACCGGCAGCGCATGGCCCTCGAGCGAGGTGCCCGCGCCCCAGGCCGTAATCGCCACGCCCTCGCGCGCGCAGATCTTCACGATCTCCGAGACCTCGGCCGTGGTCTCCGGCCAGGCCACGACATCGGGCGGCGTGAGCGGATACCAGGTTTCCGAGGCGCCATGGGCGTTGCGGTCCGCGCGCTTGGCGCTGAGCCGGGTGCCGAGCAGCGCTTCCAGCGCCGCCACTGCCTGTTCGAGTGCCATGTTCTCCTCCGATGCTTTTGACCTGTCATAAGCCCGAATGCGCGGCGGGAAAAGAGGGCGGCGCCCCGGGGCCGCGCGATGCTGCCGATGGGGCTGCCGATGGGGCGCGCCTGCGGTCCGATGCCGCGACGCAGCAAAATCGTTTCGCAATCGCGCCATTCTCGCGGATCATGACGCGAGCGCAAGGAGAGCGGGATGATTCTGGAAAGCCTGACCTGGGAAGAACTGCAGCCCGGCATGACCGCCGAGCTGCGGCGGCTGTGTACGGTCGACGATTTCTATGCCTTCGCCGCGGCCTCGGGGAACCACAATCCGGTTCACCTGTCGGACCGCGACGGCGATGGCGACGGGCGCCCCGATGCCACTGCGCCGGGGATGTTCGTGGCCTCGCTGATTTCGGCGGTGCTGGGCAACCTGCTGCCGGGGCCGGGCACGCGCTACCGGGCGCAGACGCTGGAGTTTCACGAGCTGGTCTCGGCCGGAGACGAGCTCATCACCCGCATCACCGTGAGCGACAAGGACCCCGATGGCACGGTGGCGCTCGCCACCGAAGTGCGGCGGATCGCGGATGACAAGGTCGTGCTGAGCGGGGCCGCGCGGGTCTCGGCGCCGCCGGTGAAGCTCCGGTTCGACGATGTGGAGGTGCCGGGGCTGGTGGTGCAGCGCCACCGCCATTTCGATGCGATGATCGAACAGGCCGAGGCGCTGCCCGATCTGCTTACAGCAGTGGTTTGCCCGGAGGAGGAGCAATCTCTGGGCGGCGCGCTCCTGGCGGCGGAGCGGCACCTGATCGCCCCGATCCTGATCGGCAATGCCGACAAGATCGCCGCTATCGCGCGCGGCATGGGCAAGTCGCTCGCGGGCTGCGAGGTGATCGCGACCGGATCCGACGAGGAGGCCGCGGCCTGTGCCGTCGATCTGGTGAATGTGGGCCGCGCGCATGCGGTGATGAAGGGGCATCTGCATACCGATGCGCTGCTGCATCCGATGCTGGACCGGGCCCGTGGCCTGCGGATCGGGCGGCGGTTCACCCATGTGTTCGTGATGGATGTGCCGGGGGTGGAGCATCCGCTTCTGGTTACTGATGCTGCGATCAATATCGCGCCCGATCTCGCGACCAAGGTCGATATCGTACAGAACGCGATCGACCTCGCGCTCTCGCTCGGGATCGAGATGCCGAAGGTGGGCGTGCTGTCGGCGGTGGAGACGGTGAACCCCGCGATCCCATCCTCGATCGACGCGGCGCTGCTTTCGAAAATGGCCGAGCGCGGCCAGATCCGCGGCGGCATGGTGGACGGGCCGCTGGCGATGGACAATGCGGTCGACCTCGGTGCCGCGCGCACGAAGGGCATCAAGAGCGCGGTCGCGGGCCGGGCCGAGGTGCTGGTGGTGCCCGGGATCGACGCGGGCAACATGCTGGCCAAGCAGCTGGCCTATATCAGCCATGCCGAAGGGGCGGGGCTGGTGCTGGGCGCGAAGGTGCCGGTGATCCTGAATTCACGCTCCGACAGCGCCAAGGCGCGGCTCGCCTCCTGCGCCGTGGCCGCGATCCACCATCACCGGAGCACGCAATGAAGGCGATCCTGACCGTCAACTCCGGCTCCTCCTCGCTGAAGCTCGGGCTGTTTGCCGAGGATCTCTCGACGCTGGCCATGTGCCATGTGGACCGCATCGGCCGGCGCGAGGCGGCGATGAAGATCCATGATGCCAAGGGCCGCGGCCTGCCGATGCCTGACCATGCGCCGAAGGCCTTCGCCACCAATACCCAGGCGCTGCGTACCGCGTTGGAAGTGTTCCGCGCGGATTTCCCGGGGCTGGAGGTGGTGGTGATCGGGCACCGGGTGGTGCATGGCGGCATCAGCCATGCCGCGCCGGTGCGCCTCGATGAGGAGACGATGAAAGACCTCGCGCGCCTCGCCCCCTTCGCGCCGCTGCACCAGCCGCACAACCTCGCGGGCGTGCGGGCCGCGGCGGAGCTGTTCCCGGGCACGCCGCAGATCGCCTGCTTCGATACCGCCTTTCACCGTGGCCATGATTTCGTGAACGATACCTATGCGCTGCCGCATGCCTATTATGCGCGCGGCGTGCGGCGCTATGGCTTCCACGGGCTGAGCTACGATTATATCGCGGGCGAGCTTGCGCGCACGGAGCCTGCGCTCCATGCCGGGCGGGTGGTGGTGGCGCATCTGGGCTCGGGCGCCTCCATGTGCGCGATTTCCGGCGGCCGGTCGGTGGATTCGACCATGGGCTTCTCGGCGCTCGATGGCCTGCCGATGGGCACCCGCAGCGGCCAGATCGACCCGGGCGTGCTGCTCTATATGCTGCAGAACGAGGGCATGGATGCCGGCCAGCTGACCGACCTGCTCTATAAGCAATCCGGGCTGCTCGGCATGTCGGGCGTGTCGAACGACATGCGCACGCTGGAGGGATCGGACGATCCGCATGCGGCCGAGGCGATCGCCTATTTCTGCCACCGGATCCGGCGCGAGATGGCGGCGCTCGCGGCCTCCATGGGCGGGCTCGATGGCGTGGTGTTCTGTGGCGGGATCGGCGAGAACTCGGCCCCTGTGCGCGCGCAGGCCTGCGCGGGCATGGACTGGCTCGGCCTGAGCATCGACGCCGCCGCCAATGCTCAGGCCGCGCGCGATATCGGCGCCGGGCGGGTGCGGGTGCTGGTGATCCCGACGAACGAGGAGATCATCATCGCACGCGCCGCGAAGCAGGTGATGGGCTAGATCGGCGCGCAGGCCCGGTCCAGCCAGGCCAGCGCCTCCGGCCCGACGAGCGGCCCGATCCGGGTGCGCACCTCGGCATGATAGGTGTTGAGCCAGCCGCGTTCCTCTTCGGAGAGGAGCGCGGGGATCACGAGGCGCGTGTCGAAGGGCACCCAGGTGAGGTTGCGCAAGCACAGCATCCGGCGCTGCATGTCGCCCAGCGGCAGCGCGGGCTCCACCAGCACCAGGTTCTCCAGCCGGATGCCGAAGGCGCCTTCGCGGTAATAGCCCGGCTCGTCCGACAGGATCATGCCCGGCACCAGCGGCACCTCCGACACGCGCGAGAGCCGCGCCGGCCCCTCATGCACGCAAAGCGCCGCGCCCACGCCATGGCCGGTGCCGTGGTCGTAATCCAGCCCCGCAGCCCAGAGCGGCGCGCGCGCCAGCGCATCCAGATCGCGCCCGGCAAGCCCCCGCGGCCAGCGCGCGCGGGCGATGGCGATGGTGCCGCGCAGCACCCGGGTGAAGGGCTCGCGCGCGGCCTCCGGCACCGGGCCCACGGCGACGGTACGGGTGATGTCGGTGGTGCCGTCGATATACTGGGCGCCCGAATCCACCAGCAGGATCTCTCCGGGCGTGACCGGGCGGTTGGTCTGTTCGTTGACCCGGTAATGCACGATCGCGCCATTCGGGCCCGCGCCGCAGATCGTGTCGAAGCTGATGTCCATCAGCGCATTGGTCGCGGCGCGGAAGCCTTCGAGCGCGCGCACGACGTCGATCTCGGTCAGCCCGCCGTTCGGGGCCTCCCGGTCCAGCCAGCTGAGGAACTCGACCATGGCCGCGCCGTCGCGCAGATGCGCGGCCTCCATCCCGGCGATTTCGGCCGGGTTCTTCTGCGCCTTGGGCAGGATGCAGGGATCCTCCCCCGCCAGGGCCTCCGCCCTGATCGCATGCCAGACGGCAAGGGGCGCGGAGCCCGGATCCACCTGCACCCGCCCGGTGAGCGCCGCGAGCGCCGCGGTGAAGCCCGCGATGGGATGGAGCGAGACCTCCGGGCCCAGAGCCGCCGCAATCTCCGGGCCGGCCTTCGCCGGATCCACGAACAGATCCACCCGGCCATCGCGGTGCAGCACCGCGAAGCCCTGTACGATCGGGTTGCGCGGCACATCGGCTCCGCGGATGTTCAGCAGCCAGCAGATCGAATCCGGCAAGGTGATCACGGCCGCATCGGCCGCCAGCGCGGCGCCAAGGCGGCGGCGCTTCTCGGCGCTGGTTTCGCCTGCGAATTCGGGCGGGTGCAGCCGGATCGGGGCCGCGGCCGGGGCAGGGCGGCCGGGCCAGACCGCATCCACCAGGTTCGCGCATTCCACCAGCGCGATCCCGGATCCCTCCAGCGCGCGGGCGATCTCTTCGATCTGTGCGCGGGTATGCAGCCAGGGATCGAAGCCCACGCGCCCGCCATCGGCCAGGGCCTCGCGCAGCCAGGGGCCGGGCTTCACCTCGGGCCAGTCCACCGGGGTATAGGCCGCAAGGTCCACCTCCGCGCGCACCTGTACCCGGTAGCGGCCATCCACGAACACACCCGCGCGCGCCGCGGTGGCAATACAGAACCCGGCCGATCCGGTGAAGCCGGTAAGCCAGGCGAGGCGGGCGTCAGCTTCAGTTACGTATTCGCCCTGCCAGGCATCGGCGCGCGGCACGATGAAGGCATCGACGCCCGCTTCCGCCATGGCGGCACGCAGCGCGGCCAGCCGCGCGGCCCCGGTCTCGGGCGAGGTTTTCGCCGAAAAATCCTGAAACATCAGCGTGCCGTCCGCCCAAGAGCCCGCGCCCGCGCGCGCGGATCCGCGTCAAACAGCGAGGCAAGCTGCTCCGTCATCGCGCCCGCGAGCTGCTCCACATCGGTGATCGTCACCGCGCGCTGATAGTAGCGGGTCACGTCGTGGCCGATGCCGATCGCGATCAGCTCCACCGCCTTGCGCCGCTCCACCATGGCGATCACGTCGCGCAGGTGCTTTTCCAGAAACACCGCCGGATTGACCGACAGCGTGCTGTCATCGACCGGGGCGCCATCCGAGATCACCATCAGGATCTTGCGCGCCTCGGGCCGCCCGAGCATGCGCCGGTGCGCCCATTCCAGCGCCTCGCCGTCGATGTTCTCCTTCAGCAGGCCTTCCTTCATCATCAGCCCGAGGTTCGAGCGCACCCGCCGCCAGGGCGCATCGGCGGATTTGTAGATGATGTGGCGCAGGTCGTTCAGCCGCCCCGGCGATTGCGGGCGCCCCTGCGCGAGCCATTTCTCGCGCGACTGGCCGCCCTTCCAGGCGCGGGTGGTGAAGCCGAGGATCTCGGTCTTGACCGAGCAGCGCTCCAGCGTGCGCGCCAGCACATCGGCGCAGATCGCGGCGATGGAAATCGGGCGGCCGCGCATGGAGCCCGAATTGTCGAGCAGCAGGGTCACCACCGTGTCGCGGAACTCGGTGTCCTTCTCGATCTTGAAGCTGAGCGGTGTCGTCGGGTTCGCCACCACGCGCGCGAGCCGCCCGGCATCGAGCGTGCCTTCCTCGCGGTCGAATTCCCAGCTGCGGTTCTGCTGCGCCTGCAGGCGGCGCTGCAGCTTGTTGGCAAGGCGGCTCACCGCGCCCTTCAGCGGCTCCAGCTGCTGGTCCAGATAGGCGCGCAGGCGCTCGAGCTCCACCGGCTCGGCCAGATCCTCCGCGCGGATCTCCTCGTCATATTCGGTGGTGAACACCCGGTAGAGCGGATCGGCGGCCGACGCCGGGGGCGGCGCGGGCGGCTCGGGCGGGCTGTCGGACTGCGGCATGTCGACTTCCTCGCCGAGGTCGTCGTCCGTGGTCTCGTCCATCGTGGCCGCGGCCTGCTTCTGGTCCTGCTGCTCCTCCTGCGAGCGCTCGGAGGAGGCGTCGCTGTCCTCCTGCTCCTCCTGGGACTGGTCCTGCTGGTCGCCGGTCTCGGGGTCGTTCTCGGCGTCCTCGTCGTCGGCCTGATCGTCCATCTGGTCGTCCGGGTCCTCGCCCAGCTGGTCGCCATAGCCGAGATCGGAAATCACCTGCCGGCTGAGCTTGGCAAAGGCCGTCTGGTCGGCCAGCAGCGCCCCCACCTGATCGAGCGCGCTGCCCGCCGATTGCTCGAGGAACGGGCGCCACAGATCGAGCACATGATCGGCCCCCGCGGGCAGCTTGCGCCCCGTGGCCATCTCGCGCACCAGATAGCCCGCCGCCACCGCCAGCGGCGCCTCGGACTGGCTGCGCATCTGGGCATAGCCGCGCCGCTCCGCCTCCTGCGCGATCTTGGCGTCGATATTGGTGAGCGTGCCCGGCATGTCGCGCGCGCCCAGGGCCTCGCAGCGCGCGCTCTCCATCGTCTCATAGAGCGCACGCGCCATCTCGCCCTGCGGCAGATAGCGGTTTGCCACCGATGCATCGTGGTGGCGCTGGCGCAGTGCCAGCGCATCCGCCGTGCCCCGGGCCAGAAGCACCTCCTCGCGCGTCATCCGCCGGCTCACCTGCGGCAGGCGCATCGTCTCGCCCGAGAGGCCCGCCGGATCGACCGAATAGGTCACGGTCAGCTCCGGGGCATGGGCAAGCGTTTTCGTCGCCTCGGCGAGGGCGCGTTTGAACGGATCGGCGGGGTTGTCGGCGGGCTTCTTCATGGCTCAGGTAAAGCACCCCGCACCGCGCCGGGCAAGGGGCATCGCGCCCGGATCGCACCGCCGCGGTGCAGCGGCGCGCAGAAACTTTTCTCGCCTTGTCACGTTGCGGGTCTATCTTCGGCGCATATCAATGGCCCGGCATGGGCGAGGGAGTACGGATATGAGTGACAAGCTGAACATCGCGATCATCATCGGATCCACGCGGGCTGCGCGCTTCGCAGACAAACCCGCGGCCTGGTTCTTCGATTTCGCGAAAAAGACGCACCCGGAGGTGAATTTCGAGCTGGTGGACCTGCGCGATTTCAACCTGCCGCTGTTCGACGAGGCGGCCTCGAACGCCTGGGTGCCGTCGAAATCGCCTGAGGCCGTGGCCTGGCAAAAGAAGATCGGCGGGTTTGACGGCTACATCTTCATCACCGCCGAATACAACCATTCGATGACCGGATCGCTGAAGAACGCGCTCGATCAGGCCTATGTCGAATGGGGCAAGAAGCCGATGGGCGCGGTGGGTTACGGCGGCGTGGGGGCCGCGCGCGCGGTCGAGCATCTGCGCCTCGTGGCGGTGGAGCTGCAGATGGTGCCGGTGCGCAATGCCGTCCATATCGGCGGCGGCGATTTCTTCGCGGTCTCGCCCCTCGGCAAGAACGGCGACATGGCGGAGATTGCGGCCCATCTGGAGGGCTCGGCCAAGGCGCTGCTGGGCGATGTGATCTGGTGGGGCAACGCTACCAAGGCCGCGCGCTGAGCCATGCCTCCGAGGCGCGTCCGGGCTTTACTGGGCGCGCCGCAAGAAGGGCTCGACCATGGTCCAGCATTGGGCAAGCCCGCCGCCCGCGCCTTCGGGGCCGGAGGCCTTCGCGCCGAAATCCAGCATGCCGCTCTGGCCCATCAGCGATTTCGCATCGGCGGCGCCGCGGCTTTCGGCGCGCTTCAGCGGGAAGCCCAGGCTCCAGCCCTTGGTGCGGGTTTCGGCCTCGGCCATCAGATAGGCGTCGATCTTGGGCGAAATCACCGAGACCATGCCCGGATCGAGCTCGCGCAGCTTGCTCAGCATTCCCGCGCAATAGGCGAGGTCCTCGCCGGTATAGGCGGCATCGAGCGTGGGCGTGGGGGCCTGCGCCGGCGCAGCCTCCTGCTGGGCCGTGGCCAGCGCGGGCCACAGCAGCAGGAGCATCGTCAGGGCAGCTCTCATCTTCCGGCGATCACCGCCGCCGATTCCGGCAGTTCCTCGTCGAACAGGCGCTGGTAGAACTCGGCCACGGTGGAGCGCTCCAGCTCGTCGCATTTGTTGAGGAAGGTCAGCCGGAAGGCATAGCCGATGTTGCGGAAGATCTCGGCGTTCTGCGCCCAGGCGATCACCGTGCGCGGGCTCATCACCGTGGACAGATCGCCCGCCATGAACGCCTGCCGGGTCAGAGCTGCCACATGCACCATCTGGTTGATCTGCTTGCGGCCTTTCTCGGTGTTGTAATGCGGCGCCTTGGAGAGCACGATCGCCACTTCGGCATCGTGGCTCAGGTAGTTCAGCGTCGCCACCAGCGACCAGCGGTCCATCTGGCCCTGGTTGATCTGCTGGGTGCCGTGATAGAGGCCGGTGGTGTCGCCCAGGCCCACGGTGTTCGCGGTGGCGAACAGGCGGAAATACGGGTGCGGCGTGATCACCTCGTTCTGGTCCAGCAGCGTCAGCTTGCCGTCGGCCTCCAGCACGCGCTGGATCACGAACATCACATCGGCGCGCCCGGCGTCATATTCGTCGAAGATGATCGCGGCCGGGTTGCGCAGCGCCCAGGGCAGAATCCCCTCCTGGAACACCGTCACCTGCTTGCCGTCGACCAGCTTGATCGCATCCTTGCCGATCAGGTCGATCCGGCTCACATGGCTGTCGAGGTTCACTCGCACGGTGGGCCAGTTCAGCCGCGCCGCGACCTGCTCGATATGGGTGGATTTGCCGGTGCCGTGATAGCCCTGGATCATCACGCGGCGGTTGTAGGCGAAACCGGCCAGAATGGCGAGCGTGGTATCCTGATCGAACTTGTAGGTGTGGTCCAGATCCGGCACCCGGTCGGTGCGGTCGGCAAAGCCCTTGACCTTCATGTCGCTGTCGATGCCGAAGACCTCGCGCACGTCGATTTCTTCGGTGGGTTTCGCAGTGGTATCGAGCATGGCGAATATCCTTTCAGCGCTTGCCTAGCCTTTTGGACCATCGCCAGAAGCGGTGCAAGAGGGCGCGCGCGCGCAGGGGCTGCCGCGCGGGCGCCGCGCCCGGGCGCGGCGCGAGCCGGGTGACGGAGCGATCGAGATACCGGCTCCGCCGTGGCACCCCGCGCAGCCGCCCTCGCAGCGTGGCGATTTCGGCCTGCAGCCGGGCCTGATAGCCGGGGGCCATCGGGAAGCTCGCGTCGTCCATATCGACCTTGTCGAAGAAGTCGAGGTCGCGCAGGCGGTCGGCGCGGGTGGCGCGGCCGCGCGCCATCTTCTTGTGGATGAATTCCGCGCGCGATTTGATGATGTAGTGGCGCAGCCGCGCCACCCCCCAGACATAGGATTTCGCAAGCCCGCTGCTCTCGGCCACGCGCAGCGGCGCGCCCGCGCTGTCGACGCTGCGGAAGCCCTCGCGCGGGACCGGGTGATGCGGGTTGTCGAAGCCGCGGATCGCGCCTGTGCGCACGATGGATTTGTAGTAGCGGTTCATGCCGCCGGCCTTGGCGGTGCCGCGCTCGAACCGGGCCGTCACCGTGCCGCGCCCGGCGCTCTCGCGCCCGGAGGAGCCGAAGACCAGCCAGTTCAGCGCCACCACCCCCACATCCGCAGGCAGCGCCCTGAGCCAGTCTTGCAGCGGCGGCTGCCCGGGCATCGGCTCGATAAATTCATCGGCGTCGATCAGCGCGAACCATTCCGCCTCCGCGCCATGCGTATGCAGGATTTTGGTATAGGCCGGGAGCTGCGCCGCGACCGGCACGGGGAAGGGGATATGGGTGATCACCCCCGCCTGGTCCAGCGCCGCCAGAAGCTCCGTGGAGCCATCGTCGCTCAGATTGTCGCAAATATAGATCGCCTCGATGCCCAGCAGCCGGTGATGCGCGATCCATTCCAGGATATAGGGACCTTCGTTGCGGAAGATGGCGCCAATCGCGAGCGGCACGCGGGCAGGCAGGGACAATGGCATCGACAGGTCCTGAAATGTTCCGATATTGCGCGTTTATAGCCCGAGTCGGCGCCGATTGTCAGCGCTGTTCCTAGAGGTTACGCTGACGGAAACGGAGAGGTGCATATGAGTGGTTTGCTCGCGCTGCTGGACGATGTGGCGGGGATCGCCAAGATCGCGGCGGCTTCGGTCGATGATGTGGCGGGGCAGGCCGCGAAGGCGGGGGCGAAGGCTGCGGGCGCGGTGATCGACGATGCCGCGGTCACGCCCAAATATGTGCATGGCTTTGCCGCCGCGCGGGAATTGCCGATCGTGGGCAAGATCGCGCTCGGCTCGATCCGCAACAAGCTGCTGATCCTCCTGCCGCTGGCGCTGCTGCTTTCGGCCTTCGCGCCCTGGGCGATCACGCCGCTGCTGATGATCGGTGGCGCCTATCTGTGCTTCGAGGGGGCGGAGAAGGTCTTTCATGCGCTGGTCCCGCATGCGGCGCATGAGGAAGGCGCCGAGACCGGCAGCGCGGAGCATCTGGAGCAGGCCAAGGTCGCGGGTGCAGTAAAGACGGATTTCATCCTCTCGGCCGAGATCATGACGATTGCGCTTGCCGCGCTGCCGCAGGGCCAGCCGCTGTGGATGGAGGCGCTGGTGCTCGCCGTGGTCGGCATCGGCATCACCGCGGCGGTTTATGGCGGCGTGGCGCTGATCGTGAAGATGGACGACATCGGCCTGTGGCTCGCGCAGAATGCGCGCTTCGGCCTGACGCGCAGCTTCGGGCGCGGGCTGGTGCGGGCGATGCCGGTATTCATGCGGGTGCTCACGGTGGTGGGCACGGCGGCGATGCTCTGGGTCGGCGGCAATATTGTGCTGCATGGCGCGGCCGCCACCTTCTGGGCCGCGCCCTATGACGCGATCCACCATCTGGCGGAGGCGGCCGCGCACCGGGTTTCCGCGGCATGGGCGCCGGCGGTCTCCTGGGCGGTGACGGCGCTGTGCGACGGCATTTTCGGCATCGTCTTCGGCTGCGTGCTGATCCCGCTGGCGCTTTATGTCGTCAATCCGCTGATCGGGCTCCTGCGCCGGGCGCCTGCAGGGCATTGAGGCCGCCCGCGCGGGATTTCGGCGTTGACACTCCGCGCTCGCCTGTGGTCTCAGCAGCCCAGAGCATCCGCGCGCCGGTTCCGGCCGCGCGGGCTGTCCAGAACGGAACGCACGACCGGAGAGGATGTCGGATATGGCAGGATCGGTGAACAAGGTCATTCTGGTGGGCAACCTGGGGCGCGACCCCGAGGTGCGTACCTTTGCGAACGGCGGCAAGGTGTGCAACCTGCGCATCGCCACCTCCGAGACCTGGCGCGACCGCGCCTCGGGCGAGCGCAAGGAGCGCACCGAATGGCATTCGGTCGCAATCCTGAACGAAAACCTGGCGAAGATTGCGGAGCAGTACCTGCGCAAGGGCTCCAAGGTCTATATCGAAGGCCAGCTCGAAACCCGCAAATGGCAGGACCAGTCGGGCGCCGACCGCTATTCGACCGAAGTCGTGCTGCGCCCGTTCCGCGGCGAGCTGACGCTGCTTGACGGCCGCGAGGGCGGCGGTGGCGGTGGCGGTGGCGGCGCATCGGGCGGCGGCTATGGCGGCGGCGGTTACGACGACGGCCCGTCCTATGGCGGCGGGGCCTCCTCGGGCGGCAGCCAGAGCGGCGGCGCTGGCCGCGGCGGCTTCGACGACGAAATCCCGTTCTAGGCCGGAACGCAGCAGATTTTGTAAAATTTCCTGTGCTAGAGCGCTGTTTTACAGCGCTCTTTTTCTTGACAAATTCGTCGTCGCTCTACAGCTTGCTGTTAGGTTAGGGCGGAACGCTGATTCTTGTCAAAAAACACCCGAAACCCATATGCAGTACGATGGGCGAAATTCGCCGACGGAGAGCGCATGCCGTTTCTCGTCCGTGTGGCGACGGGCCTACCGCTGCAATCGGCGACATACTGGATCGTATCGAAGCGCCGCCCCTCAGGAAGTCAGCCGAATACGCTGCACAATGATCTTCGGGCGCTGATGTACCTGTATCTCTGGGCAGACGCCCGCGGCGTAGACCTGCAAGAGCGTTTCGAATCCGGGGCACTTCTCACGCTGACCGAAGTCACCGACCTCGACACTTTCTGCGGGCGATATCTCAAAGAAGCCTTGGTGGAACTGCCCGGGCAGACAAGCGGCGTTACGCGCCTCGAGCTCCAGAGCTCCCAGGCACGCCGCCGCGCGGTCAATCTCCTCGAAAAGCGGCACCGGCTCACGGCTATTCACTCCTTCATCGAGCACACAAGCGCCGACCACCTCTCCCGCCTCAACCTCTGGCCTGACAGATGGAGCCACTACAACAGCGTCCGCGACAACTGCCTCCAATGGATTATGTCCCGATATAAGGGAATAAAGAAGCCGCAACGCAATGATGTTGGCGCTCGGGAAGGGCTCGCGGAAAAGGAAATCATACAGGCACCATAGGATTGCGGTTGCGGGCCCGCCAGAAATAGTCGCGTTGGTATAATGACATAAGGCCGAGAGGTCAGTGATGGCCAAGACCGGGCGCTGGGTCAATGGGGTTGAGCGGCAGAGAGCGCCGGGTCGCTAACCGACGTCTGGATGGCCGCTACATCCGAGCCTTTCAACATCTGCCGAACCGCCGTGGCGGTTATGATCTTGCTGCACGGCGTCTGAGCGGCCGCTTCGACGCATGCCGCCGGACAGCACCTGTGATGATCGACTGGCCGGTTAGGGCCGTCTTGCGTCGGCCGATGGAGTCGATGCGCGGTTCGCTCCCAGACAGGTGGCGACCGCCGTTCGGCGCAGAGTCCACCGCTTACAGATCGTCTACGGCGGCGGCATCCGCCGTGATCCCGATCCCCTCACAGACAATCTGCATTCGATCAGAGGGAAACGGTCGCAGGAGACGCGCAGCATCCTCGGCGCTGCCAGCGAGCCAGGTGTCATAATCCTGCTCGTCCAGGATCACCGGCATCCGTGTCGGATGCACTGGCTTGACCAGATCGTTGGCCGTTGTCGTGACCATCGTATGGGTCAGCCAATCGCCAGCCTCACCGTCGATGCCTGGCTGCCCCGCGCGCCAGAAAGTGCAGACTGCTGAGGGAAAGCTATTTCTGTTCGTCGGCATCGACCGCACAAGCAAGTTTGCCGTGACCCAGCTCGTCGATAAGGCGGATAGGAAGACGGCCTGGGAGTTCCTGCAACACATGCTTGAAGCAGTGCCCTATCAGGTCCACACCATTCTCACCGACAACGGCATTCAGTTCGCCGAGCAGCCGCGGAATCGTAACACCATCTCTTCCCGGCCCATGCGCTTCGACATGATCTGCGAGGCCAACGGTATCGAGCACCGCCTCACGAAGCCAAACCACCCTTGGACCAATGGCCAGGTCGAGCGGATGAACCGCACGATCAAAGACGCAACGGTAAAACGCTTCTATTACGAAGACCACAACCAGCTCCGCACCCATCTCGCCGACTTCATGGACGCTTACAATTTCGCCCGGCGGCTCAAGACCCTCGGCGGCCTCACGCCTTATGAATACATCTGCAAGATCTGGACATCCGAGCCAGACAGATTCATTCTCAACCCGATCCACCAGATGCCGGGACTGAACACCTAAGATCTTCCTCTCGGCAATCGCCCTCGCAGCAACCGTCATCTACTGGTTATGAATCCTGACCCTAGAGAATCAATGATTTTTGTGTAATATGTTTCTTAAAGAATACGCTTTTCTGCTGCATTTTCTCTGACTCGGTCCAGTGTTTTTCCATCTGTTGAGTGAGGTCGATAATGCTAAGACCTTCGTTTTTCGCCATTGCTTTTCTGATTGCACCCGGCATTTCGCTTGCCGAGCAAGGCAAGGCCCCTGTCGACGGTGG
Organism: Paenirhodobacter sp.; assembly: GCF_041916475.1. GTDB lineage: Bacteria > Pseudomonadota > Alphaproteobacteria > Rhodobacterales > Rhodobacteraceae > Rhodobacter. The sequence goes on from NZ_JAYRZN010000026.1 coordinate 44,531, forward strand.
CCCGATGGACTGTGCGGCTTTGCAGTCCGCTGCACCTGATGGTGGCGGGCGCACGATCTGTGCCGATGTCGTGGCGATGGATCAGATGCTGGTCTATAACCGTTTCGGTTCTTTCAACCCCTTCGGGATGATCTTCGCGCTTCGGCGAGATGTCGTGCCGATGGAGACGCCGATCCTTGCAGCAACGGCTGAAGATTGCGATTCCCGCTTGGGCACCGAAACGGTGACGGGCGCTTTGCAGGCGGGGCAGGTGCGGCTGAAGGACTGCAAGCGGCCTCGACCGATGGTGCTGCGCGCCAATGTCGGCGATACGTTGCACATCCGCCTGACGAACCTGCTGCTGCCAAACCAGCCTGATCTGTCGTCGAGTTTCTGCCGTAATAACGATCAGCGCGGGCAGGACTGGACCAATGTCCGGCCTCATGTTTCCGACAGCGAGACCGTGACGCTTGGCGATGCGCTTTGTCCTTCGGCCGGGCCGTCGGCCGAAGCCGAAGAGCCGGATCAGAACTGGCCCCGCAGCCGCGGTCTGAATTTTGCGGTGCAGGGGTTGCAGGCCTTTGCGCCCGAAGGCCAGGTTGTCGACGCGGCCTGTCTGGGGCTAAGGGCTGTTCCCGCGAACACCCCGATCAACTGCTATTATCGGATCGAGCGCGAGGGGCCTTTTTTCCTGACCTCGACCGCCGCGCCTTCGGGGGGCGAGGGCGACGGCGGGTCGCTGACCCATGGGCTGTTCGGTGCTGTGGTCGCGCAGAAGGCGGGCACCAGTTGGTATCGCAGCCAGCTTAGCCCCGCCGCTTTCGAGGCATTCCGCGACCGTCTGACCAGCCTGGGCAAGTTGGTGGAAGCGGCATCGGGTGCCTTTGATCTGACCGCCTATGACACGACCGTTGACCAGAACGGCATTCCGGTTCTGGGCTTTCTGCAGTCGCGGGGCGGCACGGCCTATGAGATCGTGCATTCCGATCTGAACGCGGTTGTCGCCAACCCGGCCCATGCCGATGATCCGCGCGAAGGCGACAAGAAGCCCCCGGCGGCGTTCCGCGAATTCTCGGTTTTCTTTCATGACGAGCTGAAAAGCTTCTATACCCGCAATTTCGAGGAGCTGGCGAATTTTTCCCAGCTTGCCGGGGCGCGTGACGGGTTTGCGATCAACTATGGCGCCTCGGGCATGGGCACCGTGCTTCTGGCCAACCGCAAGGGCATCGGTCCTTCGGCCAATTGCGCCGAGTGTTTTTACGAGGAATTCTTCCTCACCTCATGGGCCAATGGCGATCCTGCCCTGTTGGAACAATATTCGGACGACCCGTCTAATGTGCATCATTCCTATCTGAATGATCCGGTGGTGTTTCGGAATTTCCATGCCGGGCCCAAGGAAACACATGTGTTTCACCTGCATGCCCATCAGTGGTTCGCAGGCAATGATGCCGGACGGGGGGCGTTTCTGGACAGCCAGACGGTCGGTCCGCAACAGGCCTTCACCTATGATATCGACGGTGGCCGGATGGAGGTCTATCACCCCGCCGCAGCCGACCGCCCCGGCTGGATGGAGGTTCTGGGGTCCGGGAACCGCAACCGGACTGTGGGGGATTCGATCTTCCATTGCCATCTTTAACCGCATTTCGCGCAAGGCATGTGGGAGTTGTGGCGCGTTCATGACGTGATCGAGGATGGAACGCGTAAGCTGCCCGACGGTCAGCAGAAACCAGGCCTGTCGCTGGAACAACAGGTTCTGGACGATGGAACGCCTGCGCCGGTGCTGCGGCGAACAGGTTCGGTGGATCGCCTGACCGGTCAGCAGATCGAACCGTCCGGGCGGCGCGACGCGCTTGGCACGCCGATCCCCGGACTGGTGCCGCTGCCCGGAGAGCCATGGCCGCTTCAACCCAGCTATGCCTCGGCTGATGCGGCCGAGGGGGCTGAAATCGACGCCTTTCCCGGCTATCCGTTCTATATTCCAGGCCAGCCCGGCCACCGTCCGCCACAGGCGCCGATGGATCTGGCACGTCGGATCGCGGCTGATGGCAACAGCCTGACCGATGAGGTGATGGATGGCGGCCTGCCGCGGCATGTGGTGACGGATGCGGCCACCCGCGTTCTGCCCTTCGATATCTCCAAGGCGGAACCGAAGCTGGCCTCGGCTGACCGGCACGAACGTGAGACCGCCCAAGCGCAGATCGTGGCCAAGGCGCTGGCGCTTGGCGACATGACGATGAAGCTGGAAACGGCCCCGCTTGAGTTGATCGACTATAACGGCTCGCCGTTGGAACGTGCGGCGATGCGGTTCCATTCCGACGGCGAGGGGCTGACGCTGAGGACGGTGGACGGTCGCAGCGTGTCGCAGCAGGGCGACGGGCTTTATCGTCCGGCGGGGGCGGCGAAGGGGTTTGCAGTCAACGGCTCGGCCCCGAAACCGGGTGCGCCCTTTGCCGATCCCTGCGGCAGGCCGCGCGGCATCGCCGGGGTCCAGCCGGGCACGGAATGGCCGCCGCTGCTGGCTGAACTGGCGGATCCGCTCTGGCGCTTCGGCAGGGCCGAGGACCGCCCGATTGCCCCGACACCGGGCTTTGTGGGCTTCCGCCGCTATGAGGCCTCGGCGGTGCAACTGGATCTGGTGACTAACCGTGCGGGCTGGCACGATCCACAGGCGCGGATCAATGTGCTGACATCGCAAGCGGCGCTTTACAAGGATGGCGCCGCCGTCACGGGTGACAGGCGCCTGCGCCGCTGGCCTGTTGCCGATGATGCCCGCCCCGATGTCTGGGCGCCGGTGGTGTCGGCGGATGAGGCACCGTTCTTCTTCCGCGCCGTATCGCGCGAATGCATCGAGTTCCGCCATCGCAACGAATTGCCGCATGTGTTGGAGCTTGACGATTTTCAGGTCCGCACTCCGACCGATACCATCGGCCAGCATATCCATCTGGTGAAATTCGACGTGACTTCGTCGGACGGGTCGTCGAACGGCTGGAACTATGAGGACGGCACCTTCGCCCCTGATGAGATCGCCCACCGCATCTGCGCCGCCAAGGCCGCCGGGATGGAGACCGTCCCGACAGGCAGCCGCAACGGCAGCCTGCAATTGGGCGAGGTCGAGGGGCTCTGCGAGGGCGGCCATGTCAGCCCCCGCTATGCCGACCGCATCTGGCGATTGCCATCCGATACCGACGCGACGCGCGATCTGTTCCAGACCACGGTGCAACGCTGGTTCGCGGATCCGATCCTGTCGCAGACTGGCATGACGGTGAACGAATCGCCTGAACAGCCGTTCGACCGCACGTTGCGCACCGTTTTCAGCCACGATCACTTTGGCCCGTCCTCGATCCAGCAGCACGGCTTTTACACCGCCCTGATCGTCGAACCCCGCACGGCCCGGATCTGCGATCCTGCAAACCTCGACAGTTGCGAAGCCCTGCGGCCCGACAATGATGCGGGCCTGCGCGTTGCGACCGCGAACCATGTGGGCGACCGCAAGTCGATCCGCGACATGGGCGCGCTGGACGATCAGGATCAGGATTACCGCGAATTCGCGCTGGCTGTCGCCGATTTCGCGCTGCTCTATGATCCGCGCGACCGTATCGGCGGGCGGGCGGCTGATATCACCGCCGCAGCCGGTCGCCATGACTGGACCACGCGGATGCCATCGGACCATGGAAAGGGCATGGCCGCGCTGTTCTGCGAGGGTCTGAACCCCGCAGATCCCGCCCGCTGCGAGACTGAAAGACCCGATGAGCCGGTCCTGATCCCCGCCAGCATCGCGGCGGGCTATCACCCGCAGCATCGGGCCGACCTGATCCCGGGGCTGCTGGACCGATCCGAAATCGCCCTGCGCTTCGCGGATGATCAGCATCCGACCGGCGCGCTGACCCTGGGCGATCACCTGCTGCGCTGGCGGCGGATGGCTGCGGGCTATCAGCCACATGATGCGGATGCGCCACTGGCCCGCCCGGTCGCGGCGCCCGACCGACCCGAAAGCATCTCGGTCGATCATCACGACCCCTATCTGCTGAACTATCGGGGTGAGCCGATGCCCCTGCGGCTGGGCACCAGCACCCGCGCGGGCGACGATTGCAGCCTGATCCCGATTGCGGACTGGCTTGACCCGCTGGTCGAGGGCGCCACCCAACGCTGCGAGATCAGCATGCAACGCCCGCTGCCCGAGGGTGAATCCGCCAATGTCTTCGTCTCGGCCGGCGAGGTCGCCCATGGCGATCCGGCCCTGCCGCCCCTGCGTGTGAACGAAGGCGACCGGGTGATGATCCGTCTGGTGCAGGGCGCGCAAGAGGTGCAGCACGCCTTCACGCTGGAGGGCATGACCTTCCCCCGCAACATGGACCACATTTTCCCCTCGGCCATGATCCCGCTGGATAATCGGTTGAACAAGGGGACGCTGGCTGCCGCCTGCTGGGATTTCTATACGGCCTCGGGCGGGCACGCGCGCGATTATCGTGAATGGGCGCGGCAGGAACCCGTCACCGACGCGCCGTTCTGGCAGGATTACAAAAAGATGCTGGCCCAGTGCTTCAACGCCGAGGGCCGGATCTCGACGCAGGAAGTCGGTATTTCGGAACATTTCGAGTTCAAGGGAGCCTATGTCGCGGGCAGCAATATCGGCGCGCGTTCCATGTTCCCGGCAATGGCAGCTTCGGCCAATGCCAAGATGGCCGCCGAAATCCAGCGACTGCGCCCACACGGTGACACTCTGCTGCATTTCGGATCGGTGGATTCGCTGTGGAACGGCGCGTGGACCTTCCTGCGCGTGTTCGACCAGCCTGAACCCGTGTCGCGCCTGCAAAGAAACCCCGAGCCGGTCGAGCCAAGCGACGCCGAACCGGCACGCGCGATCCGCGAGGCGCTGACCGGTCAGCCCGAGGATGTCAGCGATCAGGCAAAAGAAGCGGCCAATGACTTGCTGGCATCGCTGAATATCGACAAGCCCCTGCCTTTCGGCGGCGAAACGCCGGTCGCGCTGATCCCGCCCGACATGTGCCGCGGAACCGCCACGGTCGAGGCTGTGGTGGCGGCGGTGTCTGCGCGGCGTGCCTTTCCAAGCAGCGGCGGCACGGGCTATTCGGACAGGCTGACGGACCCGGACGGCCTGTTCCTTGCGCTGATCGACCCGGCCAACCTGCCCGAGGCCCGGCGCACCAATCTTCCCGGCGCGACCGAGGGTGAGGTTCTAGCGGCGATCCGTGGCTCTTATGACCGGCCCGAGCCGCTGGTGCTGCCGTTCAGGGCGGGTGAATGTCTCAGGGTGCAATGGGTCAACCTGCTGGTGCCACACGCGCGCAATGCCAGCACGGTGATGCAGGGGCTGATGGATCACTATGGTGATGCCAGAATGCCGGGCATCACCTCGCTTGATGTGGATCGCGATTCTGACAGCCCATGGGCGCATGATGTGCGGCCATCGGCCCGTTTCGCGGTCTCGCTGGCGCTGCCGGTGATGGGCGATATGCGCAGCCTGCCAAATCCCTTCGGGATCAACGCGGGCCCGGCACTGGCGGCGGCATCGGGGCGGGAGGATCAACCCTTGCAGGCCTATTCGCCCGATAATCTGAACGGCCAGATCACCACCATCGACTATTACGGCGGTCAGGTCATCGTGCCACGCGGCAAGTCGGAACTGGAGGCCTTGACGACGCTGTTTGCCCCCACGACCTGGGCCGAGGTGCAGTCGCTGGACGCTGCCGCGCAGGACGATTTGATCGCCGCCCTGCTGGCCGACAGAAACCTTGACCAGCCCGGCCTTGTCGCCCCGGCGGCGGATCTGATGCGGAACCTTTTGCCCGCCACACCCGGCGAAACCCCCGAACAGGTTCTGGATCGCGTTGCCGCCGATATGGCCAGCGGTCCGCTTTTGCAGCGCAAGCGGGCCGAGGATACGGTCAGCCTGCTGGCCGCCTCGCAGGTGCATTTCATTCCCTATGCATATGGCGCGATGCCGATCCGGGCGACCGGCGATCTGGTCCAGCATGTCCTGCATGGCATGAACGGTGCCGTGCTGGTGATGCCGAAAGACGCCGAGGTGACGGAATCGGGGATCGAACGGCGCGTTGATGGTGCGCGGACGCTGCTGGTCCGCGCGCACGACGGGGACGAGCGGCTGCCGACCTGGGTCACGCGGATCACCACCAACGACCCGGACGAGCAGTCACATAGCATCCGTCAGTTCACGCTGTTCTGGCAGGATGGGCTGAACTTCCGCCAGAACGGCACACCTGTCCCCGATTGCCGGGTCTGTGGCGACAGCTATGACCGGGGCGAGGCCGGGGTGAACATGAAAAGCGAACCGTTCTTCGTGCGTCTTGCCCGCGCTGGCCACTCTACGACGATGGAGACCGATCTGAACGGGATTGATTTCGGTCCCGATTTCTTCCGCCTCGCCCCCAACGAGATTCCCGACGCGACCCCCATGCCGGTCCTGCGGGCAGAGGAAGGCGAGGAAATCACCATCCATGTCGTCCATCCCGGCGGCCGGGCGCGGCAGCGCGCCTTTGCGACCATCGGGCAGGATTACGAGGATCTGTTCCACGGCTTCGGCTTCCCGCGCGCGGCGCTGCTGGCGCCGGGCAAGACGGTCACGGCGCAACTGCTACACAAGGCGGTTCCCGGTTGCTATCTGTGGTTCGACGGTCCGACCACGCTGCGCGCCGGAGGCACATGGGGGCTGCTGGACGTGGTCAGCACGGGCGCAGGGCCGCAGGAAACAAGCTGCCGACGCGATGCGTCCCTGCCAAGCAAGTAGGTGGGCGATGAACCCGCTGCGTCCGGCACTCCTGTCGCTGATGATCGCCGCCGCGCCCGCGCTGGCGCAGGATGACCCGCCTGCAACTGATGACAGCGCCCTTCAGATGGTGCTTCATCTGTCCGATCCGGTCACCGGGCAGGCGGCCCAAGCGCAGGCGGACAGTCCGGTTCGCCTGACGGTGCGGTTCACCGATGTCGTGACCGGCGCGCCGCCACGGGGGCTGTCACCGCGCTTTTTCGCCCGGCCCGCCGCCCCCGGCATGTCCACCTGCGAGATGGCGGGGCGCGCTTTCCTTGCGACCGGGCGCACCCCGGCGGGGGCCACGGGTTTCGTCAGCCCGCTCTTGGCCTATCTGGTCGAGGACGGCGCGGTCGGCGTCGCCGATCCGCGTCTGAACCTGCAAAGCGCCAATATGATCGCGGCGTTGCGCCCGTCTTCCCCGCCCGCCGACATCCTTGCCGATCCGGCGCAGGGGCGGCTGATCCTGTCGCAACCCGAAACCCGAGAGGTCGTGGCCATGCCCGTCACCGGCGGCGCGGCGCAGGTTCTGGCGTCGGACCTTGCCGACCCGAGGGATCTGGCGCTCTGGCCCGATGGCATCGCGGTGGGCGTGAACGGCGGTGTTGCGGTGATTGCCACCGATAGCACGGTGCAGCGCCATGCGCTTGGTGCCGGGCCGGGACGGCTGCGCGGGCCGCTGGCCTTTACCGGCGACGGGGTTACGCTGCTGGACGGTGCCCGTCTGGACCTTGGTCCGCTGGCCGATGCGACGCCCGCAGGACCGGGGGCCGTCCTGTCGGTCGCCCCGGATGCCGATACCGCGCGGCTGACCTATACCGATGCGCCGCAGCAGCCGCTGACCATTCCGCTGGGCCGCAGGTTTTCGCGGCTGGATGCGGATCAGGCCGGGCGTGTCGCGATCGCCTGGACGCCGGGGGATGGCGCCTTCGTGCTGATTGATCTGTCGCTTGGGCAGGTGGTGCAGGCGGCCTCGCTGGACCCAGGCTCGACCTTGGCCGAGGTGCTGATGACCGGCGACCGCATTCACCTGCTGTCGGTCGATGGCGGCTTTGTCGGGTTGATCCAGAAAAGCAGCATCGCCCCCGGCCGCTCGGTCGAGCTGTCGCGGGTGATGCTGGGCGGGGCGGGTCCGCTGCCGCAGGGCCATGCCGCGCCGCGGCTGATGGTGCCCTTGGGGCCGCAGGGGCCGGTCGTCGCGATCAGCACGGCGGCTGAAACGGCCTTTGTCATCGACCCGATGCTGGCACTGAACGGCCAGCCCGCCAGCGACGGCACCCGGCTGCGGGGCGGCAGGCCGCTGCGGCTGACCGCCTATCCGCGCGACTTCACCGAAATCGAGACCGCCCGCTTTCAGACGGTCTGGGCCTTTGCCGCCGGCGAATGGGAGCTGGTCGTGACCACCGGTCCGCTGGGCATCACCCGCTGCCTACCGTTCACGGTCAACGGGCCGCGTGCGGCGCTGGCCCTGCCGGTGCGGGTGATCGCGCTGCCCGACCGGCTGCGCCCGGGGGTGGATACGGTGATCGCACTGCAACTGATCGACGATAGCGGCGCGCCCCTGCCGGTCCCGCCACAGCTTCCGTTACGGGTGGGGTCGCTGCAATCGGGCTGGCGCCTTGATACCGAGGCCCGCGCCACCGGCGCCGGGAATATGACAGTGTTAATCCGCCTGCCGCATGCGGGGCCATTCACCGTGGTTCCGGCGGCACTGCCGCCCGGCATGGAACTGCGCGGCGGCGCCAGCCTTCAGGCAGAGGAAACCGCACCATGAGCCATGCCCCTTGCACTGCCGCCCTGCTGGCCCTGATGCTGGCCGGTCCGGCCCTGTCGTCCGACTTCGACCGGATGCGCTTCACCCCGCCGGATGTCACGCTGACGGACGGGCGCCAGCAGCCGCACCCTTTGCCGGATCTATTCGCCACCAAGCCGGTGGTGATGACCTTTTCCTATACGACCTGCGCGTCGATCTGCCCGATCGGCAATGCCGTCATGGCCGAGCTTGACGACATGCTGGGACCGGATGTCAGCATCCTGACGGTAACCATCGACCCCACGAATGATACGCCCGCCCAGATGGCGCGGGCGGCGGCGGAATTCGGCGCCTCGGATCGCTGGTTGTGGCTGACCGGAGATCGGGACGATATCGGCAGGCTGCTGCGCGCGGTCGGCGCGCCCGAAGGCCCGTTGGAGTTTCACGACCCGATCTTCGTGATCTGGTCGCCCGGCTCCCGCCGCATCCATCGCAGCCTGTCGATCCCCGAACCGGCCGAGATCGCCGCGCTGTTGCCTCCGGCGTAATCGTGGCGGGATGGCGATGCGCATGGCCCTGATCGCTGCAATCATCGCACTGCCTGCCTCTGCCGATCCCGGTCTCTATACCGGGCAGGACGGGTCGGGCAGCCTGTCGCGCTTTCCCTGTCACAGCTGCCACGGTCGCGACGGTCGCGGCGGGATCGAGGGCACCGCGCCCGATCTGGTGGCGCTTGCGGGGCGCTATGACGCGCCGTCGCTGCTGCGGGTGCTGGCCGAGGGCGTGGCCTCGGATGGTCGCGCATTGTCGCGCAGTATGCCGCGGTATCGCGATGTGACCGAGGATCAGGCGGCGGGCCTGCTGCGAGAGATCGACGATCTGCCGCGCCGCGACCGCATTGGCATCAGCCCCGATAGGGTCATTTTAGGGGTCATTGCTGACGGCCCGGATGATCCCTATCCGGCGATGCTGGATTCCGCGCTTTCGCGCGCGTTGTCGGGCGCGCGACTTTACGGGCGCGGGATCGTTCTGCAGCGCTTTGTAAGCGCCGAACAGGCGGCTGAACAGGCGCTGGCCCTGATCGGACCGCCGTCAGGCGCAGAAGCCGCTGCGATCAGCGCCGGGCTGCCGGTGCTTTTCCCCCGCGCGTCGCTGGAGGGCGACGAGGATCCGACGGTCCGTCGCTTCAGAGGGGCACCAATGGCCGGGATAGGTCACTGCATATCGGCCTCGATTTCGTCAACACCCAGACCTATTCGGGTTGGGACGGACGCCTTTTCGGATGCGTGTCGGATTCCGAGCGGATGCAGATCATCGCCGAGACCCAGGGCTATACCGCCCGAGCGCTGCACAACCAGCAGGCCACCCGTGATGCCGTTCTGGCGGCCATGGCCGTGGATGCGGAACAGTTGGTCGAGGGGGATCACTATCTGCTGACCTTCGCCTGCCATGGCGGGCTGATCACCGATTTCAACAATGACGAGGACGATCAGCACGACGAGGCGCTGTGCCTTTACGATTACATGCTGGCCGATGACGAGATGTTTCTGGAGTTGGCCCGCTTCAAACCCGGCGTCCGGATTCTGACGGTGATCGACAGCTGCAATTCCGGCACGATCGTCCGCAAGGGGATGCCCGATCCCTTCGCGCCGCCGACCTCGGTCGGACTGGTGCGGGCCATGCCGCGCGATGTCGCGGACCGGGTGAACGCCGATCACATCAACGACTACAAGGCTCATGCCACCCGATACCAGCAGATCCGCGAGGATGTCGTTCACGGGCCGATGGGGCCGCTCCGCGCCTCGCTGATCCATCTGGCGGCCTGTCAGGACGATCAGAGCGCGCTGGAAATCAACGGTGGCGGTCGGTTCACCCGTGCCTTGGGCGAGGTCTGGGCGAATGGCGCCTTCACGGGCGATCATCCGACATTTCTGAACCAGATCCGAGATCGGCTCAGCGGCTATCAGGTGCCGAAATACACCACCTATGGCCCGGATGATGCGGCCTTCGTGGCGCAGATCCCGTTCACGCTACGCTCTAACCCGCGCGGCAATCCGGTGGTCGTGGCGGTCGAACAGTCCAAGGGCAAGACCGGCGTGCCGGTCGGCGCCCGCGATCCGTTGCCGAAGGAACCCGCGCCCGCCGTGTCGGGGTTCCAGACGGGGGGGGCGGGGCCGGGCGATCCGACAGCGCTTCTGGCCTGGCTCGCGGCGCTGAAACTGACGCATTTCGCCGCCGAGGAGTTTCTGGCCATGGGCGGGCCGAACGCACCGGACGGTTCCTGCGCCGGGCTTAACACGCTGCCCCCGCCCGAGCTTTGGCCGAATATCGAGCCGACGGCGCGGGTGCTGGACCGTCTGCGCGGCAGGTTGGGCCGCCCGGTGCTGATCATCTCGGCCTATCGCAACCCGGATTATAACGCCTGTATGGGGCGCGGCGAGGACAGCGCGCATCTGCGGTTTGCAGCGGTGGATTTCATGGTTCAGGGCCAGTCGCCCGCCGTGGCCGGGGCCGAACTCTTGCAGATGCGCGACATCGAAGGATTGTTCGAAGGCTCGGTCGTAGTGCACGACAAATATGTGCACTTGGATACGGCTCTGATGATGTGACCGCCCCCCGACGGCATCTCTGTGCCAAGGTGGGTCTGCGATGATCCACAAAGGAGGACGGTCATGTCGGAGATTATCACGGT
>NZ_JAYRZN010000027.1:0-55351 GCF_041916475.1 Paenirhodobacter sp.
TGTCGCTGTCCGAGCGGTGTGACCGGAGGGGAGGCCCCCGTTCCGGCAGGGCGGATGCATGTCACAGGGAGGCCGGCGATGCCGGCCATCAGGAGGAGAGCCGATGGCATCTTATAACACCAACGTGGCGGCCGAGCGGTCCCGCCCGATGACCCGGGAGGAGAAGAAGGTCATCCTTGCTTCCTCCGCGGGCACCATCTTCGAATGGTATGACTTCTATCTCTACGGTTCGCTGGCGGCGATCATCGGGGCGCAGTTCTTCACCGCCTTCCCCGAGGCCACCCGCAACGTCTTCGCGCTGCTGGCCTTCGCCGCGGGCTTCATCGTGCGCCCGTTCGGCGCGCTGGTGTTCGGCTCGCTCGGGGACCTGATCGGCCGGAAGTATACCTTCCTCGCCACGATCCTGATCATGGGCGCCTCGACCTTCATCGTCGGCCTTCTGCCCGGCTACTCCAGCTGGGGCGTCGCTGCGCCGATCATCCTGATCCTGCTGCGCATGGCACAGGGCCTTGCGCTTGGCGGCGAATACGGTGGCGCCGCGGTCTATGTGGCCGAACACGCGCCGCAGAACCGCCGCGGCTATTTCACCGCCTTCATCCAGACCACCGCGACGCTTGGCCTGCTGCTCTCGCTGGTCGTCATCTTGCTGGTGCAGCACTACGTCAACGGCCATTACGACCCGGTACCGGTGCTGGATCTGGCGGGCAATGCGGTGATGAACGCCGATGGCACGCCGAAGATGATCAAGGCGTTCGACGCCTGGGGCTGGCGGATCCCGTTCCTGGGCTCGGTCTTCCTGCTCGGCATCTCGCTCTATATCCGTCTGCAGATGGAAGAGAGCCCGGCCTTCAAGAAGATGAAGGCGGAAGGCGCGCAATCCAAGGCGCCGCTGCGCGAAGCTTTCGGCACCTGGAAGAACGGCAAGATCGCGCTCATCGCGCTGCTGGGCCTCACCGCCGGTCAGGCCGTGGTCTGGTACTCGGGGCAGTTCTACGCGCTGTTCTTCCTCCAGAACGTGATCAAGGTGGACAGCTTCACCGCGAACGTGCTCGTGGCCTGGTCGCTGATCCTGGGGACGGGCGGCTTCCTGTTCTTCGGTTCGCTGTCCGACAAGATCGGCCGCAAGCCGATCATCCTGGGCGGCTGCCTGATCGCGGCGCTGACCTACTTCCCGGTGTTCAAGGCGCTGACCCATACGGCCAACCCGGCGCTCTATGCCGCGCAGCAGACCGAGGTCATCGTGACGGCGGATCCGAACGACTGCTCGTTCCAGTTCAACCCGACCGGGACCGCGAAGTTCACCTCCTCTTGCGACATCGCCAAGGCGTCGCTGTCGAAGCTGTCGGTCAACTCGATCACCAAGCCGGGCCCGGCGGGCCAGCCTGCGACCGTGACGATCGAAGGCAAGACAATCCCGTCCTATGATGCGAGCGCCCTGTCGGGCGATGCGCTGGCGGCGGCGAAGAAGACGTTCGATACTGAGGTCAATGGTGCGCTGGCGGCAGCCGGCTACCCGATGAACCCGGCCGAGAACCCCACCATTGCGAAGGCCAACCACTTCTTCGACATCTTCACCGCGCAGAAGCTGACGATCGTCGTCATCCTGACCTACCTGATCCTGCTGGTGACGATGGTCTATGGCCCGATCGCGGCGATGCTGGTCGAGCTGTTCCCGACCCGGATCCGCTACTCCGGCCTCTCGCTGCCCTACCATATCGGCAACGGCTGGTTCGGTGGCCTGCTGCCCGCGACCGCATTCGCGATCTCGGCGCAGTCGGGCAATATCTATGCGGGCCTGTGGTATGCGATCGTCGTCGCGGTGATGACGGTGATCATCGGGGCGATCTTCGTGCCGAGCGGGACCCACAAGAAAGACATCTTCGCCGACTGAGGCGAAGAGGTCCTGGAAAAGTCTTGCGGCCGCCCCTCGGGGCGGCCGCTCCGCTTGATAACAGCGTGTGCCGGGTGCACCCGAGGTCCGCGCCGGAGATGCGCGCTCCGGAAGTGCAGTCGCTGTGTATATCCTTAGGAATGGGGCCGATTTTCTGGCCGCAGGTTCCTGCGGTCAACTGGTCCTGTCTTCGCAGATGCGCAATGAGGCCGGGCACAGGCAGCACCCCGCCCGCCCAAAACCGGGCCATCGCCGCAGCCCTGCCACCTGTGTCAGGCGCAGATCCTCAGAGCCATTTTTCCCGCCCGGTCCCGACCGCTTCCGCCACCGAGCCGAACCCGTCGCGTACCAGGAGCGCATCCAGCCCGCGCGCGATCCGCGGCGCCAGCGACAGGCCCTGATAGACCATCGCCGTATAGATCTGGACCGCCGAGGCGCCGGCGCGGATCTTCTCATAGGCCTGTTCGGCCGAGCCGACCCCGCCCACGCCGACCAGCGGCAAGCGGCCCTGGGTCAGCATCGAAAGCCGCGCGAGGATCCGCGTCGCACGCTCGAACAGCGGCGCGCCCGAAAGGCCGCCTTGCTGCCCGGCATGGGCGCTGCGCAGCCCCTCGCGCGAGAGGGTTGTGTTGGTGGCGATGATCCCGTCGATACCGGAGCCGAGCGCCACTTCGGCCACGTCCTCCAGCTCCGCCGGGCTCAGGTCCGGGGCGATCTTCAGGAAGACCGGCACCCGGCGGGCGAGCCCGTCGCGCGTGCTGGTCACGCCTTTCAGGAGTGCGGCCAGCGCCTCCTTGCCCTGCAGGTCGCGCAGCTTTTCGGTGTTGGGAGAGCTCACGTTCACCGTCGCGAAATCGATCCAGGCGCCCGCTTCGCGCAGCACCGTCGCGAAATCCGCGGCGCGGTCCTGGCTGTCCTTGTTGGCGCCGAGGTTCACCCCGACCGGCACGCCGGAAGGCCGCCGGGCAAGCCGGGTCGCAATCGTGCCGACGCCCTGATTGTTGAAGCCGAAACGGTTGATCGCGGCCTCGTCCTCGGTAAGCCGCCACAGCCGCGGCTTCGGGTTGCCGACCTGCGCGCGCGGCGTCGCGGCGCCGACCTCGATGAAGCCGAAGCCCGCCCGCATCAGCTCCGCCACCGCTTCGGCGTTCTTGTCATAGCCAGCCGCAAGCCCGACAGGATTGGGCAGCTTCAGCCCCGCCAGATCGACCTCCAGCCGCGGGCAGGTCACCGGCCCGGGCAGCGGCACCAGCCCTGCCTTCAGCGCCCGGATCGAGAGGCCATGCGCGGTTTCCGGGTCGAGCCGGTGCAGGGCGGCAAGGCCCAGAGTTTCGATCAGGCTCACAAAAGCACCTCGGGGAAGATATGGCCGGAAATGCCGAGCGGCAGCGAGGTGTCCCAGACCACCTCGGCGATGCGCAGGCGCCGGTACAGATGGGGAAACAGCGCGCCGCCGCGCGAGGGCTCCCATTTGAGGGCGGGGCCGAGCGTGTCGGCATTGACCGCGACCAGCACGAGATCGCTCTCGGTGGCGAAATGCTTCGCCGCCGTTTCGGTGACCTGCGCCGCGGTCGAGAAATGGATATAGCCATCCAGCAGGTCCACCGGCGCGCCCGCGGTATCCCCCGCATCGCGGAAGGCGTTCCATTCAGGGCGGCGGAAAATCTTGTAGATCAGCATGGGCATGAAATGCCCTTTGCCGCGCTTGCGGTCAATCCCGCCGATGATGGGATTGAGCTTTTGACAGCCCCGGGCGCAGGCGGCAAGCTGGCCTTCGTGTATAAAACGGAGAAGCCGATGTCCCGCTTGCTGCTGACCGCTGCCACTTTTGCGCTGATGACGGGCGCCGCGCAGGCCGATTACACGCTGCATATCCTGCATACGAACGACCTGCACAGCCGCATCGAGCCGATCAACAAATACGATGCCACCTGCGACGCAGAGACCGATGCGAAGGGCGAGTGCTTTGGCGGCATCGCCCGGGTGGCGACCGAGGTCGCGGCCCTGCGCAAGCAGCTGGAGGGGCAGAACGTGATTCTGATGGACGCGGGCGATCAGTTTCAGGGCTCGCTCTTCTACACCACCTACAAGGGGGCGGATACGGCCGAATTCATGAATGCCGTCGGCTATGACGTGATGGCGGTGGGCAACCACGAGTTTGACGATGGCCCGGCGGGGCTCGCGGCCTTCGAGGAAAAGGTGGGCTTCCCCATCGTCTCGGGAAACCTCGATCTGAGCCGCTCCGCGGAGCTGAAGGGCCGGATCGGCGGGCCGCTGATCCTGGCGGTGGGCGGCGAGAAGCTGGGCATCGTCTCGGCGCTCGCGACCGATACGCCCGAGACCGCCTCGCCGGGGCCGAATGTGATCTTCAAGGACGACATCGACAGCCTGAAGGCGCAGGTGGCGGAGCTGGAGGGGCAGGGCGTGACCAAGATCATCGCGCTGACCCATGTGGGCTTCGGCCGCGACCGGCAGATCGCCGAATCTGTGCCGGGGATCGATGCGATCGTGGGCGGGCATTCGCATACGCTGTTTTCCAACAGCATCGAGGGCGCGGCGAAATACCCGAGCGTGGTGAATGCAGTGCCGATCGTGAGCGCCTATGCCTATTCGAAATACCTCGGCCATCTGGTGCTGACCTTCGACGACGCGGGCAAGCTGATCTCCGCTTCGGGCGATCCGGTGCTGCTCGATGCCTCGGTGGTGCCGGATCCGGCGATTGCGGCGCGGGTGGCGGAGCTGGCGCAGCCGATCGCGGCGGTGCGGGCGAAGGTGGTCGGGGAGGCGGCCGCGCCGATCGAGGGCGCGCGCGAAAAATGCCGCGCCGAGGAATGCGCCATGGGCAATCTCGTCGCCGATGCGATGCTCGACCGGGTGAAGGGCCAGGGCATTTCCATCGCGCTGGAGAACGGCGGCGGGCTGCGCGCCTCCATCGATGCGGGGCCGGTAACGATGGGCGAGGTGCTCACCGTGCTGCCGTTCCAGAACACGCTTTCGACCTTCCAGGCGAAGGGATCCACCGTGGTGAAGGCGCTGGAGAACGGGCTGAGCCAGGTCGAAGATGGCGCGGGCCGGTTCCCGCAGGTGGCGGGGCTGCGCTTCGTCTGGGATCCGGCGAAGCCGGCGGGGGAGCGGGTCGTGTCTGTCGAGGTGGGCGCGGGCGAGAGCTGGGCGCCGCTCGAGGCCGACAAGGTGTATGGCGTGGTCACCAACAACTATGTCCGCACCGGCGGCGACGGCTACAAGATCCTCGATGCCGAGGGCATGAAGGCCTATGATTTCGGCCCGGATCTCGCGGATGTGACGGCCGACTATCTGGCGAAGACCGCGCCTTATACGCCCTATCTGGATGGCCGCATCCGGCGGAAGTGACCGTCCCGGCGGGTGGCAGAACCGGAACGGAACCTGCCGCGGAGGAGGCTCCGGTAGGGCCGGGCTCAGCCGGTCACCGTCACCGGCTCCCGCAGGATCACCTCCTCCAGGTTCGGCGTGGGCCCGATACGGTCCACCACGGCAAAAAGCCCGGGCGCGGCCAGCGGCGTGAGCACCCCGTGCCAGGTGCCGCGGTGGAAGCTGATGCCCTGATCGCCGCGCGTGATGAAGGCGCGCGGCGCGCCGGGCTGGCCCGCCTCATCCGGCGCGACGATCACCAGAAACGGATCTGCCGTCATCGGGAGGAAGCTTTGCGAGCCCTCCGGATGGCGCTCCAGCAGATCGAACGTATAAGGCAGGGCGCGCGGGATCGCCTTGAACACGGAGATCCCCGCGCGGCCCTCCGGCCCGAAATCCAGCCGCGCCCGGTTGTGGTAGCGGCCGCACATGCCAGCATTGATGATCCGGTCCGGCGGGCCATCGGCCGAAAGCACGTCGCCGAAGGGGGCGAAGGCTTCGGGGGTCAGGGGTTCGGCCTGGATCTTCACCGCCCGAGTACTCCGCGCAGGCGGGCGTGGCGGTTCACGTCCTTGTAGAGCAGGTAGCGGAACCGGCCCGGACCGGCGGCATAGCAGGCCTGCGGGCAATAGGCGCGCAGCCACATGAAATCGCCCGCCTCGACCTCCACCCAGTCGCGGTTGAGCTTGTAGACCGCCTTGCCCTCCAGCACATAGAGGCCGTGCTCCATGACATGGGTCTCCTCGAACGGGATCAGCCCGCCCGGCTCGAAGGTGACGACGTTGACATGCATGTCGTGGCGCAGGTCGTCGGGGGCGACGAAGCGGGTGGTGCCCCATTTTTCCTGGGTGCCGGGCATCCAGATCGGGGCGATGTCGTGCTCGTTGGCGACGAAGGCCTCGGGCACGGAAATGCCGGGGGCGGGCTCGTAGAGCTTGCGGATCCAGTGGAAGCGGGCGGGCGCCGTGCCTTCGGCACGCAAGGACCAGTCCGTGCCCGGGGGGATATAGGCATAGCCGCCCTCAGAGAGCCGGTGCGCGGCCCCGGCCAGCGTGAGCGTGAGGCTCCCCGCCACCACGAACAGCACGCCCTCGGCCGCAGGATCCGGCTCGCCCGCCGCGGTGCCGCCGCCGGGGGCCACCTCCACGATATATTGTGCGAAGGTCTCGGAAAACCCGCTCATCGGCCGGGCGATCATCCACAGCCGGGTGTCCTGCCAGCCGGGCAGGAAGGAGGTGACGATATCGCTCATGACCCCGCGCGGGATCACGCAATAGGCTTCGGTGAAGATCGCGCGGCCGGTGTGCAATTCGCTCTGGGCCGGAAGGCCCGCGCGCGGGGAGGCATAGGTGGTCATCAGAACTGGTCCTGCAGGCGGTGCCATGCGATCCGCTCGACCTGGCGGCAGGCTTCGGCGAATTCACGCGCGCGGTCCTGCCCGATGCGGCGGCGGAAGGCATCGAGAATGGTGGCCTTGGTATTGTCTTTCACGGCGATGATGAAGGGGAAACCGAATTTCCCGACGTATTCGGCGTTCAGCGCCTCGAAGGTGGCGCGCTCGGGGTCGCTCAGCGCGTCGAGCCCGGCGGAGGCCTGTTCGGCGGTGCTCTCCGTGGTGAGCCGTCTGGCCTGCGCGAGCTTGCCCGCAAGGTCGGGGTGGGCGGTGAGCACGCCCAGCCGTTCGGCCTCGGATGCGGTGCGGAAGATGCGCGCCAGCACCGAGGCCACGCCCTCGGCGCAATCATGCGCGGGGCCGAGCTCCAGCGCCCAGGCGCGCTCCGCGATCCAGGGGCTGTGCTCATAGATTGCGCCGTAGCGTTCGGTGAAGCGGGCCTGGCTCATCTGCGAGGGGCGCTCGATGCGGCGGTGCGGGTGATGGGCGGCCCAATGCGCGGCGATCTCGCCGCGGGTGGCAAACCACACGCCGCCCTTGGCGCGGGCATAATCGAGGAAGCGCTTCAGGCCCGCCATCTTGCCCGGCCGCCCGATCAGCCGGTTATGCAGCCCGATCGAGAACATCTTGGCCCGGCCCTCGGCGCCCTCGCGGTAAAGCGTATCGAGGCTGTCCTTCAGATACTGGAAAAACTGCTCGCCCTCGATGTAGCCCGGCGAGGTGGCGAAGCGCATGTCGTTCGCCTCGAGCGTATAGGGGATCACCAGCTGGTCGCGGCCGTCCATCTCCAGCCAGTAGGGCAGGTCGTCGTCGTAGGTGTCCGAGATCCAGTCGAGCTGTGCGGTCTCGGCGGTGAGGCGCACGGTATTGGCCGAGCAGCGCCCGGTGTACCAGCCCTTCGGCGGCGTGCCCACGACTTCGGTATGCAGCCGGAACGCCTCGGCGATCTGGGCGCGCTCCTCGGCCTCGGGCATGTCTTTGTGCTCGACCCATTTCAGCCCGTGGGAGGCGATCTCCCAGCCCGCGGCCTGCATGCCCGCCACCTGCTCCGGGTTGCGCGCGAGCGCGGTGGCGACGCCATAGATGGTGAGCGGGATGCCCATTTCGGTGAACAGCCGGTGCAGCCGCCAGAACCCGGCGCGCGCGCCGTATTCATAGATCGATTCCATGTTCCAGTGCCGCTGGCCGGGCCACATCCCGGCACCGTTGATATCGGACAGGAAGGCCTCGGAGGCGGCATCGCCATGCAGGATGTTGTTTTCGCCGCCCTCTTCGTAGTTCAGCACGATCGAGACCGCGACCTTGGCCCCGCCGGGCCAGGCCGCATCGGGGGGATTGGGGCCATAGCCGCGCATGTCACGGGGATAACGGGTCATTTCTGCCTCCGGGAGTTTGGCCCGATCAAAGGACGAATGGCGCCGGGGCGCAAGGGGGTGCTTGTCCGGGGCGGAGGGGCGCGCCATAGTCTGGGAAAATGCCAGGGGGCAGCCATGACCGGATATCTGACGACCCATGTTCTCGATACCGCGCGGGGGGTGCCCGCGCAGGGGATCCGCATCGCTTTGTACCGGCTGGACGGGGGCGCGCCGGAGCTGATCGCCGAGGCGGTGACCAATGACGACGGGCGCACCGATGCGCCGATCCTGCCCGCTTCGGCCTTCACTGCGGGCAGCTATGAGCTGGTGTTCCATGCCGGGGACTACCTGCGCGCGAGCGGTCAGGCGGGGGCGTCGCCGCTCTTTCTCGATGCGGTGCCGATCCGGTTCGGCATTTCCGATCCGGGGGCGCATTACCATGTGCCCCTGCTGCTCTCGCCCTATGGCTATTCGACATATCGCGGCAGCTGATCCGGCTTCTGCCTGATTTTCCGGCGCAGGCGCCCGAAACCGCGGCGTGCGTTCGAGGGGGGCGGGCCTGGGCCCGCCGGGGCTTGCGCGGGTGGGGGCGCGGGCCGATGCTGCTGCAAAGGACCACGGGGACACAATGCTCGACTATACGTTTCTGCTCGAATGGGCGCAGTTCGCAGTGCGCTGGCTGCATGTGATCACGGCGATTGCCTGGATCGGATCTTCATTCTATTTCATCGCGCTCGATCTTGGCCTGCGGCCGGAGAAGGACCAGCCCGCGGGCGTGCATGGCGCGGCCTGGCAGGTGCATGGCGGCGGCTTCTACCACATCCAGAAATACCTGGTGGCGCCCGCGAAGATGCCGGACGAGCTCACCTGGTTCAAATGGGAGAGCTATGCGACCTGGATGTCGGGCTTTGCCATGCTGGTGCTGCTGTACTGGTCTCAGGCGCAGTTCTACCTGATCGACCCTGCGGTGCTGGAGCTGCCGGTCTGGGGCGCGATCCTGGTCTCGGCCGGGTCGCTGACCATCGGCTGGATCCTCTATGACGCGATCTGCAAATCGAAGCTCGGCGACAACAGCACGACGCTGATGGTGCTGCTCTATGTGATCCTGGTGGTGATGGCCTGGGGCTATACGCAGGTGTTCTCGGGGCGGGCGGCGCTGCTGCATCTGGGCGCCTTCACCGCCACGGTGATGTCTGCGAATGTGTTCTTCATCATCATCCCGAACCAGAAGATCGTGGTGGCGGATCTGAAGGCCGGGCGCACGCCCGACCCGAAATACGGCAAGATTGCCAAGCAGCGCTCCACCCACAACAACTACCTGACGCTGCCGGTGCTGTTCATGATGCTGTCGAACCACTATCCGCTGGCGTTTGCGAGCGATTACAACTGGGTGATCGCGAGCCTCGTGTTCCTGATGGGGGTGTCGATCCGGCATTTCTTCAACAGCCAGCACGCGCACAAGGGCACGCCCTGGTGGACCTGGGGGGTGACCGCGGTGCTGTTCGGGCTGTGCGTCTGGCTGTCGTCGCTGCATTCGGAGCCTGCGGAGGAGGAGGCGGCGCTGAGCCCGATGGAGAGCCGCTTTGCCTCTGCTGCGGGGTTCGAGGAGGTGACGGATATCGTCATTTCACGTTGCTCCATGTGCCATGCGCAGGAGCCGGCGATGGACGGAATCACCCGCGCGCCGAAGAGCATCCATCTGGAGACACCCGACGAAGTGGCGCGGGCGGCGCATCAGATCTATGTGCAGGCGGGGCTTACGCATGCCATGCCGCCGGCGAATCTGAGCTTCATGGAGCCTGCGGAGCGGGCCGCGATCCGCAGCTGGTACCGGCTGGCGACGGGCGCGGCCGACAACGGATAGCGTCCGGGGGCCGCAGGAGCGATCTTCCAATAGCCTCCCCCCCTGCGGGGGCTTTCTTCTTCATACAGGGCGTTTTGTTTCGACCTTGGCATCAAGTTCGGACGGGTGCCCTTGCAGGGGCCGGTGCGCGCCACTAAGACTCTCGTAAAGTTCCGCATTTATGGATTCAGGCAGGACTGCAGGGAAGGCTGACGAATGAAAGACCCGATCGATCATTACATGAATACGCTCGTTCCGATGGTGGTCGAGCAGACCTCGCGCGGGGAACGTGCCTATGACATCTACTCGCGCCTGCTGAAGGAGCGGATCATCTTCCTGTCGGGCCCGGTGCATGACGGCATGTCGACGCTGATCTGCGCGCAGCTGCTGTTTCTGGAGGCGGAGAACCCGTCGAAGGAAATCTCCATGTATATCAACAGCCCCGGCGGCGTGGTGACGGCGGGCCTGTCGATCTATGACACGATGCAGTATATCCGGCCGAAGGTCTCGACCCTGGTGATCGGGCAGGCGGCCTCGATGGGCTCGCTGCTGCTGACCGCGGGCGAGAAGGGCATGCGGTTCTCGCTGCCCAACAGCCGCGTCATGGTGCACCAGCCCTCCGGCGGCTATCAGGGCCAGGCCACCGACATCCTGATCCATGCCCGCGAGACCGAAAACCTGAAGAAGCGGCTCAACGAGATCTACGTCAAGCACACCGGCAACGATTACGAGACTGTTGTGGCCGCGCTGGAGCGT
Organism: Paenirhodobacter sp.; assembly: GCF_041916475.1. Taxonomy (GTDB): domain Bacteria; phylum Pseudomonadota; class Alphaproteobacteria; order Rhodobacterales; family Rhodobacteraceae; genus Rhodobacter. Next base: position 10,629 of record NZ_JAYRZN010000027.1, read on the forward strand.
GACAATTTCATGTCGGCCGAGGCTGCCAAGGACTGGGGCCTGATCGACGAGATCCTGCAAAGCCGCGGCAAGATCGAAGCGGACAAGTGATCGCCACGACGGAAATTTGACGTTGTGATGAAGATGGGGCTGTCCTAAGGTTTCAGGGCAGCCTTTCATTGGCCCCGGCCTATCGGGGCGAGCGCAGAGGAAGACGATGGCGAACAATCCCGGCTCCGACAGCAAGAACACGCTGTATTGCTCGTTCTGCGGCAAGAGCCAGCACGAGGTGCGCAAGCTGATCGCGGGTCCGACCGTGTTCATCTGCGACGAATGCGTCGAGCTGTGCATGGACATCATCCGCGAGGAGACCAAGAGCACGGGTCTCAAATCCACGGATGGCGTGCCGACGCCGCGCGAGATCGCCAAGGTGCTGGACGATTATGTGATCGGCCAGCAGAAGGCGAAGCGCGTGCTGTCGGTCGCGGTGCACAACCACTACAAGCGGCTCAACAACAGCTCGAAGACCGATATCGAGCTGGCGAAGTCCAACATCCTGCTGATCGGCCCGACCGGCACCGGCAAGACGCTGCTGGCGCAGACGCTGGCGCGGATCCTGGATGTGCCCTTCACCATGGCCGATGCGACCACGCTGACCGAAGCGGGCTATGTGGGCGAGGATGTGGAGAACATCATTCTGAAGCTGCTGCAGGCTTCGGAATACAACGTGGAGCGGGCGCAGCGCGGCATCGTCTATATCGACGAAGTCGACAAGATCACCCGCAAGTCCGACAACCCTTCGATCACGCGCGACGTGTCGGGCGAGGGGGTGCAGCAGGCGCTGCTGAAGATCATGGAGGGCACCGTGGCCTCCGTGCCGCCGCAGGGCGGGCGCAAGCATCCGCAGCAGGAGTTCCTGCAGGTGGACACGACGAACATCCTGTTCATCTGTGGCGGTGCCTTTGCGGGCCTCGACCGGATCATCGCGCACCGCGGCAAGGGCACGGCCATGGGCTTCGGCGCCGATGTGAAGGACCCGGATGCGCGCGGCGCGGGCGAGCTGTTCCAGGAGCTGGAGCCGGAGGATTTGCTGAAATTCGGGCTGATTCCGGAATTCGTCGGCCGTCTGCCGGTGATCGCGACGCTGGAAGACCTGGACGAGAAGGCGCTTGTCAGCATCCTGACCGAGCCGAAGAACGCCTTGGTGAAGCAGTATCAGCGCCTGTTCGACATCGAGGGCGTGAAGCTGACCTTCACCCCGGATGCACTGAGCGCCATTGCCCGGCGCGCGATCAAGCGCAAGACCGGCGCGCGCGGCCTGCGCTCGATCATGGAGGATATTCTGCTCGACACCATGTTCGAACTGCCGGGCATGGATGGGGTGCAGGAGGTTGTGGTCAACGAGGATGCGGTGAATGCCGGCGCGAAGCCTCTGCTGATCTATGCCGAGAATGCGAAGAAAGAGCCGAAGAGCGTCGGCTGAGACAAGGGGGCGGGCGAAAGCCCGCCCTTCGTCCATGCGGCTCTGGACCTTGGCGTCCGAGTTTGTATAAGTGGGCAAAAGTCCCGCGGAGGATCTACATGGAACTGCTGCTTCGCATCTTCACCTGGTGGAACAAGAGCCAGACCACGGGGGTGCGCCTGCTCACCGCGCGCAAGGGCGTCAAGGTCGGAGAAGACGCGGAAGGCAACGTCTATTACCAGACCAAGGACGGCAAGCGCCGCTGGGTGATCTACAATGGCGAGATCCAGGCCAGCCGCATTCCGCCGGAATGGCACGGCTGGATTCACTTCACCTGGGATCAGCCGCCGACTCAGGAGCCGCTGAAGCACAAGGCCTGGGAACTGCCGCACCAGGAAAACCTGACCGGCACCGCGGCCGCCTATGTGCCGCCGGGCTCGACCCGCCGTGCGGCGCCGGTCGCGCGCAGCGATTATGAGGCCTGGCAGCCGGAATAAGGCGGGCCTGTTCGGGGCTGCCCTGCGGGTGCGGCCTCTCGACTGGGGAATGGAATGAGCGAAAATCGCGTTGAAGTGCTGACCGGTGCCGTGGTGCTGGCTTTGGCTGCGGGCTTTCTGGTCTGGGCCGGGCAGGGACGGGGGCTCGGGTCTTCGATGGGCAGCTACCCGCTGCATGCCTCGTTCCGCTCCGTCGAAGGCGTTCAGGTCGGGACCGATGTGCGCATGGCGGGCGTGAAGATCGGTTCTGTCACCGATATCAAGCTGGATCCGAAGACCTTCTTCGCCGACACCACCTTCGCGGTGCGCGACGGCGTGGAATTGCCCGATGATTCGCAGCTCATCGTGGCGAGCGAGGGCCTGATGGGGGGCACCTATCTGGATGTGCAGCCGGGCGGGAGCCTGACCAATCTTGCGCCGGGCGAAGAGGTCACCGATACCCAGGGCGCGGTGTCGCTGCTGACGCTGCTGATGAAATTCGTGGGCGGCAGCGCGAAATCCGGCTCCGGCGAGGATGCGCCTGAGGGGGCGGCGCAGTGAAAAGCGCGGCGCTGCTCGCGCTGCTCGCCTTCCCAGCGGCCGCGCAGCAGGCCGAGGGGCTGGTCGATGCCCGGGCAGCCGAATTGCGCGGCCTGGACAAGATTGCCGGTGTCTCGACGGATATTCCGGTCTCCGTGGGACAGACCGCGGCCTTCGGCGCGCTCAAGGTCACGCTGAAGGCCTGCCGCTATCCGTCCGATGACCCGTCGTCCAATGCCTATGCCTATGTCGTGATTTCCGAAGCCGACGGAAAAGTGGCTTTCGACGGCTGGATGATTGCCTCCAGCCCGGCGCTTTCGGCGCTGGACCACGCGCGCTACGATATCTGGGTCGTGCGCTGCAGCACCAACTGAGCCGGGGAGACCGGCCCTTTCGCAAAATCCGCCTGGACCGGCAGGGCTTCGCCGAGCCGCTTGCGGTATTCGGCGCGCGGCACTTCGACCCCGCCGAGGCTTTTCAGATGCGGCGTCAGGTATTGCGTATCGAACAGGCGAAAGCCGCTGCGGCGGAGCCGGTCGACCGTATAGGCCAGCGCCACTTTCGACGCGTTGCTCTGGCGTGAGAACATGCTCTCGCCGAAGAAGGCGCCGCCCAGCGTCACCCCGAATACCCCGCCAGCCAGCGCATCGCCGCTCCAGACCTCCAGCGAATGGGCATAGCCATGGGTATGGAGCGCGGCATAGAGCCCCAGAAGCGGCGCGTTGATCCAGGTTTCAGGCCGGTCGGCGCAGCCTTCGACCACGGCGCGAAAGGCGGTATTGACCGTAATCGTGAAGCTCTGCCGCCGGATCACGCGCGCAAGCGAGGCCGAAATGTGGAATCCGTCGAGCGGGATGATGCCGCGCATGCGGGGTTCGAACCAGTGCAATGTCGGGTCTTCGCGGCTTTGCGCCATCGGGAAGATGCCCTGCGCATAGCCCGAGAGCAGCATCTGCGGCGTGAGCTGCATGGTCATTCCCTTGCCCGGACCCTCCGAAAACCATAGGTTTGCCCCAACATGGACCAAACCGCGGGCAAGGGCAAACATGGGTTTTTTCGACTTCCTCCCGGAGATCGACCGCTACGCCGAAGACCCGGGCACGGTGCAGCGGATGAACCTGCGCCATCAGATGATTCTGAAGCCGATCGAGACGCGCATCGCGGGCAAGCGGGTGCTGGATCTGGCCGCGCATGACGGCCGCTGGGCCTATGCTTTCGCGGCGGCGGGGGCGGCCGAGGTAGTAGGAATCGAGGGGCGCCGGGAGCTGGTCGCGCGCTTCGACAGCTTCCCGCGCGCGCATCTGCGGCGCAGGGTGCGGCTGATCTGCGACGATATCTTCGATGGCATGCAGCGGCTCGCGGATGCGGGGGAGAGATTCGACGTGATCGGGGTGCTGGGCATTCTGTATCATGTGATGGATCACATGCGGCTTTTCCGGCTGGTACGGCAGCTCGGGCCGGAGCTGGTGATCGTGGACAGCGAATTCGCACTGCGCCCCGGGCCGGTGATCGTGCTCACGCGCGAACGCACGGATAACGAGCTGAACGCGCTGCCGCAGATTGCGGGGCAGGAGAAGGCCCTGATCGGAATTCCCTCCGGCCCGGCGATGGAGGCAATCGCCGATGTGCTGGACTATGACCTGCGCTGGATCGACTGGGGCCTCGTGCCGGAAGGCCAGCGCGGCCCGGTGGCGGACTATTACCGCGCGGAGGGCAAGCGGCGCGGCACCTGCCTTTTGAGCCCGCGCTGAGGCCCCATAAGAAAAGGGTTCCGTTGCCGGAACCCTTTCCATTACCCCCTGTCGGACCGGCCGACTTTGTCATTGATGTGACGCTATTGCGGATCCCCAAACAGGTCAACTGGCAAATGAAAAGATCCCCCAAGGCTTGACCAGACAGAAAAAAACCGCACCCATCGGGGTGCGGTCAGTCTGACAGGGAGGAAGCGTCCGGCCCGAAACGGACGGCAGCGGGCTGGACAGGCTCATACTGGCACACAGTGGTTAATCGAGTATTGTGGCGGCAAACGCATCAGCGCAGGGGATCGACGCATGACCGGAGTTCTGACCGAGACGGGGTTGTTCGTGGGCGGCGGCGGCGCGGATCATGGTGCCGCGCAGGAGCTGCTTCTGAAATACGGCAACCGCCATGGGCTGATCGCGGGCGCGACGGGCACGGGCAAGACCGTCACGCTGCAGGTGCTGGCGGAGGCGTTTTCGGCGGCGGGCGTGCCGGTGTTCATGGCCGATGTGAAGGGCGATCTTTCGGGTATCGGCGCGGCGGGCAGCGAGGCCGCGAAGATGCATGAGGGGTTCGCCTCCCGCGCGCAGACCATCGGCTATGATCTGGCCTATCGCGCCTATCCGGTGACATTCTGGGACGTGTTCGGCGCCCAGGGCCACCCGGTGCGGACCACGATTTCCGAGATGGGGCCGGTGCTGCTGTCGCGGCTGCTGGGGCTGAGCGACGCGCAGGAGGGGGTGCTGAACATCGCGTTCCACCTCGCGGACAGCGAGGGGCTGGCGCTCCTTGATCTGAAAGACCTGCGCGCGATGCTGACCCATGTGGCGGAGCGGGCGGCGGAGCTCTCTGCGCGCTATGGCAATGTGGCTCCGCAGACGGTGGGCGCGATCCAGCGGCAGTTGCTGGTGCTGGAGAACCAGGGCGCGACGGAATTTTTCGGCGAGCCGGCGCTGGAGCTGCAGGACATGATGGTGCCGGCGCCGGACGGGCGCGGCCGGATCAATGTGCTGGCGGCCGACAGGCTGATGCAGTCGCCGCGGCTCTATGCCACTTTCCTGCTGTGGCTGCTGTCCGAGCTCTTTGAGGTGATGCCGGAGGTCGGCGACGCGGAGCGGCCCAAATTCGTGTTCTTCTTCGACGAGGCGCACCTTCTGTTCGACGATGCGCCGAAGGCGCTGGTGGACAAGGTGGAGCAGGTGGCGCGGCTGATCCGCTCCAAGGGCGTCGGGGTCTATTTCATTACCCAGAACCCGGCCGATGTGCCGGAGGCGATCCTGGGGCAGCTGGGCAACCGGGTGCAGCATGCGCTGCGCGCCTTCACCGCGAAGGACCAGAAGGATCTGAAGCGCGCGGCGGAGAATTACCGGCCCAATCCGCGGTTCGACACGGAAGCCGCAATCAAGGAAGTGGGGACGGGGGAGGCCGTGACCTCCTTCCTGGAGGCCAAGGGGGTGCCGGGAATGGTGGAGCGCACTTTGGTGCGGCCGCCGCAATCGCGGCTCGGGCCGCTCGCGCCCGAGGAGCGGAGCGCGCTGATGGCGCAGTCCCCGTTCGGCGCGAAATACGCGGCCGCCGTGGACCGCGAGTCGGCCTATGAGATCCTGGCCGCCCGGGCCGCTGCGGCGGCCAGCGAGGCCGCCGCGGTGCAGCAAGAGGGCTTCAACAAGGCCCGTCGGTTCGAACCGATCAAGGCCGAGCGCCCGGCAAAGACGACGCGCACGGCGGGGTCGTCTTCGCGCTCGGACACGATACTCGAAACATTCGGCAAGAGCCTCGCACGGCAGCTCGGCAGCAAGGCCGGCCAGCAGATCGTGCGCGGGGTTCTGGGGTCGCTGTTCCGCGCCCGTTAGGCATAGGCACGGGCCGTGCGCGATTCCGCCATCAGCGCGATCAGGACTTCGACATGGCGGGCGAAACTGTAGCCCACGACGCCTTCGCAGCGCTCGTGATCGAGGCGCGCCTCGATCGCCAGAAGCGCGCGGAGCGTTGCTTCGCTGCCCGCACCCAGCCGCGGATCGACGATGCGCTTCAGGTCGCGGCTGCGCTGATAGCCTTCCTGCCCACAGCGGGCGGCGCGGATCAGCAGGCGCGGGCGGCGCAGCGTGGCGATGGCTTCCTTGAGCTGGTTGAAGGCGGGTTGGTCGAACATGGCAGTCTCCTTGAGTGGATGACGCCAAGATGCCCCGGATTGTGGCCTGTTGCGTCTTTTCGTCAACATGCGCACGCAACATTCCGAGATCTTTAGATTTTTTAAGAAATTCTCAACCACGCCCAAGTTCTTAAGGAACGGGTAACCAAAGCAACCCACGGTTGACCGGTCAGGAGGCCATCTCCCTGCCGAGCCACGCCACTCTGGGGGAAAGAATGATGACGACCATAACAGGCGGGTCTGAATTGCCTGCCTGGCTGCCCGACTACGCAAGGCTCTACCTGCGTCATGTCGAGGACGGGGTTCCGATCCGGCAGCTCGCTCGTGCCGAAGGGTGCCACGCCTCCACGGTGTTGCGCCGGGTCCGGCGTATCGAGCAGCGCCGCGAGGATCCGCTGGTCGATGAAGTTCTTTCCCGCCTGGGGTCCGGCACTGGCCCGGAACGGTCGACCGATACTGACACTGGAGAAATGCAGATGACCGCCCCGATCCGCTCGCAAATGCTGCCCGCAGATGAGGAACATCTTGCCGTTGAGGCGCGCCGGGTGCTGCGCCGCCTGGCGGAGCCGGGGGCGGTACTGGTCGTCGCGCCCGGCATGGACAAGGGGGTGGTCCTGCGCGGCACCGTGCGCACCGCCGTTTGTGAGCGCGACGTGGCGCAGGCCTTCGCGCTGAAGGACTGGATGCAGGTGCGGCATTCGGGCCGGGTCACCAGCTATGAGATCACAATGGCGGGGCGGGCCGCGTTGAAGCGGATGCTGGAGGAGGACAAGGCGGCGCGCGGCGAGGCCGAGCCCGAGGCCGATGTCTATGGCGACCAGCACCGGGAATGGGGCGAGCGTGAGGTCTCCGAAGGCGGCGCGCGCCGCCGGATCCGGGCGAACCTCGCCGAAAGCCCGCTGGCGGTGCTGGCGCGGCGGCGCGACGTGAACGGCAAGCCGTTCCTGTCGCATGAGCTGGTTGCGGCGGGCGAGCGGCTGCGCGAGGATTTCGAGCTGGCGCGGATGGGGCCGCGGGTGGCGCAGAACTGGGAGCGGTTCCTCACCGGCGGCGAGCGCGGCCAGTACCGCCCCGACACGGGCCCAGGCGGTGGCTCCGAGCGGGCGCGGGAACGCGTTGCGGCGGCGCTGCGTGACCTCGGGCCGGGGCTCGGCGACATGGTGCTGCGGTGCTGCTGCTTCCTCGAGGGGCTGGAGACGGCCGAGCGGCGGCTGGGCTGGTCTGCGCGCTCGGGCAAGATCGTGTTGCGCATCGCGCTGATGCGGCTGAAGCGGCATTACGAGGAAGTTTATGGCGGGGCCTCGCCGCTGATCGGCTGAATACGCCCGAAGGATGAGCCAGACAGGGCCTGCCGGCGATGCGCCGGCAGGCCCTGCCGTTACAGATCATTCGGCGCGGGTCAGGCCCACCGCATTGACGATGCCCGCGAGCGCGCCGCCGACGAGGGGCGCCACGATGAAGAGCCACAGCTGCGACAGCGCCTGACCGCCCACGATCAGCGCCGGGCCGATGGAGCGCGCCGGGTTGACCGAGGTGCCGGTGACGTCGATACCGACGAGGTGCACCGCCGTGAGCGTGAGGCCGATGGCGAGGCCTGCAAAGCCTGCCGGGCCGCCCGGGCCGGTCACGCCCAGGATGACCGTGACGAAGATGAAGGTCGCCACGACCTCATAGACCAGCGCCGCGCCGAGGCCATAGCCGCCGCTGTAGCCCGGGCCGTAGCCGTTCTGGCCGAGGCCGTTGGTGGCGATGGCATAATCGGCCTTGCCGGTGGCGATGACATAGATCACCAGCGCGGCCAGAATGGCGCCGATCACCTGGGCGATCACATATTGCACGAATTCGGCCGCGCTCATGCGCCCGGCAAGGAGCACGCCCAGCGAGACCGCCGGATTGAGATGCGCTCCGGAAATCGCGCCGAGCCCATAGGTCGCGGCGACGATCGACAGGCCGAAGGCGATGGCGATCCCCAGCATGCCGACCTGTGCGCCCATCAGCACCGCAGTACCGACCCCAAAGAACACGAGGAAGAAGGTCCCAAGGCCTTCGGCGAGCATTTTTTTCATGAAACACACATCGCAGGACCCCGGCGACCCCTTTCTGGAGGAAATATCCGCACCGCAACGCGGCTGAACGTCTGTTGCCCGCAATTGCTAATGGGCAGGAACAGGCGTATCTGGGAGTTGAAACCCAGAAAAGGGGGAATTTTCCTTGCGCGAACTCAAGATCCCCGATCAGCGCCATCCGGAGAAGGCGCACCGCCCGGACCAGGCCCAGCCGAAGAAGCCGGCCTGGATCCGCGTGAAGGCGCCGACGTCGCAGGGCTACAAGGACACCCGCGAGATCCTGAAGTCGAACAAGCTGGTGACGGTTTGCGAGGAAGCGGGCTGCCCCAATGTCGGCGAGTGCTGGTCTCAGGGCCATGCGACAATGATGATCATGGGCGAGATCTGCACCCGGGGCTGTTCGTTCTGCAATGTGGCGACGGGGCGGCCAGATGCGCTCGATGTGTTCGAGCCGGGGCGCGTGGCGCATGCGGTGCAGACGCTGGGGCTGAAGCATGTGGTGATCACTTCGGTCGACCGCGACGATCTGAAGGACGGCGGCGCCGAGCATTTCGCCCAGACGATCCGGGCCGTGCGCCACCGCGCGCCCGACACCACGATCGAGATCCTGACCCCGGATTTCCTGAAATGCGATCCGGGCGCGCTGGAGGCGGTGGTCGCGGCCAAGCCCGATGTGTTCAACCACAATCTGGAGACCGTGCCGGGGCTCTATCCGGAGGTGCGCCCGGGCGCGCGCTATTTCCATTCGCTGCGGCTTCTGCAGCGGGTGAAGGAGCTGGACCCGACGATCTTCACCAAATCCGGCATCATGGTGGGCCTCGGCGAGGCGGCGATGCAGGTGAAGCAGGTGATGGACGACATGCGCGCCGCCGATGTGGATTTTCTGACCATCGGCCAGTATCTGCAGCCTTCGCCGAAGCATCACCGCGTGGACCGTTTCGTGCATCCCGACGAATTCGCGGAATACGAGCGCGCGGCCTATGGCAAGGGCTTCCTGATGGTCTCGGCCACGCCGCTGACGCGATCGAGCTACCATGCGGGCGAGGATTTCGCCCGGCTGCGTGAAGCGCGGCTGAAAAAGCTCGGGATGGCCTAACAGAGCAGGGCGGCGCGGAACTCTGCGGCGCTGAGCGCGACTTCGCTGCGGCCGAGGCGTTGTGCCTCGGTGATGGCGCGGGTCATCTGCACCTGGGCGAGATCCACGGCCTCCGCAAGGGCCCGCCCGGCGCCGAGGCCCGCGGTGATGAGCCCTGCGAACAGATCGCCGGTGCCTCCGAGCGATACCGGGATATGCGCCACGGGGTGGCGGCTCAGGCCGCTCGGGCCATAGACCAGCGTTTCGATATGCCCGGGCGCGGTTTCGGCGAGGCGGCAGCCGGTGGCGATGAGATGGGCGCCCTTGGCGAGGCCGAGCTGCTCGGCCGCGCGGGGCAGGTCCGCCAGGGTCTCGACGGCGGTTCCGGTCAGGTAATGCAGCTCGAACGGGTTCGGCGTCGCGATATCGGCCATGGGCAGCAGCTCTTCGCGGATCACGGCGGCAATTTCCTCGGGGACGTAGAGGCCGGGGTAAACGTCGCCCATCACCGGATCGCAGAGATAGGTCAGCCCCGGGTTCAGGGCACGGGCGCGGCGCACGAAATCCGCCGTCAGCCGGGCCACTTCCAGCGAGCCGATATAGCCGGTGACGATGAAGGCCGCGCGGGCGGGCAGGCCGCGTTCCTCGGCGCCCCGCAGCAGATCGGCGAAGAAATCCGGGTCCAGCGCCTGGCCGCGGCGGGTGGGATAGACGGGGGTATTTGAGAAGATCACCGTCGGGATTGGCGCGACTTCCATCCCCGCCGCCAGCATCGGGAAGACCGCCGCCGAATTGCCGACATGGCCATGGACGACCTGGCTCTGGATCGAGATGACAAGGGGTGGCATGGCGATCTCCTTACTGTCCCGCGCAAGCTGTGGCGCGGATCGGCGCCATGTGCAAGGGTCAGGCGGCGCTCCGCGCGAGCCGGGCGACATCGCGGCTGAGCGGCAGCTCTTCGAGCCGGTCGAGCGCGACCCATCGGGCATCGAGCGCATCATCCGCAGCCACCGGCTCGCCCTGCACGCCGGTTATGCGAACGGCAATCAGCACATAATGGTGCCGGAGTGCGCCGTCCGGGGCATGGTCGAGCGCATCGAGCGCCGCGATCACCCCCGCCGCCTCGCCGCGAAGGCCGGTTTCCTCCGCCAGCTCGCGCAGCGCCGCCGCCTGCAGCGCCTCACCGGGCTCGATCCGGCCGCCGGGAAAGCCCCAGAGGCCCGCATCGGGCGCATGTGCGCGCTGCACCAGCAGCACCTCCGCCCCGCGCAGGGCGACGGCAATCACGGCAGGGACGGGACGGATCATGGGCGGGCTCCTTTGGCGCGCAGGCTAGGCGGTTTCGCGGGCGAACGGAAGCCGGGGGCAAAGCGGGAACGTGCGCTGGCGTGGGATTGTATAAACCGCTGCGCGCCATACTCGCGGGAGTTTTCAAGGAGATCCGCATGGCGAAGGAGAATTTCGCCGCCTGCCTCGCTCAGGTCCTGCTGAGCGAGGGGGGATGGTCCGACCATCCCGCCGATCCGGGCGGTGCGACGATGAAAGGGATCACGCTTGCGACCTATCGCAAGTACCGGCCCGGTGCGACGAAGGCAGACCTGCGCGCCATTGCTGACGCGGAGGTCGCGCAGATTTACCGCGAGGGCTACTGGAATGCGGTCCGGGGCGATGATCTGCCCGCGGGGCTCGATCTGGTGGCCTTTGATGCCGCGGTGAATTCGGGCACCGGGCGCGCGGCGAAATGGCTGCAATCGGCGGTGGGCGCGGTGGCGGATGGCCGGATCGGCGCGGGCACGGCCGCCGCCGCCCATGCCGCGCGCCTGCCCGATGCGATCCGCCGGGCGCTGCAGGCGCGCAAGTCGTTTCTCATTTCCCTCTCCACCTGGAAGACCTTCGGGCGCGGCTGGTCCGCGCGGCTGAGCCGGGTCGAGAAGGTGGCACTGACCATGGCAAAAGGAGCCTGACGCGATGACCCTCAATCCCGCAATCATCCGCAATATGCTGCGCTACCTCTCGGGCGCGCTGGTGGCCAAGGGCCTGATCGGCGCCGAGACCGGCACAGCGCTCGCCGCCGATCCAGTGGTGATCGAGGCGATCACCGTGGCGGCGGGCCTGATGCTCGGCTCGGTCACCGAAGCCGTCTATGCGCTCGCGAAGCGTATGGGCTGGCCCACCTGAGCACATCGGCACGGCTGTTGCCTGGCGCCCGGAGGGAGACCTCCGGGCGTTTTGCCATCAGGAGGCCGTGGCCTCCGCAACAGCGAGCTCGGCCATCCGCAAAATCGCATCGCGGCTGCTCGCGACTGCGATGAAGCGCCCGTTGTGGCAGAACCGCGCGCCGGGCACGCCCGAGGCCGCCTCCAGCGCCGCATCGGTCAGCCCGGCCCAGGCGGCGGGCAGATCGGCGCGCTGTGCGAAGCTGTCCTCGCGCAGGCGGATCCCGGTCAGGGCCCAGTCGCTGTCGCGCGGGTGGATGACGAAAAGGAGGTGGTCGGCCCCGGCCTTTTCGATGGCGGAGCGGAACGGCATCCCGCGGGGGAGCTCCAGCACGCGGTTCTCCCCGGCATCAGCAATCGCTTGCATGACCACCGAGAGCGCCCGCGCTTTCGCGGCCTTGCGGCGCAGCGCCGCCTCCACGAAGGTCCGCGCGACGGGCAGCGCCGCAGCGAAGGCCAGATCGTCGGCATCGGTCCTGTCGTCGTCGAACACCGGCTTCAGGCTTTCCAGAAGGACCGGGAGCGTCAGATCGGCAAGCGGGCCCGCCACCGAAGGATTGAGCGCGCCATTGTCCATCAGATCGACCGGCAGGACGAAATCCGCCTCGAAGGCCGCATGGATCGGCGCGATATCGGTTTCGGGCAGGCCGAGCGCGCGCAGGTAGTCCGCGCCGAAATGGCGCCAGATCAGCCCGAAGGAGCTGTAGGGCGTGCCATCCTCGCGGCCGGGGACCGGGCGCTGATGGTGATCGAAAATGCGGGCATCGGCATCATAGGCGCGGCCGACATCATAGATGATCCGGCCCGGCGCCGGGGTGATCCAGGCCTCGTCGCGGCTGCGCAGGATCCGGGCCTCGGGGAACAGCCGGGTGAGAATCACCGACGACAGCAGCTCATCGGCATGGAAGCCGCCGGAATGTGTGACGAGATGGGTGACGGTCATCTGAGGCGGCTCCGGAAAGGCGGGTGCGAGGTGGGGAAGGCTGGGTTCTCACGACGCGGGATTGGTGGAATGGGCGCAATCTGGCCGATTTCAGGACGCGGCGCCAGCCGCAAGCGGGGCGTCAGGCGCGGCGCAGGCCCAGGAGGCCCGGCAGCGACTGCGTCAGCGCATGGAGTGCGAAGCCGATGAACAGCACCCCGCTCGCCCGGGTCACGAGGATCTCGTGGCGGCGGTAGGCGCGGCGCACGCCGGGCACGCCCACAAGCGCCACCAGGATCAGATAGGCCGCAAAGCCGCCCAGGCAGCTCGCGAGCACGAGCGCGGGCAGCATGCCCCAGGTGAGCATCCCCGCCTTGGCCGAGAGCAGCGCCGTCAGCGTCGCGACCGCGACGGGATAGGCCTTCGGGTTGGTGAGGCCGAAGGTCAGCCCATGCATCAGCGGGCGGCGGATGCCCGCCGTGCTGGCGCCCTCGCTGCCGCGCCGGACCCGCACCGCGCGCCAGCCGAGCCAGAACAGATAGCCCCCGCTGAGCACGCCCAGCACATCGAAGACGGTGGAGCCGATTTCGGTTACGCCGACGATGGCGACGAGCGCCAGCGCGTTCCAGAGCACATCGCCGGCCAGATGGCCGATCAGGAAGGAGGTGGCCGCGCCCCGGCCGCGGTCGGCGCCGATGCCCAGCACCGCGAGGACGCCGGGGCCGGGCGTGATGCCATAGATGAACCCGGCCAGCGCCGCGGCGAGGAGAAGACTGGCGGTCATGGCGGCTCCTGGGAAGGGCGGCAGGAAAGAGAAGCCCCCGCCGGGATGCGGCGGGGGCGGGCAGGGATCAGTCCGCGGCGCGGGACTGGCGCTTGCGCTCGTTCGGGTCGAGGTAGCGCTTGCGCAGACGCACGATCTTCGGCGTCACTTCCACCAGCTCGTCGTCGTTGATATAGGCGATCGCCTCTTCGAGGCTCATCCGCACCGGCGGCGTCAGGCGCACGGCTTCGTCCGAGCCCGAGGCGCGCATGTTGGTGAGCTTCTTCGATTTCATCGGGTTCACTTCGAGATCGTTCTCGCGCGAATGCTCGCCGATGATCATCCCGATATAGACCTGCTCCTGCGCGCCGATGAACAGCTTGCCGCGGTCTTCGAGACCCCAGAGGCCGAAGGCCACCGACACGCCCGATTCCATCGAGATCAGCACGCCCTGGCGGCGCCCGGTGATGGAGCCCTTGTAGGGCGCCCAGCTGTGGAAGATCCGGTTCAGCACGCCGTTGCCGCGGGTGTCGGTCATGAACTCGCCCTGATAGCCGATCAGGCCGCGCGAGGGCACATGGGCGACGATGCGGGTCTTGCCATGGCCGGCCGGGCGCATTTCCACCAGGTCGCCCTTGCGGTTGCCGGTCAGTTTCTCGATCACCACGCCGGAATATTCGTCATCGACATCGACGATGACTTCCTCGATCGGCTCCATCCGCTGGCCGTCTTCCTCGCGGAAGATCACCCGCGGGCGCGAGATGCTGAGCTCGAAGCCCTCGCGGCGCATGTTCTCGATCAGCACGCCCATCTGCAATTCGCCGCGGCCCGAGACGACGAAGGCCTCGCCGCCGGGGGTGTCTTCGACCTTGATCGCGACGTTGACTTCGGCTTCCTTCAGCAGCCGGTCGCGGATCACGCGCGACTGCACCTTGGTGCCGTCCTTGCCCGCGAGCGGGCTGTCGTTGATGCCGAAGGTCACCGAAATCGTCGGCGGGTCGATCGGCTGCGCCGGGATCGCGGTATCGACATCCAGCGCGCAGAGCGTATCGGCCACGGTCGCCTTCGCCATGCCCGCGACGGTGACGATATCACCGGCGACGGCCTCGTCGATCGGCTGTTGGCTCAGGCCGCGGAAGGCGAGGATCTTGGTGCAGCGGAACTGCTCCAGCCGTTCGCCATCGCGCGCGAGCGCCTTCAGCGGATCGCCGACCTTGAGCGTACCTGCCTCGACGCGGCCGGTGAGCAGACGCCCGAGGAACGGGTCGGCCGAAAGCGTGGTCGCCAGCATCTGGAAGGATTCGCCCTGACGCGCGATCTGCTTCGGCGGCTCCACATGCTTCACGATCAGGTCGAACAGCGCCGAGAGATCCTGGCGCGGGCCATCGAGCTCCAGATCGGCCCAGCCGCCGATGCCCGAGGCATAGACATGCGGGAAATCGAGCTGCTCATCCGAGGCGCCGAGGTTCGCGAACAGGTCGAACACCTCGTTCAGCGCGTTCTCCGGGTCTGCGGCGGGCTTGTCGACCTTGTTGAGCACGACGATCGGGCGCAGCCCGAGCGCGAGCGCCTTCGAGGTCACGAATTTGGTCTGCGGCATCGGGCCTTCGGCCGCATCGACCAGCAGGCACACGCCATCCACCATCGACAGGATCCGTTCCACCTCGCCGCCGAAATCGGCGTGGCCGGGGGTGTCGACGATGTTGATCCGGGTGCCTTTCCATTCGACCGAGGTGGCCTTGGCCAGAATGGTGATGCCGCGTTCGCGTTCGATGTCGTTGCTGTCCATCGCGCGCTCGGCCACGGCCTGGTTTTCCCGGAAGGCGCCCGACTGTTGCAGGAGCTTGTCGACCAGCGTCGTTTTGCCGTGGTCAACGTGTGCGATGATCGCAATGTTGCGAATGTCCATGATTTCAGCCTTGTCAGATTTGGTGCGGCCATACGGCAAAACCGGCGGGGGCGCCAGCGTCTAGTGCGTAGCGGCCGATGAAAACAGGTTGATGACGACGATCCCGGCGATGATCAGCCCGATCCCGAGCATTCCGGCCAGATCGAGCCGCTGCCCGAACACGAGCCAGCCAGACCCCGCGATGAGTACCATGCCGATGCCCGACCACAGCGCATAGGTAATGCCGAGCGGCAGCGCCTTCAGCACCAGCGCGAAGAACCAGAACGCGCCGCCGAAGCCCGCAAGAACGCCGAGCGAGGGCCAGAGCCGCGTGAACTGCTGGCTGGCCTGCAGGCAGGTGGAGCCGAAAGTCTCGAAGGCCACGGCGATCAGGAGGAACAGATAGGTCTTCATCAGGTGACGATATACCAGTCCCGGCGGTGGTTGAAAGCGATCACGAGATTGAGGATCACCGCGCCGAGGAGCGACCACATCACCTTGTCGAACGGCAGGAGCCACAGCGCCACGGCAAACAGTACAAGGTCATGGATGGTCTGGGTCCAGCCCGCCTTGAAGCCGAATTTGTCTTGCAGAATCAGGGCCATGATCGACACGCCGCCGAGGCTCCCGGAATGCCGGAACAATCCCAGGAGCCCGACGCCGGTGGAGATGCCGAACAGAACCGCCGCCGCCGCCGGGTGGATCTGATCGACATGCATCAGGGGTTTCAGCGCCTCCGCCAGCAGCGAGACCACGGTGACGGAACCAAGGCTTTTCAGGCAGAACATCGCCCCGCGCGCCTTGTAGGCGAAGCCGTAGAACGGGATGTTGATCACGAAGAACACCAGCCCGAAGCTGATCCCGCTGACATAGGACAGGATCAGCGCGAGCCCGGCGGTGCCGCCGGTGATCAGCCCGGCCGCGCGCAGCAGATGCAGCCCGAGCGCCGATTGCACCGAAGCGATCAGCAGGCCCTGGACATCCTCAAAGCGGGTGTAATGTGCGGCGGGTTTAAGGTCAGCATCCATGACCCAATTATCATGCCGCGGCGCAGCGGCGTCCATGCGTGGATATGCATGGCTGCCATGCGTCAGGCGACGTAGCGATCCCGCCGGTGGTTGATCGCGATCACCATGTTCAGCACCAGCGCCCCGAGCGCGGACCAGGCGACCGTGTGCCAGTCGCGCAGCGCCAGCGCCAGCGCGAAGACGCAGGCATCGAAGATCATCTGGGTCCAGCCGGCCTTGAAGCCGGTGCGGTCCTGCAGATAGAGCGCCATGATGCCGACGCCGCCGAGGCTCGCGCCATGGCGGAACAGCGCCAGCAGCGCCGAGCCGGAGATGAACCCATAGAGCACCGCGCCGAGCGCCGGGTTCAACTCGGCAAAGCCGATATACCGCGGCAGCAGCATCGACAGCCCCGACAGCAGCGCCACCGCGAGGAAGGTCTTGACCATGAAGGCCAGGCCCATGCGCTTGTAGCCGAACCAGTAGAACGGCAGGTTCATCACGAAGAACACCGGGCCGAAGCTCCAGCCGGTGACATAGGAGACCAGCACCGCGAGCCCCGCCATCTGCCCGGTGATGAAGCCGAGATGGGTCAGGATCACGATCCCGAAGGCCGCCATCAGCCCGCCATAGGCGAGGCCCTGCGCATCTTCGAGGCGGGTGTGGCGGGCGGTGTTTTCGGTCATGGTCTCTCCGGGGCTAAGCCGTGGGTGTACGCCCGGGGCGCGGCGGCGAAAAGCCCCCAGCGGGCGAATACGGGAGGGTCGGATACGGCCAGACGCCGATTGTGAAGAAGATGGACCCGGGCCGTGGGCCTGATCCGCAGCAGATCGGGCGCGCCAGGCACCCGCGCGCCCCCGTGGCGATCAGCGCCACCTTCACCTGCCCCGGGGCGCGGCCTCCCTTGGCGGATGGGGAGTGCCAGCGCGCGACGCGGTCCACGACTGTGTGGATCCAGGCTGCACCTACGGACTTTTGATGAGCCGCCCCACATGCTCGGGCGGCTGGAGCTCTGCCATAGGCAGGTCTTGTGGCGGCGCGCAGCAAGATCGAGCGGCGCAATCCCTCTGCGGTCTAACCTGCGCGCGGCACGACTGGCCTGAATGCGAGCCTAACGTCGGGAGACCCGCGCCGTCAGTTCGCGTGTGCCCCCGCAAGCCCGACCGGGATCTATCGACCTCCATTGCCAGGCACGCCCGGCGGGACAGTCAGCATCCCGAACCGGCGTCCACCGCTGAAGGTACTCTCGCCGTTCCTGTAGCTGAGATCGAACCCGTCCGGACGCCAGTTCAGGTTCGAGCGCATGACGATGACCTTGCCGTCCCGCACATGCTCCGGCCGCCCGGTCTATTCGCAGGATGTGGGTCTGCGTGCTCTGGCCGACCCTCTTGTGATTGTCGGGCACCTGCCCATCAGATCGCGGCTGCCGGTCCAGGATCGCGGCAATTCGGCGACAGCCGCAGGTGAGGCGCGTCGCCATCGGCGTCGCGCTCAATGGCGCCGCTGCCGTGACTTGCGCCTTTATGATCGCGCTGCGGCGGCTTTCCATGTCATCATCTGGCAAGGACATATCGTGAACGATTAGCAGAGGCCTTCTCCCCCTCGGCGTGAAGGGCCGCGCCTGTGCCTGCGCGCCGTCGTGATTGCCGACGATCCGGTGGCGCCGTGCGCCCGGCAGCTGATCGAAGAGCAGAAGCCGCCAGTAGGGATCCTTGGCCTTCGGGGCGAAGGCGAAATCGCCGATGCTCCGCAAGTCGTCCTCCGGCCAGACCTTCTGCCAGAGCGCCCTCATATGCGCGGTGTTGCGGAACGGGTGCCGGGCATCGGCGATGACGCTCTGATACCCGAAATGCAGGTCGGGGGTGTCCCAGAAGGTCCTGGGGCTCGTACGAAGTACACGAAGCCCTAGCCGCGGATCTGACGCGAGAAAACAGACGCCTGCCGGAGAACGCTCCTTGGCGATTTTCTCCCCCAAGGCATCGTCCGATGGACAAAAGATCTGTCACGAAGGGACAGAGCCCTGTCACAATTTTACAAATCTGGTGCCACCCGACACACGCCTTGCAATGGCCCGGGGCTTCGCCTTTCACCAGGGCGGGCCAAGAAAAAGGGCCGGCGTTTCCGCCGGCCCTCCTGGATCAGGCCAGAGCCTTGTTCAGGTATTCGTCCACCTTTTCCAGATAGCCCATGGTGGTGAGCCACTTCTGGTCCGGGCCGACGAGCAGCGCGAGGTCCTTGGTCATGAAGCCGTCTTCCACGGCCTGCACGGTGACCTTCTCCAGCGTCTGCGCGAAGTTCATCAGCGCCGCATTGTCGTCGAGCGTGGCGCGGTGCTTCAGGCCGCCGGTCCAGGCGAAGATCGACGCGATCGAGTTCGTCGAGGTCTCCTTGCCCTTCTGGTGTTCGCGGAAGTGGCGGGTCACGGTGCCATGCGCGGCCTCGGCTTCCACGGTCTTGCCATCGGGCGTCATCAGAACCGAGGTCATCAGCCCGAGCGAGCCGAAGCCCTGCGCAACGGTATCCGACTGCACGTCGCCGTCGTAGTTCTTGCAGGCCCAGACGTAGCCGCCCGACCATTTAAGGTTCGAGGCCACCATATCGTCGATCAGGCGGTGCTCGTAATGGATGCCCGCGGCCTTGAACTTGTCTTCGAACTCCTCGGCATAGACCTTGGCGAACAGATCCTTGAAGCGGCCGTCATAGGCCTTCAGGATGGTGTTCTTCGTGGACAGGTAGACCGGGTATTTGCGCAGCAGGCCGTAGTTGAGCGAGGCGCGCGCGAAATCGATGATCGACTGGTCGAGGTTGTACATGCCCATCGCGACACCGGCGGAGGGCGCGTTGAACATTTCCTTCTCGATCACCGTGCCGTCTTCGCCGACGAATTTGATCGTCAGCTTGCCCTTGCCCGGGAACAGGAAATCGGTGGCCTTGTACTGGTCGCCGAAGGCATGGCGGCCGACGATCACCGGCTGGGTCCAGTGCGGCACCAGGCGCGGAACGTTCTTGCAGATGATCGGCTCGCGGAAGATCACGCCACCCAGAATGTTGCGGATCGTGCCGTTGGGCGACTTCCACATCTGCTTCAGGCCGAATTCCTCGACGCGGGCCTCGTCGGGGGTGATGGTGGCGCATTTCACGCCGACGCCATATTCCTTGATCGCATTGGCCGCATCGACCGTGATCTGGTCGTCGGTGCGGTCACGCTCCTCGATGCCGAGGTCGTAATATTTCAGGTCGACGTCAAGATAGGGCAGGATCAGCTTCTTCTTGATGAAGTCCCAGATGATCCGGGTCATTTCGTCGCCGTCGAGCTCGACGACGGGGTTGGCTACCTTGATCTTCGACATAGGCCTCTCCGCGGTTGGGTGACTCGTGGCCACCTTCTAGCGGATTACGCCCCGGAGCGGAAGGTATGCAATTGTATGCCGATGCGGAAAAGCGCCGCAGCCGCCTCAGGCATTGCCGCCGCGATGCGCGAACCAGGGCGCCACGATGGCGCGCACCCGCTCCCAGACGCTGGGCAGACCGCGGGCGATCTTGGTGCCGATGCGGTCGTCGAGCTGGGGCAGGGTGACGTCATATTCGATCCAGGAGCCGCCGCCGCCCGCATGGTTCAGCAGCACCGGCTGCACCCGGTCGAGCGATTTGGCATAGCGCGCGGTGGGGGTCTCGTTCGCCTCGAACTCCTCCCAGAGCGCGCGCAGCCCGGCGCCCTGATCCGCGGGCAGAAGGCCGAAGAGCCGCGCCGCCGCAGCCGCTTCGGCGGCCTGAATCGCCGGGGCGTCATGGGCCGCGCCATTGCCCGAATGGATCGGCACGTCGCCCACGTCGATCTCCACGAGGTCATGCAGCAGCAGCATCCGGATCGCGCGGTTCACATCGACGCCGGGCTGCGCCTGCTCCGCCAGGATCAGCGCATAGAGCGCGAGCGACCAGCTGTGCTCGGCCGAATTCTCGCGGCGCGAATTATCCGCCAGCGGCGTCGCGCGATAGACCGACTTCAGCTTCTCCGCTTCCAGCAGGAAATCGAACTGTGCGCTCAGGCGGTCGGTCATGGCGGTCCCTCAGGGTGGCCACGGGGCGCCTGCGGGCCGCGCGGCCCTGCAGGCGCCCCGGCCTGTCTCAGCGCGAGCCTTCGGTCAGGCGGCGGCGCACATAGGTCTGGACGTGGTCGATCAGCGGCTTCATATGCGCCTCGTCGTCCTTGAAGAAGTGGTCCGCGCCCTCGATTTCCTCGTGGCTGATGGTGATGCCCTTCTGCTCGCGCAGCTTGCCCACCAGCGAATGGGTGTCTTTGGGCGGGGCCACGCGGTCGGCGGTGCCGTTGATGATCAGGCCCGAGGAGGGGCAGGGCGCGAGGAAGCTGAAATCATACATGTTCGCGGGCGGCGCGACCGAGACGAAGCCGGTGATTTCCGGCCGGCGCATCAGCAGCTGCATCCCGATCCAGGCGCCGAAGCTGAAGCCCGCCACCCAGCAATGCTTCGAATTCGGGTTCATCGCCTGCAGATAGTCCAGCGCGGAGGCGGCATCGCTGAGCTCGCCGATGCCCTGGTCGTATTCGCCCTGGCTGCGCCCGACGCCGCGGAAGTTGAACCGCAGCACGGTGAAGCCCATCTTGTGGAAGGCGTAATGCAGGTTATACACGACGCGGTTGTTCATCGTGCCGCCGAACTGCGGATCGGGGTGCAGGACGATCGCGATCGGCGCATCCGGGATCGGCTGCGGGTGGTAGCGGCCCTCGAGCCTGCCTTCGGGACCGGGAAAAATGACTTCGGGCATCTGTTCTCGCCTGCTCAATCAGCGGATCACGGCAGGGTGCGCCCTCTCCCCGTGTCGCTTGACGGGTGGGGGCGTTGCAGCCTACCTACGAACCGCCCGGCCATGCGCCGGGGTTGGGATGCTGTGCAGTTAAGCGGCGAAGCGCGCGCCGTCAATGCTTGCGGGGGCAAATAGGGGCCCAGGGATCGGCATCCAGGACCGGATGCGAGCGGGAGGACGCGATGAAACTATCGACGAAGGGCCGCTATGCCATGGTCGCGCTGGTCGACCTGGCGACGGTGGGCGCGGGGCAGATGACCTCGCTGGCCGAAATCTCCAAGCGGCAGGACATTTCGCTGCCCTATCTGGAGCAGCTGTTCGTGCGGCTCCGGCGGTCGGGGCTGGTGGCGTCGGTGCGGGGGCCGGGGGGCGGCTACAAGCTCGCCAAGGAGCCCGCCGACATCAAGATATCGGATATTTTCGAGGCGGTGGACGAAACCGTCTCGGCGCTGCATGTGGGCGCGGGGGCCTCGGGCGGCATTTCGGGCAGCCGGGCGCAGTCGCTCACGAATCGGCTGTGGGAGAGCCTCTCGGCGCAGGTCTTCGTGTTCCTGCACCAGACCTCGCTCGAGGATGTGGTGAAGAACCGGCTGAAGCCCTGCCCGGCGGTGCCCTCGCTGTTTTCCGTGGTCGACGAGTGATCTTTGCGCTATCCCCGCCGCCGTCAGGCGGGGATCATGCCCGTCGCCCCCGGGCGGGGAACGCCCCGCCAGCGGAAGGCGCAGGACATGCAGCGACTTTATCTCGACTGGAACGCGACGGCGCCGATCCGCGCCGAGGCCCGCGCCGCGATGCTGGCGGCGATGGATCTGCTGGGCAATCCGTCCTCCGTTCATAGCGAAGGGCGCGCGGCCAAGGCGCTGATGGAGAAAGCGCGCGCGCAGATCGCCGCGGCGATCGGGGCCGATGGGCAGGATATCGTGTTCACCTCCGGGGCGACGGAGGCCGCCTCGCTCGCGCTCGAGGGGCGGGGCATCGCCTGCGCGCCGATCGAGCATGATGCGGTCAAGGTCTGGTGCGATCCGGTGCTGCCGGTGGATGGCCTCGGCAGGGTTCAGGTGCCCGAGCCCGCCCGCGCCACGCTGCAGCTGGCCAATTCCGAGACCGGCGTGATCCAGCCGCTGCCCGAGGGGCTCTGGGCTTCGGATCTGACCCAGGCTTTCGGCAAGCTGCCGCTCGCGTACAACTGGATGGGCCTCACGGCGGGGATCGTCTCGGCGCACAAGCTCGGCGGGCCGAAGGGGGTGGGCGCGCTGATCCTGCGCCGCGGCACCGAAATCGCGGCGCGCCTGCGCGGCGGCGGGCAGGAAATGGGCCGGCGCGCCGGCACCGAGAACCTGATCGGCATCGCCGGATTCGGCGCCGCCGCCGAGGCCGCCGCCCGCGATCTGGCCGACGGCCTCTGGGACGAGGTGGCCGAAATTAGAAATATTCTAAAATCCGCTCTGGAAGATTGCGGCGAGACGCTCTATTTTCCGGGCTGGGAGACATCGGGAGATCAGGCAGGCATCGCGGGCGCACCGCAGATCCTACCCAACACGCTTTCGGTGATCAGCCCCGGCTGGAAGGGCGAGACGCAGGTGATGCGGCTCGATCTTCTGGGCTTCGCGGTTTCCGCGGGGTCGGCCTGTTCCTCCGGCAAGGTCCGCGCGAGCCAGGTGCTGCGCGCCATGGGCTGGCCAGAGGAGGATGCGGGATGCGCGCTGCGGATCTCGATCGGGCCGGGGGTGACGAGAGAGGATGTCTTGCGCTTCGCCGACGGGTTTGTCGCAGCGCTACGGAAACACCGCACGCGGCGCTGACCGCAAGGAGCGATGGCTTTGGAACAACAGATCGAAATCCGTGAGGGTGTGGACCGCGAGACCATCGAGACGGTCCAGAACATGGGGTCCTACAAATACGGATGGGATACCGAGATCGAGATGGACTATGCCCCGAAGGGCATCTCGGAAGATATCGTCCGGCTGATCTCGGCGAAGAACGAAGAGCCGGAATGGATGCTGGACTGGCGCCTGAAGGCCTATCGCCGCTGGGTGACGATGACGCCGCCGACCTGGGCGCTGCTGGATGTGCCGGAGATCGACTTCCAGGACATCTATTACTACGCCCGCCCGAAGAGCATGGAGAAGAAACCCACGTCGCTGGCCGAGGTGGATCCGAAGCTGCTCGCGACCTATGAGAAGCTCGGGATTCCGCTGAAGGAACAGGCCCTGCTCGCGGGTGTGGAAATGCCCGAGGGCGAGCGCCAGGTCGCGGTGGACGCCGTGTTCGATTCGGTCTCCGTCGGCACCACCTTCCGCGAGAAGCTGGCCGAGGCGGGGGTGATTTTCTGCTCGATCTCCGAGGCGATCAAGGAGCACCCGGAGCTGGTGAAGAAATACCTGGGCTCGGTCGTGCCGCAGTCCGACAATTTCTATGCCACGCTGAACTGCGCCGTGTTCTCCGATGGCTCCTTCGTCTACATCCCGCCGGGCACGCGCTGCCCAATGGAGCTGAGCACCTATTTCCGCATCAACGCCGAAAACACCGGGCAGTTCGAGCGCACGCTGATCATCGCCGACAAGGGCGCCTATGTGAGCTATCTGGAGGGCTGCACGGCGCCCAAGCGCGATACCGCGCAGCTGCATGCCGCGGTGGTGGAGATCGTCATCGAGGAAGACGCCGAGGTGAAATATTCCACGGTGCAGAACTGGTTCCCGGGCGACGAGAACGGCAAGGGCGGCATCTATAACTTCGTCACCAAGCGCGCCGATTGCCGCGGCGACCGCGCGAAGGTGATGTGGACCCAGGTGGAGACCGGATCGGCGATCACCTGGAAATACCCCTCGTGCATCCTGCGCGGCAACGAGGCGCAGGGCGAGTTCTATTCGATCGCCATCGCCAACAACTACCAGCAGGCCGATACCGGCACCAAGATGATCCACCTGGGCAAGAACACCCGCTCGCGGATCGTCTCCAAGGGGATTTCGGCCGGGAAGGCGCAGAACACCTATCGCGGCCAGGTGGCGATCCACCCGAAGGCCAGCAATGCGCGCAACTACACCCAGTGCGACAGCCTGCTGATCGGCGACAAATGCGGCGCCCATACCGTGCCCTATATCGAGGTGAAGAACAATTCGAGCCGGGTGGAGCACGAAGCCACCACCTCGAAGGTCGATGACGACCAGCTGTTCTATTGCCGCGCGCGGGGCATGGACGAAGAGGAGGCGGTGGCGCTGGTGGTGAACGGCTTCTGCCGCGAGGTGCTGCAGGCGCTGCCGATGGAATTCGCCATGGAGGCGCAGTCGCTGGTGGCGATCTCGCTCGAAGGGTCGGTCGGATGATGCTGGCGGATCAGTTGTCCACGCAATTGAGAGACATGCACAGCGCTGCCCCAGACCGGAAGAAGGTAACGGCAATTCACCTCTTCGGGATTCGCCACGCTGCTGACCTGAGTGAGTGCACCACGTCAGAACTTAAGCTCATTGCTGAGCAAGCCGGCCTTTCTCCTCAGTACGGTACCGAGCTGCGCAAGATGGTTCGCCTCTCTGAGTATGTGCGGGAGAGATGACATGATCCTGACCACCACCCCGTCGGTCGAGGGCCGCCGGATCACCGCCTATCACGGCATCGTGGTTGGCGAGGCGATCATGGGGGCCAATATCGTGCGCGACCTGTTCGCGCGCGTGACCGATATCGTCGGCGGCCGCTCCGGCGCCTATGAGGCCAAGCTTCAGGACGCGCGCGACGTGGCCCTGGGCGAGCTCGAGCAGCGCGCGGCGCGGCTCGGGGCCAATGCGGTGGTGGGGGTGGATCTCGATTACGAGGTCGTGGGCGATTCCATGCTGATGGTTTCCGCCTCCGGAACCGCCGTCACGGTGGAGGCTCTCTGATGACGGCGCCGTTTCCGGTGCGGGAAACCGCAGCCTTCCTCCCGGCAGAAGCTGCGGCCGTGTCCGCGGCTTTCGCAGGGGCGGAGGTGATCCTGGAATACGGCGCGGGCGGCTCCACGCGCATGGCTGCGGCGATGCCGGGCAAGGTGGTCTATTCCGTGGAAAGCGACCCGGACTGGATCCAGCATGTCGCGCAGGAGCTGGAGGGCTGCGCGGCGCAGGTGGTACTCCATCACGCCGATATCGGGCCCACGCGCGCCTGGGGCTACCCGGCGCAGCCCGGGCGGATGGCCTCCTGGCCCGGATATGCGCTCTCGATCTGGGACCGGCCGGATTTCCGCCACCCCGATGTGGTGCTGATCGACGGGCGCTTCCGCCCGGCCTGCTTCCTGACCACGCTGTTCCGCATCGTGCGCCCGGTGACCGTCCTGTGGGACGATTACACCGACCGCGCGCTCTATCATTTCGTCGAGGATTTCTGCCCGAAGACCGACAGTGTCGGCCGGATGGCAATCTTCACCGCCCAGCCAATGGCCGTCCCGGCCGATCAGCTCGGCCTGATCATATCCACATTCCTGCGTCCGCAGTGACCTTCCCGAAGGATCGAAACATGCTTGAAATCAACAATCTGCACGTCAAACTTGAGGAAGAGGACAAGGTCATCCTCAAGGGCGTCAATCTGAAGATCGGCGCGGGCGAGGTGCACGCGATCATGGGGCCGAACGGCTCGGGCAAATCCACTCTGTCCTATGTGCTCTCGGGGCGCGACGGCTATGAGGTGACGGATGGCTCCGCCACGCTGCTGGGCGAGGAGCTGCTGGAGATGGAGCCCGAGGAGCGCGCCGCGGCGGGGCTGTTCCTGGCGTTCCAGTACCCGGTGGAAATTCCGGGCGTGGGCAACATGACCTTCCTGCGCACCGCGGTAAACGCGCAGCGCAAGGCGCGCGGCGAGGAGGAGCTTTCGGCGGGCGATTTCCTGAAGGTGGTGCGGGCCAAGGCCAAGACGCTGAAGATCGACGCCGACATGCTGAAGCGGCCGGTGAACGTGGGCTTCTCGGGCGGCGAGAAGAAGCGCAACGAGATCCTGCAGATGGCGATGCTGGAGCCGAAGATGTGCATCCTGGACGAGACCGATTCCGGCCTCGACGTGGATGCGATGCGGCTGGTGGCCGAGGGCGTGAACGCGCTGCGCGATGCGAACCGGTCGTTCCTGGTGATCACCCACTACCAGCGCCTGCTGGACCATATCAAACCGGATGTCGTCCACATCATGGCCGATGGCCGCATCATCCAGAGCGGCGGGCCGGAGCTGGCGCTGGAGGTCGAGCAGAACGGCTATGCCGAGATCCTGAAGGCGAACGGCATCGCGGAGGTGGCGTGATGGCGGTGCTCGAAAAGGCCGCGCCGCTGGACGCGCGGCTGGCGGCGCTGCGCCTGCCAGATGGCTTCGCGGCGCGGGCCCGGCGCGAGGCGCTGGAGCGGCTGACGGTGATGGGCCTGCCGGGGCGGCGCGATGAATACTGGCGCTGGACGAACCCGACCGCGCTGAACGCGGCCGATGCCCCTGCGGCAGCACCGCAGGACGGCGAGGCGCCGATGTTCGACGGGCTGGACCGAATCCGCCTGGTGTTCGTCGATGGTGTGTTCGATGCCACGGCCTCGGATCCGCTGGAGGGCAGCGGGCTGGAGATCACCCGCCTGGCCGCCGCGCCGGAGCTGAGCTGGGCCTCGGGCTTCTACGGCACGCTGGAGGCTGCGGGGCAGGAGCCGGTCCGCCGGCCCTTCGCCGCGCTGAATACCGCGGCCGCGACGGATGGCATTCTGATCCGGGTTACCGGCAAGGTGGAGCGGCCCGTCAATCTGATTTATGTTCATAAATCAGATGCTTCCGATCCAATCCTGCATCACTGCGTGAAGCTGGAAAAGGGTGCCGAGCTGACCCTTCTGGAAAGCGGCGCGGCGGGCGGCCGGTTCAACGGTGTGCTGGAGGTCGATGTGGCCGAGGGCGCGCGGTTCCACCATCTGCGCACGCAGGGCCCGGATCCGGAGCGGCTCGCCGTGACCCATCTGTTCGCGCGGGTGGCGGAAGGCGCGCTTCTGAAGAGCTTCACCCTGACCGTGAACGGCCGCCTGACCCGCAACGAGGCCGTGCTGTGGCTGCAGGGCGATGATGCGGTCGCGCATATCGCGGGCGCGGCTCTGGGCGACGGCGATTTCCACCACGACGATACCGTCTTCGTCACCCATGACGCGCTGCGCGGCGAGAGCCGGCAGGTGTTCAAGAAGGTGCTGAAGCATGGTGCTGTGGGCGTGTTCCAGGGCAAGATCCTGGTGAAGCCCGGCGCGCAGAAAACCGATGGCTATCAGATCAGCCAGTCGCTGCTCCTCGATGACGACAGCCAGTTCCTCGGCAAGCCCGAGCTGGAGATCTATGCCGACGATGTGAAATGCTCGCATGGCTCCACCACCGGCGCGATCGACGAAACGGCGCTGTTCTACCTGCGCTCGCGCGGAGTGCCGGTGCAGGAGGCGCAGGCGCTGCTGGTGCTCTCGTTCGTCGCCGATGCGATCGAGGAGATCGAGGATGCGGGCCTGAAGGACGAGATCGTCGCCCGCCTCGAAGGCTGGCTCGCGCAGCACCGCGGCTGAGCCTCCATGGCGGCGGTGGACGATATCCTGCGCAGCTACCGCGCGCCGCGTGCGGTGGTGCGCGGGCTTCTGGCGCGCGAACGCTCGGAGCCGCGCGCGCTGTCGATTCTGGTCGCGGCGCTGGTGGTGATCTTCGTCGGCCAGTGGCCGGGGCTCGCGCGTCGGGCCTTTGAGGGCGGGCAGCCGATGGCGGGCCTCGCGCTCGGAACGGCGCTGGCGCTCGGGGCGACGGTGCCGCTCTTCTATGGGCTGGCGGCGCTGTCGCAGCTCATCGCGCGGGGCTTCGGTGGGCGCGGCAGCTGGTATGGAGCGCGCCTTGCGCTGTTCTGGGCGCTGCTGGCGGTCGCGCCGCTGATGCTGCTGCAGGGGCTGGTGGCGGGCTTCATCGGGCAGGGCGCGCAGCTTGCGCTCGTCTCCGCTCTGGTGTTCCTTGCCTTCATTCTGATCTGGGGCGCGGGGCTCCGGGTTTCCGCATTCGAGGACCGCTGATGGATTTCGCCTTCCTGCGCGCATTGATCTTTGGCTCCCTGCGCGATCCGCAGGGCGCGGCGCGGGCGATCCTGGCGCTCGATCTGCCCGCCTCCGCCCGCTGGATCGCCTTCGGCGCGGTCATCTGCCTGTCGGCCGCGCTCGGCACCGGGGCGGAGATCCTGTTCGCCTTCATCACCAAGCAGGACCTGGGCACGCCCACGCCGCCCTTGCCGATGGCGCTGATGCAGGCCGGGCTGATCCTCTATGGCGCCTGGGCGGTCGGGTTCTTCGGGCGCAAGATGGGCGGCGCGGGCCGCTTCGCCGATGCGCTGGTGCTGATCGTCTGGCTCGAGTTCATGCTGATCCTCGGGCAATGCGTGCAGCTGCTGATCATGGTGTTTTTCCCGCTGATCTCGGTGGTGGGCACGCTGGGGCTGGTGCTGCTGCTGTTCTGGCTCCTGATCAATTTCACCGCGGCGCTGCATGGCTTCAGCAATATCGCCAAGGTCGGCGCGGCGGTGATCGTGATTTTCCTCGGCAGCGGGATCCTGGCCGGAACGCTGCTGATGTCGCTGGGCGTGGTCGTCGTGCCGGCCCAGATGTGAGAGGACAGAACGATGTATGACGTGGAGCGCATCCGCGCGGATTTCCCGATCCTGAGCCAGAAGGTGAACGGCCGGCCGCTCGTTTATCTGGACAATGGCGCCTCGGCGCAGAAGCCGCGCGTGGTGATCGACGCGATGACGCGCTTCTACGAGGAGGAGTACGCCAACGTTCACCGCGGCCTGCACCACCTCTCCACGGTGGCGACGGCGCGCTATGAGGGCGTGCGCGAGATCGTCGCGCGGTTCCTGAATGCGCCCGATCCGGAGGAGATCGTCTTCACCACCGGCTCGACCGAGGGGATCAACCTGGTCAGCTATGCCTGGGCCGCGCCGCGGCTGCAGGCGGGCGACGAGATCGTGCTCAGCGTGATGGAGCATCACGCCAATATCGTGCCCTGGCATTTCCTGCGCGAGCGGCAGGGCGTGGTGCTGAAATGGGTCGAGCCCGAGGCGGACGGCAGCCTGGACCCGGAGCGGGTCATTGCTGCCATCGGGCCGCGCACGAAGCTGGTGGCCGTCACCCATATGTCGAACGTGCTGGGCACGCGGGTGGATGTGAAGGCGATTGCGGCCGGGGCGCATGCCCTGGGCGTGCCGGTGCTGGTGGATGGCTCGCAGGGCGCGGTGCATGCGCCGGTCGATCTGCGCGATCTGGATGTGGATTTCTACGCGATCACCGGGCACAAGCTCTATGGGCCATCGGGCTCCGGTGCGATCTGGATCCGGCGTGAACGGATGGCGGAGATGCGCCCGTTCCTGGGGGGCGGCGACATGATCGACACCGTGACCCGCGATGCCGTCACTTATGCCAAGCCCCCGATGCGGTTCGAGGCGGGTACGCCCGGGATCGTGCAGCAGGTGGGCCTGGGCGTCGCGCTCGACTACCTGATGGGGCTCGGGATGGAGGCGGTCGCGGCGCATGAGGCACGGCTGCGCGACTATGCCCAGGCGCGGTTTTCGGGGCTCAACTGGCTGAATATTCAGGGCAATGCGCCGGACAAGGGGGCGATCTTCTCGATGACGATCACTGGCCCGGGCCACGCCCACGACATCTCGACGATCCTCGATCGGCGCGGGGTCGCGGTGCGCGCGGGCACCCATTGCGCAATGCCGCTTCTGGCCCATTACGGCCTCGGCGCAACGGCGCGGGCCTCCTTCGGGCTCTACAATACCGAGGCCGAGGTGGATGCTCTGGTCGATGCGCTGGAGCTCTGCCACGAGTTGCTCGCCTGAGGTCGATTGCCCGTTGCAGTGCCGATCCCTATCGGCTATGCAGCAGAAGCGCTGCACCCGTAGCTCAGCTGGATAGAGCGCTGCCCTCCGAAGGCAGAGGTCACAGGTTCGAATCCTGTCGGGTGCACCAATAACATCAATGACTTCGAGCTAAGTTCCAAGCCCGCGGATACCCTATGTATCTGTGGTGAACCACAGAATGGCGATTTCTGTGGTTCGATTCGAGCGATGCGGACGCAGTTTCTTTGCGATGCGCTGTTCGCTTGTGACCGGGAAGACGCCCTGGCGATCTGCACCGCGTTTCTGGAAGATCAATCGACCGGGGGACCAGAATTGGCCCCTCTTTTCGAGGCGACGGCTTCGACCGCTCAGTTCTGGGCGGACGTCGCGCCGCCGCACGGGCTGGTGGCCTACGGTACGGCGGCGCTGGCGAGATTGGGGCAAACGCCCCTCGGGCTGAACACGCGCAAGAAGCTTCTGGTCACCCTGTTCGAAAGTATGTCCGAAGATGACCGGCTCCGATTCGCGCGGCGGATCGACCCAGAGGGCATGGTGATCCGGAGGCAACATGGCTGACGATCCGTTCGACAAGGCCCCTCGCCTTGCTGTTGTGGCCGATAATGGCGCCGCTCCTTCCGTCGAAAAGCGAAAGCGCAAGCCCCGTGGTCCGTCTCGCGTCATGGCGGTCGATGTCATCACCGAAGACGCAATCGCCCTGACGTTCACGCGCGAATATGGCGCAAGCGCCCGGTATGACCATGAAATCGGGCGGTGGGCGATCTGGGACGCCGAGGAGAGGTTCTGGCAATGGGACAAGCGCCAGTTGGCCGGTTACTGGTGCCGCGCCCTCGCTCGGGCGGCCAGTGAAGGGCGTGCAGCGAAGGTTCTGGAACGGGTGCAGCGGAAGGGGTTTGTCTCTGGTGTTGAGGTCTTTTGCCGGATGGACCCCTCCATGCGGTAACCCATGATGTGTGGGACCCTGATCGAATGCTTCTGGGGTGCCCGGGTGTGACGATCGACCTGAGGACGGGCGAGCGATGCGAGCCGCGGCCCGAGGACATGATCACGCGACGGACAGCGGTTGCCCCGGATCCGAGTGCTGATTGCCCTATATGGCGATCGTTCATCAGCTTTGTCACGCAAGGCGATGAAGATCTGGAACGTTTTTTACAGGCCTTCTGCGGCTACACGCTGACGGGCCTGACCAACGAACATCAGCTCCTCTTCTTCTTCGGCCCGGGAGGAAACGGCAAGTCCCTGTTTCTGAATACGATTGCGGGCATCATGGGCGATTATGCCCAGTTCGCGAGCATGGATACCTTTGCGGCCTCGAAGTTCGAACGGCACTCCACAGACCTCGCCGCTATGCGTGGTGCGCGCCTCGTGGCCGTCTCCGAAGTGCCGCAAGGGGTGGGTTGGAATGAGACGCGCCTCGCCCAGATGACCGGCGGTGACGTTCTGCGCGCGCGGTTCATGCGTCAGGATGAGTTCGAATACCGGCCCGAGTTCAAGATCATCATCGTCGGCAACCACAAACCGGAGCTGCGCAACGTGAACGACGCCATGCGAACGCGGATGAACTTCGTTCCTTTCTCCCGCAAGCCCGAAACGCCCGATCTTCAGCTTGCCGAGAAGCTGAAGGCAGAATGGCCCGCGATCCTGCAATGGATGATCCGGGGATGCCTCGACTGGCAAAGCGCCGGA
Organism: Paenirhodobacter sp.; assembly: GCF_041916475.1. Lineage (GTDB taxonomy): Bacteria > Pseudomonadota > Alphaproteobacteria > Rhodobacterales > Rhodobacteraceae > Rhodobacter. Next base: position 42,273 of record NZ_JAYRZN010000027.1, read on the forward strand.
CTTGTGCGGCCTCAGGTAGTGCGGGCATCAACCGAGGAATACTTCGAGGTGCAGGACACGTTCAGCCAATGGATCGACGAATGCTGCATCCTCGATCCCCGGAATAAGAATTGCTGGTCGGTCGCGGTCGATCTCTTCCACAGTTGGAAGGCCTATGCCGAAGCGCGCGCCGACAACGCCGGGACCATGAAAGCCTTCGGGGATCTGTTGAGAGAGCGCGGCCATGAACGTTCCTTGAAGAAGATCAGCGGCAAGGCTGTGCGCATCTGGCAGGGCATCATGCTGCGCTCTGAAGGCGGTCTCTATGGCTGACGAAATATCGGAGGTAACCGATGTAACCGATGGTTTGTGTAAGTTTCCACGCGCGGATGCATGCGCGCGCACATGGGAAAGTCCGCAAACCATCGGTTACATCGGTTACCAGACTCCTCGGCCCGTTCCGGAAAACAGGCCCGGGGGTGGTCCTGAACTTTGGGGTGATCATGGGGACCGGCGCGGGGAGGAAAGCGCGAGATTTGCCGGAAATAGGGATTTTCAATGGCTTAACAGAATGTCTTACGGGGGTGGAATGGAAATGAAGCATAGAATTGACGACCGCCCACCCCTTGATCGCTGGCGAGCCGACGACCTGCTTGAGCCGGAGAACGGCATTTTTGGCATGAAAGCGATCGCGCGATGCCTGGGCGTCTCTGTCCCGACCGTCAAACGCTGGGTGAACAATCCGAAAAGCGGGATCCCGATCAGTAAACCGATGGGGCGCTGGTTCGCCGACAGGGGCGAGTTGCTCGCCTGGCAGCGACGATAACCGGGTGCGGCCATGGGGGGGTGAGCCGTTTTGAGCCGTTTTGAGCCGTTTTGAACCCTTACGGGCAAGGGCCTGCGTCCCGCATAAACTGGGATATGAAACTCTGGCCCTTCTCCCGCACGGCCTCTGCGCCGGAACAAAAGTCCCTCGTCTCACCCGATGCGGCGATTGAGGCGATCTTCGGGCTGACGCCCACGGCGACCGGGATCGCCGTCAGCACCGCGGAGGCGCTGCGCGTGCCGGTGGTTGCGAACGCGGTCCAGCTGATCAGCGAAGCGGTGGCCTCGCTCGACGTCACGGTGAAGCGCCGCGAGGGCACCGCGGAGATCGACGTTTCCGATCACCCTGTCATCGGCCTGCTGCGCGATGAGGCAAACGACTGGACCACGGGCTTCGAGCTGATCCGCCAGATCGTGGTCGATGCCCTCACCTCAGATGCTGGCGGCATGGTCTGGGTCAACCGGGTTGGTGGCGATCCGCGGGAGCTGATCCGCTACCGCACCGGAGCGATCACTTTCGACCTGGACACCGATACCGGCGAGCGCCGCTACCGGCTCCATAACCGGCCGATCAATCCGCGCGACGTCATTCACCTGCTGCCGCCCCTCGGCCGTGCGCCGCTCACCCTGGCCATGGAGGCGATCGGCATCGCGGTTGCGCTCGACCGCCATGCCGGGCGTCTGTTCACCCGCGGGGCGCGCCCCTCCGGCGCGCTGATGTTCCCGAAGGGCATGGGCGAGGAGGCTGTGAAGAAGGCGCGCGCCGCCTGGCGGGCGACCCATGAAGGCGAGGATACCGGCGGCCGAACCGCGATCCTTTATGACGGCACGACCTTCCAGCCCTTCACCTTCACCTCGACCGACAGTCAGTTCCTGGAGAACCGCCTGCACCAGATCCGCGAGATCGCGCGGGCCTTCAACATTCCGGGCCCGATGGTCGGCGATCTGGACCGCGCCACCTGGAGCAACAGCGAACAGAAGGGGCGCGAGTTGGATCGCTGGATGTTTGCATCACGAGGGTAAAACCGTCGCGGAGATCGCCAGAACCCTTCATGTCTCTGATGTGACGGTGCGGGGCTACCTGCACGGGCGTCAGCGCCAGGGCACGATTTCGGGGAGGTGACGCATGCCGGTTCGCGCACCCCGCATCTGCAATTGTGGTCATCGGGTTCCTTTCGGAGTCCGATGCCGCTGCGAGCAAAAGCAAGATTCCGAGCGCAAGGCCCGGTTCGACCAGACCAGACCTAACAGCAGCCAACGCGGATACACTGGCGCTTGGGACAAGGCCAAAGCGGCCTTCCTCAAGCGTCACCCGCGTTGTGCGATCTGCGGGGGCCGTGCGGTTCTCGTTGACCACAAGGCCCCGCACAAAGGGAACCGCGAACTGTTCTGGGACAAGAACAATTGGCAACCCCTTTGCACCCCCTGCCATTCCGGCGCGAAGCAACGTCAGGAGCGCCGCAATCTTCATGAGGATCAGAAATGACCATCTATGCAACCAATGGCGCCAAGCTGTTCATCGGCGGCGTGCTTTCCGCGAAATCGACGGACTTCGATGTCAGCGACTTTGCCAGTCAGTCATCGAACTGGGTGGAGATAGGAGAGACCGAAGGGCTCGGTTCGATCGGGGACACGGCCGCCGAAATCAGCTTCGACGGCATTGGCTCCAATCGCACGCGCCGCCTGAAGGGCACGCGCAACGCCGGGACCATGGAAGTGGTATGCGGCGTCGATTACGCGGATGCAGGTCAGGTCGCGCTTCTTGCGGCCGAGAAGACCATCTTCGATTATGCGTTCAAGCTCGTGCTGAACGATGCCCCTCCGGCTGGAAGCCCGTCCGAACGGTATTTCGTGGCGGCTGTCGGCAGCGCCTCGGAGGCGCTCGACACCGCAAACAACGTCATGAAGCTGAACGCCACGCTCTGGGTCAACAGTAACGTGGTCAAGGTTAACGCGGGATAAGGCCGTCGCATGCTGTATCCCGTCTCCGGATCACACCTGCTTATTGCCAGTGCGCCTGACGACATCGAGTTTCACACGCACGCGTGGATTGAAATCGGGGAAGTCGAGGCCCTCGGCACGATCGGCGGAGAATGGGCCACCGAAGAGCGGAGCCTGATCGGACAAACCGACCAAGATGGTATCCCGGTCACCAGCTTTCTGAAGGATACCCTTCGCCGTTCTCCCCTTCAGATCGTTTTGGGAAACGACCCGAACGATCCCGGGCCGGCACTCTTGTGGACAGCGTTCCGTTCTTTGAGGGCCTACCCGTTTCAATTGGTTTTCCCTGGTGGAGATCCGTGTCGAAACTGGCTCGGCTTGGTCACATCTCTGGCAGAGGTTTTCGACACAGCCAATAACATCATGAAACTTCAGGTAAATATTGTCCAGAATTCGAAGGTCTGGCGTAGTGAGGAAATGTGATCATGCCGATTGTCCCGCCTGAAGACATGCTCGCTCAACTGGGCCTGACCGCTAATGCGCCTCTCGATGATCTTGCCCTCGTCGAGCGCAAAGTCGCGGCGGCGCAGAACTATATCGAGCGCCTGCTAGGTTACCGGATCGAATCGGCCTTCGGTGGCGCGGAACAGGACCCGGTTCCGCCCGCCCTCAAGGAAGCAGTGATGCAGCTCGCGTCCTGGTGGTTCGAAAACCGCGAGGCCGCGACCGACATCAGCCGGGCCTTGCCCTTCGGCGTCGACGATATCGTCAACGAATATCGGGAGTGGTCGTTCTGATGGCGGATGACGGGGGCCTGTCCAGCTTTCAGCGGCGCATGCGGGCGATACCGCAGGCGGTGCGGGATGCCGTGCGCCCGGCCATGGAACGCTCGGCCGAGGAGATATGCGATATTGCCCGGGGCCTGTGCCCTGTCGATGACGGGGCCCTGAAGGCCTCGATCGGCTGGACGTGGGGCGCGCCGCCGGCGGGGAGCATTTCGCTCGGCGCTGTGGGTGACGGCGCAGCAGAGATCATCACGGTCTACGCCGGAAACGATGCGGCATTCTATGCCCGGTGGGTCGAGTTTGGCACCGCCGCGCATGCGCTTGGCAAGGGGTCCGATCTTCATGGCACCGGCGGCAGGCGGCGGCGCCAGCATGGCACAATGCACCCTGGCGCGGCGGCGCAACCATTCTTCTTCCCAGCTTATCGCCTCGGGAAGAAGCGCGCCATGAACCGTATCAAGCGGGCGATCGGCAAAGCTGTGAAGGAGAAGCGATGAACGTCGATCTCGAAGTGCAAAAGGCGATCCGGGCGCGGCTGGTGAGCACTTGGGAGGTGCTGGCGCTTGTCCCCGCGGAGAACATGCTCGACACGAACCAGCGGCCAAACCCGGTGCCCTCGATCATCCTCGGCGACAGCCAGGCGACGGATGAGGGCACCAGCCTGCGCCGGGCGCATACGCGGGTCTATCACACGCTGCATGTCTGGACCCGGGAACCCTCGCTCGAAACCTCGAAGCAGATCTGCGGCGAGATCCGCACGGCGCTGCACTCGGGGCGGCTCAGCTTCCCGGCCGGGCTCGCCTGCGCCGATGTGCTGGTGTCCTCGATGCGGTTCCTGCGCGATCCGGATGGCGAGCACGCGCATGGCGTCGTCGTGGTCGAGGTTCTGGCGGTGGAGGTGGCGGCATGAAGGCCGGGCGGCTCACCGAGGTGATCGAGATCCAGCGCGCCACCAGTACGGTGAACGATGCAGGCACGCCGGAACAGACCTGGGCCGCGCTCGCCACGCTCCGTGCCGAGCGGGTCGATCCGAGCACGGCCGAGACGATCGAGGGCTACGGCGCGAGCGACACCGCAACCGTCACCCTGCGAGCGCGGTTCCCCGTCGCCGCGAGCTTCGAGTTTCGCGATGAGGCGGGCGCCGCGCTCGACGATATCGCCCGGTTCGACACGATGGTGACCGTGGTCGATGCGGTGAACCTCACGCGGGATTTCTCGGCGCAGGATTTCCTCGCGGATCGCGGCGTCGAGCTCGGGCCGGAGGATGAGCGCAGCCTGGTGCAGCTCCTGACCGAGCAGATCGAATTTGCCGATGTCGTGGTGCTCAACAAGATCGGCTCGGCCAGCTCAGAGGCGCGTGCGACGGCGCGCGCGATCATCCGTGCACTCAATGCCGATGCAAGGATCGTCGAGACCGATTATGGCAGGGTCGCCCCGCAGGAGATCCTCGGGACCGGCCTGTTTTCCTTCGAGGCGGCGCATCGCCACCCGACCTGGGCGCAGGAGCTCTATGGCTATGCCGAGCACCGGCCCGAAGATGCGGAATACGGGATCACCTCCTTCGTGTTCCGCGCTGAGCGCCCGTTCGAGCCTGCGAAGCTGGCGGAGTTCTTCGAAACGCCGCTGCCGGGGGTGATCCGCGCCAAGGGGCATTTCTGGCTGGCCACGCGGCCGGACTGGGTCGGGGAATTCTCGCTGGCCGGGCCGATGCTGGAGGTGCGGGGGCTCGGGCTGTGGTGGTCTGCGGTGCCGCAGGACCGCTGGCCCGAGACCGAGCGCGCGCGCATGGCCGAGAAGGTCGCGCAGGAGTTCGGCGACCGGCGGCAGGAGCTGGTCTTCATCGGGATGCTGGGGCAGATGAACCGCGCCCGGATCGAGGCCATGCCGGAGCGCTGCCTCGTGCCGGAGGCCCGGTTCGCCCCCGAAGCCTGGGCCGGGCTCGCCGATCCCTTCCCCCGCTGGGGGCGCGCGGCATGAGGCGCAACCTCGCGACCAGGCTGCGCACCCGCGGCCGGAGCAACCCGATGGCGGCGCATGACCGGCTGCCGCCGCGTGCCCGCGCCTGGGTCGCGCAGGCGGCGCTGCCCTGGTCGGCCGCGTCCGTGGCGCGGATCTGGGCGCGGGCGCTGCGTGAAACCGGCTGCGAAAAGGTGGCGCTGGCGCGGCTGGATGCGGCCGAGGCGCGGGCGCTCGCGCGCGATCGCGCGGGCTTCGGGCCGGTCGCGGTCTAGCGGCGGGCAGGGGGCCTGGCACCCCGGCTCTGCTGGATGCGCCTGCCGCAGGCCGGCCAGCGCGTCAGGAGCATTGCGTCAGGTAGCGCTGTTGTGCGGTGTTCAGCATGCCATCCAGCAGGCCCATTCCCAGCGGATTGCCGGCAACATCGGGCACCTGACCGAGCGGGCCGCGCTCGCGCAGCACCTTCATCAACAGATCCGGATGATAGTGCCGCAGCATGGAGCCGAAGACCAGCGAGAAGGCCATGCCGTCTTGCTGGTTCAGGGAGCCCAGCGTCGAGACCGTCGGGACCGAGAGGCCCGAGATCCGCGCAACCTCTGCCGGATCCGCGTTCTTGTTGGCCTCCATCGCGGCCCCGATCTTCTCGATATCGGCCGCCGAACGGGTGGCGACGCCGCCCTCGATCTCCTTCAGCGCGCTGCATTGCGCGGGCGTGAAGCGCATGAGGTTCACGCGCTTCTGGGCGAGAATGGCGCGGGCAAATCCACGCTGATCAAATGCCTGACCGGCGCCTATCAGCGCGACGGCGGCAAGATCATGCTCGATGGCGCCGAGATCGACCCGCGCGACCCGCTCGACAGCCAGCGCGCCGGCATCGGCACGGTGTATCAGGAGGTCAATCTGCTGCCGAACCTGACCGTGGCGGAGAACCTCTATCTCGGGCGGCAGCCTATGCGGTGGGGGATGATTGACCGGCGGCGGATGAACCGCGAAGCCGGGCAGGTGCTGCGCGGCTATGGGCTGGAGATCGATCCGGCGTGCAGCCTGTCGGACTATTCCATTGCGATCCAGCAGATCGTCGCCATCGCCCGCGCGGTGGAAATGTCGGGCAAGGTGCTGATCCTGGATGAGCCGACCGCCAGCCTCGACCGCGATGAGGTCGCGCTGATGTTCTCGGTCGTGCGCGGGCTGACCCGGCGCGGCCTTGCGGTCGTGTTCATCACCCATTTCTTCGATCAGGTCTTTGCCCTGTGCGACCGCGCCACGATCCTGCGCAACGGGCGTGTGGTCGCGACGCGGCTTTTGCGCGAGGTGAGCCGGCATGAGGTGGTCACGCTGATGCTCGGGCGCGCTTTGGAGGCGGCGAGCGCGCGGCAGGAGGCGCCCGTGCCCGGCGCGCCGCTGCTCGAGCTGCGCGGATATGGCCGGCGCGGCGTGATTGCGCCGTTCGATCTGACGCTGCACCGGGGCGAGGTGGTCGGGCTGGCCGGGCTTCTGGGCTCGGGGCGCAGTGAGACCTGCAACACCATCTTCGGCGAAACCCCGGCCGACCGCGGCCAGGCACTCATGGCGGGGCGGGCCGTGCGCCTCTCCGGGCCGCGCGAGGCGATTGCGCTCAAATTCGGCTTCTGCCCCGAGGACCGCAAGACCTGCGGCATCGTCGGCGATCTGTCGGTGCGCGAGAACATCATCCTCGCGCTGCAGGCGCGGCAGGGCTGGGCCAGGCCGCTCTCGCGCGCGCGGATCGCGGAGATCGCGGAGAGCTATGTCAAGGCGCTGGATATCCGGCTCGCCCATCTCGATATGCCAATCCGGCTGCTTTCCGGGGGCAATCAGCAAAAGGCGCTGCTGGCGCGCTGGCTGGCGATGCAGCCCGACCTGCTCATCCTCGACGAGCCCACACGCGGGATCGACGTCGGCGCGCATGCGGAAATCATCGCGCTGATCGAGCGCCTGCGCGCGGGCGGCATGGCGCTGCTGGTCGCGTCATCGGAAATGGAGGAGCTGGTGGCCTATGCCTCGCGCGTCATCGTGCTGCGCGACCGCCAGCAGGTCCGGGAGCTGGCCGGGCCCGAGGTCAATGCCGCCGCCATCGTGCATGCGATCGCAGGGGGGGCCGCGCCATGATCCGGGCGACGCTCCGGCGGGTGCGCCCGCAGCTGATCATCCTTGCGCTTTTGCTCGCGCTGAACGTTCTGGTGTTCCCCGGCTTCTTCGAGCTGAGCCTGAAGAACGGGCGCCTTTACGGTGGCGTGATCGATATCCTGAACCGTGGCGCACCGGCCGCCCTTCTGGCCACCGGCATGACACTGGTGATCGCCACGCGCGGCATCGATCTCTCGGTCGGTGCGGTGATGGCGATCGCGGGGGCGGTGGCGGCGCTGTGCGTCACCTCGGGCCTGCCGTGGTACGCGGCCCTCGGCGCGGCGCTGGCCGTCGGACTCCTGTGCGGGCTGTGGAATGGGGTTCTCGTCGCGGTGCTGCGCGTGCAGCCGATCGTGGCGACGCTGGTGCTCATGGTGGCGGGGCGCGGGGTCGCGCAGCTCCTGACCGAAGGCGCGATCCTCACCTTCAACGATCCGGGCCTCTCGCGCATCGGCTCGGGCACGTTCCTCACGGTGCCGACCCCGGTCTGGATCTGGGGCGCGGCGGCACTGGCGGTGGGCATCACCGCGCGGCGCACCGCGCTTGGGCTCCTGATCGAGGCCGTTGGGGTCAATGAACGCTCTGCGCGGCTTGCGGGGATCAATGCGCGGGTGCTGATCGTCGCGGCCTATCTGGTCACCGGGCTCTGCGCGGCGCTTGCAGGCGTCATCGTCGCCGGCGATATCAAGGGCGCCGATGCCAATAATGCCGGGCTGTGGATGGAGCTCGACGTGATCCTCGCGGTGGTCCTGGGCGGCAATTCGCTCCTCGGCGGGCGCTTCTCCATCACCGCTTCGGTGATCGGGGCGCTGATCATCCAGTCGATCAATTCCGCCATCCTGCTCTCGGGCATGCCGGTCGAGTTCAACCTGGTGATCAAGGCGCTGCTCATCATCATGATCCTGATGATCCAGTCGCCCAAGGTGAAGCACAGCCTGTACCTGCTGCGCGCCGGCGCCCCTCGCGACGCGGCCGCACAGATCCCGCCCGGCGCCGGGAGCGCCGTGCGCCACAGCTCCGGGGAGAGCCGGCCATGAGACATTCGGCGCGCCTGCCGCTCTATATCACCATCGCGACCTTCCTGATCGCCTTCGGGCTCTGTGTGGCGCAATACCCCAATATGCTCTCCACCCGCGTGATCGCGAACCTGCTGACGGACAACGCCTTCCTTGGCATCGTTGCGGTGGGCATGACCTTCGTGATCCTGTCGGGCGGGATCGATCTCTCGGTGGGCTCCGTCATCGCCTTCACCGGGGTGTTTCTCGCCGTGATCCTGCGCGATACGCAGATCCATCCGCTGCTGGCCTTCGCGCTGGCGCTGCTGATCACCACGGCTTTCGGCGCGGCCATGGGGGCGATCATCCATTATCTGGAGATGCCGCCCTTCATCGTGACGCTGGCGGGCATGTTCCTGATGCGGGGCATGGCCTATGTGATTACCACCGAATCCGTGCCGATCGAGGCGCCGTTCTACGACTGGCTGCAGGCGCTGTCCTGGAAGGCGCCGGGCGGGGGGATGTTCCGGGTCACGGGCTTTCTCATGCTGGGCACCTTTGCGGTGGCGATGCTGGTGCTGCACCGTACCCGCTTCGGGCAGAACATCTATGCGATGGGCGGCAGCCTGCAGACCGCGCAGCTGATGGGGGTGCCGCGCGCGCGCACGACCATCGGTATCTATGCGGTCTCGGGCGGGCTCGCGGGCCTCGCGGGCATCGTCTATTCGCTCTACACCTCGGCGGGCTATTCGCTGGCTACCGTGGGCGCCGAACTCGATGCGATTGCCGCGGTGGTCATTGGCGGCACGCTGCTGTCGGGCGGCGCGGGTTTCGTCGCCGGAACATTCTTTGGCATTCTGATCATGGGCTTGATACAGACATACATCGTGTTCGACGGCACGTTGTCGAGCTGGTGGACGAAGATCGTGATCGGGGCGCTGCTGTTCGCCTTCATCATGCTTCAGAAGGGATTGGGGTGGGCGACGAACGCAAAGATACGGCTGGCGAGCTTCTCCGCCGGGCGGTCGTGAGCCTTGCCCCGGGCGGTCTGGCCGAACGTGCCTTCAACCATACCGCCCATGTCGTCGACGAGATCGGGCGGGCGATCGTGGTCGGGGAATATCCGGCCAATACGATGATCCCGCTCGATCCCGATCTCGAGGAAATGTTCGGCGTTTCGCGCACGGTCATCCGCGAGGCGAAGAAGATGCTGATCGCGAAGGGGATGCTCACCTCGAAGGCGAAGGTCGGAACCCGGGTGCTGCCGCCTGCGGACTGGAACATGTTCGATCCGGATGTGCTGCGCTGGCACATGATGGGGCAGGTGCCCGAGGCCTTCCTGCGCGAGCTGTTCGAGATCCGGCTGATCGTCGAGCCCGCGGCGGCGGCGCGGGTGGCGGCGCGGGCGCGGCCGGAGGATGCCGCGGCCCTGGGCCTTCTGTGCGACGATCTGGCCGCGGCCGGATCGCGCAGCGATTTCGCGGTGGCCGATCTGGCGCTCCATCACCGGATCCTGGCGCTGTCGGGGAATCGCTTCCTCGGCTCTCTCGGCAATCTGGCGCAGACGGCGCTCTATTCGATGCTGATGGCGGAGGCCTCCGATGCGCCCCGCAGCCCCGAAGAGCTGCGCAATGTGGTGGACAGCCACCGCGCCATCGTCGCGGCCATTGCCGCAGCCGACCCCGAGGCCGCGGCCGATACGATGCGCGCCGTGATCGAAACCGCCCGCGGCGCGCTCTTCAGCCGCCGCTAGCGCACCGGGGCGGTTTGCCGCCGCCGCGCGGGCGGCGCGGATCCGGCGGCCCCCTGCGCCCAAAGGGCGGGAGCGGCGCCGGCGGCCTTCAAACGCGCAGCCGGGGCCAGCGCCTCACTCGCCGGGTTCGAACTGGAACGGCGGAGCCGGGACGAACTCGGCGGAAACTTCGCCTGAGCGGATGCTCTGCATATCCACACCGAGATCGAGCATGCGCGCCCCGCCGCCCGCGGCGAAATCGAGCTTCTTCAGATCCACCCAGAACACGTTCGGGGAAATCGCGGATTCCACATAGAACAGCCGGTCCTTCTGATCCGCCACCACCCGCCAGCGCGTGGTGGAGAGGTTCGGCGCATCCGCCGTGCTGATGCCATAGGGCACGGAGGCATTGCGGATCACGCTGAAGGCCGCGGCGGCGGCCTCGCGCGGATCGTCGGATTGCACCACCATATCCACATAGGTGCGCGCCCGCACGAAGCGGTCCGCAGCGCGGGTGGTGCCGGGCAGCATTTCGCGCGGGTTGATGCCCTGCCAGTAGGCGGTGAGCGCCAGCTGTTCGTCATAGGGCGGGTCGTTGGTCATCACCTTAAATTCCGGCCCGTGATGGATCTGCAGCGTGCCGTCGATCCATTCGAGGATCGCGCTGTCGCCGCTCGCATCCGACAGCGACAGATGCACCGTGGTCAGGCGCCCCGGCTGCATCGGCACATCCTTGGTCACGACGTGAAACGGGCGGGCCTCCAGATCGGCCACCGCTTCCGCCACGGTGGCGTAATTGTCCATGAAATACTGCGCCCAGAGCGAGAGCGACATTTGCGGCGTGGCGCCGTCATCCTTGGGGTAGCCCGAGCTCACCAGCCAGAGCATGTTGGCCACGAGCCCGGCCTCGTTCATGCCGTCCACGGTGGAGATGTCGTATCCCGAGACGATCAGGCTGCCGTATTTCGACGTCCACTCCAGTGAGCGTGGGCCCGCTTCGCCGCTGCGCACCATGCCCCGCGGGAAAATCCACAGGTTGGAGAGCATCGGCATGCTCCAGTCCATCGACCGCGCCGTCAGCACCCGGTTTTCCGGGCCATGATAGACCACACGGGTGCAGGCATCGGCGATGGGGGCGGCCGTGAGGGCCGTGAGCGTGATCGCCGTGAAAAGGCTGCGCAGCATGAAATTTCCTTCCTCAGAGCCGCCGGGGGGGGGGCAGCGAGAGATGATTGCCCACATCACCAGGCCGGAGAATGTCCGGTGAGAGGTGATTTCGGAATTTTGTCTAAGTTATTGATGAATATGGATAGAGTTTGGCGGCCGCAGCCAGTAAGTCGCCAATGCTGCCCGATTGCAACCCTGTTCTCAGGGGCGCCCGGCTCGGAGCGGCGCTTCCGAATGAGGGATGCAGCGCGGCTGACGGCGTCGCCGCCCCGGCGGGCCTTCGGCAGGCGGAGGCTTTCTCTTCGTCGCGCGGATGTCGGGGCCATGAGCGGGGCGGGCATGGCCATCCCAGGCGGAGCCGGGCGCGATCGGCCTTTCAGGCCGTATGCGCCCGGGCACATGCCGCGGGCAGGCCCGCCTGCTGCCCCGTGTCGTGACGCTCCGGGGCAACCCGGCGGGCCCGGGCGAGGGTCAGGCCGCCGCAATTTCCTTCGCGATTTCAGAGGCAAGGCGGGCGTTGTTGAGAACCAGCGCGATGTTCGCGACCAGCGAACGGCCCTCGGTGATCTCGAAGATCCGCTGCAGCAGGAACGGCGTCACCTCTTTCGCGGCGATGCCTTTGGCGGCGGCTTCGGCGAGGGCTTCTTCGATCGCGGGGACGATCTGCTCGCGCGGGATCTCGGCTTCGGCCGGGATCGGATTGGCCACGAGCTGCCCGCCCGGCAGGCCAAGCCGGCCGCGCATGATATGGGAGGCGGCGATTTCGGCGGCGGTATCGGCGCGCAGCGGCGCCTTCAGCCCGGAGCTGCGCGACCAGAAGGCCGGGACCTCGTCCTGACCATAGGCAATGACCGGCACGCCGTCGGTTTCCAGCACTTCGAGCGTTTTGGGAATGTCGAGGATCGCCTTGGCGCCGGCGGCCACCACCGTCACCGCGGTCTGGCCAAGCTCGGCGAGATCGGCGGAAATATCAAAGGTATGCTCGGCGCCGCGATGGACGCCGCCGATGCCGCCGGTGGCGAAAACCTTGATCCCCGCGAGGGCCGCGCAGATCATCGTCGCGGCGACGGTCGTGGCGCCATAGGCCCCGCGCGCGAGGCAGACGGCGATATCCGCGCGGCTCACCTTCATCACGTTCTGGGCCTGGGCCAGGCGGTCCAGCTCCTCGGAGGTCAGCCCGATGTGGATCTGCCCGTCCATCACCGCGATCGTGGCGGGGACCGCGCCATTCGCGCGGACCTCCGCCTCCACGGCGCGGGCGGTCTTCACGTTCTGCGGGAAGGGCATGCCATGGGTGATGATCGTCGATTCCAGCGCGACGACGGGCTGGCCCGCGTCCAGCGCTGCGCGGACTTCGGGGGCGAAGGTGAGGGGGGCGGTCATGTGGCGATATCTCCGGATACGTAGCGGGCGGCCGCGGCGAGCGCGCGACCGAGTGCCTCGGCGCGCGGGGCGCCCTGACGCTCGGCCACGAGATGGGCGGCCATGAAGGTGTCGCCCGCGCCGGTGACGCGGGTGACCATGACGGGGGGCGGGGCGGCGCTGTTCACGCCT
>NZ_JAYRZN010000028.1:0-53382 GCF_041916475.1 Paenirhodobacter sp.
ATAGGAGGAGCCGCAGACGCCGGCGATGATCCGGCCCACGAACAGCCAGGCGAGCGTGGGCGCCAGCGCATGCAGGACGTAATCCAGCCCGAGCCCGCCGATGGCGAGGAGAAGCAGCGGCCGCCGCCCGACCCGGTCCGACAGCGCGCCCATGAACGGCGCGCAGAGAAACTGCGCCAGGCTGAAGGCCGCGAAGAGCCAGCCGCCATAGCGCGCCGCATCGTCCAGCCCGACATGGCCCACGCTCTCGATCAGGCGCGGCATCACAGGCAGGATCAGCCCGACACCGGCGATATCGATGAAAACCACCAGAAGCGCAAAAATGATGGCGCGACGCGACTGCGGCGCGGGGGACGAAACGGAAGACATGGAAAACCCGTCAGACTGGAAGCAAGCGTTCGGCTAACTCTGGCAAGTCCGCGTAATAATCGAGCAACGCTTCCGGTTCAAGCCGCGCAATCGCCTGCCCCTCGGGCCCGAAGGTGACGAGGACGGAAGCGACACCGGCGGCGCGCGCAGTCTCGCGGTCGGTCGCGGTATCTCCAATCAGGATCGCGCGCGCGGCGTCGCCCCCGGCCCCGGCAACCGCGGCGCGGAACGGCGCCGGATCCGGCTTGCGCACGGGCAGCGTATCGGCGCCGATCAACGCATCGAACATCTCCATCAGCCCGAGCGCCTCCACCAGGCGCCGCGCATGCCATTCCGGCTTGTTCGTGCAGATCGCGGTGCGGAAGCCCGCCGCGCGCAGTGCCTCCACCGCCGGGACCGCCCCCGGATAGGGCCGCGAATGGCGGGCGATATCCTGCGCGTAATGATCGAGCAGCGGCCGGTAATCCGCATCGGCCAGCGCTTCGGGCAGCCCCGCCCGGCCATAGCCCAGCCGCAGCATCGCGCGCCCGCCATGGAAGGCCGTCGGCGCATCGGCCTGCGGGTCCAGCTGATCCGCGAGCCCGCGCGCGCGGAAGCAGGCATTCGCCGCCGCGATCAGATCGGCCGACGTATCGACCAGCGTGCCATCCAGATCGAAGACCACCGTGCGCATTTCCGTTCCCTTCGTAACACCGCGAAAGATAGTGTGATGGACGCAGGCTTGCGGCCAGATACGGCATCGGTAAAACGGCTGGGAGCAGAAGAAAAGGCATTCCCAATGGCCATTGCGCTGATCGTCCTTGCTGCGGGTCAAGGCACCCGCATGAACTCCGACCTGCCGAAGGTGCTGCACCGGCTCGGGGCGGCGCCGCTGGTGGCCCATGCGCTGGCCGCCGGGCGCGCGCTGGAGCCCGAGATCGTGATCGTCGTCGCGGGCCATGGCGCCGAGCAGGTGACGAAGGCGGTGCGCCAGATCGACCCGGAGGTGCAGGTGGTGCTGCAGGCCGAGCAGCTGGGCACGGGGCACGCGGTCGCGCAGGCGCTGCCCGCGCTCGAAGGCTTCGAGGGGCGCGCGATCGTGCTCTATGGCGATACGCCCTTCATCCGCCCCGAAACGCTGGAGCTGCTGGCGCAAAGCCCGGCGGATGTGACGGTGCTGGGCTTCGAGGCGGCGGATCCGGGCCGCTACGGGCGGCTGATCACCCATGGCGCGGCGCTGGAGCGGATTGTCGAATACAAGGATGCATCGGATGAAGAGCGCGCCATATCGCTTTGTAATTCCGGCGTTATATGCTGCGATGCCGGGGTTCTGACGGAGCTCGTCACCGGACTTGGCAATGACAACGCCGCGGGCGAATATTATCTGACCGATATCGTTGCCGCCGCCCGCGCGCAGGGCCTTGCCGCGGCTGTGGTAACCTGCCCCGAGGCGGAGACCCTGGGCATCAACACCCGCGCCGAGCTTGCGCGCGCCGAGACCCTGTTCCAGGCCCGGATGCGCGCTGAGGCGCAGGAAAACGGCGTCACCATGACCGATCCGGCGACGGTGTATTTCGCGCTCGATACCTATCTCGGGCGCGATGTGAGCCTTGGGCCGAATGTGGTCTTTGGCCCCGGGGTCACGGTGGAATCGGGCGCCAGAATCGAGGCTTTCTGCCATCTGGAAGGCTGCCATATCTCGCGCGGCGCGACGGTAGGCCCCTTTGCCCGGCTGCGCCCCGGCGCGGAGCTGGCCGAGGATGTGCATGTCGGCAATTTCGTCGAAGTGAAGAATTCGATCCTGGGTGAGGGCGTGAAGGTCGGACATCTGACCTATCTCGGCGATGCCGATGTGGGCGAAGGCACGAATATCGGCGCCGGAACCGTGACCTGCAATTATGACGGCGTGTTCAAGCACCGCACCACGATCGGCGCCAATGCCTTCATCGGCTCGGATACGATGCTGGTCGCGCCGGTCACGGTGGGCGACGGGGCGCTGACGGGCTCAGGCTCCACCATCACCGAGGACGTGCCTGCGGGGGCGATTGCGCTCGGGCGCGCCCGGCAGGTGATAAAGCCCGGAATGGCTGCCAAACTGTTTCAGATGTTGCGCGCGAAGAAAGGCCGATAAATGTGTGGGATCATTGGAATTCTTGGCCACCACGAGGTCGCGCCGATCTTGGTCGAAAGCCTGAAGCGGCTGGAATATCGCGGCTATGACTCGGCCGGGATCGCGACGGTGAACCAGGGCCGGCTGGAGCGGCGCCGCGCCGTCGGCAAGCTTGCGAACCTCTCCGACCTGCTCGTGCACGAGCCTCTGCCCGGCAAGGCGGGCATCGGCCATACCCGCTGGGCGACCCATGGCGCGGCCACGGTGGGCAATGCCCATCCGCATATGTCGGGCCATGTCGCGGTGGTACACAACGGCATCATCGAGAATTTCCGCGAGCTGCGCGAAGAGCTGGCCGCGGCCGGGCTGCTGGCGGAAACCCAGACCGATACCGAGACCGTGGCCCTGCTGACCCGGATGTACATGGACCGCGGCCTGGCCCCGCGCGAGGCCGCCGTGGCCACGCTGAAGAAGCTGGAGGGCGCCTTCGCGCTGCTGTGGATCTTCGAGGGTGAGGACGACCTGATGATCGCCGCGCGGCGCGGCTCGCCCCTGGCCATCGGCCATGGCACCGGCGAAATGTATGTGGGCTCGGATGCGATCGCGCTGGCGCCACTGACCGACCGGATCGTCTATCTCGAGGAGGGCGACTATGCCTTCGTGACGCGCGCGGGCGTGGAGATCCACGATGCCGATGGCCGCCGGGCGAACCGGGCCGAGGCGCGGATCGACCTGGGCGCCACGCGGGTGGAAAAGGCGGGCTACAAGCATTTCATGGCCAAGGAGATCGCCGAGCAGCCGGTGGTGCTGGGCGACGCGCTGGCCCATTACCTGCCGGGCGACCGCATCAACCTGCCCGAGGGGCTGGATTTTGCCGGGCTGGAGCGGCTGACGCTGGTGGCCTGCGGCACCGCCTTCTATGCCTGTTCGGTGGCCAAATACTGGTTCGAGCAGATTGCGGGCCTGCCCTGCGAGATCGACGTGGCCTCTGAGTTCCGCTACCGCGAGCCGCCGCTGCCCGCCAACAGCTATGCGCTGTTCGTCAGCCAGTCGGGCGAGACCGCCGATACGCTGGCCGCGCTGCGCTATTGCCAGGAGAAGGTCGCCAAGACCGTCGCGGTGGTGAATGTGGCGACCTCCTCGATCGCGCGGGAGAGCGATGTGGCCCTGCCGATCCTGGCCGGGATCGAGGTGGGCGTGGCCTCGACCAAGGCCTTCACCTGCCAGCTGCTGGTGCTGGCGGTGCTGGCGCTGAAGGCGGGCGTGGATCGCGGGCGGCTCTCGCCCGAGGATCTGGCTGGCCATGTAGCGGCGCTGCGCGCGCTGCCCGGGCTGATGAATGCGGCGATTTCCGCCTCCGGCCCGGTGGCGAAGCTCGCCGAGCGGCTGGCCGAAGCGCAGGATATCCTGTTCCTCGGCCGCGGGCCGATGTACCCTCTGGCGCTGGAAGGCGCGTTGAAGCTTAAAGAAATCAGCTATATACACGCCGAAGGTTATGCATCAGGTGAACTGAAGCACGGGCCGATCGCGCTGATAGATCGTTCGGTGCCGGTGATCGTCCTCGCACCGCATGACCGGCTGTTCGACAAGACCGTCTCGAACATGCAGGAGGTGATGGCGCGCCACGGAAAGGTGCTGCTGATTTCCGATGCGAAGGGGCTGGCGGTCGCCTCCGAAGGGGTGTGGGAGGCGCTGAGGATGCCCGAAGTCGCCGAGCCCTTCGCGCCGATCCTCTATGCGATCCCGGCGCAACTCCTCGCCTATCATACGGCGATCGCGAAAGGGACGGATGTGGACCAGCCGCGCAACCTCGCGAAATCGGTGACGGTGGAATAGCGCGCAGGCCTGCGGCTGGTTCGCGACAAAGGCGTCGATAAGGTTGCTGCTGCCGGGCCTCCTGCCCGGCGGCACGGCCTCATCGACGCCACACGCCGTGAGCTTCGGGCCCAGGCGGGAAAGATTGACCTATCCTGACGGATACCGCTTCGGGAAAGGCTGTTTTCCGTTCCATTTCTGGCGCTCCGGGCGCTCTGGAACCCGATCGGACCAGCGCCAACGGAGCGTCGTGCTCTGAAAATATCGGATTCGTATTGATTGCTTGCGCAAGCATGACACCGCACAACGACGCCCCGGAGGCGCAGGCACTCGGATGATCGGGCGTCAGCACATGCATCCGTCAATCGATGTCAGCCTCTGCCTCTGAGAGCCTGCGGAACGTGCTCCGAAACGCGCGGATGGCAGAAAGCGCCAGCGATTTTTACAGGCCACGCCCTGGCCCGGCTCCGGACGATACCGGCGTCGGCGAAAGCCAGCACGGTCCGGCGGCGGGTAGTGGCTTTGCAGGGCTGCGGCCCAATCGGGGACCGACACCGAACCGGTGATACGCCCGGTTTTTTCCTGCCGAATCCAACGGGTTTGGAGGTGGCATGCGACCGGCCCGCCCTGCCAGCACACCGGCATCCAGATCTACAGCCCGGTCCCGATGATGCGCCCGGACAGATCACTCCGGGCGCATCATGGTCTTGTCCAAGTCACCGGCCATTCGCGCCAGCCCGGCATTGATCACGGAGCGCAAAGATCGCTCCGGCCGGACATCCATTCCCGCATGGCAGTATCGGAGCTTGCCATAGCGGACGCGAGCCCGGGCCTCTGCGGACGTTGTCAGCGCTCGCGCTCCGCACCGTTTCGCCCCGGCAAGGTCTCGGGTGGCGACACATCTTCCCGCGAGCCCTCAGGCGCAGTCGCCCCTGCGCCACCCGCGTATCGCTCGAAAGGCCTCCGCAATGCCCGATACCAGAAAAGCGGAACGGCCTCGCACATCCGTGCGTGCGCGTTCGGATGCGTATTTCCCTTTAGCCCTCTGGGAACGCGCAGTGGGCCCCACCTGCCCGGGGCCTGCGCGCGGCGCGCCCACCCCAGACCACCTTCCTGCGCGCGCCTGTGCAGGGTACTCAGCGGCTGCATCCGCCCCGTCCGGAGGCGCACGAAGCCCCTCCACAGATCCTTCATCCGCAGCGGCCCGCTGCCAGCGGCAAAGCTGCCCGGCAGGCCCCACAGGCGCGCTCCTCCAGAAAGGCGAGCAGCTTCGCCCCTGAGCACGGGAAACGGGCACTGTGCCGGAAGCCCGCCCCGCCATCCGCCGCAGCGGGGCCTTCGCCCTTGTCGCATGCCTGCGATCGGGGCATGTTTTCCCGGCCTTTTACCGCACCGATTTCGACCGCCCGCCCGTTCGCCTCCGGAGTTTCCGCCTGATGATCCTCGCCGTACAGGCAGCCATCTTCCTCGCAGTCATCGCTGTCGGCGTTCATTTCAAGGGGGTCTCCATCGGCCTGTTCGGCGGCCTTGGCGTCCTGGTTTTCGTGCTCGCATTCGGCCTCGCCCCGGGCCCCGCGCCGGTATCGGCGATGCTGATCATCCTCACCGTGGTAACGGCGGGCGGCGCGATGCAGCTCGCGGGCGGGCTCGATTTCATGGTATCCCTCAGCGAGCGGCTGATCCGCCGCTCACCCTCCCGGGTAACCTATATCGCCCCGCTGGCGACCTATGTTCTCTGCGCCGGCGCGGGCACCGGCAATGTGTTCTGCTCGCTGCTGCCGGTCATCTACGAGGTGTCCTATACTGCGGGTGTCCGCCCCGAACGGCCGCTCGCGCTCTCGGCGACAGCGGGCCAGCTCGCGCTGGTCGCAAGCCCGGTTTCTGCGGCCACCATCGCCATGGTCGGGCTGCTCGCGCCATGGGGCTTCACGCTGGGCAATATTCTCACGATCGTGGTGCCCGCCTCGGTCCTGGCCATCCTCGTCGGCGCCTTCATCACCAACCGCCTGGGCCGGGAGCTGGAGGACGATCCGGAGTTCCGGCGGCGTTGCGCGGCCGGCGCCATCGCCCCGCAGCCCCTCGTCCGCATCGCGCCGCCCCCGCACCCGGCCGGGAAGCGCTCGGCGCTGATCTTCACTCTGGGGCTCGCGGTGATCATGTTCTCGGGCTTCACCGGCATCAAACCCGCCGTCACCCTCCGTGGCAACCCCGTCGCACTGGATATGGCGCAGTTCATCCAGATGGTCATGCTCGCGACCGCAGCCCTAATCGTGGCGCTGTGCAAGGTCCGCGCGGCGGATATCCCGCGAAGCCCGCTGTTCTGTCTCGGGCTCTCGGCGATCGTCACCCTGTTCGGCGTGGCCTGGATGGCGAGCACGCTGCTCAGCGCGCATGCAGATCTCCTCGCCGCGGCCTTCGACGGCTCCATCCACGACCGCGCGCTGATCCTCGGCGCGGCGCTCTTCGCCGTGGCCGCCGTGACCGCAAGCCAGTCCAGCGCCACGCTGTCGATCATTCCGCTGGGCCTCGCCGTGGGGATCCCGCCCGCCATTCTGGTTGCGCTCTGGCCTGCGGTGATCGGAGTGTTCTTCCTGCCGGTGAACGGCGCGCAATTCGCCTCGGTGGAGATCGACAAGACCGGCACCACCCGCCTCGGCGCCTTCATCATCAACCACTCTTTCCTGCCGCCGGTGCTGATCTGCACCGCCGTCTCCGTCGGCGCGGGACTTCTGATCGCGGTGCTCCTGTTCTGAAGGCCCGCGCCTAGCCCAGCTCCAGATAGCGGCGCAGTTCCCAGGGCGTCACCTCGCGCAGATAATCCGCCGCCTCGAACCGCCGCGAGCGCACGAAATGATCGACGAATACATCGCCGAACAGGGCGCGGGCGGTGTCGCTCGCCTCAAGCCTGTCCGCCGCCGCGATCAGGTCGCGCGGGAAGCCGAGCCCGGGCGGCGGCGCCAGGTCATAGGCGCAATCGGTGGTCTCGGGCGGCGGCTCGGCCGCGGTCTCCACGCCCCAGAGCCCGGCCGCGAGGCACAGCGCCATCGTCGCATGCGGGTTGGTATCGGCCGAGGGCACCCGGAATTCGAGCCGCGTCGCCTGCGGGTCATCGTTGATGATGCGCACCGCGCAGGTCCGGTTCTGCACGCCCCAGCTCGCCCAGGTCGGCGCCCAGGCACCGGGCACCATGCGCTTGTAGGCATTCACGGTATGCGCCGTGAGCACCACCATCTCGGGCATGAGCGCAATGAGCCCGCCCAGAAAATGCGGCGCCGTCTGCGACAGGCCCTGCGGCGCAGACGGGTCTGCAAACACCGGCGCGCCCTGGCGGTCGCGCAGCGAAATGTGGAAATGCCCCGATTGCCCCGAAAGCTCCGGATCGAGCTTCGACATGAACACCGCCGTCAGCGCGTTGCGGGCGAAATAGGCCTTGGCGAAATTACGAAACAGCGCCGCATCATCCGCCGCCCGCATCCCTTCGGCCACCGCCAGCGGCGCCTCGAAGCAGCCCGGGCCGAGCTCGCTGTGCAGGCTGTCGAGCCCGATCCCGAGCGTGGCCATCACCGCGCGCAGCCCGTCGAACAGGGCGCCATGCTGGGCTGCGGATTTCAGCGAATAGGTCCGGTTCGCCTTCGCGAAATGCTCGAGGTTACGCCAGTCCTTCGCGCGCAGGCTGTCCGCGGTCTCCTGCAGCAGGAAGAATTCGAATTCGAAAGCGGCATGCACCGCAAAGCCCATGTCGGCGGCGCGCCCGAGCTGCCTGCGCAGCTGGTTCCGGGGCGAATGAGCGCCGAACGCGCCGGTGAAATCCGCGATGCAGACCCCCGCCCCCGGCCCGAACGGCCATTGCCGCAGGGTCTCGGTATCGATGCTGGCGGGGCGGTCGATATAGGTCCTGTGGTCGTCCCAGGTGCGCTCGGCGCTGTCCCAGGCGTGGATCACGTCGCAAAAGCTGTACCCGGCCTTGGCCAGCTTCGCGGCCTTCGCCGCCGGGACCAGCTTGTGGCAGAAG
This sequence comes from Paenirhodobacter sp., assembly GCF_041916475.1. GTDB lineage: Bacteria > Pseudomonadota > Alphaproteobacteria > Rhodobacterales > Rhodobacteraceae > Rhodobacter. The sequence continues at coordinate 8,286 of NZ_JAYRZN010000028.1, forward strand.
ATACCATCGAGATCGAAGATCCCGAGATGGACCTCCTGCATCCCGGCCTCGGAGAGGGCTGCGGCGAAATCCATCACGCCGCCTCCATCGCAAACCGGCGCAGAACCCCGCGCAGGACAGCAGCGCCGTTCAGCAAGTCCTCGGGCAGGGTCAGCTCGGCCTCATTGTGGCTCAGCCCGTCCACGCTCGGCACGAAAATCAGCGTGCTCGGCACCAGCGCCTGCAGCGCCAGCGCATCATGGCCGGTAATCGTGCGCATCGCGGTCGCGGGCAAACCAAGCGCTTGCGCGACCTCCAGCGTCACCGCGACGCCCTCCGGATCGAGCGCCGTGCCCGCGCGCGCCTCATCGCCCAAGACCTCCTGACCGATGCCCAACGCCGCCACCCCGGGCCCGATCGCGGCCAGAAACCGCGCCCCCACCGCATCCGCCACCGCCAGATCGGGGTTGCGGATCTCGAACCAGACGGTCACGCGGGAGGCGACCACATTCGGGCTGTCAGGCTCGGCCACGATCTTCGCCGCGGACCAGTGCAGCAGCACCTCCGCCGCCTCCGCCTCCAGCAGCCGGTGGAACTCGGTAATCGCCCAGGCCGCCGCCCGCAGCGCATCGCGCCGCCGCCCCATCGGCGTGGGCCCGGTATGCGCGGGCACCCCGGTGAAGCACAGGGTGATCTTGCGCGCGGCCCAGGAGGTGGTGACCGCCCCGATCCGCAAGCCCTTGTCCTCCAGCTCCGCGCCCTGCTCGACATGCAGCTCCAGATAGCGCAGCGGCCGCAGCGGGAAGGGCTCTGCGCCACGAAACCCGATATCCTCCAGACAAGCGCCGAGGCTGCGGCCCATGCGGTCCGCGAGGCCGAGCGCGAAATCGGGCGTGTATTTCCCGGTATAGACGGAGCTTCCGGTCAGGCTCGGCTGAAAGCAGGCGCCCTCCTCGTTGGTCCAGTTGACCACCGTAAGATTGTGCCGCAGCCCCCCCTCCGCCGCCAGCGCCGCCGCCGCATCGAGCCCCGCGAGCACGCCATAGGCGCCGTCGAACCGCCCGCCCGTCGGCTGGCTGTCGAGATGTGATCCGACAAGTACCGTCGTGTCCGCGGCGGGCGCCGTGGCGAAGGTGGCGAACATATTCCCGACCGGGTCGACATGCACCACAGCCCCGCGCTGCTCCGCCTCCTGCGCGAACAGGCGTCGCGCGGCGCCATCTTCGGCGCTGCCGGTCAGCCGCCGCACCCCGCCGCCCGGGCTTCCGCCGATGCCGGCAAAACGGTCGATCATATCCAGCAAAGCATCCGGCATCGGGCAGTCCTTCTGTAGCTCGGCAGGAGCTTAGCCACCCGGGGAGACAGGCACAGAGGGCAGATGCCGCAAGGCAAGAATTGGTGGATCACGAAGCAAGAGCCGCGCCGGGGCCGAAGCGCGCGGCTGCGCAGGGCCGGCCGCGGCAGCCTTCTCCCGTGCTCCGCCGGGGAAATGCCGGTCGCCCAGGCGGACATCACGAAGATGCATAAAAATCCATCGTCACGCCACAGCTTCAGAACCGTCGTTATTGCATTATTGAATATTTTACTATCAATATAGTATGTAACAATCCGAACTTCCGGATGCTGCGCTCAATGAGATCGACTTGGCGATACCCTAGCCCGACCCGCCCCTCCGCAGCAGGCTCCTGCGCCAGGACCACATCCTCGCCGCGCTCAATGAGACGCCTGCGCTACGCGCCTCCGAGCTCTCCCTGATTCTCGGCGTTTCGCACGAAACCATCCGCCGCGACCTAATCGAGCTCGACCGCAGGGGCCTTCTGCGCCGAACCCACGGCGGCGCCGCCCGCCCGTTCCGCAAGAAAGCCCCTCTCGCCGAGCGCCAGAAAATGCATGTGGCGGCGCGACCGCATCGCCGCGCTCATGGCCAGCCGGATCGCCCGCAATGAGGTGGTGATGATCGGCAGCGGCGCCACCGCCTGGCACACAGCCCGCCACATTGCCGCCACCTGCAGCGCCATCACCGCGATCACGAACGACCATACCCTCGCGGCGGCACTGTGCGAGAACAGTGCTATACAGATGATCTGCCTCGGCGGCCGCCCGCTCCCGGCTGAGCGCTATGTCTATCGTCCCCAGACGCTGGTGGAGCTGGGCAGCTATCGCGCCAATTGGGCTAGCATCGGCGCGAGCGGGATTGATGCCGCGGGCGCGCATGACATCGACGATCAGGCCGCCGGCGCCCACCGCGCAATGATCCGGCAGCCAGACCAGACTGCCTTGCTGGTCGATCACTAGAAGTGCGGCAGCCCCGCGCTCGCGCGGATCGCGCCCTGGGTGGAGATCGACGTCCTGATCAGCGACGCAGAGCCACCTGCCGCCATCGCGACCGCGCTGGCGGCTGCGCAGGAAGGCTGAGCGCGTTCAGCCCCCGAGTTCGGACAGGATCCGGCGCATCTGCTGCAACTGATCGCCGCTGAACGTCTCGGCAATGTGCTTTTCATGATCGCCCGACACCTCATGCAGCTGCCGGCACATGGCGACGCCCGCGCCCGCAAGCGCGACCCGCACCTTGCGGCGGTCCTTCTCATCGGGCACCCGGAACACGAGGTTCTCCCGCACCATCCGGTCAATGATCTTGGTCAGCGTGGCCGGTTCGACCAGAACCCGCTCGGCCAGATGCCCCATCGCCATCGGGCCATCCTGCTCCAGCGACTTCAACACACGGAATTGCTCGACCGCGATGCCGCCGGGCTGCAGCCGCTTCGCCAGATCTTCCTCGATCAGCCGGTTGGCGCGCGCAATGAGATAGCCAAGCTGCTCGGTAAACTTCTGATCCGCCATGACAATATCCGTGACATATCCGTATTACACGTTACGATAGTAGCAGTTTCAAAAAGGTAAAGCCACGGCAATCGAAAAGTCCTGAAAAACTGTGCCCCTGCATCAACAGGGGCAGGCATATCCTCCCGCCAGATCCTCGCCCGCGCTCAGGCGATGAAGGTATCGCGCACCTGAAACTGCACGCCATCCGCCTCGGCCAGACGGACCCGCGCATCGGCATCGCTGCGCCCGATCAGGCGGTAGGCGCTGTCGCGCGGCAGCCGGGCGCGTAAGAACCGCGCCATCAGATGCCCGTCCACGCGCCCGATCTGGCGCGCCAAAGCCGCCACCAGATAGATCGCATCGTAGCAATTCACGGCATTCGCGGTCATGCCGGGCCGGTCGCCGGAAAAGCAGCTTTCGTATTTCTCGGCCAGCGCGTCGCGGCCAAGGCCGCGGCTGCTATCGAAATAGGCCTGCGCGGCGAACAGGTTTTCGGAATATTCCTCAGACACCCCGAGCAGCTGGGTTTCATCGAAAGCCAGGTTCAGCCGCATCGTGCGGCGGCTCAGCCCGGCTTCGGCAAAGGCGCGGTTGAAGCAGACCGAATCCTCCCCCAGCATCGCCACCACCACCACATCCGGCCGCGTACGCTCGATCCTCTGCAGCGTCTCGGTATAGTCGCGCAGCCCGAACGGCAGGAAGGCCTCGCCCATCAGATCGCCACCGATCATCCGGATCGCATTCTCCGTGGTGCCATGGGCCACGCGCGGCCAGATGTAATTGTTGCCCACGAAGAAGAAGCGCCGCGCCCTGCGGTGGGTGCACATCCACTCGAGGCTTGGGATCAGCACCTCGCCATCGGTGATGCCGAGGGTGGCGGTGCCGGGGCCGCAAAAGCCGCCTTCGTAATGCGGGGTATAGATATAGGGCGCCAGCCCGCCGATCCCGCGCCGCACCGCCGGGCGCAGATCGCTCGATTGCAGGCCGATCACCGCATCCACATTCTCGTCGATCGCGAGGCGCTGCGCCGCATGGAAGGCGCTCCGCGCAGTCTCGCCGGAATCCACATGGACGATCTCGATCTCGCGGCCAAGCACCCCGCCACCGGCATTCAGCTCCGCCGCGGCAAGGATCGCCCCGCCCTGGCACCCGAGTGTCCAGAGCCCCGCCAGCCCGTCATGTGAGAGGATCAACCCGATTTTCATGGACCAAACTTTGCAAAAGTTGGGAACCCTCGCAAATCCTGTGCAGGTTCCCTACCGCTCCACAATTCAAATGCACATTCTTTGATCAGCTTTATCGGGCCAAAGACACAAATTCACCGTCCCTTACGTTCGGATCGTTATTTTATTGTCTGTTTCTTTTGTTTCCTTTTCTATTACCGTCAAGGAAACAAACGAGGATGCCATGAACGCGCCGACCAAACCCGTGAACCTGTCCACGCGAGCGCTCCCGGATCTGTCTTTGCTGGAAATCAGCGCCGTCATCGCGCGTGGCGCCGCGACGCCGCTGGAGGTGACGGAGGCGGTGCTCGCACGGGTCGATGCGCTCGATCCGAAGCTCTCGGCCTATATCGCGGTCTCGCGCGCGCATGCGCTCGAAGCCGCGGAAACCGCGACCCGGGAGCGCGCGCAGGGGCTGGACCGCGGCCCGCTGCATGGCGTCCCGCTCGCGCTGAAGGATCTGTGCGAGACCGATTTCGCCCCGACATCGGCCGGGCTCGCGCTGCTGCGCGGCCATGAGACCGGGCGCAACGCCACCGTCACCGCGCGCCTGCAGCAGGCCGGCGCGGTGATCCTCGGCAAGCTCGGCATGACCGAGGGCGCCTATTCGGGCCATCACCCCGATATGCCGGTGCCGAAGAACCCCTGGAACCCGGCCTGCTGGGCTGGCTCGTCCTCCTCGGGCTCGGGGGTTTCGGTGGCGGCGGGGCTGTGCTTCGGCGCGACGGGATCGGATACCGGCGGCTCGATCCGGTTCCCCTCCGCCAGCTGCGGTATCACCGGCATGAAGGGCACCTGGGGCCGGGTCAGCCGCCATGGCGTCTTCGCGCTCGCAGACAGCCTCGATCACGTCGGGCCGATGGCGCGCACCGCGGCGGATTGCGCTGCGATGCTCACGGCGATGGCGGGTGCGGATCCGGCCGATCCGACCGCGCTGACCGCGCCGGTGCCCGATTACCTCGCGGCCTGCGCCGGGCCCATCCGCGGCGTCCGGATCGGGCTGGACCGGGCAGCCGTGCTCGAGGCCGCCGCGCCCGAGACCGCCGCCGTCCTTTCCGATGCGCTCAGTGCTCTGGAGGCGCTCGGCGCGGAAATCGTGCCCATCGCCTTCCCCTGGCCGGGCGACTCCACCGAGCAATGGTCGGTGCTCTGCGCCATCGAAGTGGCGCTGGCCCATGCCGGGCGCTTCCCCGAACAGCGCGCGGGCTATGGGCCGCAGCTGACCTCGCTTCTCGATTTCGGCCTTGGCCTCGGCGCGAAGGATGTGGGCGCCGCGCTGCAATGGCGGCTGGTTTACAACGGGATGGTCGCGCGGGCGATGGCGGGGGTGGATATGGTGATCCTGCCGGTCACCGCAGCCCCCCTGCCGGAGATCGACAATCCTTACGGCGCCCCCTCCGCCGGCCCCTCGAACGAGAACCTCGGCGATCTGCTGAAATTCACGGCACCCGCCGATTTCACCGGCTATCCCGCGCTGACCCTGCCCGGCGGCTTCGATGGCCGCGGCGCGCCGATCGGCTTCCAGCTGATGGGCAAGGCGCTCTCGGAGCCGCTGCTTTTCCAGGTGGGCGCCGCCTTCCAGCGCATGACCGACTGGCACACCCGTCGCCCCGACCTCGCGCCCTTCCAGAGCTGAGCGATGCACCGGATCGACATCACCGCCGAGATCCGCGCCCGCGCCGCACACCGGCGCGGCGCACGGAGCTTCCTGAGCCGCCTGGACCCTGCGACCACCGCGCATGTGGTGATCGACCTGCAGAACGGCTTCCTGCGCGAGGGCGCGCTGCTGGAGGTCCCGCAGGCCCGCGCCGTGGTGCCCGCGGTCAATGCCATTTCGGCCGCGCTGCGGGCGGCGGGCGGAAAGGTCGCGTTCACCCGCTTCGCCTGGCTGCCCGGAGACCCATTGGCCTGGCGGCTGTTCTACGAGCGGTTTCTGGACCCGGCCGAAGCGGAGGAGCAGCAGCGCGTGTTCGCGCCCGGCGCGGCAGACCTGCAGCTCTGGCCGGAGCTCGACGTGGCCGAAGCGGATTTCATCACTGACAAGACCCGCTACAGCGCCTTTACCGAGGGCACTTCGGAGCTGCCGCGCTGGCTGCGCGAGCACGGGATCCGCACGCTGATCATCACCGGCACGCTCAGCAACTGCTGCTGCGAATCCACCGCGCGCGACGCGATGCAATATGGCTATGAGGTGATCTATGTGGCCGATGCCAATGCCACGCTCAGCGACGCCGAGCACAATGCGACGCTGGTGAACATGCTGACCCTGTTCGCCGATGTGGCTTCCGCGGAGGAGGTGATCGCGGCGCTCGGCAGAGCTAGCTGAGCCGCGCGCGCAGCGCATGGAAGGCGCGGTCGAGCGCGCCGCCGCTCGCGGCCGCGATCCGCACCATGGTGCCCGCGCCGCCGCGCAGCGCCCCCACCGCCGCATGGCAGCCGGGCAGATCGAGCGCCCCCTCCGGCAGCCCCGCCCCGCCAATCACCAGCGCAGAGCCGAAGGCCACCGGCGCCCCCGGCAGCGCGCGCAGGCGCAGAAGCTCGGCCTCGGACACCGCCTGCCGGTCCTGCAGCAGCACCCGGCCCTCCGGATCGCTCACCCGCAGCGCGCTCTGCCACAGCCCGCCCATATCGGGCGCATCGGGCCGCTGCCGGCAGAAGCCGTCGAACAGCACGGCCCGCCCCCCGAGCTCCAGGCACAGCTCGATGCGTTGCTCCATGCGGGCGCCCGGCATCAGCACCACCGGATCGGGCACATGGCGCAGCAACGCCCCCGCCGCCACCCGCAGCCGCCAATCGGCCCGCCCGGCACGGGGCGCGCGCGCATCGGCATGCACAAGAAGCGCGCCCGCGCTGATCAGATCCACCTGCGCGCCGGGCAAAAGCTCGATCCGGTGGCGCCAGTGATCGCCGGGCAGCAGCGCCGCCCCCGCGCATTGCGGCAGCACCGTCAGCGGCCCGAGCACGCCCGCCCGCCGGTAGCCGCGCGGCAAGGACCACGGCCACTCCACATGGCGCGACACGATCGCCGTGCCGCCATCGGGCGCGATCCCGAAGCCGAGCGCCACCTGCGGGCGCTCGGGCACTGCTGCGCGCGTCATTTGAACAGGACCTCGCGGCGCAGATGGGCCACCACGTCGGCCACGCCCTGCCCGGTGCGGCACACCGTCGGCAGCACCGGCGCGCCGCCCCGCACCCGCTCCGCCTCCTGCAGCATCACCGGGAAATCCACCCCCACATAGGGCGCGAGATCCACCTTGTTGATCACCAGAAGGTTCGATTGCAAGATCCCCGGCCCCTTCTTGCGCGGGATGTCGTCGCCCCCCGCCACGTCGATCACGAACATCCAGAAATCCACCAGATCGGGCGAGAAGGTGGAGGCCAGGTTATCCCCGCCCGATTCCAGCAAGATGAGATCGAGCCCCGGATAATCCGCCTCCAGCCGGTCCGCCGCGGCCATGTTGAGCGTCGGGTCTTCGCGGATCACTGTATGCGGGCAGGCCCCGGCCTGCACCGCGCGCACCCGGTCGGGCGGCAGCTGCCCGCCCCGGCGCAGCCGCTCGGCGTCCTCGTCCGTCACCAGATCGTTGGTGATCACCGCAGTGTCGATGCCCTGACGCGCAAGCTCGCCCAGCATCGCCTCGATCAGCGCCGTCTTGCCCGAACCCACCGGCCCGCCGATCCCTACCCGTGCCGCCGTCATCGCAGGAAATACCTCCGCGCGAGAGGAACATTGTCGGCCGGCTCCACCACCAGGGGCACGCCGTCCGCCGTGGCCGCGAAGGTCTGCGGATCCACCTGCACATCGGGCAGCGCCGCGTTGCGCAGCATGTCGCGCTTACTGAGGGCGCGCACCGAGCGGATCTGCACGAAAGCCTTCTGAACGCCGAGCTTCGCATGGGTGCCCGCCTCGATCGCGAGCCGCGACACGAAGGTCACGCCCAGGCGATGCTTCGCCGCCCCGAGCGCGCCCCACATCGGCCGGTGCACCAGCGGCTGCGCGCCCGCGAAGCTGCCGTTGCCATCGCCCATCGTCGCCCAGACGATGGTGCCGCCCTTGATCACCAGATCGGGCTTCGCGCCGAAAAAGGCGAAGGGCCAGAGCACGATATCGGCCATCTTGCCCGGCGCGATGGTGCCCACCTCATGGTCGATCCCGGCGGCGATGGCCGGGTTGATCGTGTATTTCGCGATATAGCGCAGGATCCGCTCATTGTCGGCGCGCGCGGTCTTTTCCTCGGGCAGCCGGCCCACGCGGTCCTTCATCACCGAAGCCAGCTGCCAGCATTTGGCCACGTTCTCCGCCAGCCGCCCCATGCCCTGGGTATCGGTGGCGAAGATCGAGATCGCGCCCATGTCGTGCAAGATGTCCTCGGCCGCCATGGATTGCGGCCGGATCCGCGCCTCGGCGAAGGCCACATCCTCCAGCAGATCGAAGCTCATCATATGCGCGAGCATCGTCATCGGCACCCCTTCCTCCAGCGCAGAGCGCGTGAACGGGTTGGTGGGGTTCGTGGAGGAGGGCAGCACATTGGCAAAGCCGTTCACCGCGAGGATATCGGGCGCATGGCCTCCGCCCGCGCCCTCGGTGTGATACATATGGATGGTGCGGCCCGCGATCGCGGCCATGGTATCCTGATAGAAGCCGAATTCGTTGATCGTGTCGGTATGCAGATGCACCGAGAAATCGGCCCGGTCCGCCGCGCTCAGCGATCCGTCCAGCACCGCCGGAGAGGCGCCGAAATCCTCGTGGATCTTCACCCCGAGCGCCCCGCCCGAGACGCTCTCGGCCACCGCCTCCGGGTCCGAGCAGCCGCGCCCGAGGAAGCCGAAATTCAGCGGGTATTCATCCGCGGCCTGGATCAGCCGCCCGAGCGTGTTCGGCCCCGAGCAGCTCACATCGAAATTCGGCCCCGGCGACATCCCGATCATCGTCGTCGTACCGCCCGCCAGCGCATGCCAGGATTGCTGGGGCGAGAGGAAATGCGCATGCGCCTCGATCGCGCCCGCGGTGACGAAATGATTGTCTCCATGGACCACGGTGGTATTGGGCCCGGTCACCAGATCCGGGTCCACCCCCTCCATGATATCGGGGTTGCCCGCCTTGCCGATGCCCACGATCCGGCCATCGCGGATGCCGATGTCACCCTTCACGATGCCAAGCTCCGCGTCGATGATCACCGCATTCTGGATCACCATGTCGAGCGCGCCCGCCGCCGCCGTTCCGGTGGTGCGGAAGCCCTCGCCATCGCGCATCACCTTGCCTGCGCCGGTGGTCAGCTCGTCGCCGTAATGGGTGTGGTCGGCCTCGATCTCCGCCAGGAGGGAGGTATCGCCCAGGCGCACCATGTCGCCCGCCGTCGGCCCATAAAGCCGCGCATATTCCGCCCGCGTGAGCTTCATTCCAGATACCCCTTCTCCCGCGCCCGCGCCATTGCCGCCGGCAGCCCCCCCGCGACCGGCCCTTCGGTGAGGCCCGCAAAGCCATGCACCACCCGCAGCCCGCCATAGGGCACCAGCGTGACCTCCTTCTCGATCCCCGGATCGAAGCGTTCGCCGCCGCCCGAAGGCCGGTCCAGCCGCATGCCGAAGGCCGCCTCGCGGTCGAATTTCAGCGCCCGGTTCACCTCGAAGAAATGCGCATGGCTGCGCACCTGGATGGTGCGGTCGCCGCTGTTGAGCACGGTGATCACCCGCCGTTCGCGCCCGGCATTCAGCTCGATCTCGCCCTCCGCCGGGATCACCTCGCCCGGGCGGATTTCGCCCGCGGCGGGCTGGATCGGATCGAAGACGGTGACGAGCTTCGTCCCCTCCGTCATCGACACTTCGACCGAGAAGGTGTTGAGCAGGCTGGCAACGCCCGGCTCCACCTGCTCGGTGCGCAGCACGCTCGCCGCATGGCTGACGATATCGGCATGGCTGTAGCCCAGCCGCGCCACGGTGAGCAGCTCATCGGCCAGAAGCGCCACCGCCTCCGGATGCGAGAGCCGGATGCCGAGGCGCAGATAGCGCCGCGCCAGCTCGGCCGCGGTGAAAATCGTGAGCCGTTCGGCTTCGGTCGGCGTCAGATGCATGGGATCCTCCCTCAGTTGACGAAGAGCCGCCCCGCCCGGGGCCGCATCAGGGCGATATCGGAGAGGGGCGCGAAGCCCGCGGGCAGCGCATCCGGCTCCGGCACCTGAACCAGCTCGGCGATCTCGGGGGCGAGGGCCGCAAGGTCGCGCTGCATGGCAATCGCGCCCACGGCCCCGAGCCGCACCGCAACCGAATAGGCCCCGCGCGCCATGCCGAAGCCCGAGGCCGCGAGCGCCGAAGGCAGATCGAGCCCCGCCACCGCCAGCAGATGCCCATGCACCACCGCAAAATGGCCGGTGCCATCGGCCTCTGCCGCAACAGCCCCCGGATCGAGCGCGATCCGCAGCGCCCGCGCCGAAGCAAAAAGCGCGGCCCCCGCCTGAACCGAGTCCTGCCGCGCGCGCTCTACCGGCATCAGCGTGTCCACCTCTGCAAACCAGCCCCGCAGCGCCGCGCCGCGCAGACGGAAGCCGCCCGCGAATGCGATCCGCTCGGCGCGGAACCAGCGGCCATGCAGCTCCGCGCGGACCCAGTCCCTGAGGCCATGCGGATCGGCCCGGCCTTCGGCCAGCGCCCCCTCCAGCCCCCAGGAGAAGGCGAAAACGCCGCTTGGAAAGCCACTGTCGGCGAATTGCAGCGCGCGCAGGACCGCGAGCGGGTCCGCGCTCATGGCGGATCCTCTATGGTGAAGCGCGCAAGCCCCGCCAGATCGCGCAGCCGCTCTCGGTAGCGCGCCTCGGGCCCATCCAGCACCACATCCATCCAGCCCGGGCCAAACACCACCTTCCAGTGCAGGTTGCCGCACCAGTGCCCGAGCCGCAGCGCATCCGCCACGGTTGCGGGCACGAGCCGCATCCGCGCGCCGCCGTCGATCCGCGCCACGATGGCCAGCCCGTCGCGGCAATAAAGCACCGATCCATCCATCAGCATCTGGTCGCGCGGCAGCGCGATCGCGCAATCGCGGCCGCGATCGGTGGCGATGCGGAAGCGCTTGCGCGCGGCCTCCGCCTCCGGGATCGAGACCTGCTCCAGCCCGCCCAGATGCTCGAGCGCATGCAGCCGGTCGTGCCAGTCGGCATCCTTCGCGTGCCCAAGCACACGCTCGAGCATCAATGGCCCGTCCATCCATCTTCTCCCTCCAGGCCCGCCCCGGCCGGAGCCGGGGCGAAGGCGCTCAGAACTGTTTCCAGTCGCCCGATTTCTCGAAGGCATCGCCCAGCGTGTAGAGCGTGCTTTCGTCCCACATCTTGCCCACCAGCATCATCCCCACCGGCAGGCCATCGACGAGGCCGCAGGGCACCGAGAGCGCCGGATGGTGGGAGATGTCGAAGGGCGCGGTGTTCTGCAGGATCTCGAAGCCGCGCTGGATGATCAGCTCGCGCGAGGCATCCGGCCCCGGCAGCGGGGTCGCGAGCTTCGGCACGGTGGGCATCAGCAGCGCATCGTAATCGGCCAGGACCGCATCATAGGCCGCGCGGAGCGTCGCGGTCAGGTTGAAGGCCTTGCCATAGTAGCGCTTGCCGTACTGGTCGTCGGCGAACTGGGCAAACAGCATGCCGAGCTTCAGCGTCTCCGAGAGCTCATCCGCCCGCTCGCGCCAGCCGCGGTGGAAATCCATGAAGCTGGTGACATAGAGATCGGGCCGCGACGTGCCGTAGCCATCGCCGAGCATCATCGTCTGTGTCAGGCCCTGCAGCCCGATCGGGGTCCAGATCGCCGGGCCGTCGAGGTGGATCGGGATCGACACCTCTTCCACCGTCACGCCGAGATCGGCGAGCCGCTTTGCCGCCTCGCGCACCTTGGCATCCACTTCCGGCTCGGATTCCGGATGGCCGAAGCCCTCCTTCAGGATCGCGACCTTCATCCCCTTCACCGGCTTGCCGAGCGCCTCCGTATAGGCGGAGACCTTCACGTCGATCTGGCGGCTGTCATAGCCATCGGGGCCGGCCAGAACCTCCAGCATCAGCGCATTGTCGGCCACCGTGGCGGTGATCGGCCCGGCATGGTCGATGGTGATCTCGATCGGCACCACGCCGGTATAGGGCACGAGGCCGTGGGTGGGTTTCATCCCCACCGTGCCGCAGAAGGCCGAGGGCATCCGGATCGAGCCGCCCTGATCGCCGCCGATGGCCATATCCACCTCGCCCTTGGCGACCAGCGCCGCCGAGCCCGAAGAGGAGCCGCCGGCCGAGCGCGTCGGATCATGCGGGTTGCACACCGGGCCGAGCGCCGAGGTATGGCTGCCGCAGGACATGCAGAAGCACTCGCAATGCGCCTTGCCGAGGATCGTCGCCCCCGCATCCAGAAGTCGCGTGACCAGCGTCGCATCCACGTTCGGAATGTAGCCCTCGAGGGTGGAGGAGCCGTTCATCATCGGCACGCCCGCGAGCATCACATTGTCCTTCAGCGCGACGGTGCGGCCCTTCAGCTTGCCCTCCGGCGCGCCCTGAACGGTGGATTTCACATACCAGGCGTTCAGCGGGTTGTCGGCCAGCGGCGGCTGCACGCCCGGGGTGCGGGGGTATTTCACCTCGGGCAGCGGGTCGATCATCCGGTCGACCTTGTTATAGGCCGCGACATAGCCCGCCATCAGCCCCTTGAAAGAGGCGATATCCGCCTCGGAGAGGCTCATGCCCAGGCGTTCGGCCACGTCGGCCAGCTGGGCGTCATTGGGAAGCTTGACTGCCATGATAGGCTCCTTTGCTTGCGCGGCCGCGCCGCGCGGTTTTCGTGCGCAGGCAGGCCTGCGCTGGCTGTCTTGCGCGGGGGAGGCCCCGCGCGGGGGGTGTCCGGGAATGGCGCGGGCCATGCGGGGACGGTCCCTGCCGCAGGCGCGGCAGGGGAAGGCGGTTCGCCGGTTATCCGGGTTCAGGCGGTGAAGCCCATGAAAGCACTGACCGAGCGCGAGTCGGTCAGCTCCGCGCGCGGGATCTCCTTTTCCAGGACCCCGTTGGAAATCGCATAGACCCGCTTCGACAGGCCCGCGATGAATTCCAGGTTCTGCTCCACCAGCACGATGGTGATGTCGATCTTCTGCGTCAGCGCGGCCAGCGTTTCGGAGATCTCGTCGATGATCGAGGGCTGGATCCCCTCCGTCGGCTCATCGAGCAGCATCAGCTTCGGCCGCCGGCACAGGCAGCGCGCGAGCGCAAGGAGCTGCTGCTCGCCCCCCGAGAGCGCCCCGCCGCGCCGGTCGAGCAGGCGCTTCAGCCGCGGGAACAGCTCCAGCATCTCCTCCACCGTCTGCGAGACCACGGCCGCACTGCCCGGAATGCCGACCTGCAGGTTCTCCTCCACGCTCAGGTTCGGGAAGATCTGCCGCCCCTGCGGCACCAGCCCGATCCCCATCCGCGCCCGCGCATTCACCGAAGCGCCGAGGATCGACTGCCCCTCGAAGCGGATATCGCCGCCGGTGACCTTCACATAGCCCATGATCGCGCGCATCAGCGTGGTCTTGCCCATGCCGTTGTGGCCGAGCACCCCCACCACCTCGCCGCGCGCCGCGTGCATGTCGACCCGGTGCAGCGCGGGCACCAGCCCATAGGCCGCCGACAGGCCCGATACCTCAAGCAGATGCGACATTGGCCTGTTTCCCCAGATAGATTTCCTGAACCTCGCGGTCGGCCATGATCTCGTCGATCATCGCCTCGCGGAAGATCGCGCCGCGGTTGAACACGGTGACGAATTTCGCGATCTGCCGGATGAAGACCATGTCGTGCTCGACCACGATCACCGCGGCCGAGCGCGCCGATTCCAGAACCAGCCGCGCCAGCCGGTCGCGCTCTTCGCCGGTCATGCCCGCGGCGGGCTCGTCGAGCAGGATCAGCGCGGGCTCCGCCGCCAGCACCATCGCAAGCTCCACCAGCTGGCGCTGACCATGCGAAAGATAGCCCACCTCGCGCTTCGCCAGATGGGTGATGCCACAGCGCTCCAGCGTCCGTTCGGCGAGCTCCTTCGCCTTGCCCGCCATATGCTTGCGCCGCGACGAGAGCCGGACATTCTCATAGACCGAGATCCCGTCGAACACATTCGGGACCTGGGTCTTGATGCCGATGCCGAGGTTGACGATGTCGTGGGTGTTCCAGCCCGTCATCTCCTGGCCCTTGAAGGTCACGCTGCCCGCGGTGGGGGTCAGCTGCCCGGTGAGGCATTTGAAGAAGGTCGATTTTCCCGCCCCGTTCGGCCCGAGCAGGCAGCGCAGTTCGCCATCCTTCAGGTTGAAATCCACCTTGTCGACCGCGGTGACGCCGCCGAACTGCATCGTCAGGCCCCGGGTCTCGAGGATATTGCTCCACTCATTCATCGGCCTTGCCTCCGGTCTTCTTCTGGCGGCGCAGCGTCCAGGCATCCACGATCAGCTTCTTCAGCGTCGGCACGATCCCCTTGGGCAGGAGCAGCACCAGCACCATCATGATCGCGCCCAGCACCGCGAGGCTGTTCAAAAGCTCCATCGTGCCCAGCTGCAGCGTGAGCCATTGCAGCATGATCACCCCGATGATCGGGCCGACCAGCGTGCCCACCCCGCCCGCCATCACCCAGACCAGCGCCTTGGCCGACATTTCCATGCTGAAGGCGTTCGGGTCGATGAAGGCCTGATACGTCGCCCACATCGCCCCGGCGAGCCCGGCAATGCCCGAGCCGATCGCGAAGACGATCAGCTTGTGGCGGCGCACGTCATAGCCCAGCAGCGCGGCGCGGGTCTCGTTCTCGCGGATGCCAACGGAGACCCGGCCGAAATCCGAGGCGATGAGAAACCGCAGCCCGATATAGACGAGGATCAGGAAGGCCATGAACACCTGGAACATCTGCACCGGGTCCAGCACCGCATCGGGCTCCCCGGGAATGTTGATGCCCGGGATCGAGGGGATGCCGTTGAAGCCGCCAAGACGCGCGGCGCCAATGGCATATTCGGGCCCTGCGGTATGGTTCGCAAGCTTCCAGAACAACAGCGTGACCACCATCGTCACCACGCCGAGATACACGTCCGAGAGCCTGCCGTAGAAGATGAAGTAACCAAGCGCCGCGCCGAACAGCGTCGGGATCACGAAAGACAGGATCAGCGGGATCGTGGTCTCGCCCATGTTGATCGAGGCCACCGCGAAAGTATAGGCGCCGAGGCCGAAGAAGGCCGCCTGGCCGAAGCTCAGGATACCCCCGAAGCCCCAGATATAGCCCAGCGACAGCGCAAAGACGGCCAGCACCACATATTGGGTGATCTGCATGATGGTGAACATGTCGAGCAGCACCGGCAGCACCAGCATCGCGGCGATGCCGATCGCGACCATGACGTAGAAGCCGGGATCCCGGAACACAGACTTTTCCATCTGTGGGTCTCCTCAGAGAGAACGTTTGAAGATGCGGCCGGTGATGCCCTGCGGCAGCAGCCGCAGCAGCACGAGCGCGGCCACCAGAAGGGCTGCGTCGCCATAGACCGGGCCGGTCAGGAAGGTCATGCCCTGGCTGATCGTGCCCAGCAGCGCGGCCGAAGACAGCGTGCCCGCGATGACCGAGGCGCCGCCGGTGATGACGGTGATGAAGCTCTGGCCCACCAGATTCATGCCCATGGTCGGGACCACGCCCGTCACCGGGGCAAGGAGCCCGCCCGCAAGCCCGGTGATGGCCGAGCCGATGCCGAAGGTCGTCATATAGACCCAGCGGGTGCGGATGCCGAGCGCCTCGGCCATATCGGCGTTCTGCATCGTGGCCCGCGCGATCAGCCCGGCCTTGGTGAATTTCAGCACGCACCAGATCGCCACCAGCACCAGCACCGCAAAGCCGATCAGCACGAAATTGTAGATGGGCATCTGATAGGCGCCAATCTTCATGCCGCCGAAGGGCGTGGACACCCCCTGCACGGTATTGCCAAAGACCATGGTGACGCCGCCCATCATCAGCATCGACAGCCCCCATGTGGCCAGGAGGCTGTCGAGTATGCGTCCGTAGAGCCACTGGATTACCAGCCGCTCCACGATGATGCCGAAGATCCCCACCACGAGGGGGGCGAGGACGAGAATGGCGACCCATTCGTTGACGCCGGCATGTGTGGAGGTCACGACGGTATAGCCGCCGAGCATCAGGAATTCGCCATGGGCGAAGTTGATGATCCGCATCATGCCGAAGATGATCGCGAGCCCCGATGCGAGCAGGACGAGCCAGGCAACCGCCCGGACCATCTCCAGCGCAACGACGAGGGTGTAGTCCATATCCGTCCTCCGGCCTCAGATCACAGGCTGATCTCGTAGTGCTTGTTGGCCTTCGGATCCTTGATCAGGTCGCAGACCATCTGGGTGTCCTCGGGCTGCGAATCCGGGAAGGATTCCTTGATCTGGAACACCTGGTCCTTGCATTCGGCGATATAGACGTCGCGGATCGCGTGCTGCGTCTTCGGGTCGATCTTCACCTTGCCCGCGGGCATCTCGTAGACCTTGCCCGAGGTCAGCACCTCCAGCAGCGGGTCGCGCTTCGTGGAGCCCGCATCGCGCACGGCATCGGCCCACATCATGATGCCCTCGTAGGTCACCTCGGAGATTTCCGACATCACCCATTTCTTGTCCGGATAGGCAGCGGCGACCTTTTCGAGGAAGGTCTTGTTGACCGGGTTGTCGATCTGCTCGAAATAGCCGAAGCACGAGATCAGCCCGTCGCTTTCCGCAGCCGTCAGGATCACCTGGTCGCTGCCGCCCGCGCCGAAAACGGTCGAGACGATCGGGATCTGCCCCTTCATGCCCGCAGCGGCCCATTGCCGGTAGAAGCCCAGATGCGAAGTGCCGACCATGGCCGAGAGCACGAAATCGGGCTTCGCGCCCTGAATCTTGGAGATCGTCGGGCCGAACTGCGCCACGTCGAGCGGGAAGAATTCGGTCGCGATCACCTCGCCGCCGTTTTCCTCCACATAGCGCTTCACCCAGGCTGCGGTGATATGGCCGTAGTTGTAATCCGCCGCGACCGTATAGACCTTCTTGCCGAACAGGTTCATCGCATAGGGGATGACGCGCTTCACCGTCTGGGCCGGGGTGGTGCCAAGCGTGATCTCGTTGCGGTCACACACGCCGCCTTCGTATTGCGTGTTGTAGAAGTAGAAGGTGTTGTAGCGGTGGAAGATCGGGCGGATGGTTTCGCGGCTGGCCGAGGTGATCCCGCCCATCACGACGTCGACCTTGTCCTTCAGCGCAAGCTGCGTGGCATATTGCGAATAGAGCGACATGTTCGATTGCGGGTCGTAGACCACCGCCTCGACCGGCTTGCCGAGCAGGCCGCCATTGTCGTTGATGTCCTTGATCGCGAGCTGCAGCACCTGGTTCATCGGCACCCCGACCGAGTCGAGCGCGCCCGAAAGGTCGTGCAGGCAGCCGACCTTGATCGTCTCGCCGGCAGCGCGCGCGATCAGCGGCGCCGACAGCGTCGCCGCAGCAGCGGCACCCGTGGTGTAGAGGAATTTGCGTCTGCTGAGCGTGGTCATTCCGAGTGCCCTTGGTGATTTGGATTGGCACGATCAAAGGCAATTTGCTTGAATTCGCAAATATCGAAATAACGCTATTGGAGGATATTTGTTTTTCGATTATTTTTTACGCGATATTTTCACCCGCACGATGATTTTGCGCGCGTCATTCGGGCCAAAATGCGCCTTTTTGGCCTGCCATCCGCGGATTTCAGCCGGGGTGCGCCCCGGCTGCCGCAGATGCAATCGCCGCATGGCCAGCCCCACCCCCTTGCTTCGAGATATTTTCCGTTTCAATATTCACGAAATCGGCGTTCGCGCGCCACCCCGTCACGGAGCCCCGCCATGCCCACCCCCGCCCCCTTCAAAGCCGCCGCCATCCAGTTCGAACCGGTGATGTTCGCCAAGGAGCGCAACGTCACCAGGCTCCTCGATCTGTGCCGGGAGGCGGCGCAGGGCGGCGCGCGGCTGATCGTGACGCCGGAGATGGGCACCACCGGCTATTGCTGGTACGACCGCGCCGAAGTCGCGCCCGAAGTCGAGACGATCCCGGGCCCGACCACCGCCCGGTTCGCGGACATCGCCGCGGCGCACGATTGCTACATCGTCGTCGGGCTGCCCGAGGTCGATCCGGCGACCGGGCTCTATTACAACAGCGCCGCCCTGATCGGGCCCGAGGGTGTGGTGGGCGTGCACCGCAAATCGCATCCCTATATCTCCGAGCCGAAATGGGCGGCCTCGGGCGATGTCGCGCATCAGGTCTTCGACACGAAAATCGGCCGCATCGCGCTGCTCATCTGCATGGACCTGCATTTCTTCGAAACCGTGCGGCTCGAGACCCTGGGCGGCGCCGATGTCATCTGCCACATCTCGAACTGGCTCGCGGAGCGCACCCCGGCGCCCTACTGGATCACCCGCGCCTGGGAGAACGGCTGCTATGTGATCGAGGCGAACCGCTGGGGGCTGGAGCGCACGGTGCAGTTTTCGGGCGGCAGCTGCATCATCGCCCCCGATGGCAGCGTGGACGCCCAGACCGATGGCGGCGATGCCATCGTCACCGGCACCATCGACCCGGCCCGGACGCGTGCGCGCATGGTGCTGGGCGAGCCCGTGTTCGAGCTGCGCCGCCCCGCCCTCTACAAGACGCTGATGACCAACAGCTTCACCTGGAATCCGCTGGATTATTTCCGCCTCTATGGGCGCCAGCCGCTGCCCGCGGGGCGTGCCTCCACGCTTGCGGTGGCGCAATTCGCGCCCGCGGCGGATCCGGCCGCGAATCTCGCCACCGTCGCCCGCCTCGCGGCGGAGGCTGCGGGCGCGGGTGCGGCGCTCCTCGTGCTGCCGGAGCTGGCGCTCAATGGCCCCGAGACCGCCGAAGCCCTGGACGGCCCCCTGATCGACCGCTTCACCCGGATCGCGATGCGTCACCGGCTGCATATCGTCGCAGGCTTCGCCGAGACGGATGGCGCGCGGCGGTACAATTCCGTTGTCCTGTCCGGGCCGGAGGGGCGGGTGGGCAGCTACCGCAAGATCCACCTCGCGCAGGCGGATCGCGCCTGGGCCAGCGCGGGCGACAGCTGGCGCCATTTCGACCTGCCCTTCGGGCGGCTCGGGCTGATCACCGGCACCGATGCGCTCCCGCCCGAGAGCATCCGGGTGCTGGCGCTTGCGGGCTGCGATATCGTCGCCTGCCCCGCGGCCCTGCCTCCGGGCTTCACCGGCGCTCATGCCGGCACCGCCATTCCGCACAACGCCCCGATCCCGACCGGCGCCGATCCGTTCCACTGGCATGCCTTCCGCGCCCGCAGCGGCGAGAACAACCTGCACCTGGCCTTCGCGAACCGGATGGAGGCCGGGAACCCGGGCCTGAGCGGCATCTTCGGCGCCGACACCTTCGCCTTCCCGCGCCATGAAAGCGCGGTGCTGGAGGAAGAAGGCATGGCGCTGCTGCGCATCGACCTGACCAACGCCGATACGCCCTATCCCTCCAATGTGGTGCGCCGCAAGGACCTGATCACCATGCGGCTGCCGCATCACTACACGCCGCTGATCATGGAGCGCACGCAGGGCTGAGCGGCCCGCGGGGGCTTGCGCAGCCGCCCCGCGCCGGGCAATGAGGGGCGGCGGAGGTGCGTGATGCTGTCCTATCAACACATCTACCATGCGGGGAACCTGGCGGACGTGCACAAGCACGCCCTGCTTGCGGTCATGCTCGATTACATGACCCGCAAGGACAAGCCGATGAGCTATCTGGAGACGCATTCCGGCCGCGGGCTCTACGCGCTCGATGCGCCGGAGGCGGTCAAGACCGGCGAGGCGGGCGCCGGCATCCGCCGGATCGAGAAGCTCGGCTGGTTCGCGCCCGATCACCCCTATGCGCAGGCGCTGGCGGCGGTGCGCGCGACCCACGGCGCCATGGCCTATCCGGGCTCCCCGCTGATCGCCACGAGCCTGCTGCGCCCGATCGACGGGATCCAGCTGTGCGAGCTGCATCCGCGCGAGTTCGAGGCCCTGCGCGCGGCGATGGCCCCTTTCGGCGGCGTGCTGCACCCCAAGGACGGGCTCGCCATGGCGCTGGCCCTCGCCCCGCCCGCGCCACGCCGCGGCCTGATGCTGATCGACCCGTCCTGGGAGGTCAAATCGGATTACGAGACGATCCCGAAGCTCATCGGCCAGGTTGCCCGCAAATGGAACGTGGGCGTGATCGCGCTCTGGTATCCGGTCCTGGCGCCCTCGGTCGCCATTGCCCCCGCGCAGGCCGCGATGGTGCGCGCCCTCACCGCGGCGCATCCGGAGGCGCTCCTGTCCGAAGTCCGCTTCCCGCCCGCCCGCGAAGGCCACGGCATGATCGGCTCCGGCATGTTCGTGCTGAACCCGCCCTGGGGCCTCGAAGGCGAAGCGCAGCGCCTGCAGCGCCTGTTCGCCACGCTGTAGCGCGGGGGGTGCCCAGAGGGGGCGCGCCCCCTCTGGCGGGGGGCGCGGGGGGCTGGCCCCCCGCTTCCGCCCCGATCACAGCATAGTGACGCGCGCGCCGCCGTGGCGCACCCTAGCGCCGTGCCTGGTGCCGGGATCTTCCCGGCATGGGAACAGGACGGGCCCTGCCCGAATCCGACCGCCCCCGCGACTGTGAGCGGCGAGCCGACCCGACAAAGCCACTGCGACTGCCCCCGGGCCGTCGCGGGAAGGCCGGGAAGGCTGCGACCCGCGAGTCAGGAGACCGACCAGCACCTCATCTCAACCGCCGTCGGGAGTGACGGTCTGGAGGACCCAATGCATATCGAACCCGGCCTCGTCATGGGGCCCAAAATTCTTCTGAGCATCGCCACAGCCGGTACGGCGGGCCTGTTCACCGCGCGCCTCGCCCTGCAGGCGCTGCGCGAACAGGGGCTGGCCTCGCTCGCCCTGCGCAGCGTGATCGCCACCGCCTGCGTCTTCAGCTTCTTCGAAATCCTGCCGCATCACCCGGTCGGGGTGTCCGAAGTCCACCTGATCCTCGGATCGACCCTGTTTTTGCTGTTCGGTGCGGCGCCCGCCGCCATCGGCCTCGCCGCGGGGCTGCTGATCCAGGGGCTGTTCTTCGCGCCCTTCGACCTGCCGCAATACGGCATGAACGTGTCCACGCTGCTGTTCCCGCTCTTCGGGCTGCGCGCGCTCGCGGGCCGGATCATCGCCCCCGGCACCGCCTATGTGGACCTCAAATACAGTCAGGCCCTCGCCCTCTCCACCGCCTATCAGGGCGGCGTGGTGCTCTGGGTGGCGTTCTGGGCGCTCTATGGCGCGGGCGTCACCTCTGACAACCTGCACGCCATCGTGACCTTCGGCGGCGCCTATATGCTGGTCGTCCTGATCGAACCGCTGGCCGATCTCGCCGTCCTTGCCGCAGCCAAGACGCTGCATGGCGCGAAGGCCTCGGGCCTGTTCACCCGCCGCCTGCACCACCCGGCCTGAGCCCGGCACAGGCACGCTCCGGCCCCGCGGGGCCGGACCTTCCCCAGATCAGCGGGACCCAGATCAGCGGGCCCCGGACCAGCAGGCCCTAGGCCGCAGGCTCCTGCCGCGCCCGGGCGATTTCCTCCGCGCTGAGCGGCCCCGGGAAATGACAGGCGACCTGATGCTGCGCAGCCGAGAGCACAGGCACCTCCGCCGCACAGCGCGCCTGCGCCCGCGGGCAGCGCGTGCGGAACACGCAGCCCGAAGGCGGCGCCAGCGGCGAGGGCAGATCGCCGTTCAGCGGCACCACCACCTTCTCCGCCTCAAACGCCGGATCCGGCACCGGCACCGCCGAGAGCAGCGCCTGCGTATAGGGATGCTGCGGCCGGGCATAAAGCTCCGCCGAAGCGGCGATCTCCATCACCTTGCCCAGATACAGCACCATCACCCGGTCGCTGATATGCTTCACCACGCTCAGGTCATGGGCGATGAACACGAGCGCGAGGCCCAGCTCCCGCTGCAACCGGATCAGCAGGTTGATCACCTGCGCCTGGATCGACACATCCAGCGCCGACACCGGCTCATCGCAGATGATCAGCCGCGGCTCCACGATCAGCGCCCGCGCGATGCCAATGCGCTGGCACTGCCCGCCCGAGAATTCATGCGGGTAGCGGTTGATCTGATTGGGTAGCAGGCCCACGCGCTCCATCATCTGCTGCACCCGCGCCTTCACCTCGGCGCCCGAAAGCCCCTTGCGATGCGTGACCAGCGGCTCGGCGATGATCTGGCCCACGGTCATGCGCGGATCGAGACTCGCCAGCGGGTCCTGAAACACCATCTGGATATCGGCGCGGTAGCGCATCATCTGCCGCGGGCTCAGCCCGAGCAGATCCACCCCGTCCTCCCAGACCGCCCGGCCCTGCCCCGGCGCGAGCCCGATCAGCGCCCGCGCCAGCGTGGATTTGCCGCAACCGGATTCACCCACCACCCCCAGCGTCTCGCCCGGCATCAGGGTGAAGCCCACCCCGCCCACCGCCTGCAGGGCGCGCGGCCGCGCCCAGGGCCAGGCCGATGCCGGCGGGATCCGGAAGGTCACGCGCAGGTCCTCGACCTGCAACAGGGGCTTTGTCATCGCATCGGCTCCTCTGCGCGGGTGCGCTGCGCCAGCACATCGGCCACCGGCGCGAAGCAGGCGCGGCTGCGCTCCGGCGCGAACTCCTCCAGCGCCGGGTGCCGCTCCGTGCAGCCGTCGCGCAGATAGGGGCAGCGCGGCGCGAAGGCGCAGCCGGGCGGGCGGCGGTTCATGTTGGGCGGCGCGCCCGGAATCGCGCGCAGCTCCTCCTCGTGCTGGTCCACCCGCGGAATGGCGGCGAGCAGGCCCTGCGTATAGGGATGCGTCGGCCCCGCAAACAGCGGCCCGACCGGCCCCGTCTCGCGCACGCGCCCGGCATACATCACCGCCACCCGCTCGCAGGCGCCGGCCACCACGCCCAGATCATGGGTGATCAGGATCATCGCCATGCCGAAATCGCGCTGCAGATCGGAAAGCAGCTGCATGATCTGCGCCTGCACGGTGACATCGAGCGCCGTCGTCGGCTCATCGGCGATCAGCAGCTTCGGATGGCACATCAGCGCCATCGCGATCATCACCCGCTGCCGCATGCCGCCCGAAAATTCATGCGGATAGAGCCGCACCCGCGCCGCCGCATCGGGAATGTGCACCGCATCGAGCATGCGCACCGCCTCCGCCACCGCCGCCCGCTTCGAGATCCCGCGGTGCAGCGTCAGCACCTCCGCCATCTGCTCCGAGACCCGCATGTAGGGATTAAGAGAGGTCATCGGATCCTGAAAGATCATCGCGATCTCCTCGGCCCGGATCCGGTTCAGCAGCTTTGGCGGGGCGTTCAGGATCTCCTGCCCCTCAAAAAGCACGCTGCCCTGGGCGCGGCCATTGCGCGCCAGAAGGCCCATCACCGCGAAGCTGAGCTGCGATTTGCCGCTGCCGGATTCGCCCACGATGCCCAGCGTCTCGCCGGCCGCGACGCAGAGCGAGACATCGTTCACCGCCTGCACCGCGCCGTCATTCGTCTCGAAGCGGACCGAAAGGCCCCGGATCTCCAGAAGGGCCATCTCAGCGCTCCTTCGGATCGAGCGCGTCACGCAGCCCGTCGCCCACGAAGAAGAAGCCGAACAGAGTCACCACGAAGAAGCCCAGCGGGAACATCAGCTGCCACAGCGTGCCATAGCCCATCGTACCCGAGCCCTCGGAGATCAGCGCGCCCCAGGAAGTCAGCGGCTCCTGCACGCCGAGGCCGAGGAAGCTGATGAAGCTCTCGGTCAAGATCATCAGCGGCACCAGAAGGGTGGCATAGACCGCCACCACGCCAAGCAGATTGGGCACGATATGGCGCAGCACGATGCGCCAGCCGGGCACGCCGATGGCGCGGGCGGCCTCGATGAATTCGCGGTTCTTCAGGCTCAGCGTCTGGCCGCGCACGATCCGCGACATGTCGAGCCAGGAAATCAGCCCGATCCCGAAGAACAGCATCGCGATCGAGCGCCCGAACATGACCAGCAGCAGGATCAGCACGAACATGTAGGGCACCGACATCAGGATATCGACCGCGCGCATCATCAGCTGATCGGTGCGCCCGCCCACATAGCCCGCCGTCGCGCCATAGAGCGTGCCCACCAGCACCGCGATGGCGGCGCCGATGACCCCCACCATGAGCGAGATCTGCGTGCCCTGCACCGTGCGCGCAAACAGGTCGCGCCCGAGATCATCGGTGCCGAAATAATGCCCGCTGGCCAGCGAGGGCCCGCCGAGCTCCGCCACCTGCCCCATCACCGCGAAGTCGAGGTCCTGGTTGTTCCAGGCGGCGAGATGGCTGCCGAAGAGCACGAAGGCGGTGACGAGGACGAGGATCGCCAGCCCCGCCATCGCCGCGCGGTTGCGCAGGAAGCGGCGCCGGGCATCGGCCCAGGGGCTGCGCCCGCGGACCTCCTCGCTGGCCATTCGCGCGGCGAGGCTGTGCATTTTCTGTTGATCGATCACCATGTCAGTACCGGATTTTCGGGTCGATCCAGGCGTAGAGGATATCCACGACCAGATTGAACAAAACAGTCAGCGCCCCCACCAGGATCGTCACCCCCATCATCACCGCGTAATCGCGGTTCAGCGCGCTGTCGACGAAAGCCTTGCCGATGCCGCCGGTGGAAAAATAGATGTCGATCACCACCGATCCGGTGATCATGGAGACGAAGACCGGGCCGAGATAGCTGATCACCGGCAGCGCCGCGGGCTTCAGCGCATGGCGTAGGATCACCCGGTATTCCGGCAGCCCCTTCGCCCGCGCGGTGCGGATATGGTTGGAGCCCAGCACCTCCAGCATGGAGGAGCGCATGATCCGCGCGATGGAGGCCATGTAGCTCGTGGCCAGCGCGATCACCGGCATCACCCAGAAGCCCGGATCGGAGAAGCTCCACCCGCCGCCGGGCAGCCAGCGCAGCGACAGCGTGAACAGCAAGACGAGGATCGGCGCCATCACGAAATTGGGCAGCACCTGCGCGCCGATGGAGATGCCCACGGCCAGATAGTCGATCCAGCTGTTGTGCCAGATCGCCGCCACCACCCCGAGCGCGCCGCCCACCCCCACCGCCAGCGCAAAGGCCAGCAGGCCGTAGGTCAGCGTCACCGGGAAGCCCGCGGCGATCAGCTGGTTCACCGACAGATCGGGGTAAACGAAGCTCGGCCCGAAATCGAAATGCACGACCACATTCCAGATATAGCCCAGGACCTGCCGCCACAGCGGCTGATCGAGGCCATATTTGGCGTTCAGGTTGGCCAGCACCTGCGGCGGCAGGGCGCGCTCCTGCGTGAAGGGCCCGCCCGGGGCCATATGCATCAGCAGGAAAGACAGAACGATCAGCAGCAACAGCGTGGGCACGGCCACGGCCAGGCGCCGCAGGACATAGGCAAACATCGGCGGTCTCCCTTCCGGTGGCGGCGCCGGAAAGCCCGGCGCCGCGGAGGCTCATTTCTCGATGCGGTAGATGTCCTTGGCGAACCAGGTGTTGAGCACGTTCTCGGTGGCGATGCCCTTCACCGTGGGGTTGATCATGTCGACCTTGGCATAGTGATAGATGAAGGCCGAGGGCACCTCGCGGGCGAGGATCTCCTCAGCCTGCTTGTACAGCGGCGCCGGGTCGGGGGCGGTCTTGGCCTCGTTCAGCAGGCGGTCGAAGTCGGCGTTGGACCATTTGCCGCTGTTGTAGCCATCGGTGCGGAACCAGTCGAGGAAGGTCGAGGGCTCGTTATAGTCGCCGCACCAGGCATAGCGGGCAATGTCGAAGTCCTGGTTCTGCAGCCGGTCGGTATGCACCTTCCATTCCACGTTGTTCAGCGTCACCTCGATGCCCAGCGGGCGCCAGAACTGCTGCACGGCGACGGCAATCTTCTTGTGGGCATCGTCGGTGTTGTACTGGATCGAGAGCTTCAGCGGCTTGTCCGGCCCATAGCCCGCCTCTTTCAGCAGCTCCTTCGCCCGCGCGGTCATCTCGGGCTGCGCCATCGTCGCGAGCTCGGTCTTGGGCGCATCGAAGCCCTCAATGGCCCAATGGGTCCAGGTCGTGGCGGGCCGCTGGCCGCCCTGCAGGATGTTGTCCACGATCACCTGGCGGTTGATCGCCAGCGACAGCGCCTCGCGCACGCGCTGGTCCTTCAGCGCCGCCGGCCCCTTCTCCGACAGGTTGTAGATATAGGCATAGGAGCAGGCATAGGGCAGCGAGACCGCCTGATCGGGATATTGCTGCTTCAGCCGCGGATATTGCCCGGAGGGGATCTGCACCCGGTCGAGCTCGCCCGCCATGTAGCGCGTGAGCGCCACGTTGTTGTCGTTCACCGTCACCCCGCGCAGGTCTTGCAGGAGCACGTTGTCCGCGTCCCAATAGGTCGGGCTCTTCTTCATCACGATTTCCACGCCGAGATTGTGGCTCACCAGCGTGAAGGCGCCGTTGCCCACGAGCTTGCCCGGCTGGGTCCAGTCGTCGCCATATTGCGCGATCACCTTGCGCGGCACCGGATAGGTGGTCGCATGCGAAAGCGTCTTGATGAAATAGGGCGTGGGCGTGGTGAGCACCACCTGCAGGGTCTTGTCATCGAGCGCGGTGATGCCGAGCTCCTCGGGCTTCTTCTCGCCCTTCACGATCGGGGTCGCGTTCGCCACGTTCATCAGCTCGATGAACCAGGCGTATTCGGAGGCCGTCTCCGGGTTCACCACCCGCTGCCAGGCATAGACGAAATCCCCCGCGACGACCGGCGTGCCATCCGACCATTTCGCATCGCGCAGCTTGAAGGTATAGGTCAGCTTGTCGTCGCTGACGGTGTAGCTCTCGGCCACGCCCGGGATCATCGCGCCCTTCGCATCCTCGTTCATCAGCCCCTCGAACAGCGAGCGCAGCACGTCCGAGCCCTCGACATCGGTGTTCTTCGCCGGATCGACCGATTTGATCGCATCGAGCAGCCAGAAGCTGTAGCTCTGGGTCGCGGCGAGCTTCTCGCCCTCGGCCGGATGCGCGGCAAGCGCGGGCAGAGCCAGCGCGGCGACCAGGGCGGTGCTGAGGAAAAGCTTGGTCATGAGGATCTCCCGTTGTACTCGTTTCGGCGTCAAAGCGCCCATGAGACCGAGCATATCCGGCGGCATCCGTCCGTAAACCCGATTGCGGGGGGGCCTGCGCGGCCAAATGCCGATGACGTGGCGGCACCCGCCGCCCCGGCAGCCCTCAGCCGCGCCGGGCCGCGCGCAGCGTTTCGGAGGGCAACTCGTTGAAAAACCAGCGGTAATGCGCGGAGAACCGGCCCCAATGGGTGAAGCCGTGATGCAGCGCCACCTCGGAGACCCGCGCGCCCCTGTCTCCTGCGCGGATCAGCGTGCTGCGCACCAGATTGAGCCGCCGTACAAGAAGCAGGCGCTCCAGAGTCATGTCGAGCTCGGCGCGGCAGACCGCGCGCAGCTCCGCCAGCCCATGGCCCGTGCCCTGCGCCGCATCCGCGCCGCTCACCAGGTCGATCGGCGCGCCGCGCAGCCAGGCGAGCAGGTCGCGGACCATCTGGCGGGCGCGCGGCGGGCGCGCACAGGACCAGCCCGGCGTCTCCAGCCAGGACAAGAGCTGATCTTGCAGGATCTTGGGCGCGAGCCGCACGAATTCCGCATCCTCGCGATAGAACGCCCCCGCCGCCGGATCGAGCAGCCGCTCGAACCAGTCCGCCATCGCCCCGGTCGCGAGGCGCGGCACATGGTCGAACCCGGCCCAGACATCGGGCAGCGGCACCTGCCCACCCAACGATTCCTCGGGGATCGTGGCGATCAGGATCACCTCGTTCGGCTCGAACACGAAGGGCCTTTGCGCGCGTGCGCGGCTCAGCCCGGCTTCCATGACGGCCCCGCGCGCATGGCTGCGGCGGAAATAGACCGCGACGCGGTCCTCCGGATCGGCGAAATGGTTCTCGGTGCGCAGCGTGACCGTCTCGCGGTAGAGCGCCAGCCCGGGCATTTCCAGCCGGATCACCGCGCCCTCGAAACGCCCCTCTTGCAGCTGCGCATAACTCTGCTCCCAGCCGGGCATGGCCACGGCCTGCTCATCCACCGAATGGCACGCGCGGAAATCATAGCAGCCGAGCTGCCCCGCAGGAGGTTGGGTCGCAGTGCGCATGGCCTGATCATTTCCCTCAACCATGCGCAAAGCGCAAGCCATGCCCGATGATCGCAGCCATTGTCCACAAAATGCACAAAATTTGATCATGAATTTGTGTCCGCACCGGATAGACCCGGCGGTCACCTTCCCGTTACCCTAGCCGCACCGATCCGCAGGAGGCATAGAAGAATGCGAAAAATCGTAGCGACCGGGGCGGCCTTTCTGGCCCTGACCTCCCCCATCCTGGCCCAGGAGGCAAAGCCCATCGAGCCCGAGACCCTCGGCGTCGAAAAAGCGATCAAGCCCGGCCCGAACGTGTTCACCCTCGATCAGAGCTGGGACGGCTCGAGCAAGATCAACGTGCTCGGCGCCGACGACCTCTCGATCAAGGGCAACATCGGCGTCGGCCTGATCGGCCAGATGGTGCTGAGCGCCGACGGCTCCAGGCTTTATACCAGCTCGGTCTATGCCAAGCGCATCACCTACGGGCCGCAGGAAGCCATCGTCCATGAATGGGACGTGGCCACGCTGAGCCCGCTGCGCGAGTTCAACGTCTCCGAAAAGATGGCGATGGTGGAGCCGCAGCCGGTGATGCTGGCGCTGGCCGATGCCGAAAAGTACCTGCTGGTGCAGGATGCGACGCCCGCCACCTCGATCAACGTGATCGACCTGGCCAAGGGCGCGCCGATCGCCGAAATCCCGACGCCCGGCTGCTGGGGCGCGATCCCGACCACCGGCACCAGCTTCCTCACCGTCTGTGGCGACGGTTCGATGAAGACCTTCAGCTTCGCCGCCGACGGCAGCTTCGGTGCGCCGAAATCCGGCGCGGGCATTTTCGATGCCGATGCGGATGCGCTGTTCACCAACCCCGCACGGGTGGGCGACGATTTCTACTTCGCCTCGTTCAAGGGCAACCTCTACCATGTGACCGTGAAGGACGGCGTCCCCGCGCTCGCCGACAAGTTCTCGCTGGTGACGGGCTCCGAGGGCTGGGCGCCGGGCGGCTCCGAAGTGATCACCTATCACGCAGGAACCGGCATCGCCTTCGTGCTGATGCATTCGGGCGCCGCGGAAGGCAGCCACAAGAACGCCGCCGAGGAGATCTGGGCGGTGGATCTGAAGACGAAAGAGGTGCTGTACCGTTCTGTGGCCCATCACGAGAACTCGCTCACCGTGAGCAAATCCTCCCCGCCGGTGCTGTTCGGCACCACCGAGGAAGGCGAGCTCAACCGCTACGAGGTCCATCCCGAGGCCCGCTCCGCCGCCAAATTCGCGGGGTCGATCGAGGAAATGGGCACCTTCCTGGGCCTGGTGCTGACGAGCCAGTGATGGACATGCTGCGGCTGATATCGGGGATGCTGACCGTCTTCCTGGCGGTGCTGCTGCTGCGTGCCGCCTGGCACAAGGCGCAGAGCTTCCTGGAGACGACGGGCTTCGTGGCCGATTACGGGCTGGTGCCGCCGGGGCGCGAAGCGCTGGTCACGCGGGCGCTGATCGGGCTCGAGGCGCTGGCGGTGGCGCTGCTGGTGCTGCCGGCCACGCGCGTAGCGGGGGCGCTGCTCGCGGCGGCGCTGCTCGCGGGATATGGTGCAGCGATGGCGCTGGCGCTGCGGGCGGGCAAGACCCGGATCGATTGCGGCTGCGGTGGCACGCCGCAGTTCGTCTCGGGCCTGACGATCGGGCGCAACGCGGTCCTGGCTGCGCTGGCGCTCTGGCTCGCGGCTTTGCCCGCGGGCCCGATGGGGGGGGCGATGGCGGCACTGGTGACGGTGCTGGCCGGGCTCACCCTCTGGGCGATCTACGGCACAGTCGAGAAGCTGCTCGCCAATTTCGGCCATATCCTCGCGGTTGGTCCGCGGCGGTCCTGAGGAGAACACGATGGAACTGATGACCTTTGCCCTCGGAGCCCTCTGGGTGCTGGTCCTCGTGCTGACGGCGGCGGTCTTTGCGCTGGCGCGGCAGGTGGGCGTGCTGCTGGAGCGGGTGCAGCCGGTGGGCGCGATGATCTCGGACAACGGGCCCGATATCGGCGCGAAGGCGCCGCAGCTCACCCTGCCGAACCTGAACGGCGGGCCGATCGCGCTGGCCGCTCCGGGGCGCAGCCGGGTGGTGTTCTTCCTGTCCACCACCTGCCCGATCTGCAAGGCGCTGATCCCGGCGCTGCGCGATGTGGTGCGCGCCGAGGGCGACTGGCTCGACGTGATCCTGGCCTCGGACGGCAAGCCCGCCCCGCACCAGGAGATGATCGCGCGCGAGAAGCTCACGGACTTCCCCTACACGCTCTCCTCCGAGCTCGGGATGACCTTCAAGGTCGCGAAACTTCCCTTTGCCGTCCTGATCGACGGCACGGGTACGATCAAGGCGAAGGGGCTGGTGAACAACCGTGAACAGCTCGAAAGCCTCTTCAACGCCGCCGAACTCGGGCGCCCCTCGGTGCAGAGCACGATGCTCGCCGATGGCCAGCCCGCCTGACCCAAGGAGACAGTCATGATCGACAAACTGTTCAAGATCCTCGACCGCCAGATCGAGGCCGGCGCACGCCGCACCGCCCGCACCAATGGTCGCCGCAGCTTCCTCGCCAAGGCGGGAACCCTGCTCGCGGGCGTGGCGATCTCGCCGGTGCTGCCCTTCGACCGCCGCGCCCGCGCCGCCGAAGCCGCCGACGAATGCAGCTACTGGCGCCATTGCGCGCTCGATGGCAACCTGTGCTCGACCTCGGGCGGCTCGCTGACCACCTGCCCGCCCGGCTCCTCGGCCTCCGCGGTGAGCTGGGTCGGCACCTGCTCGAACCCCGAGGATGGCAAGGACTACCTCGTCAGCTACAACGACTGCTGCGGCAAGCCCTCGGTCTCGGGCTCGACCTTCTGCTACACCTCGAAGGGCGAGCGCCCCGGCTACCGCATGGGCCTGTACAACGACATCAACTGGTGCATGGCCAACGAGAACAAGGGCTATCACTGCACGGTCTCCGTCGTCGTGGGGCTGGCCGATGAATAAGGTCCTCGGGGCTGCCGCAGTGGCGGCCCTCGGCATTGCCCTGCCGGTGGCGGGGCATGCCGACGGGGCGGCACTGTTCGAACAGAACTGCACCGCCTGCCATGCGGCGGGCGGGGTCGGCACGCCGGGCTTGGCGCCGCCGCTGGTGAGCCACAATTTCTGGGCAAAGCTCGGCGACAAGGCGCCGCAGTATATCTCGGGCGTGATCGCGGCCGGGCTCACCGGCAAGATCAACGCGGGCGGCATGGATTACATCGGCCTCGCCATGCCCGCGCAGGAGCAGCTTTCGGACGCGGAGGCCGCCGAAGTCGCGACCTATGTGCTCCAGAGCTTCGGCCAGGTGCAGCAAAGCGTGACCGAGGAGCAGGTGAAGACCGCCCGCGCCACGCCGCCCGCCCATGCCGATCTGCGCAAGATGCGGAAGGGCGAGTGATGCGCACCCTCCTGCTCGCCTGCGCCCTCTTCGGCCTGCCCTTCGCGGCGCAGGCCGAGCGCGGCGCGCGCGAGAACTACGTCCTGCGCTGCGCCGGATGCCACGGCATGGAGGGCAAGGGCAGCGAGACCGGCGGCATCCCGACCTTCATCGGCTCGGTCTCCACGCTCGCGAATGACGACGAGGGGCGCACCTACATGATGCATGTCCCCGGGGTGATCTCGGCCAGCCTTTCGGATGTCGAGATCGCGAAGGTGATGAATTATATCGTCGATGTCTGGGGCGGCGCGCCCGCCCCGGCCTTCACCGCCGAGGAAGTCACCCGCCGCCGCGCGGTGCCGGTGGCCGATGTGGTGCGCTATCGCCGCGCCCTCGTCGAACGGCTGGAGCGCGAGGGCAAGACCGTCGCCCCCTATCCCTGGCCCTGACCAGAGCCCGGATCCGCCGCGCCTGCGGCGGGTCCGCCTCAGTATACGTCGCGCAGGTAGCGCTTTTCCTTCTGCATCCGCGCCACATATTCCGCCGCCGCCGCCTCCGACAGGCCGCCATGGCGCGCCGCGATCCGCTTCAGCGCCGCATCCACATCCTTCGCCATCCGCAGCGCATCGCCGCAGACATAGAGATGCGCGCCGCCCTCCAGCCAGCCCCACAGCGCCGCGCCCTGCTCTTCCATACGGTGCTGCACATAGATCTTCTGCGCCTGATCGCGCGAGAAGGCGAGGTCCAGCCGCGTCAGATGGCCATCCGCCTGCCAGGCCTCGATCTGGTCGCGGTAGTAGAAATCCGTGGCCGCCCGCTGCTCGCCGAAGAAGAGCCAGTTGCGGCCCCGCGCGCCGGTGGCGGCGCGGTCGTGCAGGAAGCCCATGAACGGCGCAATGCCGGTGCCCGGGCCGATCATGATCACGTCGCGCGCGCCCTCCTGCGGCGGGTGAAAATGCGCCGAAGCCTGGGCGAAGATCCGCGGCGTGCCCGCCCCGGCGCGGTCGGCAAGGAAGCCCGAGGCCACGCCCTTGCGCGCCCGGCCCTCGCAGTCGTAGCGCACCACCGAGACCGTCAGCTGCACCTCGCCCTCCTGCGCCCGCGGGCTCGAGGAGATCGAGTAGAGCCGCGGCTGCAACGGGCGCAGCAGCCCGGCCCAGTCCTGCGCGGCCATCCGCTGCGGCGCGGCATGGAGCACATCGGCGATCTGCCGCCCCCAGAGCCAGCGCTCCAGCTCCGCACCCCGCGCGGGATCAAGCAGCGGCGCGAACACCGCGCCCGGATCGCGCTCCGCCAGCGCGCGCAAGAGCTCCTTCGAGACCCGGGAAATGTCCAGATGGCGGGTCATCGCCTCCTGCAGCGGGAGCGTGCCCTGGCCCGCCAGCGTCACCGGCGCCTCGGGCGACAGCTCCAGCCGCGCGAAGATCTCCGCCACCAGATCAGGGCAGTTCTCCGGCCAGATCCCCAGGGCATCGCCCGCCTCATAGCGCAGCTCCGTCCCGGCGATATCGAAGCCGAACTGGCGCACCTCCTTGCCCGCGCCCGGCAGGCTCAGGAGCTGGTTGCGCTGCAGCCTTGTGGTGAGCGGCGTCTTGCGCCCGATCCCTGCGGCCACCGGCGGGGCAGAAACCGGCGCGGCGGCCCCGCCGCCAAGTGCTGCGACCACCGCCTCCAGCCAGGCGCCCGAGGTTTCCTCATGGTCCGGTTCGCAATCGGCCCGCGGCACCAGCGCCACGGCGCCCAGTTCGCTCAGCCGCGCCTCCAGCCGGCGGCCGAAGCCGCAGAACTGCTCGTAGCTCGAATCGCCGAAGGCCAGCACCGCATAGCGCAACCCCGAAAGCGCGGGCGCATCCCCTGAAAGCGCCGCCCAGAAGGCGGTGGCATTGTCGGGCGCATCGCCATCGCCGAAAGTGCTCGCCACGAAGAGCGCCCGCCCCGCCTGCGCCA
The DNA here is from genome assembly GCF_041916475.1 of Paenirhodobacter sp. Lineage (GTDB taxonomy): Bacteria > Pseudomonadota > Alphaproteobacteria > Rhodobacterales > Rhodobacteraceae > Rhodobacter. Next base: position 41,800 of record NZ_JAYRZN010000028.1, read on the forward strand.
GATCGCCCGGCGTGGCATCGGCCATCGCCAAAAGCCGCACCGCCCATCCCTCGGCCTCCAGCCGCGCGCCCGCCGCCTGCGCCACCGCCTCCGCCGTGCCCGTCTGCGAGGCCCAGAGCACCAGAACCGTGCCCCGCCCCGGCGTGGGCATAGCCGCGGGCAGCGGCACGCGCGCATAAAGCCCGGCCAGAAGCCCGCTCACATAGGCCCGCGTTTCCGGCCGGAACGGTGCATCTTCCGGCACATAGGGCACGCCCGCAGGCCCGGTTTCGGGGCTGCGCAGCGCATTGGCGAAGCCCGCGAGCCAGGCCATTTCCGTCTGGCTGAAGCTCGGCGCGAAGCCGCCCGGGATCTCCAGCAGCCGCACGAAGGCCTCCACCGGCGCCTCCGGTGCGCCCGTGGCCTGCACGGCGGCGCGCGCAGCCTCCGCCGGCCCCGAAACCCGCTGCAGCGCCACCGCCGCGATCTTGAATTCCGGCTGGCGCGAAACCGGGTCCACCGCATCCGATGTCAGCGCATTCACCGCCAGATCCTCCCCGAACATGTCGCTCCAGTGGAAGGGCGCGAAGCAGTTCCCGGGCCGGACCCGATCCGTGACCTCGGCCGGAAGCACCGCCCGGCCGCGGCGCGAGCGGATCTCCACCCGATCGCGCGGGCCGATGCCCAGGGCTTCGGCATCCTCCGGGTGGATCTCCACGAAGGGGCCGGGGTTCAGCTTGTTCAGCGTGGGCACGCGGCCGGTTTTCGTCATCGTGTGCCACTGGTGCTGCTGGCGCCCGGTGTTCAACACCATCGGGAATTCGGCATCGGGCATTTCGGCCGGGTCCAGATGCGGGCGCGGATGGAACACCGCCCGGCCCGAGGGCGTGGCGAAGGCGATGCCCTCGGGCCCCAGGTAGCGGATCGGGTTGCGCGCCGGGCCTTCGGGCGCCACCGGCCATTGCACCGGGCCGCCCTGCAGCCGCGCATGGCTCGCGCCGCGGATGTCGTAGCCGGTCTTGGGGTTGTAAAAGCGGCGGATCTCGTCGAAGACCTCGGCCGCCGATGCATAGCTGAAGGCCGCGCCATAGCCCATCGCGCGCGCCACCTCGGCAATGATCTGCCAGTCGGGCAGCGCCTCGCCGGGCGGCTCCACCGCTTTCGGGCAGAGCGTCATGTTGCGCTCGGAGCTGACCATCACCCCGTCGGCCTCCGCCCAGAGCGCGCCCGGCAGGAGCAGATCGGCATGGCGGGTGGTCTCGGTGTCGCGGTAGGCGTCCTGACAGATCACCAGCTCCGCCGCCTCCAGCCCCGCAATCACCGCGCCCCGGTTCGCGACCGAGGCGACCGGATTGGTGCAGATGATCCAGCAGGCCTTGATCCGGCCCGCGGCCATCTCGTCGAACATCGCGATCGTGCCCGCGCCGCTTTCTGCGCGCAGCCGCCCCGGCGGCAGGCCCCAGATCTCCTCCACCCGCGCGCGGTCCTCCGGCCTATCCGCGCCGCGCTGCCCGGGCAGGCCCGGCCCCATATAGCCCATCTCGCGCCCGCCCATGGCATTGGGCTGCCCGGTGAGCGAAAACGGCCCCGCACCGGGGCGGCAGATCGCCCCCGTCGCCAGATGCAGGTTGCAGATCGCATTGGTGTTCCAGGTGCCATGGGTGGACTGGTTCAGCCCCATCGTCCACAGGCTCATCCAGTCCCCGGCTGCGCCGATCATCTGCGCCGCGCGGATGAGATCGGCCTCGGGAATATCGGTGATCGCCGAGACCTTGGCGGGGGTGTAGGCCGCCAGGAAATCGGGCATCGCGGCCCAGCCCTCGGTATGGGCCGCGATGAAGGCGGGGTCCGTGTGCCCGGCCTGATGCAGCAGGTACAAAAGCCCGTTCAGCAGCGCCAGATCCGTGCCCGGCCGGATCCGCAGGTACAGATCGGCCTTCTCCGCCGTGGCATTGCGGCGCGGATCCACCACGATCAGCTTCGCCCCGGCCTTCACCCGCTCCATCATCCGCAGAAACAGGATCGGGTGGCAGTCGGCCATATTGGCGCCGATCACGAAGAACAGGTTGCTCTGCGCGAAATCGTCATACGATCCCGGCGGGCCATCGGAGCCGAGCGAGAGCTTGTAGCCCGCCCCGGCGCTGGCCATGCACAGGCGCGAATTGCTCTCGATATGGCGGGTGCCGATGAACCCCTTCGCGAGCTTGTTGGCCAGGTATTGCGCCTCCAGCGACATCTGCCCGGAGACATAGAGGCTCACCGCATCCGGCCCGTCGCGCTCGATGATCGCGCGCAGGCCCGCCGCCGTCCGGGCGATCGCCTCCGCCATCGGCAGCGTGCTCTCCCCCTCCGGCCCGCGCAGGATCGCCTGCTCCGCCCGGCCCGGCGCGGAAGCCGGGATATGGCAGGAATTGCCCTTGGTGCAGAGCCGCCCCGCATTCGCCGGATGCGCCTTGTCGCCCTGCACCTTAGTAATCTTGCCGTTTTCCACCTGCAGCACGACGCCGCAGCCGACGCCGCAATAGGGGCACTGGCTGCGGACCTCGCGCGCGCTCATCCGGCGCACCGGAGCCGGGCCGCGGCGCGTTTGGGGCGGCGCAGCAGCAAGATCGCCGGGGCCACGACGCCCTGCGTCTCGGCGCCGAGGCGGCCGAGCACGGTGCGGATCACCTGCTCGCGGCCGGTGGAGGCGGCGCAGACGATCTCCACCTCGCAATCGGCCTCGACCCCGGAGGCGAGCATCTGCTCGCGGATCTCCGCGAGCCGACCCACCGCCATATAGAGCGCCACCGTGCAACCCGCCCGCGCAAGCGCCCCCCAATCCGGGTCGTCATCTCCGGGGCGGCACATGCCCGTCGCCACCACCAGCGCATCGGTTTCGCCGCGCTCGGTCAGCGGGCGGCCCAGCGCCGCCGCCGCCGCCGAAGCCGCGGTGATACCCGGCACGATCTCCACCGCGACGCCCGCGGCTCGCGCCGCCGCCAGCTCCTCGGCCGCACGGCCGAAGATCGACGGATCGCCCGATTTGAGCCGCACCACGCGCCTGCCCGCGCGGGCGGCCGCCGTGATCAGCGCACAGATCCGCTCCTGCGGCCAGGCATGGCGCCCGACCTCCTTGCCCACATAGATCCGCTCCGCCTCCGGCCGGGCATGGGCCAGCACCGCCGGATCCACCAGCCGGTCATAGCAGATCAGATCCGCGGCCCGGATCCGCTCCAGCGCCCGCAGCGTGAGCAGGTCGGCCGCACCAGGGCCCGCGCCGACAAGCGCGATCGAGCCGCGCGGATCGCGCAGCGGGGTCGGTTCGGTGGTCATGGGGCACCTCTTCGGGGTCAGGCCACGGCCGCGCGGCCGAGCTGCCGCGCGTCCAGGAGGATCCGTCCGTCCTCGACGAGCACCCGGTAGGTGCGCACGGCGCCTTCGTCTGCGCCCTGCGCCGCCCCGGAGTTCATGTCGAACACCCAGTTGTGCAGCGGGCAGGTCACCCGGTCGCCGTGCACGATGCCCTCGGAGAGCGGCCCGCCCTTGTGCGGGCAGCGGTCGTCCAGCGCGAAGACCCGGTCGTCGGCGGTGCGGAACACCGCCACGCAGCCCTGCGCGGTTTTCACCACCCGCGCGCCCTGGCGCGGAATGTCCTTGAGCCTGCCGATATCGATGAAGCTGGTCATTCTGCGGCCTCCAGGGAAAGGTCGATGAGCGGCGCCCATTTCGCGCGCTCCTCGGGGCGGGCATGCTCGGCCCAGGGATCCTTGCGATAGACGGATTGGCTGATCTCGAACCGCTCGACCAGCGCGCGGCGGGTCTGCGCATCGAGAACCTGTTCCTTCACCCAGTCGAGCCCGACCTTCGCCACCCATTTGTAGGGGCGGTCCAGGTATTTCGCATTCTCGCGATAGAGCTGCACGAAGGCCGCGATGACCTCCACCGCTTCGTCCTCTCCGGGCACGGTGACGAGATGCTCGGTCTCCTTCAGCTCCATCCCGGCGGCACCGGCCACGGAGATGGTGTAGCCGCTGTCCACGCAGACAACGCCCACATCCTTGCAGGTCGCCTCCGCGCAGTTGCGCGGGCAGCCGGAAACGCCGAGCTTCACCTTGTGCGGCGTCCACGACCCCCAGAGCAGCTTTTCGAGCCGGATCCCGAGGCCGGTCGAATCCTGCGTGCCGAAGCGGCAGAATTCGGAGCCGACACACGTCTTGACCGTCCGCAGCCCCTTGGAATAGGCATGCCCCGAGACCAGCCCCGCCGCATTCAGATCGGCCCACATCGCGGGCAGGTCTTCCTTGCGCACGCCCAGCAGGTCGATCCGCTGGCCGCCCGTGACCTTGACCATCGGCACGTCGTATTTCTCGGCCGCATCGGCAATGGCGCGCAGCTCGGCCGGCGTCGTTACCCCGCCCCACATCCGCGGCACGACGGAATAGGTGCCGTCCTTCTGGATATTGGCATGGTTGCGCTCGTTCACGAACCGGCTCTGGCGGTCGTCGCGGTATTCCAGCGGCCATTCCGCCAGCAGGTAGTAGTTCAGCGCCGGGCGACAGGAATGGCAACCGCCGGAGCTTTTCCAGCCCAGCTCCTGCTGCACCGCCGGGATCGACTTCAGAGCCATGGACTTGATCAGCCGGCGCACGTCCTCATGCGTGTGATCGGTGCATTTGCACATCGGCTGCGCCGCGGGTTTGGCGAATTCGTCGCCCAGCGTCAGCGCCAGCAGCTGCTCCACCAGCCCGGTGCAGGTGCCGCAGGAAGCGGAGGCCTTGCAGGTGCCGCGCACCGCATCGAGCGTATGCGCGCCGCCCTTGATCGTGTTCACGATCGTGCCCTTGCACACCCCGTTGCAGCCGCAGATCTCGGCCGTGTCCGCCATCGCCGCCACCGCCGCCAGCGGATCGGCCGAAGCCGCCCCCGCCGCCGGGCCGAAGATCAGCGTCTCGCGCAGATCGGTGATGTCGGTCCCGTCCTTGATGTGGTTGAAGAACCAGGTGCCATCGGCGGTATCGCCATACATCACCGCGCCCACCAGCCGCGGCCCTTCCAGCACCAGCCGCTTGTAGATGCCCCGGCCCGGATCGCGGAACACGATATCCTCGCGCCCCGGCGCCTCGGCGAAATCGCCCGCCGAGAACAGGTTGACCCCGGTCACCTTCAGCTTCGTCGCCGTCTGCACCGGGCGGAAGGCCGCGGCCTCCGCCATCAGCGTCGCCGCGAGCACCTTGGCCTGGTCGTAGAGGGGGGCGACCAGACCGAAGAGCCGCCCGTCATGCTCCACGCATTCGCCGAGCGCGAGAATATCGGCGTCCGAGGTGACCATGGCGTCATCCACCACGAGGCCACGGTTCACGGTGAGCCCGGCCTCGCGGGCGAGCCGCGTCTCCGGGCGGATGCCCACCGCCATCACCACCAGATCGGCGTCATAGACGGTGCCGTCCTCGAGCTCCACGCCGGTGACCCGGTCCGTGCCCAGGATCGCCTTGGTGGCGCCCTTGCAATGCACGCGGATGCCGCGGCGCTCCAGGTCCTTCTGCAGCAGGTAGCCCGCCGCCGGATCCAGCTGCCGCTCCATCAGATGGCCCATCAGGTGGATGACGGTCACCTCCATCCCGAGGATCGCGAGCCCGGCCGCCGCCTCCAGCCCCAGCAGGCCGCCGCCGATCACCACCGCGCGCCCGCCACGGGCGGCGGCTGCGGTCATCGCATTGGTATCGTCGAGATCGCGGAAGGAGATCACCCCGGGCAGGTCCTTGCCCGGTACCGGAATGATGAAGGGCGCGGAGCCGGTGGCGATCACCAGCTTGTCGTAGGGCGTTTCGCCCAGGGGCGAGACCACGACCTTGCGGGCGGGGTCGATCGCGCTCACAGGCGCGCCGAAGCAGGTGGCGATGCCACGCTCGGCGTACCAGGCGTCGTCATGGGTGACGATCTCCTCGTAGCGCTTCTCCCCCGAGAGTACCGGCGAGAGCATTAGCCGGTTGTAGTTGCCGCGGGGTTCGGCGTTGAAGAGCGTGATGTCCCAGGCGCCGGGCGCCGCTTCGGTCAGGTATTCCAGCGCGCGGCCCGAAGCCATGCCCGCGCCGATGATGACGAGCTTTGCCATATGCCTACTCCGCCGCTTCGACGAATTGATGCCGTTCGTAAAGGAAGCGCAGCACCGCGCCGCGCGCCGCCAGATAGGCCGGGTCATTGGCCAGCGCGAGCCGGTCGCGCGGGCGGGCCAGCGGCACATGCAGCACCTCGCCCACCGTGGCCGAAGGGCCGTTCGTCATCATCACGATCCGGTCGGCGAGCAGGACGGCCTCGTCGACGTCATGGGTGATCATGATCATGGTATTGCCGAGGCGGGCATGGATCTGCATCACCGCATCTTGCAGATGCGCCCGGGTCAGCGCGTCCAGCGCACCGAAGGGCTCATCCAGCAGCAGGATCTTCGGCTCCATCGCCAGCGCCCGGGCGATGCCCACGCGCTGCTTCATCCCGCCCGAGACTTCGCCCGGGCGCTTGTCCGCGGCATGGGTCATCTGCACCAGATTGAGGTTGTGCATGATCCAGTCGTGGCGCTCCGCGGCGCTCTTCTTGCGGCCGAACACCTTGTTCACCGCGAGCTTCACGTTGTCATACACGGTCAGCCAGGGCAGCAACGAATGGTTCTGGAACACCACGGCCCGGTCCGGGCCCGGGGCGCGGACTTCGGCGCCCTCCAGCGTGATCCCGCCGGAGCTCACCGGGGTCAGCCCGGCCACCAGGTTCAGCAGCGTGGATTTGCCGCAGCCCGAATGGCCGATGACCGAGACGAATTCGCCCTTGCCGATGCGCAGGTTCACGTCGCGCAGGACCTCGGCCACCCGGCCATTGCCTTCAAAGCGCTTCGCCACATTGTCGATCTTCAGATAGCTCATGACTGGTCTCCTCAGGCTGCGGTGCCGCGCGACACGACCCGGCCGATCCAGGCGACCACACGGTCGAGGACGAAGCCGACAAGGCCGATGTAGACGAGGGCGACGATGATGTCGGACAGGTGCGAGGAATTCCACGCATCCCAGATGAAGAAGCCGATGCCCACGCCGCCGGTCAGCATTTCCGCGGCGACGATGGCGAGCCAGGCAAGGCCGATGCCGATGCGCAGGCCCGAGAAGATATAGGGCGCGGCGGCGGGCACCATGATGCGCACGAAGAATTCGGCCTGGTTCAGCCGCAGCACGGCGGCGACGTTGCGGTAATCTTGCGGGATCGCCCGGACCCCGGCCGCGGTATTGATCAGGATCGGCCAGATCGCGGTGATGAAGATCACGAACACCGCCGAGGGGCCGCTTTCCATGAAGGCCGCGAGCGAGATCGGCAGCCAGGCCAGCGGCGGCACGGTGCGCAGCACCTGGAAGATCGGGTCGAGGCCGCGCATCAGCCAGTCGGACTGACCGATCGCAGCACCCATCAGGACCCCCGCCACCGCGGCGAGGCCGAAGCCATAGAACACGCGCTCGAGCGAGGTGAGCACGCGCAGCCCGAGGCCGATGTCCTGCGGGCCGTTCACATAGAACGGATGCAGGATCAGCTCGGAGGAATCGGACCAGACCTGCGCGGGGGTGGGCAGACCCGACCCCTCGCCGGAAAAGGCGACCTGCCAGATCATCAGCAGCGCAGCCAGTATCACCAGCGGCGGCACCACCTGGCGCAGCACGAAGCGGCCGAAGCGCGCGAGCCGGTCATTGGCGCGGCGCGCGGCCGGCAGGACCGAAACGCTGGCCTTGGGCTTTTCCGGAGTGGCGGCCTGCACCGCTCCGGTCTCGGGGGCTTTCATCGGGGAAACGGTCATATCGGGCTTCCTCACGCCAGAGCCTTGATGGAAAGGCTGTCCAGATAGGCCTGCGGGTTCGCAGGGTCGAAGGTCTTGCCGTCAAAGAAGGTTTCGGTGCCGCGGCTGTCGCCGAAGCCCGCAGTGTCGAGGCCGAGGCCCTTGGCGGCCTCCAGCCACAGGTCGGAGCGGTTGGTCTTGTCGACGAGGGCCTTCGCATCGAGATCCGCGCCGAAGACACCCCAGCGTTTGTTCTCGGTGATGAACCAGCTGTCGAGGCTCTTCCAGGGATAGGAGGTCTCGCCCTTCTCGCCCCAGAACCGCATCAGATAGGGCGTGCCCTTCTCCTCGCGGCCGTTGCCGTAGTTGATGTCGCCCTTGATCCGCCCGACGATGTCGTTGACCGGGACGTTGTACCACTGGCGCGACGAGACGATCTTCGCCATCTCGTCCTTGTTCTCCATCTTCTCGCACCACATCTGCGCCTCCATCACCGCGCTCATCAGCGCGACGGCGGCCTTCGGATGCGCATCGACCCAGTCGGCGCGCATGCCGAGCACCTTCTCCGGGTGCCGCATCCAGATTTCAGAGGTGGTGGTGGCGGTGAACCCGATCTTCTGGTGCACCAGCTGCTCGTTCCAGGGCTCGCCCACGCAGAACGCATCCATGTTGCCGACCTTCATGTTCGCCACCATCTGCGGCGGCGGCACCACGATCAGGTTGACGTCCTTGTTCGGGTCGATGCCGTTCGCAGCCAGCCAGTAGCGGATCCACAGGTCGTGGGTGCCGCCCGGGAAGGTCATCGCGACGGTGGCCGGGGTGCCGGCGGCCTTCTTCTGCGCGAAGGCCTCGCGCAGCCCGCCCGTCTTCAGCCCGACGCCGAGGTCCTTGTAGGCGTTCGACACCGAAATGCCCTGGCAGTTCTCGTTCAGGTTCAGCAGGGCATACATCGGCAGCGGAACGTTGTTCTGCATCACCTTGCCGGTGGAATAGAGATGCACGTTCGGGCGCAGCAGGTGCGCGCCGTCGATGCCGCCGCCCTGCGAGCCGAGCGCCATGTTGTCGCGGGTCGCGCCCCAGCTGGCCTGCTTCTCGACGCTCACATCGGGCATGCCGTATTTCTCGAACAGGCCCTTTTCCTTGGCGACGATCAGCGGCGCGGAATCGGTCAGCGCGATATAGCCGAGGCGCGCGCCGGTGACTTCGGGCGTGGCAGGCGCGGCCCAGGCGCCGCCGGGCAGCAGGCTGCGCGCGGCCGCCACCGTGGCCAGCAGGCCCGCGCCGGATTTCAGCAGGGCGCGGCGGTTCATGAGGCCAGCGTCCAGAGTGGCGGCGTTCGCGGTGGCGGTTTTGGTGATGCGGGTGGTCATGGCTTGAAAATCCTCTGCGGACGACCGGCCGAACTCCGGGCCGTGTCTGATGTCTGGGAAACGGATATGCTGCGAGAGCCGATGACCCGCGAAGGATCAAAACGTTACGCAGCCACATTGCCTGGAAGTGTCCGCATCGTCGCGAACAGAGTAGAATCAGCACGCCTTTGCACCGATTTCATGATGAATGTGCCGATAGCCCCCCAGTCTTGCGAGAAATTTCGCAGCCCGAGGGCGCAAAAACGGTTCCCGTTAACGTCAAGCTGAAAAAGCAAAAGGCATTTTCCGCCCATCGCCCACGGTTTGTGCGAAATGTAAAAAGAACGACCCCAGAGCACCCGCCCGCGCGCCGGGAAACAGTTGATCGCAAAGGCCAAGTTGGCGTGGACATCGCCCGATTCAGGCGTCATGGTCATCCGGAAAGCGCCCGGCAGGCGCCGCCCTTTCCTGTGCATGAACACCTTGATGACCAGCCCTATGCTACTCCGGGAGCCAGATCATGTCGCAGGCTGATCTGTCGATCCTGATCATCGACGAAAACGTCATCCGCGCCTCGATCATCGAGGAGGGGCTGCGCGAGGCCGGGCACTTGCGGGTGACCGTGATCCACGAGGTGCGCGGCGTTGCCCGTATCATCGAGGCGCAGCAGCCCGATGTGATCTTCATCGATATCGAGAACCCGAACCGCGACATGATGGAGCATCTGTTCCAGCTCACGCGCACCGTGAGCCGGCCGATCGCCATGTTCGTCGACCGCTCCGACAGCGCCTCGATCGAGGCGGCGGTGGAGGCGGGCGTTTCGGCCTATATCGTCGACGGGCTGAAGAAGGAGCGGGTGAAGCCGATCCTCGATATGGCGGTGAGCCGGTTCAAGGCCTTCAGCCGGCTGCAGCGCGAGCTTGCGGAGGCGCGCAGCGCGCTCGAGGAGCGCAAGGTGATCGAGCGCGCCAAGGGCCTGATCATGCGCGCGCGCAACATGACCGAGGAAGAGGCCTTCGCGCTGCTGCGCCAGACCGCGATGAACGAGAATGTCAAATTGTCCGAGGTTGCGCAGAGCGTCGTGACCGCGGCCGGATTGCTGATGTGAGCCGGGGACAGGAGGGCCGCGCATGAGTGACACCGAACCGAAGGCCGCCCCGGCCGCGATCCGCAGCGAGGGCCCGCGGGCGCTGCGGGCTGGGTTCATCCCGCTGGTCGATGCCTCGGTGCTGATCGCGGCGGCGGAGCTCGGCTTCGCCGGGCGCGAGGGGCTCTCGCTCGCGCTGATCCGCGATGTATCCTGGGCCAATGTGCGCGACCGGCTGGCGTTCCGCCAGTTCGACATCGCCCACATGCTCTCGCCGATGCCGGTGGCCGCGACGCTGGGCCTCGGCTCGAACCCCTCCCCCACGATCACGCCCTTCGCGCTCGGCCGCGGCGGCAATGCGATCACGCTCTCGGCCCGGCTCTTCGAGCGGATGCAGGCGGTGGCCGGGGTCGCGGATCTCGCCTCCGCGCTCGAAAATGCGCGGGCGCTGGCGCAGGTCCTGGCGCAGATGCGCGCGGCGGGCGAGGCCCCGCCGACCTTCGGCGTCACCTATCCGTTCTCCTCGCACAACTACGAGTTCCGCTACTGGCTGGCGGCGGGCGGCATCGACCCGGACCGCGACGTGCGGCTGGTGGTGGTACCGCCGCCCCTTACCTCGGATGCGCTGGCGGCCGGAGAGATCGACGGCTTCTGCGTCGGCGCGCCGTGGAACATGGTCGCCTCCGAGCTGGGCGTCGGGCGGATCGTCGCGGCCAAGCAGGACATCTGGCCCGACGCACCCGAAAAGGTGATCGGCCTGCGCCCGGACTGGGCGGCGGAGCACCCCGAGACCGTATCGCGGCTGATCGTGGCACTGGACGCGGCCGCGCGCTGGTGCGACCAGCCGGAGAACCACGACGCGCTGGCCGATCTGCTGGCGCAGCCGCGGCTCCTGGGCGCGCCGATGCCGATCATCCGCCATGTGCTCTCGGGCGAATTCTGCCTGGATGCGAAGGGCAACCGCCGGGTGCTGCCGGATTATTTCGTGTTTCACCGCGCGCAGGCGAATTACCCGGATCCGGATCTGGCGCGGTGGATCTACAGCCAGATGATCCGCTGGGGCCAGGCCGGATACAGCCCGGAGCAGGCAGCGGCCGCGGCGGCCTCGTCGCGCCCGGATCTCTATTGCGAAGCACTCGGGATTGCGCCCCCTGCCCCGCGCGGCGAAGCGATGGGGCCGTTCATCGACGGGCTCTGCTTCGATCCGCGCGACATTCCGGGATATGTGGAGGCCTTCGGCGTCCGCAGCCTGCGCGCCAGCGGCGGCGATGATTGATCCCTTGGCGGTCTTTGTCTGAGCCCCCCGGAGCTTGTGTCTGACGGGTGTGTTTTTGCGTTCAGCGGCTGAGCTGCGGACGGCTTCGGTGGCGGGTGGGGGTTGT
>NZ_JAYRZN010000029.1:0-51276 GCF_041916475.1 Paenirhodobacter sp.
ACCCCCAATTTCATAAAAAATCCAAAATCTAAGCAGAGAAGAGCGTAATTCACTGAAAATAAAAGAAAACTATATCGCCCCAGCCGCAAGACGTCAGACTTCCAGCCCCAGAGCGCGCGCTTTGCGATAGAATGTGGCCCGGCCGATACCCAGATCTCGCGCCGCAGCCGAGACATTCCCGCCCGCCCGCGCGAGCGCGCGGGCCATCTCCGCCCGTTGCGCCGCCTCAAGCCCCCCTGCCCGGCGGCCGCGGTCGAAAAGGTCGTCTGCCGGCAGGCGCCCGATCTGCGCCTCCTCGATCCCGAGCTGCTTGCGCGCGGCCCGCGTGGCGCCGATCACCAGGTCATCGCGATCCAGCGCGAGAAGCATCACCCCCTGGGGCACACTGTCCTCGCCACCGGCCGCCAGGATCCGCGCGCCCTCAAAACTGGCCCGGAACAGATCGGCCTCGATCCGCTGCGCCGCATCCTGAACCGTCAGCGACACCAGCCGCGCATATCCCTCTGTCATATCGGAGCGCACCGAGCTCACGTCGATCACGCCCGCAAGCTCCCCCGCCGCCCCGAACACCGGCGAGCCCATGCAGACGAGCCCGGTATTGGTCGCGCGGAAATGCTGATCGCGCCAAACCGTCACCGCCCGCCCCTCGGCCAGGCAGGTTCCAATGCCATTCGTCCCCTCGATCCCCTCGGACCAGTCCGAACCGGGCGCCAGATTGGACGCGTGGAAATCCTTACGGTCGCCATCGCGCACGCGCTCATCCAGCACGGTGCCATCCGGATCCGACAACAGCACCGTACAGCCCGCCTCGCAGGCCGCCCGCGCCAGCCGGTCCAGCACCGGCGTCGCGATCCGCAACAAAAGCCCCGCCGCCTCGCGCCGCGCATGCATTTCGGGCGCCGAAATCCGTTCGATCGGACGCGGCTTCGATGGATCCAACTTATGATGAATAAGAGACCGCCGCCAGCTCGCGGCAAATCCGGCCCGCCCGACCGCGGTAGACGCGACGACGGACTGAACGATCTTCGCATGGTCGCGCGAGGCGCCAACAGGCAATGGCATGACGAAAAGCCTCCCCTCTTTCCGGTGCCGCACCAGGAAAGATAGCCCGAATGCCGCCAGTGTAAACAGGGCATCCGGGCAGGGGGATACGACTTAGGTCTCAGGGTCCTCCGAGACCCCGTCCTCGTGGCGTTTGCCACGGAACCCCGTCGCCACGACGAACTTCTCGGAGCTGTCCTTGCGCGAGGCCGGCGGCTTCACATTGACCACCTTGGAGAAATTCTTCTTCAGGATGGTCAGCAGCTCCTGCTCCGCGCCGCCCGCCAGAACCTTGGCGACGAAGGTGCCCCCCTCCTCCAGCACGTCGAAGGCGAAATAGGCCGCGTGTTCGCACAGGGTGATGATCCGCAGGTGGTCCACCTGCTGATTCCCCGAAGCCGAAGCCGCCATGTCGGACATGACCACATCGGCCTTGCCGCCGAGCCAGCCCTTCACCTTGTCGTCGGCATCATCCTCCAGGAAATCCAGCTGATGGATCTCCGCCCCGGCGATCGGCGCGACCTCCTGCAGGTCCACCCCAAGCACGGTGCCCACCTTCTTGCCGGACTTCTCGCCAAGCGCATTCACCCGTTGCACCGCCACCTGGCACCAGCCGCCTGGCGCACAGCCAAGGTCCACCACCCGCGCCCCGGGCACCAGAAACCGGTACTTGTCATCCAGCTCCAGGATCTTGAAGGCCGCCCGCCCGCGATAGCCCTCCTTCTTGGCCCGCAGCACATAGGGGTCGTTCAGCTGCCGCTCCAGCCAGAGGGTGGAGCTCAGCTTGCGGCCCTTGGCGGTCTTCACCCGCACCCGCAGCTCGCGCTGGCCCCGCCCCGACGTATTGCCGCCCGTGCTGCTTCCCGGTGTTTTCGCCATCAGATCGGTCCCATCTCTTCGAGCACGCCATCGGCGGCCATCTGTGCATATAGCAGGCCTTCGCGCAGCCCCCGGTCCGCCACCGACATCGCATCGGTCGGCCAGACCCGCATCAGCGCCTGCAGAATCGCCGCGCCGGACATGATAAGCGTGTGCCGGTCGCGCCCGATGCGCGGATCCGCACGCCGCCCCTCGGGCCCGAGCGACAGGAAGCTGCGGATCACCGTGTCGATCTGCGACGAAGACATCGTCAGCCCATCGACCCGGGTCCGGTCATAGCGGCGCAGCCCGAGGTGGCAGGCCGCCACCGTCGTCACCGTGCCCGAGGTGCCGATGATCTGGAACCCCTCGCGCGGCGCGCCGCAGCTGTAGGTGGAGAAATTCGCGAGCTTCTCCTCGAAGTACCACGACATCAGCGCGAACCGCGCGGCATCGTCCTCCACATCGGCGAAATGGTCCTTCAGCGTCGCGACGCCAAGCGGCACCGAGATCCAGTCCACCACCCGCGCGCCGGGCACCGTGCCTTCGGGCTGGCTCAGCCCCTCGGAGATGCGCATGATCGCCCGCGCGCGCTCGCAGGGCTCCACCCCGGCCACATCAATCCACACAAGCTCGGTGGATCCGCCGCCGATATCGACAATCAGCACCTGCTCCGCCTGCCGCGACACCAGCGGCGCACAGGAGATCACCGCCAGCCGCGCCTCCTCCTCCGCCGGGATGATCTCCAGCGGCAGGCCGGTTTCGCGCCGCACATAGCGGATGAAGTCGCGCGCATTGCCCGCCCTGCGGCAGGCCTCCGTCGCCACCAGCCGCATCCGCTTCACGCCATGGGTCTCGATCTTGCGCCGGCAGATCTGCAGCGCCTGCACCGTGCGCGCCATGGAGCTGCGCGACAGCCGACCCGAGGCCTCAAGCCCCTGCCCCAGCTGGACAGCCTTGGAGAAACTGTCCACGACCTGGAACTGATCGCCCTTGGGTCGGGCAATCAGCATCCGGCAACTGTTCGTGCCAAGGTCCAGCGCAGCATAAAGCTCGCCGGACTCGGCGGGTTTGGTCGCGGGGTGCTCTACCGCTTTCGGGAACGCGCCCGCAGACCGGGGACGCCTGGGCGCCATGATCACGCCCTCCGATTTCAAGTTACCTCCAACCTATCCATTCCCCCCCGCCCGTTCAAGACGGCATCGCTCGACACATGTGCGCGGGCGCGCTACTGCTGTGCCAAAGGGAGGTGTCGATGCTGATTATCGCAGGGGTTCTGGCGGGGGTGGTTCTGGGTGTGCGCCAGGCGCGCGCGCGCGGCGGGGACCGGCGCGACCAGGCGCAGCACGCGGCGGTCCAGGGGATCATCCTGGGCCTGTGTGGCCTGCTGCTGACCATCATCCTCAACAGGATGGGCTGAGGTGTTCCGGCCCTTCTTCGACGCCCTGCGCCGCGCTGGCGTGCCGGTTTCGCTGCGCGAATATCTGGGCTTCCTCGAAGGGCTGTCGAAGGGGCTCTGTACCTACGATACCGAGGGTTTCTATTATTTCGCCCGCGCCGCGATGGTGAAGGACGAGCGCCATCTGGACCGCTTCGACCGCGCCTTCGCCGAGTGCTTCGCGGGCGTGGACGCGATCCCGCCCGAAGCCGTTCTGGAGGCGCTGGAGCTGCCCGAGGACTGGCTGCGCAAGATGGCGGAGCGCCACCTCAGCGAGGAAGAAAAAGCCGCGATCGAGGCCCTGGGCGGCTTCGACAAGCTGATGGAAACCCTGCGCCAGCGGCTGGAGGAGCAGAAGGGGCGTCACCAGGGTGGAAACAAATGGATCGGCACGGCCGGTACATCGCCCTTCGGCGCCTATGGCTACAACCCCGAGGGCATCCGCATCGGCCAGGAGGAATCGCGCCACAAACGCGCGGTGAAGGTCTGGGACCGGCGCGACTTCCGCGACCTCGACGACAGCATCGAGCTCGGCACCCGCAACATCAAGGTCGCGCTGAAGCGGCTGCGGCAATGGGCGCGGCAAGGGGCCGAGGAAGAGCTCGACCTGCCTGGCACCATCCGCGCCTCCGCCGAGGCGGGCTATATCGACGTGAAAACCCGCCCCGAGCGGCACAATGCGGTGAAGGTGGTGCTGTTTCTCGATATCGGCGGCTCGATGGATGCCCATGTGAAGATGGTGGAGGAGCTGTTCTCCGCCGCCCGGGCCGAGTTCAAGCATCTGGAGCACTACTATTTCCACAACTGCCTCTACGAGGGGGTGTGGAAATCCGCACAGCGCCGGTGGGAGGAGGTCACCCCCACCTGGGAGGTGCTGCACCGCTTCGGGCCGGACTATAAATGCATCTTCGTCGGCGATGCGGCGATGTCGCCCTATGAGGTCACCCATCCGGGCGGCGCGAATGAGCATTGGAACCCCGAGCCCGGGTCGCTCTGGCTCGCGCGGGCGCGTGAGCAATGGCCCGCCAATGTCTGGCTGAACCCGGAGCCGGAATCGCGCTGGCCCTATACCCAGTCGATCGGGATCATCCGCGAGATCTTCGAGGACCGGATGTTCCCGCTGACCCTCGAGGGCATCACCCGGGCGATGAAGGCGCTCTAGCTTGACAGGGACCCCGCCCGCCCCCAGATCCAGCGCATGATCCTGCGCCTGCTCCCTCTGCTGCTCGCCATCGGCTACGGCCTCGTGCTGTGGAGCTTTTCCGCGCGCAACCTGAAGCGCCAGCTCGACAGCCGCTCGCGCCGCCTGCGCGACAGCCACCTGCAGCCCATTCTCGACCGTCTCGCCGCCGCGATGGGCGTGGCCGAAGTGCCCGTGCATGTCTACGAGGTCTCTCCGGTCAATGGCCTCGCCGCCCCCGATGGCCGCGTGTTCCTGACCGAAGGGTTCATGCGGCTCTACCGCGATGGCCGTGTCAGCGCCGAGGAAATCGCCTCGGTGGTGGCCCATGAGCTCGGCCATGTCGCCCATGGCCATGCCCGGCGCCGGATGATCGACTTCACCGGGCAGAACGCGCTGCGCGCGGTGCTGGTGCCTGTACTCGGGCGGCTCGTGCCCTTCGCCGGCGTTTGGCTCGCGGGCCTCATCTCCACCGCGCTCGCCGCCCGGCTCAGCCAGCGCGACGAATTCGAGGCCGATGAATTCGCCTCTGCGCTGCTGATCAAGGCAGGCTTCGGCACCGGGCCGCAGATCTCGCTGTTCGAAAAGCTCGACCGCCTCACCGGCAGCCCCGGCGCCGCGGCCCCCGCCTGGCTGCTCACCCATCCCGCGGCCGAGGCCCGCATCCGCGCCATCCGCAGCAACGAGGCCCGCTGGCGCTGAGCCCAGGGCCGGCACATCTTTACCACGATCGGGTTTCCTGCATAGGTTGTCGGAGCACCGAGGACAGGATGACCCCAGCACAGCCGCAATCCGTACGCCGCCGCCGGGTGTTCTACATTCCGGGCTACGATCCGTTCCACCCCCGCCGGTACCGCGAGCTCTACCGCAGGCAGGGCGCCCTTCAGGCCGAAATCTCGGGCTTTCGCCTCGCCCTGAGCCCGGGGCGCGGCGGGCGCAGCTGGACGGTGATCTCGACCCAGGACAACACCGAGACCCGGACCGAGTTCAAGGTCCTGGCCTGGTCCGATATCGACCGCGCGTCGATGGGCGGTACGATTCCCGCCACCTATGCGCAGATGGTCCATACCGCCTGGATCTATCTCAGCACCGGCGCCCTGTTCCGGCTGATGCAGCTGCGCAAGGGGCCGATTCTGGTCGCGCTCTATCCGGTCGTGGTCCTGCTGCTTCAGGCCGCGGCAGCCCTCGGGCTGGGCTGGCTGGGGATGCGGGCCGCCGCGGCCGCCCTGCCCGGCGCGCCCTCTGCGGCATGGCTGGCGCCGGGCCTCGGTGCCGCCGCCGCCGTCGCGCTCCTGCAGCTGTTTCGCCACAACGACCGCTGGTTCTTCGCCTATTACCTGATGCACGATTATGCCTTCAGCAGCCGCTGGCGGGGCGCCTATCCGCCGGAGCTGGACCGCCGGATCGCAGAATTCGGCAGCCGGATCGAGGCCGCCCTCACCGAGGACTGGGACGAGGTTCTGGTCGTGGGCCATTCCTCCGGGGCGCATCTGGCCGTCTCGCTCCTTGCCCGGCTGATTCGCGACGGCCGCGCCAATGGCCCCGCAGCGCTCGGCCTGCTCACCCTCGGCCAGGCGATGCCGATGATCAGCTTCCTGCCCGAAGCCCGCGCGCTGCGCGCCGATCTCGCGCTGATGGCGGGCCAGAGCCGCGCCTTCTGGCTCGATGTCTCCGCGCCCGGCGATGGCTGCGCCTTCGCGCTGTGCGATCCGGCCGCGGTCTCGGGCGTGGCGCCGCCCCATGCGCGCGGCCCGCTGATCCTCTCCGCGGCCTTCAGCAAGACCATCGCCCCCGAGCGCTGGCGCAAATTGCGCCGCCATGTCTTCCGCCTGCATTTCCAGTATCTCTGCGCCTTCGAGCACCCCGGCAGCTACGACTATTCCCGCATCACCGCCGGGCCGCTGCGGCTGGCCGACCGGTTCGCAGGCCAGGCTCCGTCGCGCAGCCGCATCACCCGTGTGGCCAGCCGCCACACCGCACGATGACCCCGCCCAAACCCGCCGCCCGCGCGGAGCGCGCGGGCTTTCTGCGCCGCGCCGCCCTGTTTCCCCGCGATATCCTCTCCGCCCTGCCCGCCCGGCTCTATCACGCCTGGATGGCCGAATACCGCACGCCGTTCTTCCCCTCCTTCCTGTGCAACGATCCGGATCTGGTGGAGCTCGTGCTGCGCCGCCGCCCCGAGGATTTCCCCAAATCCGGCCGCCTGCGCGCGGGTCTGGCGCCGCTCCTGCGCAACAGCGTTTTCGTCACCAATGGCGCCACCTGGGCGCGGCAGCGCCGGATCATCGACCCGGCCTTCGAAGGCGGCCGCCTGCCCCAGACCTTCCCGGCACTCTGGGCCGCGGGCGAGGCCTGCCTGAGCCGGCTGCATGCCTGCGCCGGGCCGGAGCCGGTGGACATGGAGCAAGAGACCGCCCATGCCGCGGCGGATGTCATCTTCCGCACCCTGTTCTCGGTCCCGATCGAGGATGGCACGGCGCAGGCGGTCTTCGCAGCCTTCCGCAGCCATCAGCGCGCGCAGCCCCTGCTCACGCCCGCGGCGCTGCTGCCGGGCTGGCTGCCGTGCTGGCGTGGCCGCACCACCCGGCGCACCGCGGCCAGCATCCGCGCCCTGATCGCCCGCCTGACCGAAGCCCGCGCGGCCGAAATTGCGGCCGGGACCGCCCCCGACGATCTCGCCACGAAGATCATGACCACCCCCGATCCAGTGACGGGGGAATGCTTTGGTACCGAGGAGATGATCGATCAGGTGGCGATCTTCTTCCTCGCCGGCCACGAGACATCGGCCTCCGCCCTCGCCTGGGCGCTCTATCTCGCTGCTACCCATCCGGAATGGCAGGAGCGCATCGCCGCCGAAGCCCAAAGCCTGCGCCCCGATATCGGCGCGCTGTCAGCCCTGCGCGATACCCGCGCCGTCTTTCGCGAAACCCTGCGCCTGTATCCACCCGTGCCGATGCTGGTGCGCGAGGCCGCCTGCCCTGAAACCTTCCGCGGCCGCCCCGTGCCCGCAGGCGCACAGATCGTCCTCAGCCCCTGGCACTTGCACCGCCACGACCGGCTCTGGCCGGAGCCGGATGCCTTCCGGCCCGAACGCTGGCACGCGCCCTGCCCCGCCGCGCGCGCGGCCTATATCCCGTTCTCGGCCGGGCCGCGCAGCTGCCCAGGGGCGGCCTTCGCCATGGCCGAAGGGCCGCTCCTGCTCGCCATGATCCTGCGCGATTTCCGCGTGGAGCCCGCGCCGGGGCGCGCGCCCGTCCCGGTCGCGCATCTGACGGTGCGCAGCCGCGACGGGATCTGGCTGCGGCTCACGCCCCGTCAGAGCCGATAGATCTCGGCGAATTTCGCCTCCAGGTAATCGAGCAGCGGCGCTTCGCTCGGCGCCGCGCCACAGGCCAGGGTGATCGTCTCCATCGGCCCGCGCAGCCCGCCATGCCGGTGCAGGTTCTCGCGCAGCCATTCCACCGCCGGCGCGGCGGAGCCTTCGGCCAGCGCCTCGGCGTGATCGGGCACCGCGGCCTCCAGCGCCTTGTGCAGGCAGCCCGCATAGACATTGCCGAGCGCATAGGTGGGGAAATAGCCAAACAGGCCCACCGGCCAGTGCACATCCTGCAAGAAGCCCTGCGAGGGGCGCGTGACCTGGACCCCGAAATCCTGCGCGAAGCGGGTATTCCAGGCCTCCTCAAGATCCTCGACCTCCAGCTTGCCCGCGATCAGCGCCCGCTCCAGATCGAAGCGCATCATGATGTGCAGGTTATAGTGCAGCTCATCGGCCTCGGTGCGGATGAAGCCCGGGCTCACCCGGTTCACGCAGGCATAGAACTCCTCGGCCGAAACCCCGAAATCGCCGAAGGCATCGACCATCCGGGTATGCAGCCAGCCGGTGAAAGCGCGCGACCGGCCAAGCTGGTTCTCGAAGATCCGGCTCTGGCTTTCGTGTACGCCCATCGACACGCCATGGCCCATCGGCGTGAACAGGTAGTCCGGGTCGATCCCGAGCTCATAGACCGCATGCCCGGTTTCGTGGATGGTGGAGTAAAGGCAGTTGAACGGATCGCTCTCCACCACCCGCGTGGTGATCCGCACATCGCGCCCGGAGCCCGAGGAGAACGGATGCACCGCCGTATCCATCCGCCCGTAGGTCCAGTCGTAGCCGAAGGCCAGCGCGCATTTCCGCGCCAGCCGCAGCTGCGCCGCCTCGGGGAATACATGATCGAGCACCGGCGGCGCATAGGCCGCGCCGAGCACCCGCTCGCGCAGCGCCACCAGCCGCGGCCGCATCCGGTCGAAAATATGGGCGATGGATTTCTGCGTCGCGCCCGGCTCGTAATCGTCGAGGAGCGCATCATAGCGGTCGCCCTCGGAGATGCAGGCCGCCTCCTCGCGCTTCAGCTTCACCACCTCGCGCAGGGTCGGCAGGAAGGCCGCTGCATTCTCCTCCGCGCGCGCCTCCGCCCAGATCCCCTGCGAGAGCGAGGTCAGCCGCGCGATCTCGGCGGCCAGCCGCGCCGGAACCCGGGTGTTGCGGTTGTAGGAGCGCCCGACGAGATCCAGGATCCGCGCCTCGGCCGGGGTATCGGCCTCCGCCCGCGCGAGCCAGTCCTCCAGCCGCGGATCGGTGCGCCGCGCATGCAGCACCCCCTCCAGCGCGCCGATTTCCTCCGCCCGCTGTTCGGCGGCGCCGCGCGGCATCACCGCCTCCTGGTCCCAGCCCAGCCGCTCGGCAACCGAAGACAGCGCCTCGGTTTCGCGTTGAAAGGCAATGAGGTCCTTGAGTGCCGTCATCTGCTCCCCCTGATCGACTGGACAACCGGATACCGCGCCAGAAAGCGCGCCCGTAGGATAAGGACGAAGGCCACCACCGCCCCCATCTGATGGATGAGCCCGAGATGCATCGGCGCGCCATGCACCAGCGTGACGATGCCAAGCCCGACCTGCACCAGAAGCCAGGTGCCCATCCAGGCGAAGGCCATGCGCGTGGCCGCCTGCGGCGAGCGCCGCCCGAGCACGGCCACCACCGCGCCGAAGACCAGCACGAGATAGCCCACCGCGCGGTGCATGAACTGCACGAGGCCCGGATCCTCGAAGAAATTGCGCCACAGCGGCGAGAGCGCGAACGGATCGGGCGGCAGCACCTGCCCGCCCATCAGCGGCCAGTCGGTGAAGCCGCGCCCGGCATCGATCCCCGCCACGAGCGCGCCCAACAGCACCTGCAGGAAAGCCAGATGCAGCACGCCGGTGGCCGTGCCGAAGAGCTTCGGCTCCGCCAGCCTGCGCGCCTGCAACAGCTCCGCCTGGCTGCGCCCGAGCTCCAGCACATACCAGGCGATGAAGCCGAGGATCAGGAAGGCGAGCCCGAGATGCACCGCGAGCCGGTAGGAGGCGACCGAGGTCATGTCGCCCACCAGCCCCGAGGAGACCATCCACCAGCCGATCGCGCCCTGCAGCCCGCCGAGCACGCCGATGCCCAAAAGCCGCGGCACCCAGCCCGGCGGGATCCGCCGCGTCGCCAGGAAGCCCAGGAAGCCCACCGCCCAGACGAGCCCGATGGTGCGCCCGAGCTGCCGATGGCCCCATTCCCACCAGTAAATGCCCTTGAACTCCGCGAGCGTCATGCCCCGGTTCATCAGCGCGAATTGCGGCGTCGCCTGATATTTGGCGAATTCACCCGCCCATGCGGCCTCGTCCATCGGCGGCAGCGCCCCGGTGACCGGCCGCCATTCGGTGATCGACAGCCCCGAATCCGTGAGCCGCGTGGCGCCGCCCACCCCGATCATCGCCACCACCAGCGCGAACAGGACGATCAGCCAGATCCGGATCGCCTGCCGCGCGCCCCTCGGGCGGGCGTCGATCAGGTTTCCCTTCGGCGTCGCGCGGGCGGCGGGGGCCTTGTTCCCGACCTCCTCGAAAATGCTGCGTTTCGGGCTCATGAAGGTCTCCGTCCTCTGCGCGGGAGAGTAGGCGCCGGGGCGCGGGGCGGCAAGGCCCTGCTCAGCCCCGGTTGCGGGTGATTTGACGCAGCATGCCGTGCAATGTCTGCACATCGGCCCGCGTCAGGCCGAAGCGCGACCACATGTTGCGCAGGTTGCGCTTCATCGGCGCGGCCTTGTCGGGCGGGAAGAAGAACCCGGCCGCCTCCAGCTTTTCCTCGTAATGATCGCCGAGCTTCTCGACCTCGATCGCGCTCGCAACCTCCGCGCCCGCCAGCCCCGGATCCACCGCCGGCGCCTGATGCACCCTGCGCGAGAATTCATAGGCCGTCAGCAGCACCGCCTGCGCCAGGTTCAGCGAGAAGAACCCCGGATTGACCGGCACGGTGATGATCGCATTCGCGCGGGCGATATCGTCGTTCTCGAGCCCGGTGCGCTCCGGCCCGAACAGCACCGCCACCTTCTGCCCGGCCTTGATGCGGGCATGGGTCTCGGCCATCGCGGCCTCGGGCGTATAGATCGGCTTCGTCAGCTCGCGCCCGCGCGCCGTGGTGGCAAAAACGAAATCGCAATCCTCCACCGCCCGCGCCGTATCCGGAAACACCCCCGCGAAGTCCAGTACCTGCGAGGCCGCCCCCGAGGCCATCGCCACCGCCTTCGGGTTCGGCCAGCCGTCGCGCGGATCCACCACCCGCATGCTCGTCAGGCTGAAGTTCAGCATCGCGCGCGCCGCCGCGCCGATGTTCTCGCCCATCTGCGGCCGGACGAGGACGAAGACGGGATTGCGGATCAGGTCGGTCATGGCACATCCTTTCCATGGCCCCTTAGCCCCCCTTGACGGCTCTGGCAAGGCGCGGGCGCCTGCGCTAGAAGGCCCGAAACGCCCCCGCGCCGCCCGGCGCCAGATATTCAGGAGCCGCCATGGCCGAGGACCGCCCGCAGATCTATCTGCTCACCCCGCCGAGCTTCGATCTGGACCTGTTTCCGGAAACGCTCGCGCGCGTGCTCTCGGCCCATGACATTGCCTGCATCCGCCTCGGGCTCGCCACGAAGGACGAGGATGCGGTGATGCGCGCGGCCGATGCGGTGCGCGTCGTGGCCCATGAATACGATGTGGCCCTGGTGATCGAGAACCACATCCACCTGGTCGAGCGGCACGGGCTCGATGGCGTGCACCTCACCGATGGCGCGCGCTCGGTGCGCGCGGCGCGCAAGGAGCTTGGCCAGGATGCGATCGTCGGCGCCTATTGCGGCGCCTCGCGCCATGACGGGATGAACGCGGGCGAGGCCGGGGCCGATTACGTCTGCTTCGGCCCGATCGGCGAGACCGGCCTTGGCACCGGCACCCGCGCCGAGCGCGACCTGTTCGCCTGGTGGAGCGAGATGATCGAGGTTCCGGTGGTGGCCGAAGGCGCGCTCTCCGAAGCGCTGGTTGCGGATTTCACCCCCGTCACCGATTTCTTCGCCATCGGCGAGGAAATCTGGCGCGACGCGGATCCGGCGGCGGCGATGGCGCGCCTCATCGCGGCCATGGAGGGCTGATGCGGGAAAACGCGGGCGACGAATTCTGGCTGGGCGATTCCAACGGGCCGATGGGCGACGTCGGCGCCTTCATGGACAGTGAGCTGCGGGTGGATCGCGCCGATCTTGCGGGGCATCTGCTGCAGCTGGAGGCGCCGCGCAACCTCATCGCCATCGTTGGCGCGCCCGGGGCGGGCAAATCGCGGCTGGCAGGCGAATTGGCCGAGGCGCTGAATGCGCGGGCGCCGAATTCCGCCGCGATCCTCGCGATGGACGGCTTCCATCTGGACAATGCCGTGCTGGAGGCGCGCTTCATGCGCCACATCAAGGGCGCCCCGGAAACCTTTGATATGGCCGGACTTCACGCCCAGATCCTGGCGCTGAAACACGCCGAGCACGACCTCCCCATACCGGTTTTCGACCGCGGCGCCGATACCGTGGTGCCGGCGGGCGCCGTCGTTCCGGGCCGGGCGCGGTTCGTGCTGGTCGAGGGCAATTACCTGCTGCTCGCCCGCCCGGGCTGGCGCGAGCTGGCGCCGCTGTTCGATCTCTCGGTCAGGATCGCGGTGCCGGAGGCGGAGCTGCGCCGCAGGCTGCGCGCGCGCTGGCAGGGCCTGCCGGAGGCCGAGGCCCTGCGCAGGATCGAGGAGAACGACCTGCCCAATGGCCGGATGCTGCGGCGCGAGAGCCGCGCCGCCGATCTCGTCATCACCGATTAGAGCGGCTCGATATCGCCGCCCGCCCGCTGGGCATGGAATTCCGCCACGAAAGCGGCCAGCCGCCCCGCGGCAATCGCGTCGCGCAGCCCCTGCATCAGCTGCTGATAATAATGCAGGTTGTGCCAGGTCAGCAGCATCGAGGAGATGATCTCCTGCGCCTTGAACACATGGTGCAGATAGGCGCGGCTGTAGCTGCGGCAGCAGGGGCAGGTGCAGGCCTCGTCCAGCGGCCGCGGGTCGTCCATGTGCCGGGCGTTCTTGATATTGACCTGCCCGCGCCGGGTCCAGGCCTGCCCGGTGCGCCCGGAGCGCGAGGGCAGCACGCAATCCATCATGTCGATGCCGCGCTCGACCGCACCCACAATGTCATCGGGCTTGCCCACGCCCATCAGGTAGCGCGGCTTGTCCTGCGGCAGCAGGCCCGGCGCATAGTCCAGCACGCCGAACATCGCCTCCTGCCCCTCGCCCACGGCAAGCCCGCCCACCGCATAGCCATCGAAGCCGATCGCGCTCAGCGCCGCAGCCGATTCCGCGCGCAGCTCCGGCGTGACGCCGCCTTGCATGATCCCGAACAAGGCATGCCCGGGCCGGTCTCCGAACGCATCGCGCGAGCGCTGCGCCCACCGCATGGACAGCCGCATGGATTTGGCCACCACATCCTCGGTCGCGGGCAGCGCCGGGCATTCATCGAAGCACATCACGATATCGGAGCCGAGCCGCCGCTGAATCTCCATGCTGCGCTCGGGGCTCAGCACGTGTTTGGAGCCGTCCACATGGCTGCGGAAGGTCACGCCCTCCTCCGTCAGCTTGCGCAGATCGGCGAGCGACATCACCTGGAAGCCGCCGGAATCGGTCAGGATCGGCTTGTCCCAGTTCATGAACCGGTGCAGCCCGCCCAGCCGGGCGATGCGCTCCGCGCTCGGGCGCAGCATCAGGTGATAGGTATTGCCGAGCAGGATATCCGCCCCGGTCGCCGCGACCGAGTCGGGCATCATCGCCTTCACGGTGGCCGCGGTGCCCACCGGCATGAACGCGGGCGTGCGGATCTCGCCGCGCGGCGTATGGATCACGCCGGTGCGGGCGCGGCCGTCGGTGGCCTTCAGGGTGAAGCTGAACTTGCTCATCTCGGTCTCCTTCCGCGCCGCATCGGCCGAACCGGGCCGCAATAGGCCGAAATGCCCCGCTTGAAAAGCCGCCCCTCACGCCGTTGTGAGGACCGGGCGCCGCATTCTCCCGTACCGTTTCCGGATCACGCGACCGTACAGGGAGGATCCGATGCTCCGCCTGCTTGCCCTTGCCGCGCTGACCCTCGGGCAGGCGGCGCCAGCCGCCGCCCAGACCCGCCCGATCTCGCATTGCATCGCGCTGGCGCAATCCGCGCCCGGGCTCGAGTACCTGCACAAGGCCGCGGTGAGCGACCCGGTCCCCCAGGATGCGGTGCGGCTGCGCTTCATCGATCATGCCATGGTGCTGCTGCAAAGCGCGGGCGGCACCTCCGTGATAACCGATTTCAACGGCCAGGTGCAGGGCTTCACCCCGGATGTGGTCACGATGAACCGCGCCCATTCCAGCCATTATACCGATACGCCCCCCGAAAGCGCATTGGTGCTGCGCGGCTGGTCCGACCAGTTCGGCATCGCGGCGAAGCATCACCGGCAGGTGGGCGATATCCTCATCCGCAATGTGCCCACCGCGATCCGCAGCTACGGCACCGTGGAGGAAAACGGCAATTCGATCTTCGTGTTCGAAACCGCGGGCCTGTGCATCGGCCACCTCGGCCATCTGCACCACACGCCCACGGAGGCGCAGTTCGCGGCCCTCGGGCGGCTCGATGTGGTGATGGCGGCGGTGGATGGCTCCATGACAATCAACCAGGGCGAGATGGTCGATATCCTGCGCCGGCTGCGCAGTTCGGTGGTGATCCCGGTGCACTGGTTCAACGAAGCGACGCTGCAGCGGTTCATGGCCGGCATGGCGGACAACTTCGCGGTGATCCGCCCCGGCAGCAGCGAAATCACCCTCACGCTGCGCGGCCTGCCGAAGCAGCCGACCGTCGTGGTGCTGGAGCCGGGCGGGATCGCCGATTAGCGCTCGGCCTTCTTTTCCCAGCGGCCGCCCTCTTCGGACCAGTATTGCGCCGCAGCCCCCGCGCCCGTGAGGTCGCGCCACTGGCCGCGGGCATGGTCCACCGCCATCGGGTCGCGCCCGTCGAACAGGATCCAGACCCGCTCCGCCGCGGCCACGTCCGCAGCCGTCACCGCCGCCCCCTCCACCGCCATCACCGCCTGGCGGCCCTCGGGATGCGGCACATGGGTAAGGAGCACCGGCTGCAGCGCATCCTGCGCCCCGCCCTGCAGCCCATGCGGCAGGAAGTCCTCCTCCGGGCCGAGCCAGAGCTTCTGGTCGTACCACTCCATCCGCTCCACGGTCTGGCCGCGCAGCTCCACCTTCCAGCCCTGCGCCAGCGCGCGGGAGAGTAGCGTGGAGACCACATCCTCCACCGCCGACTGGGTCACATGGTAGAACAGCGCGGGCATCAGGCCTCGAACCGGTCGCGGATCAGCCGGTCGAGCGTGAGCACACCCCAGCCCGTCGGCCCCTTGGGCGAGAGCGTGGTCTCTCCAGGCGGTAGCGTCACCCCGGCAATGTCGATATGGCACCAGGGCACATCGCCCACGAACCGCTTCAGGAAGGCCGCCGCCGCGACGGAGGCCGCATAGCGCCCGCCCGAATTCTTGATATCTGCCAGCCGCGAGGTGATCAGCGCGTCATAGGCCGGGTCCAGCGGCATCGGCCAGGCGCCCTCGCCTTCGGCTTTCGCGGCCGCCAGCACCTGATCGGAGAAGGCCTCGTCATTGGTGAACACGCCCGCGCGCTCATGCCCGAGCGCGACGATGATCGCCCCGGTCAGCGTCGCGAGGTCGATCACCGCGCGCGGCTTGAACCGCTCCTGCGCGTACCAGAGCACATCGGCCAGCACGAGCCGCCCCTCGGCATCGGTGTTCACGATCTCGATCGTGTCGCCCTTCATCGAGCGCACGATATCGCCCGGCCGCTGCGCGAGGCCATCGGGCATGTTCTCCACCAGCCCCACCAGCCCGACCACATTGGCCCGCGCCTTGCGCAGCGCCAGCGTGCGCAGCACCCCCGCCACCACGGCCGCGCCGCCCATGTCCATCGTCATCTCTTCCATCCCCGCGCCGGGTTTGAGGGAGATGCCGCCGGTATCGAACACGACACCCTTGCCCACCAGCGCGAGCGGCGCGCCTTCGCCGCCGTTCCAGCGCATCACCACCACCTTGGAGGGGCTCGCCGAGCCCTGCCCGACGCCCAGCAGTGC
This sequence comes from Paenirhodobacter sp., assembly GCF_041916475.1. Lineage (GTDB taxonomy): Bacteria > Pseudomonadota > Alphaproteobacteria > Rhodobacterales > Rhodobacteraceae > Rhodobacter. The sequence continues at coordinate 16,025 of NZ_JAYRZN010000029.1, forward strand.
GCGCATGCCAAGCGCGCCGAGCTGCGCCTCCTCCAGGATCTCCACATCCACCCCGAGCTCCTGCATCGCCGCCAGCCGGGCCGCGAAATCGTCGGTGGTGAGGATATTGGCCGGCTCGTTCACCAGATCGCGGGTGAAGAAGATACCCTCCGCCAGCGCGGCATGGGGGGCGGCCGCGCGGGCCACGTCCTCTGGCTTCGCCACCATCAGCGTCACCGGCCCGAAGGCGGGCTTCGCCTCGGTGTGGTAATCGAAGCGGTAGGCCCGCAGCGCCAGCCCGAAGGCCATATCGGCCGCGCGCGGATGCCCCTCGGCCACGACCAGCGCGCCCAGCGGCCCGAGCCCGCGCGCAACCCGGGCGCCAGCCTTGCGCGCCGCGCCCTGATCCGCCTTGCGATCCAGCGCGACGAGATCCAGCGCCTCGCAGGCGAGGCCCGCCGGGAAGCCGATGCTCAGCGATTCGCCGGGCTTGACCTTACCCCAGGCCTCCGAGGCCATGGCCCGCGCCAGCGCCCCGCGCGTGAGCCGGTCTATCCGCCGCCCGAGCGGAGACAGCGCCGCCCCCACCACCAAGGCCACGCGCCCCGGGAAGGCCGCAATCGCCTCCGGGCTGGTTTCGGCAAAAGAGATGGCGACGGGATGGGTCATGAGCGGTATCCTGCGGGCGATTTCCCGCCGAGCCTAGCGGCGGGGCGGCAAAATGAAAAGCGCCGCCACCATCGCTCCCGGCCGGGGCTTTTCGCCGCGGGCGGCGCGGGTTAGACAGGCGGGAACAGAACTCCGATCCGGACAGGACAGTGACGCAGCTCGACCGATATCTTCTCTCCCGGCTGATGGCGCTGTTCGGCTTCTTCGCGCTGGTGCTGGTCTCGGTCTATTGGGTGAACCGGGCGGTCCTGCTGTTCGACAAGCTGATCGGCGATGGCCAGACCGCCTGGGTGGTGCTGGAATTCACCCTGCTCACTCTGCCCAACGTGATCCGCCTGGTGCTGCCGGTGGCGGGCTTCGCCGCGACCGTCTATGCGATCAACCGGCTCAGCGCCGATTCCGAATTCGTGGTGATGCAGGCCACCGGCGCCTCGCCCTGGCGGCTGGCGCGGCCGGTGGCGGTGTTCGGGCTGATTGTGGCGCTCCTGATGATGGTGCTGGTGCATGTGCTGGTGCCGGTCTCGCGCCACAAGCTGGCCGAGCGCCAGGCCGAGGTGGCCGAGAATGTCACCGCGCGGTTCCTGACCGAGGGCGCCTTCCAGCACCCGGCCGATGGCGTCACCATCTACATCCGCGAGATCTCGCCCAGGGGCGAATTGCTGGATCTGTTCCTGTCGGACGCGCGCTCCACGGTGGAGCGCACCACTTATACCGCCGAAAAGGCGCTGATCGTGCGCTCCGATACCGGGCCGAAGCTGATCATGCTCAACGGCATGGCCCAGACCCTGCGTCTCTCCGACGAAAGCCTCGCCGTGACCCGGTTCACCGACCTGACCTACGACATCGCGGCCCTGATCGGCACGCCCGCCGCCGCCACCGAGGGCTGGGACGAGCTCCCGAGCTGGCAGATCGTGATGCCCTCGGACGCGCTTCTGGCCCGGCTCGGCGCCGATGCGGGCGAGCCGATGCGCGTGCTCAACGACCGGATCGCGCAGCCGCTTCTGGCCCCGGCCGCGGTGCTTATAGGCTTTGCCGCGCTCATGCTCGGCGGCTTTTCCCGCTTCGGCATGTGGTGGCAGATCCTGATCGCGGTGCTCGGGCTGATCGTGCTGCAGTTCCTGTCGAATGCCGCCGAAAGCGCGATGCAGCGCCAGGTTGCGCTCTGGCCGCTGGCCTACCTGCCGGCGCTGGCCGGGGTTGCGGCGGCGGCCCTGATCCTGTGGTGGTCGGCGCGGCCGCGCCGGGTCCGCGAGGTGGCGGCATGACGCTGTCGTTCTACATCGCGCGGCGGTTCTTCCGCGCCTTCCTGATGGTGCTGTTCACCTTCTGGGGCATCCTGTTCCTGATCGAGATGGTGGAGAAGGTCCGCGCCTTCAGCGGCAGCCAGATCAACCTCGGCCAGGCGGCGCGGCTCTCGCTGCTGGCGGTGCCGGAATCGATCTATGCGATCTTGCCGATCCTGATGGTGCTGGCGGCGGTCGTGCTGTTCATCGGGCTGGCGCGCTCGTCCGAGCTGGTGGTGATCCGGGCCGCGGGGCAGCCCGCGCTGCGGATGCTGGCCGCGCCGGTGGGCGTGGCGCTGATGATCGGCATTGTTGCCGTGGCAGCCGGGAACCCGATCGTCTCGGCCACGCAGAAGCGCTACGAGGAGCTCGCTGGGCGCTACCGCAGCAGCGGGCTGGAGACCGTCTCGATCGGCAGCGAGGGCGTGTGGATGCGGCAGGGCATGAACGATGGCAGCGGCAACCAGGCGGTGATCCGCGCTGCGCGCGCGAGCCTCGATGCCACCCGGCTGAGCAGCGTGACCTTCATGATCTTCGCCCCCGACCATGGCGCCGTGCGCCGGATCGAGGCCGAGACGGCCGATCTGCGCGATGGCGCGTGGCAATTGTCGAGGGTGAAGGACTGGCCGCTCGGCGCCTCCACGAACCCCGAGCGCGACGCCAAGGTGCTCGATACGCTGACGCTCGCCTCGGATCTCACGGCCGAGCGTATCCGCGACAGCTTCGGCACCCCCTCCTCCATCCCGATCTGGCAATTGCCGGGCTTTATCAAGGGCATGGAGGGCGCAGGCTTCTCCGCGCGACGCCACCTTCTGTGGTTCCAGATGGAGCTCGCGCTGCCGCTGATGCTGGCGGCGATGGTGCTCATCGCGGCCGGGTTCAACATGGCCCATGTCCGCTTCGGCCAGAGCGGGGTGATGGTGCTGCTCACGCTGGGGGCGGGCCTCGCGGCCTTCTTCCTGCGCAATATCGCGCAGGTCCTGGGCGACAACGGGCAGATCCCGATTGCGCTTGCGGCCTGGGCGCCGCCGCTGATCGCGCTGATGCTGGCGCTGGCGCTCGTACTGTCTCGGGAGGACGGCTGATGGCACGGAACTGGCTGCTGGCGGCCCTGCTGACGACGGCGCTCTGCCCGCCGGCCCTGGCCCAGGAGGGCGCGCCCGCGGGCTATACCGCCGATCAGGCCGACGAGGCCGCGACCCTGCTCGCGGACCGGATCATGGTCAGCGGGCGCGACACGCTCGTGGCCGAAGGCTCGATCGAGGTCTGGTGGAAGCAGAACCACCTGACCGCGCGGCGGGTCACCTATGACAAGGCCGCCGATCTGCTGACGATCGAGGGCCCGCTCCGGCTCGAACAGCCAGGGCAAACCGGTTCCGTCGTGATCGCCGAGCAGGCCCAGCTCTCGCGCGACATGCAGAACGGCGTGTTGACCGGCGCGCGCATGGTGATGGCCCGCGAGATGCAGCTCGCCGCCACCCGGATCGAGCGGCACGACGGCGTGACCACGACGCTCGACAATGTCGTCGCCTCCTCCTGCCAGGTCTGCGCCAGCGACCCGACGCCGCTGTGGGAAATCCGCGCCCGCCGCATCACCCATGACACCCTCACCCGGCAGATGCATTTCGAGGGCGCCCAGTTCCGCTTCATGGGCCTGCCGCTGATGTGGCTGCCGTCGCTGCGCCTGCCCGACCCGACGGTGGAGCGGATGTCCGGGGTGCTCCGGCCCGAATTCCGCACCACCACCAGCCTCGGCCCGGGCGTGAAGATCCCGTATTTCTTCGCCCTCGGCTCTTCGGCGGACCTGACGCTCACGCCCTATATTTCCAGCGACTGGACCCGCACAATGGGCGTGCGCTACCGGCAGGCGCTGCTCAGCGGCAGCTATACGATGGAGGGCGCGCTGACGAACGACAGCATCCGCGAGGGCGATACCCGCGGCTATCTGTTCGCCAACGGCACCTTCGCCATGCCCGACGATTTCACCCTGGGCGTGCAGCTGCGGCTGACCTCGGATGGCGGCTACCTGACCGATTACGACATCACCGACGACGACCGGCTGTGGTCGGGGATCACGCTCGAAAAGGTGCAGCGCCAGGAGCTGATCTGGATGCGGCTGGGCAACACCCATTCGATCCGCGAGGGCGAGAGCAACTCGACCCAGCCGATGGCTTCGGGCGATTTCACCTGGACGCGGGTGTTCCGGCCGGACCGGATCGGCGGCGAAATGTCGGTGGACTGGGGCATCCACATGCACCGGCGCGCCTCGACGCTGGATTACGATACTGCGGTGGACCCGGATCTGGTCTCCGACGGGCGCGACGTGCTGCGCACCTCGCTCGAGGCGGACTGGCGGCGGCAATGGCTGCTGCCGGGCGGCATCCTCGCCGCGACGCTCGGCAACCTCGCGGCCGACGTGATCTCGGTGCAGCAGGATGCGGACTGGCACGCCACCACCTTCCGCGCCCTGCCCACCATCGGCGCGGAAATCCGCTGGCCCTGGATCGCCACCTCGGGCCGCGCGGCGCATGTGATCGAGCCCATCGCCCAGGTGTTCTGGAGCCCCAACACCATCAAGCGCGTGCCGAACGAGGACAGCCTGCTGACCGAATTCGACGAGGGCAACCTGTTCTCGATCTCGCGCTTCCCCGGCGCCGATGCGCGCGAACAGGGGCTGCGCGCCAATCTGGGTGTCAGCTGGACCCGGATGGACGCCTCCGGCTGGTCGCTCGGCATGACGGCGGGGCGGGTGATCCGCGCGAAGGACCTGCAGCAGTTCCCCGAGGGCTCCGGCCTTTCGGGCAAGCAGTCGGACTGGCTGCTGGGCACCACGCTGACCGCCGCCAATGGCTTCACCGTGGCCAACCGCGCCCTGTTCGACGACCGTTTCGGCTTCTCGCGCGAGGAGCTCCGGGTGGGCTATCTCGACGACGATTATCAGGTCGCACTCGGCTATCTGTGGATGCGCGCCGACGAGACCGAGGAGCGCCCCGAGCCCACCAGCGAGCTGCTGCTGGAGGCCGGATGGAACTGGACGCAGGGCTGGCGCAGCCTGATCAACACCCGCTACGATTTCACCAACGAGCGCGCGGCGCGGGCGGCGATCGGGCTGGAATACGTCAACGAGTGCATGAGCGTCGATCTTTCCCTCTCGCGTCGGTTCACGTCCTCCTCTAGTGTGATCCCCGAAACGAGCGTGGGCATCTCGGTGCAGCTGGCTGGCTTCGGCGGCGGCGCCACGGCGGGTGCCTCACAGCAGGTTTGTCGGCGCTGAGCCCCGGCCGGGGCGCGGCGCGCGGAATGAAGAACGGACGACGAATGACGAAGATGGTGCGATTTTCCCCGCTGCTGGCCGCCGCGCTGGCCATCGGCATGTCTGCGGCACCGATGGCGCAGGCGCAATCCGGGCTCTTCGCCCCCGTGGTGACCGTGAACGGCATGGGCATCTCGCGCTACGAGATGGATCAGCGCGTGCGTTTCATGGGGCTACTGCGGCAGACGGGCGATCTGCAGAAACAGGCCGAAGAGGGCCTGATCGACGACCGCCTGCGCCAGTGGCAGGCCAAGCGCGAAGGTGTGAGCATCACCGAGGCGCAGATCACCCAGGGCATGGAGGAATTCGCCGGCCGCGCCAACCTCTCGCGCGAGCAGTTCGTGGCGGAGCTGTCCAAGGCCGGGGTATCGGAACAGACCTTCCGCGATTTCGTCTCGGCCGGCATGGTCTGGCGCGAGGTGGTGCGGGCGCGCTATGCGGGCCGGGTCCGGATCACCGATGCCGATGTCGCGCGCGCGATGCTGGTCGAATCCGAGCGCGGGCGCAGCACCCGGGTGCTGATGTCGGAAATCATCATCCCCGCCCCGGCGGAATATGCGGCGGAGGCGCGGCAGCTGGCCGAGCAGGTCTCGCATATCCGCGGCGAGGGCGAATTCGGCAATGCCGCGCGGCAGGTCTCGGCCTCGGCCTCGCGCGACAATGGCGGCCGGCTGGACTGGGTGCCGCTGCAAAACCTGCCGCCCGCGCTGCGCCCGGTGATCCTGGCGCTGAAGCCCGGCGAAGCGACCCAGCCGCTGGAGCTCGGCGGGGCCTGGGGCATCTTCATGCTGCGCGCGCTCGATGCGGGCAGCGCCGTCGGCACGCAGCCGCAAAAGCTCGGCTATGCCGTGCTGGCGCTCGGGGCGCCCGGCTCGGAGCAGGCGGCAGATCTCGCCGCACGCGTGGCGAGCCAGGCGAAGCGCTGCGACGATCTGTACACCATCGCGAAGGACGCCCCGGCGAGCGCCCTGAACCGGGCCGAACCCGCGCCGCAGGACGCCATTCCGCAAGACATCGCGGTCGCGCTCTCGCATCTGGATATCGGGGAGACCACCACGCTCCAGCGCGGCGGCCAGCAGGACCTGATCATGCTGTGCTCGCGCGAGGCCGCGGTGGACGAGGCCAAGGGCCAGAAAGCGCCCGACAAGGACGCGGTGCGCAACAGTCTGATGAACGCGCGGATGAACACCTATTCGGAAAACCTGCTGGCGGATCTGCGGTCCAATGCGGTGATCACCCGGCCATGAGCGGCGCGGCAGGCACCGACCTTCCGGTCATCCTGAGCTGCGGCGACCCTTCGGGCATCGGCCCCGAGATCGCCGCCAAGGCCTGGGAGGTGCTCGGCGCCGCCCTGCCCTTCGTCTGGGTCGGCGATCCGGCGCATCTGCCGCGCGGCACCCGGGTGCGCGAGCTTTCGAGCCCCGCCGAGGCGATGCTCCATGCGGGGGCGGGCCTGCCGGTGCTGCCCCATGCCTTCCCCGCCGCGGCCATTCCCGGCCAGCCCGCCCCCGAGAACGCGGCTGCGGTGATTTCGGCGATCGAGCGCGCGGTGAAGATCGTGCAGGCGGGCGAGGGCCTCGCGCTCACCACCGCGCCGATCCACAAGAAGGCGCTGAAAGATGGCGCGGGCTTCGCCTTCCCGGGGCACACCGAATTCCTGGCGCATCTGGCCGGAGGCGCCGAGGTGGTGATGATGCTGGCCGCCGAGGCGCCGGTCCCGCCGCTGCGGGTGGTGCCCGCGACGATCCATATCGCGCTGAGCGAGGTGCCGCGCGCCCTCACGCCCGAGCTGCTGCGCACGACCATCCGCCTGACGGTGGAGGGCCTGCGCCGCGACTTCGCGATCGAAAACCCGCGCATCGCCGTGGCCGGGCTGAACCCGCATGCGGGCGAAGGCGGCGCCATGGGGCACGAGGAGCGCGACTGGATGCGCGATGTGCTGGAGGGCCTGCGGGCCGAGGGCTTTGCCGTGGCCGGGCCCCTGCCCGCGGATACGATGTTCCATCCGGCGGCGCGGGCGGGCTATGATGCCGCCGTCTGCGCCTATCACGACCAGGCCCTGATCCCGATCAAGACGCTGGATTTCGATGGCGGCGTCAATGTTACACTGGGTCTGCCCTTCGTGCGCACCTCGCCCGATCACGGCACGGCCTACGACATTGCGGGCACGGGGCGCGCCAATCCGGCCAGCCTGATCGCGGCGCTGCGGATGGCCGCGCGCATGGGCGCGGCGAGGCGGCGCTGAGATGGCGGCGATCGACGGCCTGCCGCCGCTGCGCGACGTGATCCGCGACCACGAGCTGGTGGCGAAGAAGAGCCTTGGCCAGAACTTCCTGCTGGACCTGAACCTCACCGCGAAAATCGCGCGGGCGGCGGGCGATCTGCGGCATTGCGATGTGCTGGAGGTCGGGCCCGGCCCCGGCGGGCTCACCCGCGGCTTGCTGGCCGAGGGCGCGCGCCGGGTGCTGGCGGTGGAGAAGGACAGCCGCTGCCTGCCCGCGCTGGCCGAGATCGCGGCGCATTATCCGGAGCGGCTCGAGGTCATCAACGGCGACGCGCTGGAGGTGGATGTGCGCGCGCATCTGACCCCGCCGATCCGGATCGCGGCCAACCTGCCCTATAACGTCGGGACGGAGCTGCTGGTGCGCTGGCTGACCCCGCCGGAGTGGCCGCCCTTCTGGGACAGCCTGACGCTGATGTTCCAGAAGGAAGTGGCGGAGCGGATCGTGGCGAAGCCCGGCACGAACCACTACGGACGCCTTGCGCTGCTGGCGCAATGGCGCTGCGAGGCGCGGATCGTCATGGTGCTGCCGCCCGAAGCCTTCACCCCGGCGCCGAAGGTGCATTCGGCGGTGGTGCATCTGAAAGCCCTGCCCGAGCCGCGCTATCCGGCCAGTCCGAAGCTTCTGGAGCGGGTGGTTGCAGCCGGGTTCAACCAGCGGCGCAAGATGCTGCGGGCCTCGCTGAAGGGGCTGCATCCGCAGATCGAATCGCTGCTGGAGGAGGCGGGCATCCCGCCCACCGAACGGGCCGAGCGGGTGACGCTGGAGCAGTTCTGTCACCTCGCGCGGCTGCTCGCCCGCTGAAACGAAAAGGCCGCGCTCCGGGCGCGGCCTTGTCATTTCGTGGGTCCGTGGCTCACTCGCCCGCGGCGTCGCTCTGCGCTTCCACCGCGGCGTCCTCGCCCTTCGGCGCGCGCGGCTTGCGCGGGCCGCGGCGGGTGCGCGGGCGCGGCGCCTTCTCGGCGGCGGGCTCCGGCGTGCCTTCGGCCTCATCCGTGGTCTCGATGGCTTCGGGCAGGCCCTGCGGCGCTTCCGCCACCGGCGCCTCGATCGCCGGCGCCACATCCGGGGCGGGCTCCGAATTCATTTCCGGCGTCTCGACCAGACCGGGCCCCTCATCCTCGACCGACATCGGCTCCGGCATCGGCGCCACGTCGTCATAGCGGGCCTCGGCCTCGCGCTCACCGCGCTCCTGCCGCTCGCGGCCGGTATTCTGGTTGTTTTGCTGATAGTTGCGCTGCCGCTCTTCCTGCTCGCGCGCAACTTCGCGCTGCGCCTCGCCCAGCATCCGGGTGTAATGCTCGGCGTGCTGAAGGAAGTTCTGTTCGGCCACGCGGTCGTTGCCGAGCTGCGCGTCCCGCGCCAGCGCGAGGTATTTGTCGATGATCTGCTGCGGCGTGCCGCGCACCTTCCCCTCGGGTCCGGAGCTATCGAACACGCGGTTGATGATGTTGCCGATCGAGCGCTGACGGTTCGACTTGTTGCGCGAACGGGATTTGGAAGATCTCATGGGCCTTCGTCGGTTGTGCCCTTCCGGGCGCTGAGTTCGGGTCGGAAACGACCCGCCATATGGGCAGGGACTGCGCTGCGGACTTCGTCCGCCGAGACCCCGTGACCCGCAGTGTGAGCTGAGCCGTGCGGTGGAACCAACTTCCTTCCGCACAGGGATGACTAAGCATTTCATTCCGCCCCATGCAAGGAGGAAATACGCTCAATCCTCAATTATCCGTGGTTTTCGGGGCTTTCCGGGCTTTCGCAGCCATCGCCGCCGGGCTTGCGCGCCAGCACGGTGCGCGGGCGGCCATCCAGATCCTGCCGGATCTCGATCTGCGCAAAACCTTCCGCCGCAAGCATCTGCGACACTTCGCCACCCTGAGTCGGGCCGATTTCCAGCACGATCCGCCCCCCCGGCATCAGCCGCGCCCCCGCCCCCCGCGCAATCGCGCGGTAGGCATCCAGCCCGTCGCCCCCGGGAGTGAGCGCGAGATGCGGCTCCCAGTCGTGCACCTCGGGCGCGAGAGCCGCCATTTCGGCGGCGGTGATATAGGGCGGATTGGACACGATCAGATCGAAGCGCCCCTGCACCGCGGCAAACCAGTCGGATGCAAGAAACCGTGCCCGCGAGGCGACGCCGAGCCGCGCGGCATTGTCGCGCGCGACCTCCAGCGCCTGCTCCGAGAGATCCACCCCGGTGCCCGCGGCGAAGGGCATGCCCTTCAGCAGGCTGATCAGGATGCAGCCGGTGCCGGTGCCAAGGTCCAGAATCTTGGCGAAGGGCTCCTCCAGCGCCGTGGCGACCAGGATCTCGGTCTCGGGCCGCGGGTCCAGGGTGGCACGCGTGACCCGGAATTCCAGCCCCCAGAACCGCCGCAGCCCGGTGATCTGCGCCACCGGCTGGCGCGCGAGCCGCGCCTGCAGGGCGGCCTCGAACACCGCCGCCTGCGCCTCCGGCAGCGGGTCCTGCAGCGCCAGCGTCAACCTCTCGGGCGCCAGCCCCATCGCATGGGCAAGAAGCCTGCGCGCATCGGTCGGGGCGCCGTCGATGCCGGCCTCGGCCAGCCGCCGCGTGCCCAGCACCAGCGCCGCCTGCGCCTTCACCCTTCCATCTCCGCAAGCTTCCGCGCCTGATCGTCGGCCACCAGCGCGTCGATCACCTCGGTCAGATCGCCGTTCATGATCTGCGCCAGGGCATAAAGCGTGAGGTTGATCCGGTGATCGGTCATCCGGCCCTGCGGGAAATTGTAGGTCCGGATCCGCTCGGAGCGATCCCCGGAGCCGACCTGGCTCTTGCGGTCGGCGGCGCGCGCAGTGTCCAGCCGCTCCCGCTCCAGCTCGTACAGCCGGGCGCGCAGGACCGCCATGGCATTGGCGCGGTTCTGGTGCTGGCTCTTCTCCGAAGAGGTCACCACGATGCCGGTCGGCAGGTGGGTGATGCGCACCGCGGAATCGGTCGTGTTCACATGCTGGCCGCCCGCCCCTGAAGAGCGCATCGTGTCGATGCGGATATCGGCGGCCGGAATGTCGATATCGACCTCCTCCGCCTCGGGCAGCACGGCCACGGTGGCCGCGGAAGTATGGATCCGCCCGCCCGCCTCTGTCTCCGGCACGCGCTGCACGCGGTGCACACCGGATTCGTATTTCATCCGGGCGAAAACCCCCTCGCCCTCGATCCGCGCCGTCGCTTCCTTCACCCCACCCAGCTCGGAGGGTGTCATATCCATCAGCTCGAAGCGCCAGCCCTGTGCTTCGGCATGGCGCTGATACATGCGCAGCAAATCCGCCGCAAACAGCGCCGCCTCGTCGCCCCCGGTGCCGGGGCGGATTTCCAGGATCGCCGGCCGCGCATCGGCCGCATCCTTCGGCAGGAGCGCGAGCCGCAGCGCCTGCTCCATCTCGGGGATGCGCGCGCGCAGCCGCGGCAGCTCCTCCTCGGCCAGCGCCTTCATCTCCGGATCGGCGAGCCAGCCCTCGGCCTCGGCCACGTCCTCGAGCGCCTGGCGATAGGCGGCGATCTCATCCACCACCGGCTTCAGCTCGGAATATTCGCGCGACAGCGCGGCGATTTCGGCCGGGGCTGCGGTCGCGTTCAGCTTCGCTGCGACGAAGTCGAAGCGCTGCACGATCTGGGCGAGTTTGTCCATCGGAACCATGCCGATCCCTGTGGCGCTTTCGCGCGCGCCGGTCAAGGCCCGCCTGCGCCCGCCCGTGCGGCACCGCACAGCCCGGGGCACTGCGGGGCACAGGCGCGGGCTTTACCTGCACCCCGGATATTCCTATATAAACGCTCATCTTTGCCGGAGCGACACCATGTCCACCGAATCCGAACAGCCCGCCGAAGGCACCCCGCTGATCAGGCCCTCCACCACTGAGCATCCGCTCTATGATGCCGTGGCCGATGCCTGCCGGACGGTCTTCGACCCGGAAATTCCGGTCAATATCTATGACCTCGGCCTGATCTACACGATCACGATCAACGACGAGGACGATGTCGATATCGTCATGACGCTCACCGCGCCGGGCTGCCCGGTGGCGGGCGAAATGCCCGAATGGGTGCAGAATGCCGTCGAGGCGATTCCCGGCATCCGCTCGGTCAACGTCACCATGACCTTCGATCCGCAATGGGGCATGGACATGATGTCCGACGAGGCCCGGCTGGAGCTCGGCTTCATGTAATTTCGCGCAGGGGCCTGTGCGAGAGGGCCCTTGCCACGACGCCGCCGCGCCCCAAATCTGCCGGGGCGGCACCTCCCGCCGCCATCAGCGACAAGGGAACCACATGTCGGACACGCTGTTTTCACCGGGGCGCCTCGGCCGGATCGAGATCGCCAACCGTATCATCATGGCTCCGCTGACCCGCAACCGGGCTTTCGAGCTGGTGCCGACGGATCTGATGGTCGAATATTACCGCCAGCGCGCCTCCGCGGGGCTGATCGTCACCGAGGGCACGCAGATTTCGCCGATGGGCCAGGGCTATGCTTGGACGCCCGGCATCCACACCCCCGAGCAGGTCAAGGGCTGGCGCAAGATCACCGAGGCGGTCCATGCCGCTGGCGGCAAGATCGTGGCTCAGCTCTGGCATGTAGGGCGGATTTCGCATCCCTCGCTGCTCAATGGCGCACAGCCGGTAGCACCTTCGGCGATTTCGGCCGAAGCGAAGACCTTCGATGGCAAGGGGTTCGTGGAGACCGTGGAGCCGCGCGCCCTGCGCGAGAACGAGATCCCCGGCATCATGGCCGATTATGCCCATGCCGCGCGCTGCGCCGATGAGGCGGGCTTCGACGGGGTCGAGATCCATGCCGCCAATGGCTACCTGATCGACCAGTTCCTGCGCGATACCGCGAACACCCGTACGGATGATTACGGCGGCACGATTGCGAACCGCGTGCGGTTCCTGCGCGAAGTTCTGGCCGCCGTCACCGGCGCCATCGGCGCGGACCGCACCGGGATCCGCCTCTCGCCCTGGTCGAACGCCAATAACGTCGGCATCGACAGCGATACCCCGGCGCTGTTTGCGGCGGTGGCCGAGGCGCTCAATGCCCATGACCTCGCCTTCGTCCATGTGGTGGAGGGCCAGACCGGCGGCCCGCGCGACTGGCCCGCAGGCGGCATCGAGGCATTCCGCGCGGCGCTGAAGGCGCCCTATATCGCCAACAACGGCTATACCCGCGACACGGCGGTTTCGGCCGTGGCCACGGGTGCGGCCTATGCGGTGGCCTTCGGCAAGGCCTTCATCGCCAATCCGGACCTGCCCGCGCGGCTGAAGGCGGATGCGCCGCTCAATCCGCCGCGGCAGGCACTGTTCTACGGTGGCGGCGCCGAGGGCTATACCGATTATCCCACCCTCTGAGCCACCGGGCGGGTTGCGGCACCGGCCGCCCCGCCCTATCTTGTGCGGATCGAAGGAGAGATCCATGTTCGCCATCCCCGGCAAGCCCCCCGTGACCCTGACCCCCGCCGCCATCAGCCAGATTGCGGCCCTGATGGCGCGCGAAAGCGCCGCGGGCTTCCGCATCGGCGTGAAGAAGGGCGGATGCGCCGGGATGGAATACACGATGGAAGTCGCCCGCGAGGCCGGCCCGATGGACCTGGTGGTCGAGGAGGGGCCGGCGCGCGTGCTCATCGCGCCGATGGCGCAGATGTACATGATCGGCACGGAGATCGACTACGAGGTCGGGCTCCTGGAAGCCGGGTTCAAGTTCCGCAACCCCAATGTCGTCGAGAGCTGCGGCTGCGGCGAGTCGGTCAAGTTCCGCGACGAGACCGCCTGATCGCGCGATAACGTTATCATCGGCTTGCGCCGCGCTTTGCCCTTTGCGGCGGAGCGCGGCTTCGCCTAATCTGCCCCCGAACCATGGAGGGGCGGATGCGCAAGAAACTCGCGGCGGGCAACTGGAAGATGAACGGGCTGAAGGCGAGCCTGACCGAGGTCGAGGCGCTGATCGCGGCCCATCCGGCCCCGGCCTGCGAGGTGCTGCTCTGCCCCCCCGCGACACTGGTCTCTGCCATGGCGGCGCTGGCGGCCGGGCGCATCGCCGTCGGCGGGCAGGACTGCCACCCGAAGGCCTCGGGCGCGCATACCGGCGATATTTCCGCGGCCATGCTGAAGGACGCGGGCGCGAGCCATGTGATCCTCGGCCATTCCGAGCGCCGCGCGGACCATGCCGAAACCGATGCGCTGGTCTGTGCCAAATCCGAAGCGGCGCTGGCCGAGGGGCTCACTGCGGTGATCTGCGTGGGCGAAACGGAGGCCGAGCGCGATGCGGGCGCGACGCTCGCCGTGGTCGGGCGGCAGCTGGCGGGCTCGGTGCCCGCGCAGGCCACGGCGGCCACGGTGGTGATCGCCTATGAGCCGGTCTGGGCAATCGGCACCGGCCGCACGCCGACGCTCGAACAGATCGCCGAGGTGCACGATTTCATCCGCGCCGAGCTGGTCGGCCGCTTCGGCGCCGAGGGCGATGGCGTCCGGCTGCTCTATGGCGGCTCGGTCAAACCGGCGAACGCGGCCGAGATCTTCGCCGTCTCCAATGTCGACGGGGCGCTGGTGGGCGGCGCAAGCCTGAAGGCCGCCGATTTCGGCGCGATCGTCGCCGCGCTCTAGAGCGGCAGGAGCGTGGTGGACTTGATCTCCTCCATCGACAGCAGCGCCGTGACGTTGTGGATCTTCACCTCGGAGATCAGCGCCTGATAGAACTGATCATAGGCGCGGGCGTTGCGCACCCGCACCTTCAGGATATAGTCGATATCGCCCGCCAGGCGATGCGCCTCCAGAACTTCCGGCCGCGCCCGCAGCGTGGCCAGGAACTTGCGCTGCCAGTCGGCTTCGTGTTCAGAGGTGCGGATGAGAACGAAGAAGCACGCCTCCAGCCCGAGCGCATCGGGATCGAGCAGAACCGTCTGCCGGCCGATCACGCCCTGCTCCTTCATCCGTCGAATCCGGTTCCACACCGGGGTCTTTGACGACCCCACCTTGCGCGCGATTTCGTCGAGCGACTGGCTCGCGTCCTCCTGCAGTTGCGAGAGAATTTTCCGGTCGAGGTCGTCGAGGCGGACAGTCATTCGCTTTTCCTCCGATGCACGGGAAATTCGCACCACAGGCGCAGAAATACGGAACATTGCGCCTTATTTTCAAGGGGGAATGGCAATTACCGGGAATAATTTCCTATATTGCCACCTCAAATGAAGCACGCCGAATCCCGGAGGGAAAGATGGCCCGCAAATTCACGCCCAAAGTCCTGACCGCCAATGACCTGCGGCTGGGGGATGTGGTCTATATGACCGCAGCCGGGACCTGGACGCGATGCCATACTGAGGCGGAGCTTCTGGAGGAAGAGGCGGATGCCGAGCTGCGCCTGCTGAAAGCGCAGGGGCAGGCACATATCGTCGTCGGGCCCTATCTGGCCGATGCCAAGGCCGGCCCGAACGGCCCCGAGCCCGTCCACTTCCGCGAGGCCTTCCGCACCCGGGGCCCGTCGAACTATTTCCACGGCAAGCAAGAGACCAGCAAGCAGGAGCCCGCGCATGTATGAGTATTCGGACTTCGACGAAGACTTCGTGCGCGCGCGGGCGGCCCAGTTCCGCCAGCAGGTCGAACGCCGCCTGGACGGCAGCCTGACCGAAGACGAATTCCGCCCGCTGCGCCTCATGAACGGGCTCTATCTGCAGCTGCATGCCTATATGCTGCGGATCTGCATCCCCTATGGCACGATCAACCCGGTGCAGATGCGCCAGCTCGCGCATATCGCCGAGCGGTGGGACCGCGGCTACGGCCATTTCACCACCCGCCAGAACATCCAGTTCAACTGGCCGAAGCTGGTGGATGTGCCCGATATCATCGACGCTCTGGCCGATGTGCAGATGCATGCGATCCAGACCTCGGGCAATACCATCCGCAACACCACGACCGACGTGTTCGCCGGCGCCGCGGCGGACGAGATCGAGGACCCCCGCCCCATCGCCGAGCTGATCCGGCAATGGTCGACCGACCATGCCGAATTCCAGTTCCTGCCGCGCAAATTCAAGATCGCGATCACCGGCGCCGCCGAAGACCGCGCCGTGATCCGCGCCCATGACGTCGGCCTGCAACTGGTGAAGCGCGGCGACGAGGTCGGGCTCAGGGTGCTGGTGGGCGGCGGCCTCGGCCGGACGCCGATGCTCGGCCAGGTCATCCGCGACTTCCTGCCGAAGGCGGACCTGCTGCCCTATCTGGAGGCGATCGTCTCCACCTGGAACCTGATCGGCCGGCGCGACAACAAGTACAAGGCGCGGATCAAGATCACCGTCTTCGAGCACGGGCTGGAGAATTTCAAGGCCGAGGTCGAGGAGGAATTCGCCCGCATCCGCCAAGGCTTCACCGGCGTCGATCAGGAAATCCTGAAAGACATCGCCGCGCAATTCGCGCCGCCCGCCTTCAAGAACGCCCCCGTAGACTTCCACGAGAAGACCCTGGCGGTAGACCCGGTCTATCGCCGCTGGGTGGAGCGCAACGTGGCCGCGCACAAGGTGCCGAACCACGGCATCGTGACGATCTCGCTCAAGGAGCATGGCGCGACGCCGGGCGATGCCTCGGCCGAACAGATGCGGCTGATGGCGGATCTCGCGGAGCGCTATGGCTATGGCGAGCTGCGCATCAGCCACGAGCAGAACGTGGTGATCCCGCATGTGGCGCTGGCCGACCTGCCCGCGGTGCATGCCGAATTGCTCCGCGCGGGGCTGGCCACGGCCAATGCCGGGCTCCTGTCCGATATCATCGCCTGCCCGGGGATGGATTACTGCGCGCTGGCAACGGCCCGCTCGATCCCGATCGCGCAGCAGCTGGCGGTGCATTTCCGCGAGATCGGCCTCGAGGACGAGATCGGCAATCTGAAGATCAAGATCTCGGGCTGCATCAACGCCTGCGGCCACCACCATGTCGGCCATATCGGCATTCTGGGGCTGGACCGCGCGGGCGTGGAAAACTACCAGATCACGCTCGGCGGCGACGCCGGCAATGCCGCCGCCATCGGCGACAAGACCGGCCCCGGCTTCGCCTATGACGACGTCGTTCCGGCGATCGAGCGCATCCTGCGCGCCTATCTCGACCTCCGCGCCCCCGGCGAGGATTTCATCGACAGCTTCCGCCGCCTGGGCGCCCAGCCCTTCAAGGAGGCGCTTTATGGCGAGACCCGTGATGCAGCATGAGACGATCCCCGGGCCGACGGATATCGGCGCCCGCGTCGCAGCCCTGAACGCGCGCTACAAGCACCACGCCGCCTTCACCGTGATGGAGAAGGCGCTGCGCGACCCCGATGTGGGCAACGTTGCGCTGGTGAGCTCCTTCGGGGCGGAATCGGTCGTGCTGCTGCATATGGTCTCGGTGATCGCGCCGGGCACGCCGGTGCTGTTCGTGGATACGCTGATGCTGTTCCAGGAAACGCTGGACTATCAGCGCGATGTCTCGGCGAAGCTCGGCCTCACCGATGTGCGCACCATCACCGCCGAACAGGCTGCGCTCGATCTGGAAGACCCGGACGGGACGCTGAACCTGTTCAACACCGATGCCTGCTGCTCCCTGCGCAAGACTGTGCCGCTCGAAAAGGCACTCTCGGGCTTCGATGCCTGGATCACCGGGCGCAAGCGGTTCCAGGCCTCCACGCGCGCCGCGCTCGATTTCTTCGAGGTCGAGACGCCGACGCGGATGAAGATCAACCCGCTCGCCCACTGGGGCCGCGAGGATCTGGAAGAATATATGGTGGAAAACCGCCTGCCCCGGCATCCGCTGGTGGCCAAGGGCTATCCGTCGATCGGCTGCGCGCCCTGCACCTCGCCGGTGAAGCCGGGCGAGGACCCGCGGGCGGGGCGCTGGCGCGGCCAGCAGAAGACCGAATGCGGCATCCACTTCATCGGTGGCAAGCCGGTGCGCGTGAACAAGGAGACTGCGGCATGAGCGTGATCGTACGCGACGACGGCTTCCACGCCGAGGACTTCACCGGCACGGCGGTCGAGATCGCCCCCGAGACGAACACCGAGGAAGTCCTGCAGCTCGCCTCCGGCGCCGATCTGGTGCGGATCGTGTTCCCCTCGTTTTCGGACGGGCGCGGCTTCACCCATGCGCGGCGGCTGCGCGATGCGGGCTACAAGGGCCGCATCCGCGCCGTGGGCCCGGTGATCGCCGATCAATATGCGATGGCGCGCCGCTCGGGCATCGACGAGGTCGAGATCCCCGATGCGCTCGCCGCCCGCCAGCCGGCCGAGCAGTGGGTTTTTCGCGCAGACTGGCGCGCGCATGACTATCGCGCCCGGCTGAAGGGCTGATTTCCGGTTCCCCGAAACGCCGTTTGCGCGTATGAAGGCCGCAGCCAGAGCCAATTGAGCCAGATCAACGACCCCGCCTGACGGCAGCGCTATGCCGGGCCCGCCTCCCCCGGCCCGCCTCAGGCCCCAGACCAGAGTTCGCCCGTGACCCAGACCGCTACCGCATCCGTCCCCGCGCCCAAACACCTGCCCGATGCCCAGACCGTGACCACGGTCCGGCACTGGACCGACCGGCTGTTCTCCTTCCGCGTCTCGCGGCCGCAGAGCCTGCGCTTCCGCTCGGGCGAATTCGTGATGATCGGCCTCCTGGGCGACAACGGCAAGCCGCTCTTGCGCGCCTATTCGATCGCCTCTCCCGCCTGGGACGAGGAGCTGGAATTCTATTCGATCAAGGTGCCGGACGGCCCGCTCACCTCGCGGCTGCAGCACATCCAGCCCGGCGACGAAATCATCCTGCGCCCGAAGCCGGTGGGCACGCTGGTGCATGATGCACTGCTGCCCGGCAAGCGGGTGTGGTTCCTCGCCACCGGCACCGGCATCGCGCCCTTCGCGAGCCTGATGCGCGAGCCCGAGACCTACGAGAAATTCGACGAAGTCATCATGATGCATACCTGCCGCACGGTGGACGAGCTGGAATACGGCCGCCAGCTGGTGGAGAGCCTGAAGGACGACCCGCTGATCGGCGAGCTGGTCGGCGACAAGCTGAAATACTACCCGACCACGACCCGCGAGGACTTCCACCACATGGGCCGGATCACCGACAACCTGTCCTCGGGCAAGGTCTTCGCCGATCTGGGCATCGCGCCGATGAACGCCACCGACGACCGCGCCATGGTCTGCGGCTCGCTCGCCTTCAACAAGGACGTGATGGAGGTGCTGGAGAGCTTCGGCCTGCGCGAAGGCGCGAATTCCGAGCCGAAGGAATATGTGGTCGAGAAAGCCTTCGTCGGCGACGGCATCTGAGCCACGGCCAGAACGCCAGCAATTCCGCCCCCGGTCCACAATGGCCGGGGGTTTTCCATGCGCCCCACGCACCTGCGGAGCCCCGCAGCCGGCTTCGCGGCGCAGGCGCCCGGGCGGCTACCAGTTGCGGGTATCGACCGGATAGGCGGTGGTGAATTTCATCCGCTCCATCGCGAAATGCGAGGTCACGTTCTTGAGCGGCACGGTATCGGTCAGCTGCTTGTAGAGCCGGTCATAGGCCGGCATATCCGCGACCGACACCCGCAGCAGATAGTCCATCTCCCCGGCCATGCGGTACACCTCCATGATCTCGGGGATCGCCGAAATCGCCGCGAAGAAGGCGTCGCGCCAGTCGCCGGAATGGTCGGCCGCCTCGATGCCCACGAACACGGTGAGGGTGAAGCCCACCTTCGCCGGATCGGCGAGCGCCACCCGCGCGGTGAGGATGCCGCTCGCCTCCAGCTTCTGGATCCGCTTCCAGCAGGGCGTCTGCGACAGGCCGACCTTGTCGGCGATCTGTGCGACCGGCTGGGTCGCATCCCGCATCAGCTCCGCCACGATCTTGCGATCAATCAGATCTAGCTCCACCATCGCCCCCTCCCCCTGCTGCACGGCCCCATCAGACGCCGTTGCGACAATTTTGTAAACGCCTGACCGGGCTGGAAAAAGCCTTGCCCGAAGCCTGCGCCTGCGGCACTCACGCAGGAGTGAGTGACAGAACCGCCGCGGCCGGCCGTTTCACCTCGGACAGGGCGTGACCAAAGGGCATGCCAGGACGTATCAAACAAGCGATCGAACAGACAGCGGGGGACGGGATGATGCGGAACGGGTGGGGAATGGCGTTTCTGGCGGCGCTGACGGCAACGCCCGTTCTGGCCCAGCAGGCATCCCCGGCGGTGGAGGTCGGCGTCCTGAGCATGCAGCGCCAGGAGGTGCCACAGGGGTTCGACCTCCCTGGCCGCGCCGTGGCCTATGAGCAGGTGGCGATCCGGCCGCGCGTGGGCGGGATCGTGACGCAGATCCTCTATACCCCTGGCAAGGAAGTCCGGGCGGGCGACCCGCTCTTTCAGCTCGACGATGCCACCTATCAGGCGGCGGTCGCGAATGACCGGGCAGCTCTGGTCACGGCGGAGGCGAACCTGCCGGTGAAGCAGGCCGCCTTCGACCGGGCGCAGCGGCTGCTGAACCAGGGCGCGACGCGCGTCGATCTGGAAACCGCGCAATACGATCTGGCTGCGGCCAAGGCCACGCTGGAGGCGGCGCGGGCGGCGCTCGATTTCGCTCAAACGCAGCTCTCCTGGACGACGGTGCGCGCGCCGATCGAGGGCATCCCCGAGGTGCAGGAGGTATCGGTGGGCGATCTCGTCACCGCCGGGCAGACCACGGCGATGACCACGCTCACCCGCCTCGACCCGATCTATGTGGACATGCTGGAGCCCTCCACCCGGCTTCTGGAGATCCGCCGCCGGATCGAGGACGGCACCATGACCGCAAACCGGACCATGGATGCGACGCTCGTGCTCGAGGATGGCGAGATCTATACCGGCAAGGGCACGCTGGTCACGCCCTCGGCCGTGGTCTCCGCCACCACCGGCACGGTCGCCGTGCGCTTCGCCTTCGAGAACCCGGGCCACAAGATCCTGCCCGGCATGTTCCTGCGCGGCACCGTCACCCAGGGCACGACCCGCGCCTGGCTGGTGCCGCAGCGGGCCGCGGCGCGCTCGGCGATGGGCGATCTGACCGCTTTCATCATCGCGGAGGGCAAGGCGAAGCGCGTCACCCTGACCCCAAGCGGCACCTGGCAGAACAACTGGGTGGTCACGGCGGGCCTCTCGGATGGCGATCAGCTGATCGTCGACGGGCTGAAATCCATGACGCCGGGCAAGGCGGTGACGGGCGTGCCCGCCACCATCGACGCCGCGGGCCTCGTGCAGGACGCACCGAAGGCGGAGTGAGACATGGCCAGTTTTTTCATCCACCGCCCCGTCTTCGCCTGGGTTCTGGCGATCATCGTCATGCTTGCGGGCTGGTTCGGGCTGAGCGCGCTGCCGGTCTCGCAATATCCGCAGATCGCACCGACCACGATCCGGGTCTCGGCCACCTATACCGGCGCCACCGCCACCACGGTGCAGAATTCGGTCACCACCGTGATCGAGGACGGCATGACCGGCCTCGACGGGCTGATGTACATGACCTCCTCTTCCTCGCAGGGGCGCTCCAGCATCACGCTGGTATTCGACGACAGCGTGGACCCCGACATCGCCCAGGTGCAGGTGCAAAACAAGCTGCAGCTGGTGCAGGGCAACGTGCCGCAGGCGGTCACCGCGCGCGGCGTCTCGGTGACGCGCTCGACCTCCTCGATCCTGATGATCGGCGCGCTGACCACGGCCGATGGCTCGATGAGCCAGGCCGAGCTCGGCGACCTGCTGGACCGCACCGTGAAGGACCCGATCCAGCGCACCGAGGGCGTGGGCTCCATCAACCAGTTCTCCTCGCCCTATGCGATGCGGATCTGGCTCGACCCGGCAAAGCTCTACAAATACGCCCTCACCCCGAATGATGTGACCGCCGCCGTCTCGGCACAGAACTCGAACGTCACCGTCGGCAATCTCGGCTCTTTGCCCGCGGTGCCCGGCCAGCAGGTCACCGTACCGCTGAATGCGCAGGCGCAGCTGTCCAGCGTGGCGGAATTCGAGAAGATCGCCCTCACCACCGCCGAGGATGGCTCGACCGTCTATCTGGGCGATGTGGCCCGGATCGAGATCGACTCGCAGGACCTGTCCACCGCTGCGCGTTTCGACGGGCGCCCGGCCGCGGGCTTCGGCGTGAACCTCGCCAATGGCGCCAATGCGGTGCAAACGGCCGAGAACGTCCGCGCCACGATCGCCATGCTGCAATCCTCGCTGCCCGAAGGGGTGCAGGTGGTCTATCCCTACGATACTTCGCCCTTCGTCGAGCAGTCGATCGAGCGCGTCTACCATACCCTCGGCGAGGCGGTGGTACTGGTGTTCCTGGTGATCCTCGTGTTCCTGCAGAGCTGGCGCGCGACGCTGATCCCGACGATCGCGGTCCCGATCGTGCTGCTGGGCACCTTCGGCGTGCTCTCCGCCTTCGATATGTCCATCAACACGCTGTCGATGTTCGCGCTGGTGCTGGCGATCGGGCTTCTGGTCGATGATGCCATCGTGGTGGTGGAGAATGTCGAGCGGGTGATGGAGGAAGAGGGCCTCGGCCCGGTGGAGGCCACCGAGCGCAGCATGGGCGAGATTTCGGGCGCGCTCGTCGGCATCGTGATGGTGCTCTCGGCCGTGTTCCTGCCGATGGCGTTCATGTCGGGCTCCACCGGCGTGATCTACCGCCAGTTCTCCGTCACCATCATCTCGGCCATGGTGTTGTCGCTGTTCGTCGCGCTGATCCTGACGCCCGCGATGTGCGCCTCGCTGCTGCGCCCCGCGCATGAGACCCGCTTCGCCCCGGCGCGCGCCTTCAACCGCGGCATCGAGCGGCTGACCGGCGGCTATTCCGGCGCGGTCGGCCGGCTGATCCGGCGCCCGTTCCGGATGATCGTGGTGCTGGCGGCCATCGCGGGCGGAATCTGGTGGGTCTACTGCGACCTGCCGAGCTCCTTCGTGCCGCCCGAAGACCGCGGCGTGATGATGGTGCAGGTCTCGATGCCCGACAATGCCATGCGCGACCAGACCGAACAGGCGGTGAAGGCGGTGGAAAGCTACCTGCTCGATGCGCAGAAGGACAATGTCGCCTCCGTCTTCGCCGCGGTGGGCTTCAGCTTCGGCGGCACCGGCCAGAGCCGGGCGATGATGTTCGTGCGGCTGAAGGACTATGACGACCGGCCGCTCTCCGCGAGCCAGATCGTGCAGGCGGCCAATGCGCATTTCCGCAACAACCGGATGGGCCAGATCGTCTTCCTGCAGCCGCCCGCGATCCAGGGCATGGGCTCGTCCTCGGGCTTCGACATGTATCTGATCGACGCAGCCGGCAATGGCAACGCGGCGCTGCACGATGCTGCCGATACGCTGGTCGAGCAGGCGCGCGCCTCGGGCATGATCACCGGCCTGCGCGGCAATGACGCGGCGACGACGAGCTCGCTTCAGCTCAACATCGACCTGCAGAAGGCGCAGGCCTTCGGCCTGACGCTTTCCACGCTGAACAGCATGCTCTCCACCATCTTCGCCGGGACCTATGTGAACGACTTCACCCTCAGCGAGAAGCTGCGCGAGGTGATCGTGCAGGCCGATGCCCCCTACCGGATGCAGCCCGAGGATGTGGGCAAATGGTATGCGCGCAATGCCTCCTCGGAGATGGTGCCGCTGGAAGCGGTGATGAGCCAGACCTGGAAGGACATTTCCTCCACGCTCTACCGCTATGGCGGCTCCAGCGCGATCGAGATCACCGGGGATGCGGTGGAGGGCTATTCCACCGGTGATGCCATGGCCAAGATGGAGGAGCTGGCCCATGCCCTGCCCGGCAATTATTCGGTGGCCTGGGTCGGGCTGTCGCTGCAGGAGCGGATGGCGGGGAACCAGGAGCCGCTCTTGTATGCGCTCTCGGCGCTGGTTGTGTTCCTGTGCCTCGCGGCGCTCTACGAAAGCTGGACGGTGCCGTTCTCGGTGATGCTGTCGGTGCCGGTGGGGGTGCTGGGCGCGATGATCGCGGCCATGGTTTTCGGGCAGTCGAACGACGTCTATTTCAAGGTCGGCATGCTCACCACCATCGGCCTCGCGGCGCGCAACGCGATCCTGATCGTGGAATTCGCTGAGACCCTGCGCAAGGAGGGCATGAGCCTCGCCGAGGCGACCCTGACCGCCGCCCGCCAGCGCCTGCGCCCGATCCTGATGACCACCTTCGCCTTCGCCCTCGGCATCCTGCCGCTCGCCATCGCCACAGGAGCGGGCGCTGCGGCGCAGCACTCGATCGGGATCGGCATGCTGGGCGGGATCGCCTTCACCGCGCTGTTTGGCATCGTCATGGTGCCGGTGCTCTATGTGGCGGTGATGCGCGCGGTGGCCCGCCTGCGCGGCAGGCAGGCCTGAGCGCGCCCTCAGGCGCCGAAGGGCAGCCAGACGGTCTTGACCTGGGTCGCGCGCTCCAGGAAGGCCGCGCCCTGCCCCTGCGGCCCGGCCCAGTCGCGCGCCGCGCCATCCTCGGCCCAGGTCTGCTTCAGGTTCCCCGCCGAAGCCTCCTCGACCATGCGGATGCCCTCTGCGGCGCCGAAATACCACATCGCGTCCACATCGTCGTGCTCGGCCAGCGTGCGGGCCAGCGCGTCGCGCGCGCCGGTGACGATATTGACGACGCCGCCGGGCAGGTCCGAGGTGTCGAACACCTGATACAGATCCGTCGCCGCCAGCGGATGCAGCTGCGAGGGCAGCGCCACCACCCGATTCCCGGCCGCAATCAGCGGAAGCACCGCCGAAACGAAGCCCAGAAGCGGCGCGGCCAGCGGGCAGGCCACCCCCACCACCCCCAGCGGCTCGCGCAGCGCCAGCGTCAGATGCCCGGATATCGTCTGCGGCACCCGGCCCGAGATCTTGTCGGCCTGCGCCGCATACCAGAAGATCCGCCGGATCGCGGCCTCCACCTCGGCGCGCGCGGCCCCCGCCCCGGCGCCAAAGCCGCGCAGCCGCTCCGTGAACTCCCCGGCCCGGGCCGAGAGGTTCTCGGCGATGTAATACAGCACCTGCGCCCGCGCATGGCCCGTCTGCCCGGCCCAGGCCGCGGCCTTCTGCGCGGCCTCCACCGCGTTGCGGATGTCCTTGCGGCTGCCGAGGGCGGCAAGGCCCACCGGCCCGTTCGCCCCGGCCACGGCATAGGAATAGCCGCCGTCCGGGCGGGCCTGCTTGCCGCCGATATAGAGCTTCGCCGTACGGTCGATGCCCACCTCGGGCAGGCCCTCCACCGGCAGCGCATCGGGCGCGGGCGGCACGGCCTCCGGGCGCCGGGCGCGCGGGGCCGCCAGGCCCAGGTAGCCCGCCATCCCCTCCTGCCCGCCCTCGCGGCCAAAGCCGCTCTCGCGCAGGCCGCCGAAGGGCGCCGCCGCATCGAAGACATTGGCCGAATTCACCCAGACGACCCCGGCCCGCACCTGCGTGGCGATATCCAGCGCGAGGCTCACATTCTCCGTCCAGATCGCCGCGGCGAGCCCGTAGCGGGTGTTGTTCGCAAGCTCCACCGCCTCGGCGGGCGTGCGGAAGGGCGTGAGCGTCGCCACCGGGCCGAAGACCTCCTCGGTGAACAGGCCTGAGGCGGGCTCAACCCCGGTCGCCAGCGTCGGCGGATAGAAGCAGCCCGCGGGCGCCGCGCCCTGATGCAGCACCGCCCCCTCGGCCACGCCGCGCGCGACCAGCGCCCGGATCCGCTCCAGCTGCACCGGATGCACGATCGCGCCGATATCGGTGGATTTCTCCAGCGGGTCGCCCACCGTCAGCCGCGCCATCCGCCGCCGCAGCGCCGCCTCGAAGGGCGCGGCCACCGCCTCCGCCACTAGGATCCGCGCGCCCGCGCAGCAGACCTCGCCCTGATTGAACCAGATCGAGTCGACCACGCCCTCCACCGCGGCATCCAGATCGGCATCGGCAAAGACGATGAAGGGAGACTTGCCACCCAGCTCCAGCGTCAGCCCCTTGCCCGAGCCCGCCGTCTGCCGCCGGATCGCGCGGCCGACCTCGGTCGAGCCGGTGAAGGCCACCTTGTCGATCCCTGGATGGCCGGTGAGCGCCGCGCCCGTATTCCCGTCGCCGGTCACGATGTTCAGCACGCCCTTCGGCAGCCCGGCCTCGCGCGCGATCTCGGCGAAGGCCAGCGCCGTCAGCGGGGTGTATTCCGCAGGCTTCAGCACCACGGTATTGCCCGCAGCCAGCGCCGGCGCCACCTTCCAGGCCAGCATCAGCAGCGGGAAGTTCCACGGGATCACCTGGCCGCAGACCCCGGCGGGCACCGCCCCCGGGAAGGCCTCCGCCGCCACTTCGGCCCAGCCCGCATGATGATAGACATGCCGGATCACCAGCGGCAGGTCCACATCGCGGCTCTCGCGCAGCGGCTTGCCGTTGTTCAGCGTCTCCAGCACGGCGAGCAGGCGCGCATGCTGCTGCAGGTGCCGCGCCAGCGCATAGAGGTGCCGCGCCCGGTCATGGCCCGGCAGCGCCGCCCATTTCGGCTGCGCGGCGCGTGCCGCGCGCACGGCCGCCTCTACATCCTCCGCCCCGCCCTGCGACACATGCGCGAGGATTTCGCCCGTGGCCGGGTTGCTGACCGGGAAGGTATCGGCCGGGGCTGTGAAGCGGCCCTTGATGAAATGGCCGAAGCCGCCCGCATGCCGCGCAAGCCAGTCGCGCGCGATGCCGGTATCTTCGGGGGCGGAGCCGTAGTCCATGCTGCTCAGGATCTCGGTGATGCGGGTCATGGTGCTTCCTCAGGCGATGGACAGGCGCGACGCGGCGGCATAGCGGCCGGTCACATGATGTTCGAGCTGGCGTTCGATATCGCCCAGCATGGACGACGCGCCGAGGCGGAACAGCGCGGGCGAGAGCCAGTCCCGGCCCAGCTCCTCCTTCATCAGCACCTGCCAGTTCAGCGCGTCCTTGGCGGAGCGCATGCCGCCCGCAGGCTTGAAGCCCACCCGGTGGCCGGTGGCCGCGCCGTAATCGCGCAGCGCCCGCACCATCACCAGGCTCACCGGCAGGGTCGCGTTCACCCCTTCCTTGCCGGTGGAGGTCTTGATGAAATCCGCCCCCGCCTGCATCGCCACCATGGAGGCGGCATAGACATTGCCGAACGTCTGCAGATCGCCCGTGGCGAGGATCGCCTTCAGATGCGCTGCGCCGCAGGCCGCGCGCATCTGCGCCACCTCATCATGCAGCGCCTGCCAGTTCCCGGTGAGCACATGCTCGCGGGTGATGACGATGTCGATCTCGTCTGCGCCCTCGGCCACGGCATAGCGGATTTCCTCCAGCCGCAGCCGCAGCGGCATCAGCCCGGCCGGAAACCCCGTCGCGACCGAAGCCACCGGGACGCCCGAGCCCGCCAGCGCCGCCACCGCATGCGGCACCATCGTCGGATAGACGCAGACGGCGCCGGTGGTCAGGCGCAGATCCCCGATCCCCAGCCCCTCGACGATATGCTCCGCAAGCGGGCGCCGCGCCTTGGCGCAGAGCCGGTGCACCCGGGCCGCGTTATCGTCTCCGGCGAGCGTGGTCAGGTCGATGCAGCGGATCGCATTCACCAGCCAGGCGGCCTGATGATCCTTCTTCACCCCGCGGCGCGCCACGAGGGCCGCGGCGCAGCGCTCGGTTGCACGCCGGTTCACCTGATGGCCCTCGAACATCGCGGTATCGAGCGCGATGCCCGGGTTGCGCAGATCGTTCGCCGGAGCGGCCTGCACGGCGGATCGGGGGGTGTCAACGGTCATGCGCCTGCTCCTGAACCTGCCTCCGGGGGGGCGTACGCACGGCATCCGGGCGCCGCCCCCTTCCCGACAATGCTTAGCGCGAAGCGGCCCTCGGCGCCAGTATCGGCCCGGGCTCAGCCGACGAGCCCGCGCAGGCCGGTCAGCACGGCGAAAACCGCGAGCACCGCCAGCGCCATCGCCCGGTACTGCCCGGAGCGCATCCGGCGAAACAGCTGCGCACCCGCCCAGCTGCCCAGCATGAGCGCAGGAAGGGCGCTGGCCGCGAGCAGCAGGCCATGCCAGCCGATGCCCCCCGAGACCGCAAGCCCCGGCGCGGCCATCAGCGCCACGCCGAATGGCGTCCCCAGAAGCGCCCCTGCCCCCAGCCGGAGCACCGCGCCCCGGTCATAGCTGCCGCGCAGCGCCATCACGTCTCGCAACCCGACGGCCAGCTGCAACAGCACGGCGATGGTCACCGCCTCGACCGGCGGCACCGCGGCCAACGCAAAGCCGAAGCCGGTCAGCCCGCGCAGGAAGGCCGCCGCCAGCACCGCCCCGATGACCAGAAGTTCCGTTTGCACAAAGCCCCCCAGAGCGCAGATCCGCCGCGCAGCGTTAGCCCCCGGCGCGCGCGGGATCCAGCGTTCCGGCTGCTCCGGCGGCAGAAACCCGAGGGCGCAGCGGGATCCGGGCGCAACAGGCGGCGCGCATCCGGGGGTGGATCTCTGCCGCGATCCCTGCCAATCCTGAATCTCCCTGCACCGGAGGCCAGCATGAACCCGCATATTTTCCTGACTGCGCTGTTCGCGGCCGCGGTGGCCGCAGCCCAGCCCGAACAGATCATCCCGCGGTTCCTGCCGGCGCCGCCGCGCGGGCGTACCGTGGTGATTGGCGCGGGCAAGGGCGCGGCGCAGCTTGCCCGTGCGCTGGAGGCACACTGGCCGCATCCGCTGCAGGGCGCGGTGGTGACCCGCTATGGCTATGGCGCGCGCTGCGAACGGATCGAGGTGCTGGAGGCCGCGCATCCGGTGCCGGATGCGGCCGGGCTGCGGGCCACGGCGCGGATGCGGGAGCTGGTCTCGGGGCTCAGCGCCGATGATCTGGTGATCGCGCTCGTTTGCGGTGGCGGATCGGCGCTGCTGCCGGGCGCGCCCGAGGGCTTCGGGCTGGAGGAGGAAGCGGCGCTGAACCGGCTCCTGCTCGCCTCCGGTGCGCCGATCTCGGCGATGAACGCGATCCGCAAGCAGTTCTCCACGATCAAGGGAGGGCGGCTGGCCGCCGCCGCATGGCCCGCGCGGGTGGTGACACTGGTCGTCTCCGATATCCCGGGGGATGATCCGGCGCTGGTGGCCTCCGGCCCCACGATCCCGGATCCGGCCACGCCGGAGATGGCGCTCGCGCTGGCGGAGCGCTACCGCATCGCCCTGCCTGAGCCGATCCGCGCCCATATTGCGCAGAGCGATGGCGCGCCGCACCCCGGTGACCCGCGCTTCGCCCGTAACAGCGTGCATCTGATCGCCTCTGCGCGGCAATCGCTGGAGGCGGCGGCGGCGCTGGCCGAGGCGCGCGGCATTCCGGCCGCAATCCTGAGCGATGCGCTTGAAGGAGAGGCCGCGGAGGCAGGCGCCTTCCATGCCGCGCTCGCGCTTGAAATCGCGCGGCACGACCGGCCCTTCCCGCGCCCGGTGGTGCTGCTTTCGGGCGGCGAAACCACCGTGACCCTGCGCGGCAAGGGCAAGGGCGGGCGCAACAGCGAATTCCTGCTCTCTTTCGCCAATCGGATCGCCGGGGCCAGCGGCATCCACGCGCTGGCCGCCGATACCGACGGGATCGACGGCAGCGAGAGCAATGCGGGCGCCTTCGCCGATGGCACCAGCTTCGAGCGCCTTCTGGCCGCGGGCCAGGACCCGCACCGGCTGCTGGCCACGAACGATGCCTGGACCGCCTTCTCCGCCATAGGCGACCTGTTCGAACCCGGCCCGACCGGCACCAATGTCAACGATTTCCGCGCGATCCTGATCCGCTAGCCATCCTCGCGCGGCACCGGAGCATGCGCCTTCTCGCGCGCCTCGGCCGAGAAATTGCGGTAGATCAGCGCATCGGTTCCGGCCGCGGATTCCGCCTGCGCCAGATCGAAGATCGCCCTGTGATGGGGCGATTTCGCGCAGGCCGGATCCGTCGCCGAGGCATCCTGCGCCAGCGCGAAGGCCTGGCACCGGCAGCCGCCGAAATCGACCTCCTTGAATTCGCAGGAGCGGCAGGGCTCGGGCATCCAATCCGTGCCGCGATAGCAGTTCATCGCCTCGGAATTGTGCCAGATCCACTCCAGCGTCTGTTCGCGCAGGCTGTCGAAGCGCAGATG
Source organism: Paenirhodobacter sp. (assembly GCF_041916475.1). Lineage (GTDB taxonomy): Bacteria > Pseudomonadota > Alphaproteobacteria > Rhodobacterales > Rhodobacteraceae > Rhodobacter. The sequence continues at coordinate 45,570 of NZ_JAYRZN010000029.1, forward strand.
GGTGATGGTCTCGGCCGCATGGCAGGGCAGCACATGGCCCGAGGGCGAGATGTTGAAGAACTGCCGCCCCCAGCCGCCCATGCATTGCTTCGGCCGCTGCGCATAATAATCCGGGATCACATAATCGATGGAGATGATCCCCTTCAGCCGCTCCCGCGCCGCCTCGACGAAGGCCGTGGTCTGGCGCAGCTGCGCCTGCGTCGGCATCAGCGCCTGCCGGTTTTTCAGCGCCCAGCCGTAATATTGCACATTCGCGACCTCGATCCGCTCGGCGCGCATTTCCACCGCCAGATCGAGGATCTCCGGCAGCTCATCGAGGTTCTGGCGGTGCATCACCGCATTGATGGTGAGCGCGAGGCCCGCCTCCTTTACCCAGCCTGCGCAGGCCAGCTTCTTCGGCAGGCCATCGCGGAAATTCCCGATCCGGTCCGATGTCCCGGCCCGCGCGCCCTGCACCGAGACCTGCACATGCGCGAGCCCGAGATCCGCGAGCCGCAGCATCCGCTCGCGCGTCATCATCACGCCCGAGGTGATCAGATTGGCATAGAGGCCGACCTTCGTGGCATGGGCGACCAGCTCCTCCAGATCCTTGCGGATACAGGGCTCGCCGCCGGAAAAATGGATTTGCAGCACGCCCAGATCCGCCATCTGGTCCATCGCCCGGCACCATTCCGCCGTCGTCATCTCGCGCGAGGCGCGCTCGAGGTCGATCGGGTTGGAGCAATAGGGGCATTGCAGTGGGCAGCGATGCGTGAGCTCCGCCAGCACCGCCAGCGGCAGGCCATAGGGCCGGCCCTGCGCCGCCCCGCCCAGAAGCGCGAACTGGCTTTTCGCTTCGGCCATCAGACGACCTCCAGATAGCCCTTGTCGGTGAAATCCTGCAGCATGGCGGTGACATCCTGCGCGATCGTCTCGCGCGGGGCGGCGAAGCGCGCGGCGAAATCGTCGATGATCGCGCCGAGGGCGCGGCCATCGAGCGCCTCGAGGATCATCACCGAGGTCTCGTTCAGCACCACCACCCGCTCCGGCGCGAGCAGCGTGTGGATCTCGCGCGCTTTGTCATAGCGCAGCCGCGATGCCCGCTTCAGCCGCGCGACGCTGGCCTCGCCCAGGATCACCCGTTCGGTCATGGCAGGTCCTCGGGGCGGAAGGCGCCGGGCGGGATCATGCCGCCGACATAGGCATGATGGAGCGCATCCAGCTGCACCCAGAGCACGTTGGTCTTGAAGATCAGCGCCTCCACGACCCGCTGCCGGGTCTCGGGCGTGGTGGCATGGGTCTTCACATAATCCAGCGCCCAATCGGCATCCTTGGTGGCCTGGCTCACCCGGCGGGTGAAATAGGCCATCACCCCGGGATTGACGAAATCGTAATGCTCCAGCATCCCGGCGATCCGCTCGCGGTGGATCTGCGGCGCGAACATTTCCGTCAGCGCCGAGGCCACGGCCTCCAGCGGCGTCTTCTCGCGCACGAAATTGATATAGGCGTCCACGGCGAAGCGCGTGGCGGGCAGGATGCCGCGGGTGGAGGTCACATAATCGCGCCCAAGGCCGAGCGCATCGGTCAGCACCAGCCAGCGCTCGATGCCGCCCTCCTCGCCATGGGTATTGCCGTCATGGTCCTCGATCCGGTTGCGCCATTCGAGCCGCACCGCATGGTCGCGGAACCGCGACAGCACCACCGCATCCTTGATCGGGATCGAGCTCTGGTAATAGTAGCGGTTGAGCGCCCAGGCCGCGACCTGCCCCTTGTTCAGCGCGCCACCGTGCAGCAGGTGATGAAACGGGTGCTTGTCGTGGTAGCGCTCCGCGCCGATCTCGCGCAGGCGGCGCTCCAGGTCTTCCGCGCTGTTCAGTTCCCGCGGTGCGGGATCGAGGGTGAGGTCGTACATAGCGTGTACCGCGCTCCCTTCTGGCCGATCTCCCAGCCCGCCGCCTCGGCTTCGCGCCGCTCAGGGCTGTCGGGCAGCAGGATCGGATTGGAATTGTTGATATGGACGAAGACCTTCTGGCCGATGCCGAAGCCCTCCAGCCGTGCGATCGCGCCTTCCGGCCCCGAGACCGAGACATGGCCCATGCTGGCGCCCGTCTTTTGCGCGAGGCCCGCGCGGATCATCTCGTCGTCGCGCCACAAAGTGCCGTCGAAAAACACGAGATCCGCGCCGCGGATGCGGGCGCGGATCGCCTCGGTGATCTCGGCGCAGGCGGTGAATACATAGGCGCGCCGCCCGCCCGCCTCGATCTCCAGCGCGAGCGTATCGCCCTCCTCTGCGGCCTTCACCTCCTCCACATACCAGGCAGGCTTGCCCGGCACGGCGAAGGGGCGGATCGTCAGGCCGATCTCGCGGCCATCGGGCAGCCGCGGCACGAAGACCTCTTCGGGCACCAGAACCCGCCGCGGCACCCGCTCGGGCTTCAGCACGTTGAAGATGCTGTTCGTGGCCAGCGTTCCGTGCACCGCATCGGTGGCCCAGAGCTCGAAGGCCGCGCCCTCGCGCAGCGACAGCAGCCCCGCCACCGCATCGATCTCGCCATTGGTGAGGATCACGCCCCGGAGCGGCGTTTCGCGCAGGCCGCGCGGATGCAGCTCGGGCGTGTCGGCGATCTGCGAGAGGATATCGGGCGAGGCATTGACCAGCACCCAGTTCTCGCCATCGGCACTGAGCGCGAGGGACACCTGACCGGAGCGCGGAGCATCGCCCCGCCGCGCCGCCCGGCATCCCGCGCAGCCACAGTTCCATTGCGGAAAGCCGCCCCCGGCCGCCGCGCCCAGAAGCAGCACATGCAAAGCCGCAGTGCCGTTCCAGCTGTCCGACGGCCGGTCAGCAGTCATTTTTCTTCCGCGCAGGCGTACATGTTGATTTCCATGCCAACCGGCGTGTCGAAGTATTTCGGCGAAATCCAGGCCATGTCTCTCTCCCTAGTCGATATCCGGGGCGCAGGCACCCGGCGTTGCAGGTTCATCCCGGGAACGAGTCGCCCCCGGAGCCCTGAATCTACTGTTGCCCATGGCCGCAGCAATAGACGAATTCGTGCGCATACGACTAATGGGCTAGAGCCTGGCGCACAATCGCACGCGCCTCAGCCCCGCCGCGCCAGCGCCGCCGCCCGCATCGCCGAGAGGCTCTGGCGCGGGGTGAGCGCCTCCGCCGCAACCGCCAGATCCAGCACCGCGCCGGTGCCCGAGGCCAGCGCCCGCGCGAAAGCCGGAGCGAAGCCCGCCGTAGTCTCCACCCGTTCGGCATGGAAGCCATAGGCCCGGGCGAGCGCCACGAAATCCGGGTTCTGCAGTGTCGTACCCGAGACCCACTCCGGGTAGTGGCGCTCCTGATGCGCGCGGATGGTGCCATAGGTGCCGTTGTTCACGATCAGCACGATCGGCTGCGCGCCCGCCTGCATCGCGGCGCCGAGTTCGGGCAGGTTCATCTGGAAGTCCCCATCGCCCGCGAAGCACACCACCGTGCGCTCCGGATGCGCCACCTTGGCCGCAATGGCTGCGGGCAGGCCGTAGCCCATCGCCCACGATTGCGGCGCGAGCAGCCGCGCCTGCGGCCCGAAGGCGAAGAACTTGTTGGGCCAGACGGTGAAATTGCCCGCGCCATTGGTCAGGATCGCATCCGCGGGCAGCACCGCGCGCAGATGCGCACTCACCTCCCCCATATCCACCGGCGAGGGCTGCGGCGGCAGCGTGAGGCTCTCCTCCCAGGCCCGCCGGGCACGGGTGCGCCAGGCGCCCCAGGCCCCGCGCACCGGGCGCAGCGCGGCGGCAAAGGCATTCGGCCCGGCAGGAATGCCGAGCGCGGGCACATAGACCTTGCCGATCTCCGCCACGGAGGCATGCACATGGATGATCTTCTGCCGCGGTTCGGGCACGGCGAAAAGCGTATAGCCCTCCGTCGTCGTCTCGCCGAAGCGGGTGTTGATGGCGAGAACCACATCGGCGTCGCGCAGCGTGGTGCGGATGCCTTCGGTGACGCCCAGTCCCATATCGCCCCCGTAGCAGGGCGAATGGTTGTCGAACATGTCCTGGCAGCGCAGCGCCGCGATCACCGGAATGTCGGAGGCTTCGGCAAAGGCCTGCAGCGCGGCGCGCCCCGCCGCGCTCCAGTTGCAGCCGCCGATCAGGAGCGCCGGGCGCTCCGCCCCTTCGAGCAGCGCCAGCGCCTCTTGCAGCGTGGCGGGCTCCGGCGCGGCTTCGGCGATGCGCGGGGCGGCGGCAAGCGGCGCGGCATCGCTCCGCGCCGTCAGCACATCCTCGGGCAGCGCCACCACCACCGGCCCGGGGCGCCCCGTCAGGGCCACGGTCCAGGCGCGGGCGATCAGCTCCGGGATCCGCTCCACCCGGTCGATCTCCACCACCCATTTCGCCAGCGTGCCGAACATGGCGCGGTAGTCCACCTCCTGAAACGCCTCGCGGCCCTTCATTCCGGTGCCGACCTGCCCCACGAACAGGATCATCGGCGCGCTGTCCTGCATCGCCGTATGCACCCCGATCGAGGCATTGGTCGCGCCGGGGCCGCGGGTGACCATGCAGATCCCCGGCGTGCCGGTCAGCTTGCCCCAGGCCGCGGCCATGAAGGCGGCCCCGCCCTCGTTGCGGCACAGCACGAAATCCAGCCGCCCCGCGGTATCGTGCAGCGCATCGAGCACCGCCAGATAGCTCTCCCCCGGCACCCCGAAGGCCTTGCGCGCCCCAAGCCCCACCAGGCTCCGGACCAGAACCTCTCCGCCGCTGTGCATGCCCTTCTCCCCCGGGATCTGCCATTCGCCCGCCACGAAATCAGGAAACGCGCCCGCGCGCAAACCGTCAGTAGACCTCCGCATAGGCGGCGAAGCGGCTCTCGGGCGGGAGGGCTTCGACATGGGCGATCTCGCCGCGCTTGTGCGCCAGATAGACTTCGGCAAAGCCCGGCGGGAACCAGCCGCGCACGGTGGCATCGGCCTCGAACAGCGCCAGCGCCTCGGGCAGGCTGCGCGGAAGCGCAGCGATGCCGCGCGCGGCCAGCGCCTCCGGGGACGAAAGCGTGAGGTCCTCCTCGGTGATCTCGGGCGCCGCCCAGCCGGCCTCGATCCCGGCCGCGCCCGCATGCACCAGCGCCGCCAGCGCCAGATAGGGCGAGGCCGCCGCATCGGCCGCGCGGAACTCCACGTTGAACCCGCCGGGCGTGACGCCGGGGCAGATCCGCACCGCGGCCTCGCGGTCGCGCAGCCCGAGATTGTTGAACGCCGCGCTCCAGCGGTGCGGCGTGAGCCGGTCGTAAGAGATCACCGAAGGCGCCGTCAGCGCCACGATCGCCCCCGCATGGCGCAGGATCCCGGCCACGAAAGCCGCCATCGGCCCCGACATGCCGCCCAGGCCCTCCGGGTCCCAGCTCGCCGTGCGGCCCGCGGCATCGACGAGGCTGAGATGCACATGCACGCCATTGCCCACCCCGGCGGGATCGAGGATCGGGGTGAAGCTCGCCCGCTCGCCACAGCGCCGCGCGGTCGCCCGCACCAGCTCGCGCAGGAGCACCGCCGCATCGGCGATGCGGATCCCGTCCTCCGGGTCGATCGTCACCTCGAACTGATGCGCGCCATAGTCCTTCATGATCGTGTCGGGCCCGAGCCCCGCACGCCCGAGCGCCGCCATCAGCGCGCCGCAAAACCCGGCCCGCTCCCGGAACGCGGCCGCCGCATAGGCCTGCCCGGGCGCCGCAACGCTGCCT
>NZ_JAYRZN010000030.1:0-51191 GCF_041916475.1 Paenirhodobacter sp.
AGTCAGCGTCATAGCCTCTGTCGGCGAGCAGCCACCCCGCCTTCGGCAGGCTGCCCAGCAGCGCCGCCGCGCCGGTATAATCGCTGACCTGCCCGGCGGACATGCAGAACCCGATCGGCCGCCCCTTGGCATCGGCAACGGCGTACAGCTTGGTATTCATCCCGCCTTTGGTTCGCCCGATCTGGCGCTGTCGCCCCCCTTTTTGACCCGCAGGCTCGATGCCGTGCGGTGTGCCTTGAGATACGTCGCATCGATCATGATCGCCTTGTGTTCGGCGCGCTCAGTGGCAAGGCCCCCATGATCCGGGCGAAGACCCCGTTGTCGCTCCAGCGCTTCCAGCGGTTGTAGAGGGTCTTCGCCGGACCGTATTCCTTCGGCGCGTCACACCAGCGCAACCCATTGCGATTGATGAAAATTATGCCGCTGAGGACACGGCGATCATCGACGCGGGGCTTGCCATGGCTCTTGGGGAGGAACGGCTTCAGCCGCTCCATCTGCGCGTCGGTCAGCCAGTAAAGATTGCTCATCGATCAGGTCTCCTTGCGGAGCCTGAATCACGCCAAAGGACCCAAATCAATGGGTCTGGAGCCTAGCGCCCGATTGTGTTCTGCACTGTCGCCGTCAACTCGCTGAGCGAGAAGGGTTTCGGCAGGAACGCGGAGTGCGGGATCGGCGGAAGCCCATCGCGGAACACATCCTCCGCATAGCCGGAGATGAACACGACCGGTGTATCAGGACGTGTCTTGCGCGCCTCGCTCACCCAGCTCGGACCGTCCAGCCCGGGCATGATCACATCGCTCACGAAAATGTCGAAGGCCAACGACGCGTCTTCGAGAATCCGCAGCGCTTCCTCCGCATTTTCCGCTTCGAACACGTTGTAGCCGCGAAGGCGCAGCGCCCGAGACGCGAAGGCCCGCACCGGCGCCTCGTCCTCGACCAGAAGGATCGTCGCGCTGGTGTTTTCAGGCATGGGTTCCGTCACCGGGGCATGAACCGGCTCCGGCTCCGCATCGTCCAGCCGCTCATACGTCGGGAGAAGGATGGTGAAGGTGGAGCCCCGGCCCAGTTCCGAATCACAGAAGATGTAGCCGCCGGTCTGCTTCACGATGCCATAGGCCGTCGAAAGACCGAGGCCCGTGCCTTCTCCGGTTCGCTTCGTGGTGAAGAACGGCTCGAAGATCTTGGTCAGCGTGTCCGGCGCGATACCTGTGCCCTCATCGGTGACCTGAACGCGGACATAATCGCCCTTCGGCACCGAGGCCCTGTCGCGTTTAAGGTCCTCAGCCAGCGTGAGGTTTTCCGTGACCACGCGGATCTCGCCGCCCCCCGGCATGGCGTCGCGGGCATTCACGACGAGGTTCATGATGACCTGCTCGATCTGCCGTTTGTCGGCGCGGATCGGCTTCAGGTCCGGATCATGGGAGAGCGTCAAAATGACCTTTTCACCGACCAGCCGATTCAGCAGATGCGTCAGATCGGACAATGTATCGCGCATGTCGATGACCTGCGGGTTCAGGGTCTGCTTTCGCGAGAACGCCAGCAGCTGCCGCACCAGCGCAGCCGCCCGATTCGCGTTCTGGCTGATCTGGTCGAGATCGGCGTAATCCGGATCGCCCTTGTCATGCCGCAGCATCAAGAGATCGCAGTGCCCGGAAATCGCCGTGAGCAGATTATTGAAGTCATGCGCGACGCCGCCAGCGAGCTGGCCGATGGCCTGCATTTTCTGGCTCTGGACGAATTGCGCCTCCAGGGTCTTCAGCTGGGTGGCATCGGAGAGCACCGCGATCAGCCCCGCCCGCCCCTCCTCGACCACACGGTTTAGAGAAACATGGACGAAAACCTCATGATCGAGGCCGCGTGCCCGCAGCGTCTCCGGCCGCCGGTCGGTGCGCCCTGCCCGTGCATCGTTAACCCAGTCACTGACCGGACGGCCAAGCCCCTCGAAAACATCGGAAAGGCTCGCGCCTGCGGCAACCTCCCCAAGAAGCAGTCGCGCGGCATTGTTGATGGCCCGCACCCGCCCCTCCGCGGTGAGGCGGATCAGCGCCACCGGCAGGCTGTCGAAGGCCGTCGGGTCATGCGATGCAGCCTTTCCCGCCGCGATCGGCAGCAGAAACACCGAGCGGCGATCCCCCGGCCCCTCGACCTCGGTCACGAAGCAGCGAAGGCGCCCCGTGGCCGCGATCAGTTCGTGTTCCTCACCCGGGCGCAGCGGCAGATCGGTGACGATCTCCTCCAGCGCATTCGCCCGCTCTCCGACCAAGGCGCGCAGCGCGGGGTTCATCGCCAGCACCGTCCCCGTGCGCGACAGCGTCAACTGCGGCAGCGCGCCGACTTCCCGCGCTTCGCCTGCGGCCACATCCTCGATGCGCCAGGCAAGGCCGCGCGCCCCGATACGATGCGCCGCCAGACGCAGCGCCCCGCGCGCCGTACTGATATCCTCCTGTGCGGCGCCACGCGCCTGCGCCCGCGCGATCAGCCGCGCCATGACAGTCACCGGACTCGCGAAAGTGGTCGAGAAAACTTCGGCCAGCGGGCGCCCGGTCACGGCTCCGAAGCGCTGGACGGCGGCCGCGTTCTGATAGATGACGCGCCCTGTGGCGTCGCTTCCGAAGGTCGCCGCGCCATCGCGCGCGAAGCCGCGCGCCATGCGCAGGCGGAACAGGAAATCCGCGACCGGCCGGACCCGGCGCAGCGCGACCAGAAGCCCCGCGAGCACGGTCAGGCTGCCGCCGACCGACAATAAGAGGGCCTGCGCATGCCCGTCTCCGACGGCATTCGAAGCCGCCATCAGACAGATCCCGGTCAGGAGCAGCCAAGCCTCCGGCAAGGACCGCGCGGCCCCATCGCGTTTCGCGCTCGGCAATGGGACGTCGGAATGCGACACGTCAGGTCCCCTCAGATTCGATGTTTCGTATTCCGGGACAAAACCGTTAAGCGGAGGTTAACATCCGCAGATCAGCAATCAAACCCGTTGCCAAACCGCCACGAAGAAACCGTCTCCGCCATCCACCGGCGTCAGCTGCCGCAGGGCCATCCGCCGCCAGCCCCCCAGCCCCTCAAACCATTCCGCCTGCTCGATATTCTCGCACGAAAACAGCGAACAGGTCATATAGACCAAGACACCGCCTTGCCCGACGAGCGGCGCCGCGCGCTCCAGGATCTGCCGCTGCAATGCCACGAGCCGCGCAAGCCCTTCCTCGCTCAGCCGCCATTTTGCATCCGGTGTCCGCCGCCAGGTGCCGGAGCCGGAACAGGGCGCATCGACCAGAACCAGGTCCTGCCCGCCCTCCGGCTGCCCCGGCCGGGCCAGCGCAATGCGCGCCCCCGCCCGCGCCGCGCGCACCGGAATATCGCGCATCCGGCCGGCATCTATGTCGTGCGCGGTGACGCGCGCGCCCGGCGCCCGCGCAGCCAGCGCCAGCGCCTTGCCGCCCCCGCCCGCACAATAGTCCAGCACCCGCATGCCCGCGCGCAGCGGCACCATCTCCACGGCCGCCTGCGACGCCACATCCTGCAGCTCCACAAGGCCTTCCAGATAAGCGCGCGATGCCTGAATCCGCCGCGCCCCTTCGACCGCCTCCAGCGCGCTGCCCGCCAGGGGATGCGGGCGGGCCACGATCCCCTCCTCCGCCAGCCGCTCCTGGGCCTGTGCCAGCGTGGTGCGCGCCAGGTTGACGCGCAGGAAAACCGGCGCGCGCAGCCGCATCGCCGCGCTCACGGGCGCCAGATCCGGCCCGAGGTCCTGCTGCAGCCGGGGCAGCAGCCAGCCCGGCCAGTCCTCCAGCGCATCCTCCACCACCGGCCCGGCAACCAGCGCCTGCTCCGCGGGCGTGAGCGGCGCGGGCGCATGGCCCTCGCCGGAAAACAGCGCCGGATCCAGCCGCTGCGCGCGCAACAGCCCCAGCACCAGCCCGCGCCCGCCCTCTCCGCCGCCCAGCCGGGCATAGCTGCCCCGGCAGCGCAGCGCATCGAACACATGATCGCGCACCGCGGCACGGTCCCCCGATCCGGCGAAGCGGCTGGCGCGGCTCCAGTTGGTCAGCGCCTGTTCGGCCGGCGTGCCCGACACGATCGTATCGAGGATCTGGATCGCGGCGGAAAGGCGGGCGGCTGGGGTCATGCGGGGGCTCCTTCGCGGGCGGCATACCGGCCCGAAGCCGTTGCGGCAAATGAAAAGGCATTTCAAACTCCGGAGCCACAGGCGCTTTGCGCTTGACCTTCGGGCGGCATCGTCCAAGAACACGGGCCATGGCTACTGCATCGCTCCGCATCGACCTCGATGCCATCGTTTCGAACTGGCGCGCCCTCGACGCGCTCACGGGTACGGCGACCGAGTCGGGCGCCGTAGTCAAGGCCGACAGCTATGGGCTCGGCGCGGACCGCGTCGCACGGGCCCTCGCCCGCGCAGGCTGCCGCAAATTCTTCGTCGCCTGCACCGAAGAAGGCGCCGCCGTCCGCCAGGCGATCGGCGAAGGGCCGGAGATCTTCATCTTTTCCGGCCATTGCGCAGGCGACACCGAAATGATCGGCGACCTCGGCCTGGTGCCGGTGCTGAATTCGCCCGAGCAGCTCACCCGCCATTTCGAGGCGCTGCCCGGCGCGCCCTTCGGCATCCAGCTCGACACAGGCATGAACCGGCTCGGCTTCGAGCCCGAGGACTGGATCACCGCCGCGCCCGCCGTGCTGCATGCCGGGCCCAAGCTGATCATGAGCCACCTGTATTGCTCGGACGAGCCCGCCCATCCGGCGAATGCCGCGCAGCTGGCCGAGTTCCGTCGGATGACCGAGGGCATGAGCGTGCCGCGCTCACTCTCGGCCACAGGCGGGATCCTGCTCGGCCGCGAGTTCCATTTCGACGTCGTGCGCCCGGGTGTGGGCATGTACGGCGGCCTGCCCTTTGCCGGCGCGCAGCCGGTGGTGACGCTGTCTCTGCCGGTGGTGCAGGTGCGCGACGTGCGCCCGGGCGAAACGGTGGGCTATTCCGCCGCCTGGACGGCGCGCCGCCCGAGCCGCATCGCGACCGTCGCCGCAGGCTACGCCGACGGCCTCTCGCGCCGGCTTGGCAATGTCGCCACCGTCTGGTTCGGTGATACCCCCTGCCCGGTCGTGGGCCGCGTCTCGATGGATCTGATCACGGTCGACATCACAGATCTGGACGCCGTGCCGAAGGAGCTCGACCTGCTCAATCACCGTCAGGGCGTCGATGCGATCGCCGATCTGATCGGCACCATCGGCTATGAAGTCCTGACCTCGCTCGGCCGCCGCTATGCCCGCCACTATTGCGGGGGCAATCCGTGATCGCGCGCCCGCTCGCCGCCATCGGACGGCTCGTTCTGGCCGGCCTCGCCGGGGCGGGCAGCGTCGCGCTGTTCGCGGCGAACGTGGTGTCGCATTTCCTGCGCCCGCCGTTCTACCTGCGTGAATTCGGCATCGCCGTGCTGCAGATCGGCTGGCTGTCGCTGCCCGTGGTAGGGATGACCGCGATCTTCACCGGGGCGGCGCTGGCGCTGCAGATCTATGCCGGGGGCGCGCGGTTCTCGGCCGAATCCGTGGTGCCCTCAATCGTCGCCATCGGCATGACCCGCGAGCTCGGGCCGGTGCTGGGCGGGCTGATGGTGGCCGCTCGCGTAGCCTCCTCCATCGCGGCCGAAATCGGCACGATGAAGGTGACGGAACAGATCGACGCGCTCACCACGCTCTCGACCGATCCGATGAAATACCTCGCCGTGCCGCGGATCGCGGCGGCGGTGATCTCGGTCCCGGTGCTGGTGGGCGTCGGCGACGTGATCGGCATCATGGGCGGCTGGCTCGTGGGCACCGAGCGGCTGAATTTCAATTCCGCGACCTATATCAAGAACACCTGGGCCTATCTGGAGTTCTGGGACGTGGGCTCGGGCCTGGTGAAGGGCGCGGTGTTCGGCTTCATCATCGCGCTGATGGGCTGCTATTACGGGATGAATTCCGAACGCGGCGCCCAGGGCGTCGGCCGCGCCACCAAGAGCGCCGTCGTCGCGGCCTCGGTCCTGATCCTGGCGGCGAACTACCTGCTGACGGAGGTGTTCTTCTCCTCATGATCGAGATCAGCCACCTGCACAAATCCTTCGGCAAGAAGGTCGTCCTGCGGGATGTTTCGCTCACCGTGCCGGACGGGCAGAGCCTCGTCGTGATCGGGGGCTCGGGCACCGGGAAATCGGTACTGCTGAAATGCATCCTCGGCCTCGTGCGCCCCGATGGCGGCACGATCACCATCGACGGCAAGCCCGCCGATGCCGAGCGCGAGGAATTTCTGGCGCATTTCGGCATGCTGTTCCAGGGCGCGGCGCTGTTCGACAGCCTCACCGTCTGGCAGAACGTGGCCTTCCGCCTGCTGCGCGGCCCGAAGCGGCGCCCGCGCAAGGAAGCCCGCGACATCGCGGTCGAAAAGCTGAAGCGCGTGGGCCTCGGCCCCGAGGTCGCCGACCTGTTCCCGGCGGAGCTTTCGGGCGGGATGCAGAAGCGCGTGGGCCTCGCCCGCGCCATTGCCGCCGAACCGCGGGTGATCTTCTTCGATGAACCGACGACCGGGCTCGACCCGATCATGTCGGGCGTCATCAACGACCTGATCCGCGGCATCGTCACCGAAATGGGCGCGACTGCGATCACCATCACCCATGACATGACCTCGGTGCGCGCCATCGCCGACCGGGTCGCGATGCTGCATGAGGGCGTGGTGCGCTGGCAGGGCACGGTGGCGGAGCTGGATACGACGGATGACGCGCATGTCAGCCAGTTCATCCACGGCCGCGCCGAAGGCCCGATCACCGCGCTGCGCTGATGGCCAAGGCCGCGGCCCAGTTCACCTGCACCGCCTGCGGCGCCACCCATCGCAAATGGTCCGGCAAATGCGAGGCCTGCGGGGCGTGGAACACCATCATCGAGGAGGCGCCGCTGTCCTCGGGGCCGGCCTCGCGCTCGCTGGGCGCCGCCAAGGGCAAGCGGATCGCGCTCTCCACCCTCTCGAGCCATGAGGCACCGCCGCCGCGCACCCGCTCCGGTATGGAGGAATTCGACCGGGTTCTGGGGGGCGGGCTGGTCCCGGCTTCGGCGATCCTGGTGGGCGGCGATCCCGGCATCGGCAAATCCACGCTGCTTTTGCAGGCGGTGGCGGCCTTTGCCCGACGCGGGCTGAAGGCACTCTATATCTCCGGCGAGGAAGCGGCCGAGCAGGTGCGGATGCGCGCCGGGCGGCTCGGCCTTTCGGATGCGCCGGTGGGGCTTGGCGCCGAAACCAACCTGCGCGACATCCTGACCACACTGGAGGCCGAGAAGCCCGATCTGGTGGTGATCGATTCGATCCAGACCGTCTGGGCCGACATGGTCGAGAGCGCGCCCGGCTCCGTGGCGCAGGTGCGCGCGGCCGCGCATGAGCTCGTCACCTTCGCCAAGACCCGGGGCGTCTCGGTGATCATCGTCGGCCATGTCACCAAGGAAGGCCAGATCGCGGGGCCCCGCGTGGTCGAGCACATGGTCGATACGGTGCTGTATTTCGAGGGCGAGCGCGGCCACCAGTTCCGCATCCTGCGCGCGGTGAAGAACCGCTTCGGCCCGGCCTCGGAGATCGGCGTGTTCGAGATGACCGGCGCGGGGCTGGCCGAAGTGGCCAACCCTTCGGCGCTGTTCCTGTCGGAGCGCGGCGAGCCCGCGCCGGGCTCGGCCGTTTTCGCGGGCATCGAGGGCACCCGCCCGGTGCTCACCGAAATCCAGGCGCTGGTCGCCCCCTCTACCCTCGCCTCGCCGCGGCGCACCGTCGTGGGGCTCGACAGCGGCCGGATCTCCACCATCCTCGCCGTTCTGGAGAGCCGCTGCGGCATTCCCTTCGCCGGGCTTGACGTGTTCCTGAACGTCGCCGGGGGGATGCGGGTCACCGAACCCGCCGCCGATCTCGCCGCCGCTGCGGCCCTCCTGAGCGCGCGCGAAGACGTGGCGCTCCCCGCCGACATGGTGATTTTCGGAGAAATCTCGCTATCTGCCGCGCTGCGGCCGGTGGGTCAGGCCGAAAACAGGTTGAAAGAAGCGGCAAAACTTGGTTTCACACAGGCGATTGCGCCCCGGGGGACCAAGGTCGAAGGGGGCGACGGGATGCGGCTGCGCAAGCTGCCCGATCTCGTGACGTTCGTTGGGGACATGTTCGGCGCAGGTTAGCGTCCGACAGGCAAGCGCAGGGACCATGGAAGGCTTTACCATCGTTGATGCCATCGTGGCAGTCGTCATCATCCTGTCGGCGATCCTCGCCTACAGCCGCGGGTTCGTGCGCGAGGGGCTGGCCATCGTCGGCTGGATCGCTGCGGCCGTCGTCGCCTATATGTTCGCGCCCGCAGCCCGGCCGCTGATCGCGCAGCTGCCGTTCCTGAACAAGTTCCTGGGAGACAGCTGCGAACTGGCCACCATCGGCGGCTTCGCCGCCGTCTTCGCGCTGGCGCTGGTGGTGTTCTCGGTCATCACCCCGTTGTTCTCCTCGGTGATCCAGCGCTCCGCGCTCGGCGGGCTGGATCAGGGGCTGGGCTTCCTGTTCGGCGTTGCCCGCGGGGTCATCCTCGTGGCCGTGGCCTTCGTGCTCTATGACCGCGTCGTCACCGAAAATACCCTGCCCATCGTCGATGAGTCCCGCTCCGCCCGGATCTTTGCCGGCCTGAGCGACAAGCTGGAGGCGCAGGTCCCCACCGATGCCCCCGGCTGGATCGTCAGCCGCTACGAGGCGCTGGTCGCGAGCTGCCCCGCACCGGCCGAAGCCCCTGCCGCGGAAACCCCGGCGGCGAACTGAGCGGGTGCGCACAGCCCGCGTGCAGCAAATAGTGACAGCGAAATGACGGATATCGCGGCGGGAGGGCTTAACAGCCTTCCCGTTTCGCACTAAATGTGCCGCGCAAGCCCCCCGGATAAGGACGCTCCCCATGACCCAGCCGGCCAGCCCCGTTCTGTTTTCGCATCCCTTCGATGACGACAAGCTCAAGGAAGAGTGCGGCATCTTCGGCGTCATCGGCGTGAACGATGCGGCGAATTTCGTGGCGCTCGGGCTGCACGCGCTGCAGCACCGCGGGCAGGAAGCGGGCGGCATCGTCGCCCACGATCCGGAGCACGGCTTCAATTCGGCCCACCGCTTCGGCTATGTGCGCGACAATTTCACCAAAGCCTCGCTGATGGAGACGCTGCCCGGCCCGCTCGCGATCGGGCATGTGCGCTATTCGACGGCAGGCAAGAAGGCCGCCGTCATCCGGGACGTGCAGCCCTTCTTCGGCGAATTCTCCATGGGGGGCGCTGCGATTGCGCATAACGGCAACCTGACCAATGCCGAAGCGCTGCGCCGCGAGCTGATCGAACACGGGGCGATCTTCCAGTCCTCCTCGGATTCGGAATGCATCATCCACCTGATGGCGCGTTCGTTCCAGAAGACCCATGCCGACCGCATCGCCGATGCGCTGCGCCGGGTCGAGGGCGCGTTCTCGGTGGTGGCGATGACGCGCACGAAGCTGATCGGTGTGCGCGATCCGCTGGGCGTGCGCCCGCTCGTGCTCGGCCGGATCGGCGACAACGGCTATGTGCTCTCCTCCGAGACTTGCGGGCTGGACATCATCGGCGCCGAATTCGTGCGCGAGATCGACGCGGGCGAGATGGTGATCATCCAGGATGGGAAGATCGAAAGCTCCCGCCCCTTCCACCACGCCAAGGCACGCTTCTGCATCTTCGAGCACGTCTATTTCTCCCGCCCCGACAGCATCATCGGCGGCCGCTCGGTCTATGAGACCCGCCGCCAGATCGGGGTCGAACTCGCGCGCGAAGCGCCGGTGGAGGCGGATCTCGTCTGCCCGGTGCCGGATTCGGGCACGCCGGCCGCAATCGGCTTCAGCCAGGAATCGGGCATTCCCTTCGCGCTCGGGATCACCCGCAACCAGTACATGGGCCGGACCTTCATCGAGCCGACCGAGCAGATCCGCAACATGGGTGTGCGGCTGAAGCTGAACGTGAACCGCTCCCTGGTGAAGGGCAAGCGCGTCATTCTGGTGGACGATTCGGTCGTGCGCGGCACCACATCGCGCAAGATCAAGGAGATGATCCTGGAAGCCGGCGCCGCCGAGGTGCATTTCCGGATCGCCTCGCCGCCGACGGCCTGGCCCTGTTTCTATGGCGTCGACACGCCCGACCGCAACAAGCTCCTCGCCGCGCGCATGAGCGAAGACGAGATGCGCGACTGGATCGGGGTGGACAGCCTGAAGTTCATCTCGCTCGACGGGCTTTACCGCGCGGCGGGCGAGGCCAACGGGCGCAACAACGATTGCCCGCAATATTGCGACGCCTGCTTCTCCGGGGAGTATCCGATTGCCCCTGCCGATCAGATCGCCAAGGGCTTCGAGATGAAGGCGGCCGAATAGGCCAGAGCGCTGCTCCGGGGCCTCGCGGCCCCGGCTCCTCAGCTGGCCTCCTCGACGCGATCGGCAAGCGCCTCCGCCTTCTGGGCCAGCGCATCGAGAATCGCGAGGAGTTCTTCGGGCAGAACGGGGATCTCGCTCCGCGCCGGTGCATCCTCGTGGACCCGCTCCGCCTCCGCCACGCGCTCGGCCAGCGCGGCCTCCCGCGCGCTCAGCGCTTCGGCCTCCAGGCGCACCGCTTCGGCCTCCCCGCGCGCCTGCGCCAGCAGCGTTTCCGCCTCAGCCCGCGCAGCCTCAGCCTCTAAGCGAGCAGCCTCGGCCGCTTCGGCCCGGAGCGTATCGGCCGCCTCAGCGCCCGCATGCAGGGCCTCCGCCTCCGCCACGCGCTCGGCCAGCGCGGCCTCCCGCGCACTCAGTGCCTCGGCACCCAGACGTACAGCTTCGGCTTCGCCACGCGCCTGCGCCAGCAGCGCTTCCGCCTCAGCCCGGGCGGCCGAAGCCTCCAAGCCCAAAGCCTCGGCCGCTTCGGCCCGGAGCGTATCGGCCGCCTCAGCGCCCGCATGCAGGGCTTCCGCCTCCGCCACGCGCTCGGCCAGCTCAGCCTCCCGCGCGCTCAGCGCTTCGGCGCCCAGACGTACAGTTTCGGCTTCGCCACGCGCCTGCGCCAGCAGCGCTTCCGCCTCAGCCCGGGCGGCCGAAGCCTCCAAGCCCAAAGCCTCGGCAGCCGCCAACGCTTCTTTGCGTGCATGCTCAGCCTGTGCCACCTGCCCGGCCTGCGCTTCGGCATCGGAGCGCGCCAGATCCGCCTCGGCCTGGGCCTGCGACAGCAGCTCTTCCACCTCGAAGCGCACGGCCTCCGCTTGGCGCAGGGCTTCGGCACGGATCCCTTCTGCCTCGCTGCGCGCGGCCTCGACCATGGCGAGGTTGGCCCCGCTCTCGGCATCCGCCTGCTCGGCAGCCCGAAGCAGGATCGCCTCCGCCTCGGCGCGCGCCCGGGCGCGGATTTCCTTCGCTTCGGCCCGCGCAATCTCGGCATGGTCAAGGGCCTGATCCGCCGCGACCTCCGCCAGCGTTTCGGCCCGCGCCTCCGCCCGCGCCGCCTCGATGACCGATTGCGCATCGCCCATCTGCGCCTCGATATCGTCGAGCCGGAGCTGCAGCTGGCGCAGCTGGTCCTGGGTGCCCGCCGCCTTGTCGGCGACCATCAGCCCCGCCATCAGCAGCAGCCGCACCTCGGGCAGGCGCCCGATCTGGCTGGCCAGCGCGCTCGCCTCCTGATCCAGCATCGCCGCAGCGGTGCGCAGGAAATGCTCCTCACCCTCCTGGCAGGAGACCTCGAAATCGCGCCCTCCGATCGTGATCAGCAAATCAGGCATCGCTCACCCCCGGTTGCGCGTGGCGCTCGATCAGCGGGTCGAGCCCGGCCAGAATTTCCTCGAGCTCGGCAAGCTGCAGCGCCCGCTCGGCCCGCAGCCCCTCGACCTCCGCCTGCAGGGCCGCGTTCACCAGATGCGGCGCCAGATCGCCCCCGGCTTCCAGCAGCGCCCGGTTCGCATCGCTCAGATCGGCATTGGCCTGCTTCAGGCGCGTCACCTCCGCCTGCGCCGCCTCCAGCGCCCCGGTTGCCTCAACCAGACGCGCTTCCATCGCGGCCAGCGTGGTTTCCTGCGTTTCGCTCAGCAGCTGCACCCGCTCCGAAAGCTGCGCCTTCTCCGCCTGCTCCGTCTCAAGCACCGCCCGCAGACGGTTCAGCTCCGCCCGGTCGCGCGCCGCGAATTCCGCCCAGATCGGGTTCTCGGGTCCCTCGGAGCGCGCCGGCGCCGCCGCGCGCGCCTGCAGCGCCGTGACGCCACGGTCGATCCGTTGCAATGCAAAGGATATCCGGCGCTCGAATTCGTCGACCAAGCTCAGGTCAACCCCGGCCTCATCCATCCCCGTCATCTGCCCTCTGTCTCTTCCTGCGGCGGGCGAATCGCGCCCCTGCCCGCGTTTGGCCCAGTCTAACCCGAGGCGTTGGGGGCGCCCACCCTTTTGCATCAAGCACTTGGGCTGTGCGCTTGATCTTGCCCCGATCCCTGCTATCAGAAGGCGCGTCGTTATCGCCACCATAGCACATTCGAAGGAGAGGCTCTTGGACATCGCCACGCTCCGCGCCACCCATCCCGACCACTGGAAACTGGCCACCGCGATCCGCGCGCTGGCGATGGATGCGGTGCAGGCCGCGAACTCGGGCCACCCTGGCGCGCCGATGGGCCTCGCCGATGTGGCGACGGTCCTTTACCGCAACCACCTGAAATTCGACGCCAAGGCGCCGCATTGGGCGGACCGCGACCGGTTCATCCTTTCGGCCGGCCACGCCTCGATGCTGCTCTATGCGCTGCTGCATCTCACCGGCTATGAGCAGGCGACGCTCGATCAGGTAAAATCCTTCCGGCAATGGGGCTCGCGCATGGCCGGCCACCCGGAATACGGCCATCTGGAGGGCGTGGAGACCACCACCGGCCCGCTGGGCCAGGGCATTTCCACCGCCGTCGGCATGGCCATCGCGGAAAAATCCATGGCCGCGCGCTTCGGCAAGAAGGTCGTGGATCACAAGATCTGGGTGATCGCGGGCGACGGCTGCCTGATGGAAGGCATCAGCCACGAGGCGATCGGCCTTGCCGGCAAGCAGGAGCTCGATAACCTGATCGTGCTCTGGGATAACAACAACATCACCATCGACGGCCGCGTCACGGTCTCCGACATCACCGACCAGCACAAGCGCTTCGAGGCCGCGGGCTGGACGGTTCTGGCCTGCGACGGCCACGACCCGGCCGATATCGACCGCGCGCTGACGGAGGCCCGGAAGGCCAAGGGTCCGGTCATGGTCGATTGCAAGACCATCATCGGCTTCGGCTCACCGAACAAGGCCGACAGCTATTCGGTGCATGGCTCGCCGCTGGGCGATGCGGAAATTTCCGCCACCAAGGCAATCTATGGCTGGGACCATGGCCCGTTCGAAATCCCGGCTGATATCAAGGCGGAATGGGAAGCGATCGGCGGCCAAGGGGCTGCGGAGCGCACCGAATGGCAGGCCCGCCTCGATGCGCTGAGCCCGGCCAAGAAGGCCGAATTCGAGCGCCAGGTCTCGGGCGGGGTGACGAAGAAGCTCGCCTCCGCGATCCGCGCCTTCAAGAAGGCGCAATCCGAAGCCGTCCCCAAGGTCGCGACCCGCAAGGCCTCGGAAATGGTGCTGGCCGCGGTGAACCCGGTGGTGCCCGAGACCATCGGCGGCTCGGCCGACCTTACCGGCTCGAACCTGACCCTGACCCCGGGCCTCGGCGATTTCACGCCCGAGAACCGCAAAGGCCGCTATGTCCGCTATGGCATCCGCGAGCACGGCATGGCAGCGGCGATGAACGGGCTCTATCTGCATGGCGGCGTGCGCCCCTATGGCGGCACCTTCTTCTGCTTCACCGATTATGCCCGCGGCGCGATGCGGCTTTCGGCGCTGATGGGGGTTCCGGCGGTCTATGTCATGACCCATGACAGCATCGGCCTCGGCGAAGACGGCCCGACGCACCAGCCGGTGGAGCATTTGGCGATCTGCCGCGCGACGCCCAACACCTGGACCTTCCGCCCGGCCGATGTGGTCGAGACGGCCGAGGCCTGGGAGCTGGCGCTGTCGTCGGAGAAGACCCCCTCGGTGCTGGTGCTGAGCCGCCAGAACCTGCCGACGCTGCGCAAGGCGCACACCAATGCCAACCTCTCCGCCAAGGGCGCCTATGTGATCGAGGAAGCCGCGGGCAAGCGCCAGGCGATCCTGATGGCCACCGGCTCCGAAGTGGAAATCGCGCTGAAAGCGCGCGACATCCTGCAGGCGCAGGCGATCGGCACCCGCGTCGTCTCCATGCCCTGCATGGAGCTGTTCGCGGCGCAGGACGAGGCCTACCGGCGCAAGATCCTGCCGCCGGGCGCGGTGCGCGTGGCGGTCGAAGCCGCCGTGCAGCAGCCGTGGGACCGCTGGCTGCTGGGCGAGCGCGGCACGGAGAAGAAGGCGGGCTTCGTCGGCATGACAGGCTTTGGCGCCTCTGCCCCGGCAGAGCGGCTCTACCAGGAGTTCGGTATCACCGCGGAGGCGGTCGCCGAGAAGGTCAAGAGCCTGCTTTGACGCCTGAAAACCGTCACTCCGAGGGGGCCTCCGGCACGGCCGGCGAGGCCCCCTCGTTTCTCTCGGGCCATGGCAAGGCCGCGAGCCTCGGGATCGTGCTGCTCATCGCCGCGCTCGCGGCCTTCACGCTGATGGATGCCTGCGCGAAGCTGCTGACCGAGCGCTACCATCCGGCGCAGATGATCTGGGCCCGTTTCGCGATCAACCTCGCGCTGGTGTCGCTGGTGTTCCGGGGGCGGTTCTTGCCGCTGTTCCGCTCGCGCCAGCCGCATCTGCAATTCGGCCGCGGGATCATGCAGGTGATCACGATCACCCTGTATTTCATCGCGATCCAGAGCATGGGCCTCGCCGAGGCCGCGATCCTGTTCGACCTGAACCCGGTGCTGATCACGCTCGGCGCGGCGCTGTTTCTGGGCGAGCATATCGGCCCGCGCCGGATCATCGGCATCGCCGTGGCTTTCCTCGGTGCGCTGATCATCCTGCGGCCGGGCCTCTCCGCCTTCGACCCGATGGGGCTCGTGGTGGTGGGCTCCGCGCTCAGCTATACGGTGGGCAATCTGCTCACCCGGATGGTGCGTCAGGATGCGCTCGCGACCTCGATCATCTGGTCGGCGAGCGTGGGCACGGTGCTGAGCTCGCTCGTCCTGCCCTTCGTCTGGAAGGAGGTCGCGCTGTGGGATCTGCCGGTGTTCCTCGCCATCGGTGTGCTGGGCACCATCGGCCAGGTCCTGGTGATCCGCGCTTTCAGCCTCGCCGAGGCCGGGGCGCTGGCCCCGATCGGCTATTTCGGGCTCGTGTTCTCCGGATTCTGGGGCTGGGTCTTCTTCGGCCATCTGCCGGATCAGTGGACGGTGATCGGGGCGCTTGTGATCGTGGGGGCCGGGATCTATGTCTGGTATCGAGAACGGAAAGCCGCCTGAGCCGATGACCGAAACCCCTCCCCCGCCAAGCCTGACCGACCGCGTTTCGGATGCCGCCTTCCGGGCGATGATGGCGGTTGCGCGGGCGCTGCCCTATGAGCGGCGCATTCCGATGGTGGGCTGGGTGGTCTCGCGCCTGCTGGCTCCGGTGGCGGGCTATCGGCGCCGGATCCGGCGCAATCTGGCGCTGACCTTCCCCGACATGCCGCGCGAGCGGGTGGAGGCGCTGGTGCGCGCCGTGCCCGACAACATGGGCCGCTCCATCGCCGAGATCTATTCCGGCAAGGAATTCCTGGACCGCGTCCGCGATCTTCCGCTCGAAGGCCCCGGCGTGGCGGCGCTGGAGGCCGCGCGCGCGGCGCACCGCCCGGTGATCCTCGCGCCCGGCCATTTCGGCAATTATGATGCCTGGCGCGGCGCCCTGACCGGCCAGGGCTATCCGGTCGGCGCGATTTACCGGCCGATGAACAACACCCTGTTCAACAACCATTACGTCGAGGCGATTTCCAGCATCGCAAAGCCCCTGTTCGCCCGCGACCGCGACCTGCGCGACATGCTGCGCTTCCTGCGTTCGGGCGGCATGGTCGCCTTCGGCTTCGATCAGTATTTCCGCAAGGGCGCCGCGCTGACCTTCTTCGGCCTGCCCGCCCGCACGCCCACCTCCGCCGCGGAGATGGCGCTGAAGCTCGACTGCGACCTGATCCCGATCCACGCGATCCGGCAGCCGGACGGGCTCTCGTTCCGCATCCTGATCGAGGCGCCGGTGCCGCACAGCGATGCCGAAACCATGACCCAGGCCCTGAACGACCACCTGGAGGTGCAGGTGCGCGCCCATATGGAGCAATGGCTCTGGGTGCACCGGCGCTGGAAGGATGTGAAGGGCGGCTGATCAGTCCAGCCGCGCGGCGGCCACGATCGGCCCCGGCAGCGGCGCGGATTTGCCCGGGAGCGCCGTCTGCACGATCACCACCGCGGGTTCGTCGCCGTCGATGCGGGCATTGAGGCGGGTGGGGGTGCGGCCATCCCATTCGGCAACGGCATGCCAGGCGGTGACGACATTGGCATAATCCACCACGAGGCCCGCGTTCTCGCCGCGCAGGATCTCGACCCGGGCCTGCGGCATGTAGCGCACGATCTGCACGACGGCGCCTTGCGGCAGCGGCGGATCGGCCCGCAGTTCAAGCACATATTGCCCCTTGCTGCCGGCGACGGTCATGCTGACCGGGGTCGGGCGGGCCTGCTGCTGCGCCACCAGGGCATCGAGCGCGGGCTCATCGCCGCCAACGATGGAGCCGCTCCCCTCCACCAGAATCTGCGGGGTGAAGATAGATTTGCTCCCGGCCGCGCGGGCATAGGCCTTCTGGCGGGCGGTGAAGGCGGGCTGGGCGAAGGGGTCCTCCCAGCCGAGATAATCCCAGTAATCCACATGCAGCGACAGCGCGATGACATCGGGGCGCTGCGCGAACCGCACGAACATCTCATCGGCGGCCGGACAGGAGGCGCAGCCCTGCGACGTGAACAATTCGACCACGATCGGCCCGCGGCCCGGAGCCGGGGCATCGCGCGCGGCGAGCGGCATCGCTCCGGCCGGCTCGGGCGCTGTCTCCGTGGCCGCGCGCCCCGAGAGCGCATTGCGCAGCGCCGTATCGAGGCTTTCGATGAGAGAATGGCGCGACATGGTCCCGGGCACATCGGCCCCGCCCGGCCCCGGGGGGCCGCTGATGCCCGCAGCCGGGCCCGGCCCGGCCCCCGCCGCCTGCTGCGCCACAGCCGGGACGCTCCCCCCGAACACGAGGCCAAGAGCCAGCCAGCCTCCGAGGGCAGTGCCGATGATCGCGCGTGCCGGTCTCATTGCGCCCCTTTCCATAGCGGCCCATACCTACGGCGCGAAGGCCCGGTTTGCCAATCAAGGTTTTGCGATTTTTTCCGGCATTTGGGCAAGCGGGGATACGCGGAGGGGCGAAAGCCCCCCAATCGCGTCGCGCCCGCAGGGCCGGGGTGCGCATGCCGCCGCCGTTCGCGCTCACCTGTGGAAGAGAGTGCGACAGAAGTGCGAAGGCAGTATGCAATGGTATACAAATTTTACCCCACCCTCTTGAACGACTCCGCATGATGGGGCAAGTAATTCCCAGCGACACCCTCAAGCCACGGGAGGCCACGATGTCCATCGTCACCGGCAAGGACACTGCCAAGACCCGCCGCCAGCTCACAGTGGGCGGCAAGTCCTATTCCTACTTCTCCATTCCGGCAGCTCAAGAGGCGGGGCTCGGCGATTTCTCGAAGCTGCCCGCTTCGCTGAAGGTCGTGCTGGAAAACCTGCTGCGCTTCGAGGATGGCGGGTTCTCGGTTTCGGTCGATGACATCAAGGCCTTCGGCGAATGGGCGGTGCTCGGCGGCAGGAACCCGCGCGAAATCGCCTACCGCCCGGCCCGCGTGCTGATGCAGGATTTCACCGGCGTTCCGGCCGTGGTCGACCTCGCCGCGATGCGCGACGGGATCAAGGGCCTCGGCGGCAACGCCCAGAAAATCAACCCGCTGGTCCCGGTGGACCTGGTCATCGACCACTCGGTCATGATCGACGATTTCGGCAACCCGCGCGCTTTCCAGCGCAACGTGGAGCTGGAATACGAGCGCAACATGGAGCGCTACCAGTTCCTGAAATGGGGCCAGGGCGCATTCGAGAACTTCCGCGTGGTGCCGCCCGGCACCGGCATCTGCCACCAGGTGAACCTGGAATACCTGGCCCAGACCGTCTGGACCGATACCGACCAGTCGGGGGAGACCGTCGCCTATCCGGATACGCTCGTCGGCACCGACAGCCACACCACCATGGTGAACGGCGCGGCCGTGCTCGGCTGGGGCGTCGGCGGGATCGAGGCCGAGGCCGCGATGCTGGGCCAGCCGGTGTCGATGCTGATCCCCGAAGTCGTCGGCTTCAAGCTGACCGGCGAAATGGTGGAAGGCACCACCGGCACCGATCTGGTGCTGAAGGTCGTGCAGATGCTGCGCAAGCATGGCGTGGTCAACAAATTCGTGGAA
Source organism: Paenirhodobacter sp. (assembly GCF_041916475.1). GTDB lineage: Bacteria > Pseudomonadota > Alphaproteobacteria > Rhodobacterales > Rhodobacteraceae > Rhodobacter. The sequence goes on from NZ_JAYRZN010000030.1 coordinate 18,516, forward strand.
TTCTACGGCCCGGGCCTCGACAAGCTGCCGCTCGCGCAGCGCGCCACCATCGCCAACATGGCCCCCGAATACGGCGCCACCTGCGGCTTCTTCCCGATCGACGCGGAAACCCTGCGCTACCTGCGCCAGACCGGCCGCCACGAGGACCGTATCGCGCTGGTCGAAGCCTATGCGAAGGAAAACGGCTTCTGGCGCGATGCCGATTATGCGCCGATCTATTCGTCGCATCTCGAGCTGGACATGACCACGATCGTCCCGGCGATCTCGGGCCCGAAGCGTCCGCAGGACTACCTGCCGCTGAGCTCCGCCTCCGCCGCCTTCAGCAATGTCGTCGCCGGCTACCGTGGCATCGACATCTCGTCCGATGCGAAGGACATGGCCGATGAGGGCCCGGTCGCGACGAAGCCGATCAGCGTGTGCAAGACCGTTCCGGTCGAGGGCAAGGATTACACCATCAACGACGGCTCGGTGGTGATCGCGGCGATCACCTCGTGCACCAACACCTCGAACCCCTACGTCCTCATCGGCGCGGGCCTGGTGGCACGCAAGGCGCGCGCGCTCGGCCTGACCCGCAAGCCCTGGGTGAAGACCTCGCTCGCCCCCGGATCGCAGGTGGTTGAGGAATACCTGAAGGCCGCGGGCCTGCAGGAGGACCTGGACGCGCTCGGCTTCAACCTGGTCGGCTTCGGCTGCACCACCTGCATCGGCAACTCCGGCCCGCTCGGCGATCCGGCGATCTCGAAGGCGATCAATGACAACGACCTGATCGCGACCGCGGTGCTCTCGGGCAACCGCAACTTCGAAGGCCGGATCTCGCCCGATGTGCGCGCGAACTACCTCGCCTCGCCGCCGCTGGTGGTGGCCTATGCCATCGCGGGCGACATGAACATCGACCTCACCAATGACCCGATCGCCACCTCGAAGGACGGCAAGCCGGTCTACCTGAAGGACATCTGGCCGAGCGACCGCGAGATCGCCGATCTGGTGAACAAGGTCGTGACCCGCGAAGCCTTCCTGGAAAAATACGCGGACGTGTTCAAGGGCGATGCCAATTGGCAGGCGGTCGATGTCGCGGGCGGCGAGACCTATGACTGGCCGGCGAGCTCGACCTACATCCAGAACCCGCCCTATTTCAAAGGCATGTCGGCGGAGCCGGGCGTGATCAAGAACGTGAAGGACGCCCGCGTGCTGGCGATCCTGGGCGACATGATCACCACCGACCACATCAGCCCCGCAGGCTCCTTCAAGCCGACCACCCCGGCCGGGAAATACCTGACCGAGCGCGGCGTGGCGCCGAAGGACTTCAACAGCTACGGCTCGCGCCGCGGCAACCATGAAGTGATGATGCGCGGCACCTTCGCGAACATCCGCATCAAGAACGAGATGCTGGATGGCGTCGAGGGCGGCTTCACGAAGGGGCCGAACGGCGAACAGACCACCATCTTCGACGCCTCAATGGAATATCAGGAGGCGGGTATCCCGCTGGTGATCTTCGGCGGCATTGAATATGGCGCGGGCTCGTCGCGCGACTGGGCGGCGAAGGGCACCAACCTGCTCGGCGTGAAGGCCGTGATCGCCGAGAGCTTCGAGCGGATCCACCGGTCGAACCTGATCGGCATGGGGGTCATCCCGTTCGAGTTCCTGCCGGGCGAGAACCGCAAGACGCTCGGCCTGAAGGGGGACGAGGTTGTCACCATCGAAGGCCTGGAAGGCGAGATCAAGCCGCTGTCGCTGGTGCCCTGCACCATCAAATTTGCGGATGGCTCGGTGAAGACGATCCAGATCAAGAGCCGGATCGATACCGAGGTCGAGATCGAGTACCTCAAGAACGGCGGCGTGCTGCACTACGTGCTGCGCAATCTGGCACGGGGCTGAGGTTCAGCCCGCCCCTGCCCTGGAAACAGGCACCCCCCGGAGCATCTCCGGGGGGTATTTTCATACGCGCTTGACAGAAAGAGCGGCCGCACGAAGGGGCGCGCTGTAACGATATCCTCAGTAAAGGTTCTCCAGATGCGCCCAGCTTTACGGACCCTTGCCGCGGCCCTGTTCTCGGCCTGCGCCGCGTCCCCGCTCCTCGCCGCGACGTTCACGCTCGAACTCACCCAGACCGGCCTTGGCGACGCCGGGCCAGACTGGTTCGGCACCGTGAGCGTGCCCGACGCCGCCGCGAACGGCCTTGTCTCCGGCATCAGCCTCGCCGTGAACGGGATCAGCTATGATGTGCCGTCGAGCGGCGCGTGGCAGCTGTATTTCCGCACGGCCGGATCCTTCGGGCCGGAAGCGTTCCTTCTCGGGACACTCCTGTCCACGGCGATCAGCGATACCCCCGCACCTGCGATCTGGTTCGATGCGTTCGGCCAATCCGAGAATAACGGCCCGATTGTCTATACCTATCGCTGGAGTTCGTTCTCCTGCAGCACCCATGTCTGCAGCAACACCTTCGCCGCGGGCGGAACCGCGCAGCTGATCGAACAGACGGATCCGCCGGTGGTGCCGCTTCCTGCCGCAGGCGGGCTGCTGGCAACGGCGCTCGGCGCAGCCGCGGCCCTCCGGCGCAGGCGCTGAAATGGCTCCGGGGGCCTGCTGGCCCCCGGGCAATCCTATCAGCCGATACGGTAGTTCGGGCTTTCGCGGGTGATCTGCACGTCATGGACGTGGCTTTCCTTCAGCCCCGCACCAGTGATCTTGACCATCTGGCAGCCGCCGCGCATCTGGGCGACCGTGGCATTGCCGGTATAGCCCATGGCCGCGCGCAGCCCGCCGACCATCTGATGCAGCACGGTGGCCACGGCGCCCTTGTAGGGCACCTGCCCTTCGATCCCTTCGGGTACCAGCTTGTCCGAAGCGGCGTCCTTCTGGAAATAGCGGTCGGCGGAGCCGCGCGCCATGGCGCCCAGCGAGCCCATGCCGCGATAGGACTTGTAGGAGCGGCCCTGATACAGGATCACCTCGCCCGGGGCCTCATCGGTGCCCGAAACCGCCGAGCCGACCATGGCGCAGCTGGCACCCGCCGCGATCGCCTTGGCGAAATCGCCCGAGAACTTGATACCGCCATCGGCGATCACCGGCACATCGCCCGCGCCCGACACGGCATCCATGATCGCAGTCAGCTGCGGCACGCCCACACCCGCGACGATCCGGGTGGTGCAGATCGAGCCGGGGCCGATGCCCACCTTCACCGCATCCGCGCCCGCATCGATCAGCGCCTTGGTGGCCGCGCCCGTCGCCACGTTCCCTGCCACGACCTGCACATCGCTGCGGTATTTCTTGATCCGCTCCACGGCCACCGCAACGCCCGCCGAATGGCCATGCGCGGTGTCGATCACGATCAGGTCGCAGCCGGCATCCACCAGCGCGCAGCTGCGCTCATAGCCCGCATCGCCCACGGTGGAGGCGGCGGCGGCCCGCAGGCGGCCCTTGTCGTCCTTCGTGGCGAGCGGGTGCAGCACCGATTTCTCGCTGTCCTTCAGCGTCAGCAGGCCGGTGAGCTTGCCCGCCCCATCCACCACCAGGAGCTTCTCGATCCGGCGCGCCTTCATCAGCTGCATCGCCTCGTCGCGGTCCGCGGGCTCGTGCAGAACCGCGAGGTTGTCCGAGGTCATCATCACCTTGACCGGGGTGCGGTCATCGGAGGCAAAGCGCATGTCGCGGTTGGTGACGATCCCCACCACCCGGCCCGAAGCATCCACCACCGGAAAGCCCGAAACGTTGTAGCGCGCGACCAGCGCCTTGGCATCGGCCAGGGTCTGATCGGGGCTGAGGGTGATCGGGTTGTAGACGATCCCGCTCTCGAAGCGCTTCACGCGGCTGACCTCATCGGCCTGCTGCTCGATGCTGAGGTTGCGGTGGATGACCCCCATGCCGCCGGCCTGGGCCATGGCGATGGCCATCGAACTTTCCGTCACCGTGTCCATGGCGGAGGATAGAAGCGGGATATTCAGGCGGATCGACCGGGTGACCCAGGTCGAAACATCGGCCTCCGACGGCAGCACCGAGGATGCTGCGGGAACCAGAAGGACATCGTCGAAGGTGAGCGCCTCGCGAATCTGCATCGGAATCTCCTGACAGGATACGTTTGGCACGCCCCTGTTTCACCCTTGGGCGGGAAATGCAAGGGGTCACGCGATGGCGGCGTTAGTCTTCACGGCAAGTTGGCCGCCAGCCCACAGTTTGTAGATGCGAAAGGCGATGGGCACGATGGCGAGCGTGGCCCCCGAAAGCGCGATTGCCCCCGGGACCGCCCAGCCGAGCGCAATCCAGAGCCCCGCCGTGGCCGCGAGCGGGAAGGTGAACGCGCCCCAGAGCGCCGTGAACCCCGCCGCAGTGAGCCAGCGTGCCGAAAGGAGCAGCGCCAGCGCGAGGACCGCGCTCAGCGCGCCGAAGCTCAGCGCGATCCCCGTGGCACCGAAGCCCTGTGCCACCGTCCCGAGGAGCGCCATCGGCGACAGATGGATCGCCAGCAGCGGCCGCAGCGGCGCGGGCACGCCTTCGCGGGCGAATTGGGCAATGGAGGCGAGCCAGATCCCCGCCGCACAGAGGAGGCTCACCCAGAACAGCGGCAGCGCCAGCCCGGGCAGCCCGAGCCCCTGCGCAGCCATGGCCGCCACGATCCAGCCGCTCAGCAGCAGGTGCCAGTCCGGGCTGACCCGGCGCTGCGCGGCGGGGCCGGTCGCGAGCACCCGCAGCACGGCCGCGCTCAGCGCCAGCTGCGCCACCATGCCCGCGGCCAGAAGCCCGCGCGCAGCCCCGCCCGCCAGCGGCCCCAGGGCCAGCGCCATGAGATAGAGGCACAGCACCCCGGCTGAAAGCCCCGCGCGCCCCGGCAGGATGCGCAGATCCTCCAGCACCACGCCCGGGCGCCGCAGCCCCTTGCCCGCATAGGCCAGCAGCGCGAAGGCCGCGAGCAGAACCACCGCCCCGAGCGCCATTTCCGGAAGGCCCGGCGGCAGCCCATAGGCCCCTGCTGCGCGGCGCCAGCCGAGGCCAAGCCCCAGCAGGCCGAGCGTCGGCGCGAAAATCGCCGGCGGTGTGCGGCGCCACAGCCCGCGCGGCGTGGCCTTCATCGGCGCAAATCTCATCTCGGGCTCCCAGTTGTACGGCCCCAGAGTGCCGAATTCCGCAGCGACAGGGAAGCGCGGCAAATCCGCGCCCCTCTCCCTACGCGACGTCACGCGGGCGGAGTGTTTGATTTACGCGCGCGTCATGTTAGCGTCTTGGCAGGAGGAGTTTACATCTCTTGGGGAGGAGATATGAAACATCTTGTGACGGGGGCGGGTCTGCTCGCCCTCAGCGTTGGTGCATCTCATGCGGGAGGCATCGAACGGTCTACGCAATCCGTCGGCATCCTGTTCGAGCAGGGGACGAACTATCTGGAGCTGTCCTACGGCCGTGTGCGCCCTTCGGTGAAGGGGACGGGGCTCAGCAACCCCTTCGTGCCGAATTCGGGCGCGGAAACCGGGGGGATCGCGCGCAACCATTACCTGCCGGGGATATCCTACAAGCACGAATTCAACGACAAATGGTCGATCGCGCTGATCTACGACCATTTCTACGGGGCCGATGTGGCCTACGGGCTGAACGGGTCGAGCTGGCTAGCCGGGACCGAGGCCAATGAGCAGTCCGAAGGCTATACCGCGCTGCTGCGCTACCGGATCGACGGCAACTGGTCGGTGCATGGCGGGATCCGGATGACCGATGCCTCGGCCTTCGTGCAGCTGGGTGGCGCGGCCTATGGGCCGGTGGCGGGGTATAATGCCAGCTTCAAGAACGACTGGGCGATGGGCTATGTCGGCGGGATTGCCTATGAGCGGCCCGACATCGCGCTGCGCGTGGCGCTGACCTACCAATCCAAGATCACCCATGAATTCGACACCAACGAGCGGATGGGGGCGACGCCGGTGGCCTCCGGCGGCACGACCGAGGTCGATACGCCCGAGGCGGTGACGCTCGACTTCCAGACCGGGGTGGCCCCGGACTGGCTGGTGTATGGCTCCGTCCGCTGGGTGCACTGGAGCCAGTTCCAGATCAAGCCGGACTGGTTCTACGGCCAGACCAACCGCAGCCTGGTGGAGATAGACAACAGCACCACCTACACGCTGGGGATCGGGCACAAATTCAACGACAGCTGGTCCGGCTCGATCTTCGCCACCTGGGAGACGGTCACCGGCGACGATCTGGTCACGCCTTTCAGCCCGGTGCAGGGCTACAAGGGGATCGGCATCGCGGCCGTCTATACCCGCGGCAACATGAAGATCACCACCGGCGTGCGGTATCTGTGGCTGGGCGATGCCTATGCCCAGACGGCCGGCACCGCGCGGGCGGATTTCAGCGACAACTATGCCGTCGCGGCCGGGGTCCGGGTGGGCTTCACCTTCTGAGCAATGGCCCTGCCTCCGGCGGGGCCATCCTTCCAGCGGCCATTGTATGCGATACAGGATCGATCTGGCCTGAGCCCGCCCCCGCGGCTAGGGTCGCGCCAGATCCAGCCGAGAGTCGCCATGCCCCCTGCCGCCCCGATGACAAAATCCATGACCCCCGCCGTCTGGGGCCTGATGGCGGTGCTCGCGCTGCTTTGGGGAACGTCCTTCCTCAGCATCCGCTTCGCGCTGGCGGGCATCGGCCCGCTCAGCATCGTCGCCGTCCGCGTGACGGGCGCCGCGGCGGTGATCTGGCTGGTGGTCTTGCTGGCCCGGCGCCCGGTGCCGCGCGACCCGATGCTTATCCCGCATTTCCTGATCAGCGGCGGGCTCAACTGCGCACTGCCGTTCAGCCTGATCTCCTGGGGGCAGCAATACATCCCCTCGGGCCTCACCGGCATCCTGAACGCGGGCGCCGCGGTCTTTGGCGTCGCGGTGGCGGCGCTGATCCTGCGCGACGAACGGCTGACGCCGCGCAAGGCGATCGGGGTGACGGTGGGCTTTCTCGGCGTAATCGCCGCGATCGGGCCGACGGCACTTGCCGGGCTGGATCTCACCTCGCTCGGGCAGTTCGCCATCATCGCTTCCTCGGTCTGTTATGCGTTCGGCTCGGTCTACACCCGGATCAATGTGGGCAAGCTCGTCCCCGATGTGGCCGCCGCAGGCATGCTCACCGGCGCCGCCGCCTGGCAGATCCCGATCGCGCTCCTGACCGAGGGCGTGCCGCAATCCGCGGCTCTGGGCCAGGTCGGCCCGGCGCTGCTGTGGCTGACGCTCGGCTGCACCGCATCGGCCTATCTGCTGTATTTCCGGATCCTGGCGCGCGCCGGGGCCGGAAATACCTCGCTCGTCACGCTGATCATCCCGCCGATCGCGATCCTCGCCGGGGCGCTCACGCTTGGTGAACGGCTGACGGTGGCCGAGCTGCTGGGCTTCGTGGTGATCGCGGCGGGGCTCGTGATCCTCAACGGCGGGCCGAAACCCCGTGACGCGCTGCCCGCCACACGCTAAAGCGGGCAAAACCGGAAGCCGGGGGCAGGAATGATCTACAACAGGGCGGAATGGCTGGCGGCGAACCGGCGGCGGGTGCTGATGTTCGGCATGTCGGGGCTGGGCAAGACCTACCTCGCCTCGATGCTGCGCGCCGCCCCTTCGGGCTGGTTCCACTATTCGGTCGATTACCGGATCGGCACGCGCTACATGGGCGAATACATCGCCGACAATTTCAAGCGCGAGGCGATGAAAAACCCGTTCCTGCGCGAATTGCTCATGTCGGATTCGGTCTATATCGCCTCCAACATCACCTTCGACAATCTGGCGCCGCTCTCAACCTATCTCGGCAAGCCCGGCAAGCCGGAGCGGGGCGGGCTGGCCTTTGCCGAATATCAGCGCCGCCAGGAGCAGCACCGCATCGCAGAGACGTCCGCGCTCCTCGACAGCACGCATTTCATCGACCGCGCCGAGGACATTTACGGCATCCCCCATTTCGTCTGCGATTCCGGTGGCTCGATCTGCGAGGTGGTGGACCCGGAGGACCGCAACGACCCGATCCTGCGGGAGCTGTCGTCGCATCTGCTGATGGTCTGGATCGAAGGCTCGGAGGCCCATACTGACGAACTCGTGCGCCGCTTCGACCGCGCACCGAAGCCGATGTATTATCAGCCTGCCTTCCTCGAGCGGATGTGGGCGCGCTACCGCACGGAGCGGGCCCTTTCGGAGGCCGAAGTCGACCCGGATGATTTCGTGCGCTGGACCTATCGCCAGGCGCTGGATCACCGCCAGCCGCGCTATGATGCCATGGCGCGCAACTGGGGCATCAAGGTCCGTGCCGAGGATGTCGCACTTGTACGCGATGAAAAAGACTTTACATCGCTGATCGCCGCGGCCCTGCCCGCGTAAACCCGGAGAAGATCCATGCCGATCACCCTGCCCCAGACCCTGCCCGCCTTCGACATTCTCACGAATGAAGGCGTCATGGTCATGTCGCCGGGGCGGGCGGCCATGCAGGACATCCGGCCCTTGCGGATCGGGCTTCTGAACCTGATGCCGAAGAAGATCCAGACGGAGAACCAGTTCGCCCGGCTGATCGGGGCGACGCCGCTGCAGATCGACTTCCAGCTGATCCGCATGACCGAGCATCAGACCCGCAACACCGCCGCCGAGCATATGGAGGCCTTCTACCGGCCCTTCGCCGAGGTCGAGGCCTCGGGCGAGAAATTCGACGGGCTGATCATCACCGGCGCGCCGATCGAGACCATGCCCTTCGAGGAGGTCACCTACTGGGACGAGATCACCCGGATCTTCGACTGGACGCAGAGCCATGTGTTCTCGACCTTCGGCGTGTGCTGGGGCGGCATGGCAATGGCCTATCATTTCCATGGCATCCAGAAGCACCTGCTGGAGGCGAAGGCCTTCGGCTGTTTCCGCCATCAGAGCCTGCAGCCGGCCTCACCCTATCTGCGCGGGTTCTCGGATGACGTGCTGGTGCCGGTGAGCCGCTGGACCGAGATCCATCAGGACGAGGTGGACCGCGCCGGGCTGGTGACGCTGATCGCCTCGGCGGAGACCGGGCCCTGCCTGATCGAGGACGACCGCCACCATGCGCTCTATGTCTTCAACCACTTCGAATACGATTCCGCGACGCTGAAAGAGGAATACGACCGCGACGTGGCCGCCGGAAAGGCGATCAACGTGCCGCGGAACTATTACCCCGATGACGACCCCACCCGGATGCCGACGAACCGCTGGCGCAGCCATGCGCATCTGCTCTACGGCAACTGGATCAACGAGATCTATCAGGGCACGCCCTACGACCTCGCCAGCATCGGGACCTGAGCGCCGCTTGCAGCCTCCCCGCGCGGCCCTATAGTGCGGGGAGCTTCAGGGGGATCGCGGATGGGCAAGAAGGACAAGACCGAGGAGACGCCGCCGGAAAGCGTCGTAGAGGCCGCGCAGGAGGGAATTCCCTTCGTCGGCGATATCACCCGCTATCTCTTTGGCGAGGCGCCCGATGCGATCCGCAAGGCGATCGAGGGCGCGGGCAAGGACGAGATCCTCTCGAAATCCTACCCCTACCGGGAGGAGATGAAGAAGAAGGACTATGAGGCGCATATGGAGCGCCTTCAGGTCGAGCTGGTGAAAATGCTCTGGGACCTGCGCGCCACCGGCAAGCGCCTCGCCGTGGTGTTCGAGGGCCGCGATGCCGCCGGAAAGGGCGGCTGCATCGACCGGCTCCGGGAGAACCTGAACCCGCGCGCGGCCTATGTGGTGGCGCTGCCCAAGCCCAGCGAACGCGAGGCGACGCAATGGTATTTCCAGCGCTACGTCGACTGGCTGCCGGCCGCGGGCGAGATCGCGATGTTCGACCGCTCCTGGTACAACCGCGGCGTCGTGGAGCATGTCTTCGGCTTCTGCACGCCGCAGCAACGCACGCGCTTCTTCGACCAGGTGCCGGATTTCGAGAAGATGCTGGTCGATGAGGGGCTGATCCTGGTGAAGCTGTGGCTCTCGGTGGACCGGGCCGAGCAGCTGAAACGCTTCCTGGACCGGGAGCGCGACCCGCTGAAGCAGTGGAAGCTGAGCCAGATCGACGTCGAGGGCCTGCGCCGCTGGGACGACTATACCGCCGCGATCCGCGAAACGCTGGAGCGCTCGCATACCAAGCACGCGCCCTGGACGGTGATCCGCTCCGACGACAAGAACCGCGCCCGGATCGCGGCGATCCAGACGATCCTGCGCTCGGTCGATTATGTGCGCAAGGACAAGGCGACGATCGGCAAGATCGACGACAGCATCTGCGGCGGCCTCGACGTGCTGAATGGCTGAGGCGGGCTGAATGGCGAAGGCGGGCTACCATCACGGCAACCTGCGCCAGGCGCTGGTGGAGGCCGCGCTGAAGCGCATCGAAGAGCACGGGCCCACCGGCTTCACCCTGAGCGAAGCGGCGAAGGATGCGGGCGTGACCCCGGCGGCGGTGTATCGCCACTTCGCCGGGCGCGAGGATCTGATCGCGGAATGCGCCCGGCAGGGGTTTCTGATCTTCGGCGACGTGATGGAGCATGCCTGGAGCGGCGGCCAGCCCTCGGCGCTTGCGGCCTTCGGCGCGACGGGGCGGGCCTATCTGGCCTTCGCGCGCAAGTTCCCGGGCCATTACGTCGCGATGTTCGAAAGCGGCATCGCGGTCAACCGCTCGCCGGAGCTGGCACAGGCGGCAGACCGCGCGGAGCGGGTGATCCTGCGCGCGACCGAGGCGCTTTCGCGCCATATCCCCGAGGGGCGGCGCCCGCCCGCCTCCATGGTCGCGGCCCATATCCGGGCCATGAGCCACGGCGTGGTGGAGCTCTATGCCCGCGCGCCCGGCACGCAGGCCCCCTATGCGCCGGAGGACCTGCTCGAATCCGGGATCGGGATCTATCTGCGCGGGCTCGGCCTCTTACCCCCGGACGGCTGAGAGCAGCGCCCAGCAGCCGAAGGCCGCCATCATCAGGCTGGAGCCGCGCGCCGCCCAGAGCGCGAAGCCCAGGGGCAGGCTGCGGTGCAGCAGGCTGACCACCCCCGCCAGCAGCACCCACCAGAGCATCGAGCCGGTGAAGACCCCCAGCACCACCACCCCGCCCTGCCCCTCCGTCAGGCCCAGCCCTGCGAAGATCGCGGCGAAGCTAAGGAGCATGGCCGGGTTCGCGATGGCCAGGGCGAAGGTCGTCGCGGCGGTGGCGGCGGCGCTGCGGCTGTCTGGCGCTTCGGCCGGGCGGATCGCTGCGGCCGCGCGCGGCCAGCCGCGCCAGGCCAGCGCGAGGAGCGCGAGGTCGCCGAGCCCCATCGCGGGCCCGCTCACCGCCGCCAGCGCGCCCGAAAATGCCGCGAGACCGGCCGCCGCCGCAGCGGCATAGGCCGCATCCGCGACAGCGGTGCCGAAGCCCCCGGCCAGACCGGCGCGGAACCCATGTGCGAGCGTGCGCCGGATACACAATGCCCCGATCGGCCCGAGAGGCGCCGCGACCGCGAGCCCCAGCAGAACCGCCTTCAGAAACACCATCCCTACCCCCGGAAACGGAACGGGGGCTCGACCACCGCCGTGAGCGTCAGCATTGTCTCGGAGCGCCCGACCCAGCCTTCCGCCTTCATCCGCGACAGGAACTCCTCCACCGCGGCGAGGCTCGCGACGCGGATCTGGATCAGGTACGACCAGGGGCCGGTGACATGGTGGCAGGCGGTGACCTCGGCCAGCGCGCCGATCTCCAAGCGGAACCGGGCCTCATCTGCGCCCTGGGCCAGCAGCAGCCAGACAAAGGCCGTGACCGGCTGATCCACGGCCGTAGGGTCGACATCGGCGCGCATGCGCCGGATCGCCCCGCTCTGCATCAGCCGGCGCAGGCGGTCGTTCACCGCCGAGGTGGAGAGGCCCACCTGCCCTCCCAGTTGCGCAAGCGATTGCCGTGCGTCCTCCGACAGAAGCATGCAGATCTGCCGGTCTATGTCGTCCATTTTCGGGCTCCGCGGGTAGATAGCGGGAACCAGCGTTACGGCGAATGCCGCGCTATGCAACAGCCTTTCCGACAGCCCCGAAAATCGGCCGGACGAAGCCCGGAAAACTGGGCAAATGCCGCAAATAATACGGCCGGGCGCAGATACGCCCGGCCGCCATGGGGTATTCTCCGATGAAATCCGGATCAGAACCGGTAGGACGCCGTCGCGCCGATGGTCGGCAGGTTGATCGAGCCATCGGTGCCGTCGAAGCTGCTGCCCTTGCGGTAATCCGCCTCGGCGCCGACGATCCACTGGTCGTTGACCTGATATTTGACGCCCACGCCGACCAGCGGCACGGTATCCGAGATGCTCTCGCCGTTCAGGTCGCCCTTGATGTAGGACGCGCCCAGGGTACCGTAGGTCAGCCACTTGCCGGAGGGGATACCTGCAAGGACCTTCAGATCGGTGAAGTTCTTCACCTTGCCGACATCGCGGGTCTTCATGTCTGCGGCCGAGGTGGCCAGCTCGCCGCCCAGAACCCAGCTGCCATAATCCTTCATGTAGCCCGCATGCAGGCCGCCGAAGGCGCCATCGGTCTTCAGCTCACCATTCGGGTCGCCGTAGCCCAGCTGAGCACCGAGATAGAAGCCATCCCAGTTGGCATTCGCCGCGGGCATCGGGGCGACAGGGGTCGGAACCGGAGCCTCGGTCACCGGAGCGGTATAGCCACCCGCGAAGGCGGCTCCACCGACCACAACCAAGGCGCTCGCTGCCATCAGAATCCGTTTCATTCTCTTTCTCCTTTCGAGACCGGGCGGAACTCCTTCCGCACTGGATCGACCTCTGGATCAGCCTGCGGTCGCAAGCTGCAGGCCGTTGCCTGTGAGACGACATCTATGGGCTGGAGCGGCACGATCAATGCCCGGTTTGGGGAGCGGCCCGGGCCGCCCGATGCCGCGTGAACAGGCAGTTCGAAAACGGCCTCCGGTTTCGGCCAGCACAGATTGCCGCTCCGGGCCCTGCCCGGAGGGGCGGTTGAATTCCGGTTCAAATCAGTGTCACGCCGTGTTTACCAAACGCGATCCGGCGCGACCGGTGCTCAGAGATCGGCCGAGGTCAACCGCCGGGCGAGAGCCGCGCCCAAAGCGGCGGAGGTCGATTCGTAGATCCGGTCGAAGGCGGTGAATTCCGCCCGCAGCAGCTCCTGCCCCGCCGCGGAGGCATTGAACTGCGCCAGCTGCTGCAGTTCGTCGAGGCTGAGCGCACCGTAGGCCGCGAAGAGATACCCCTCCAGCCAGGCGGTGACATCGGCGCGAATATCCTCTTCTTGCGCCGCGACATCGGCGAGCATATCGGCCTCGGTCACCTCGTAGGGGAAAGCATTGCCCGCAGCCATGGCCCGGTAGAATGCCAGATTGGCATTGAGCCCGCCGATCACGTTGGTCTCGACGAGATCAGAGGCGGCGATGACACGACGCACGGCGGCCAGCCGCGGATCGTCGGCCGCATCGGCCTCCTCAGCCGCCTGAATGGCGCGGTCTTCCAGGGCCGGGTCGAGCAGCGCTTCGCGCGTCTGCAGCTCCAGCCCGACGACACGCCGACCAAGAGGCGTATCCAGCCATGCCTCGATCGCCGGTTCATCGGCCCCCGTGAGCGCGCGGCCAAAATCCTCCCGAAAGGCCGGCATCAGCTGTTCCGGGTCGTGGATCTTCGCCACCTCTGCACCCCAGGCCGCGTCGGGATCCATTCCCGACATTTCCTTCAGCAGATCACTCCCATAGGTGCCGCCCTCCTTCTGCAGGATCGGGAACAGGTCCTGCACCCGCAACAGATGCGCAATGCGGACCGGATCGGCCAAAGCAGGCCCGGCGACGAGGGCCCAACAGCCAAACAACAGGCATGTCAGACGGGAGTTCAGAGACATGACGGTGAACCGAAATTGAGGCGCCGCATGCAAGACCGCGGCCGTTCTCATTTCCTTACATCGAATTCGCTCCCAAAGGCCAAGGCAAAGTGGAAAAACCGGTTGCAAGCCATGGCGCGGCACGCTAAACCCCGGCTCACCAAAGACCACCGATGCGGAGAGGTGCCGGAGCGGTCGAACGGGGCGGTCTCGAAAACCGTTGACCCTTTGCGGGGTCCCAGGGTTCGAATCCCTGTCTCTCCGCCACTCTATCGCCGAAAGGCTGATGTTCGGTCAAAAAATATCCTTATATTTCAACACAATACTGAAATCAGGCGAGACGGCGACTTGCGGTCCTCCGCAAAATCCCGCAACAATATCCGCAACGTCAGGTGCGCCGAAGTCATCCCGCTTGCGGGTCGGCGGGCATTCTGCCCCCCACCGCCAGCGAATGGCGGGCGCAAGGCGGGGATGCTGGCACGCGTGACGGAAGCCGCGATTTTTGCGGCAGGGTTCTGTTTTATGGCGGCTCTGGCGCAAGGCTGGGTCGAGGCGGCTGCCGGTCTTGTCGCAATCTTCCGGTAAAAGCCCGTCCACTCTCGCGCCTCGCCGCCGATCTGGCTGCGGGGGACGCGTGGGCATTACGAAGGATCGCGGGCGATACTATTGGGTCAAGCGGGTTCCGAAACGGTTCCTCGGGATTGTGCTGGGCGCAGACGGCAAGCCGGTCTCGCAGGTGCGCGTTGCGCTGCACACGGATAGCGAGCGCGAAGCGCGCCGGAAGGCTCCGCAGGTCGAGGCGCAGCGCATGGCGGAATGGGCCGCACTAGAGGCCGGGGACAGCGCCGCCGCCCGCGTGCATTACGAAGCGGCCTGCCAGATCGCGGCCGCACATGGCTTCGCCTATGTGCCGATGGCGAAGCTTGTTGACGGTGATGTGAGTGATCTGGTTGCGCGCGTTCTGGCCCTTGCCAGATCTGACGGCGGCCTTGTCAGCCCCATGACGCAAGACGCCCTCACCGGGCAGGTTCCCGAAGCGCTGCCGGACCTTCAACAGATGGCGGCGGAATACTTCGACATGACCGCGACACGGCACCTTCAAAAATCCGAAATGCAGAAGCGCAAATGGCGCCTCCCCCGGGATCGCGCGGTTGCGCATTTCCTTGATGTTGTGGCCGCAAAGGGCGCGGACAAGAAACCCATTCCGATGCGCGTTGACGAAATCACGCGAGCCGACGCCCTGACGTTTCGCAAATGGTGGTCTGATCGCGTGGAGGCCGGGATGCAGGCCGGAAGCGCGAACAAGGACTTTGGGCACCTTTCGGAAATGTTCTCGACCTGGACAGAGCTTAAGGGGCTGGACCTGACCAACCCGTTCGCGAAGTTGCACCTTGAAGGCGGAAGCGAGCGCGAGGTGCCCGCATTCTCGCGCGAATGGGTGTCCGGCAAGCTCCTCGCGGCCGGGGCGCTGTCGAGCCTGAACGCTGAGGCGGCGGACGTGCTGCTTATGATGGTCAACACGGGGCTGCGGCCGTCCGAGATCACCGATGCACCGCTTTCCGATTTCTGCATTGGTGCCGAAATCCCGTTCCATCGGGTCGCGCCAAACGGACGGCAATTGAAGGTCCAGCACACGCGGCGCGACATTCCGCTTCTGGGGGTGTCCCTGGATGCCGCGCGCCGGATCGTCGCCCGGGGCGGGGTTCAGAAGTACCGGCACAAGGCCGGAAGCTGGTCAAATCTGGTCAACAAATATCTGCGCAACAATGGGCTGAAGCAAACGCCAGAACACACGGCCTATTCGCTACGGCATTACGTTGAGAACGCCCTGCTTGCCGCCAGGGTTGATGATCGGGTTAGGGCTGACATTCTGGGGCACAAGTATGACCGCCCGAGCTATGGTGATGGCGGCTATCTGGCGGGGAGACGCGAGGCTCTGGCATTGATCGCTCTCTAGCGTCACGCCCGCGCGGATCTCTCCGGCCACAAGTTAACGACTTCACCCGCCCGGCTCGCCGCCGCTGAGCGGGCGCGTGCGGACCCGCACGCCTTCGTGGTGCCGAATGGCCAGATCGACCTTAAGGCGGTGGCCGCATGGGATCGCCCCGAAGCCTGCGATGATGCCGAGGAATTGGCCGCGCGGCGGTCATGGTTGCGGCCAGTCGACCGCGCAAAGCTGCCGTCACGGGTCGCGGGCGTGCCCTATGACCCGGCCGCAAAATGCCCGGAATGGGAAGCCTTCATGGAATTGATCCTGCCGGATGCGGCCATTCGCGCCTGCGTGAAGCGGATCGTCGGCGCCGCCTTGCGGGGCTGTGACGCGGCGCAGATCGCCGTCTTGATG
Organism: Paenirhodobacter sp.; assembly: GCF_041916475.1. GTDB lineage: Bacteria > Pseudomonadota > Alphaproteobacteria > Rhodobacterales > Rhodobacteraceae > Rhodobacter. Next base: position 34,645 of record NZ_JAYRZN010000030.1, read on the forward strand.
CGCGGCGCCTCGGGCGGCAACGGAAAATCGACCTTTCAAAACGCGCTGGCAATGGTCTTCGGGGACCGCGACGGATATTCCGCAACCTGCCGGGTGGAAATGTTCCTGGACCTTGGCAACCTCATGTCGAACGCGGCAAACCCGGATGAAGTGAAGCTGCCCGGCGCGCGCGTGCTTCTGGCGACGGAACCGAAGCCCACGCAAATCCTCGATATGACGAAGATCAAGGGCTTGACCGGGTGCGACATTCGGCAATCCCGCGCCCTGCACAATGAGCCTTTCGACTGGCGGCCGAACGCCATTCCGTTCATTTCGTGCAACAAAATGCCGAAGATCAAGGATGCGGACGGCGGGTCGCGGCGGCGGCTGGTGATTATCCCCTTCGAGGTCGAATTACGAAAGCTGCCGGTCGAGCAACGCCGGAAGCCCTCGGACGTGATGGCCGCGCTTCAACGCGAGGCCTCTGGCATCCTGAATTGGGCGATTGACGGCTATCGCGACTTCGTGGCCCGGGGCGAGGAAATCGACCCTCCCGAGGCAATGGAACACATCAAGTCAACGGTCTTCGAGGGCGCGGACCCGGTGCGCACATTCCTTGATCAGATGACGGTGCCGGACGTGAACGGCCGGATTTCGGTCAAGGCCGCATATGACGTTTACGAAAAATGGTGCGATCAGGAGGGCCGCGCGCTTTGGAACATGAAGAATTTCGGCGACGGCATGGTTAAGGCCGGATTAGAGCGTGGGCCTATCAAGGGCCGCAGCCATTGGAAGGGCATCCGGTGGGCGGATGATGCGGCCGAGCTTGTGGTCGCTGCCACGGGCGAAGACCTTCCCTCACCTCGCAGCAATGCCCCGCCGTTTTGACCTGCCTCACAGCCCTTCCGCTCCGCGCCCCGGGGTGAGGTGGCGTTGCGAAAGATGCGCAAATCACCCCGGGGGAAGGGGGGAATTTGGACGCGGCGATGCCGCGACTGCGAGAAGTGAGGGGGAAACGCCGGTTTCAATGACGCCGGACCGCACCCCGCTCACCCCGAAGTCACCCCGAAATTCCGCAAGAATATCCCGTAACTAGTTGTTTTTTATACATATCACTTACGGGGTGAAGGGGGTGAAGTGCTTAAGGCATATGGAAAAAATCATATACCGAAAAAAACATTCTGAACCTTGGGGCGGTTCACCCCACCCCGGACGGAACCACGAAAGGACCGAAGACATGGCAAAGCGCTCGACCCAAAAGCCCGTCACCCTGCCCGGCGCCCCGTTTGAATGGGAAACGACCGGCCGCCACCTGCTGACCGCTACCGACAAGCCCGGCGCAAAGCGCGCGCGGATCTTCGGCACGGCGCCGCTTGCCCGTGGCGCCGTGCAGCCCGATGCCGTGGTGGAGTATGAGCGCGGCGAGGATGGCCTTTTCACCACGGGCAAGGATGGCCGCATGATCGCTCGCCGCGCCCGGGTCTGGCGCACCGCGCAGCCACCGCTTCTGCGGATGGTTCCGCCCGCTGGCCGTGCCGCGCTTCTGGATTACGCCGAGGCGGTCGAGGGCGTGCTTGCCTCGGGCGGGTCTTCCGTGCCGGAAGGTGGCGGCCGTGGCGCCCCGTCGAGCGCGAGCCCGAGCGCGGCGAAGCTGATGGCCGCCGAACGCCTGCGGCACATGCGCGAGGCGCTGGCCGATGGCGTGGCGGTCCTCTTCCCGGCCCGTGCGACAAGCGCCGCCCTGCGCCGCCGCGCGGGCGTTCCGGTTCGGTTCACGGATCTGGCCGATTGGGTGGCCGTGGAGGGAATGAGCCGGGCGCAGATCCTCGCGCGCGTTGGCGTCTCCGGCGAGGCCGCCAAGGATGACCTTTCCGTGGCAATCGTCGCCTGCGCTGCCCGCCTCGCATTCCATTGCGGTTACGTCACCGCTCCGAACGCTGGCAGAAAATCGGGCAGCGGCGCCGGGGGGCGGATATAAGTTTCGCCATAGTCGAGAGGTGGGCGAAGAAATCAGATCGCCACCACGTCACTATCCACGCCCGGCCTTCATGGCTGGGCGTTTGCATTTCCGGGGGCGCGATGCGGCTTGATGTGCGGCACAATGTCGAAGAGGCGCGAAAGGCCCTGACAGATGTGCAGCGCGAACACCTGCCCTTTGCGGTGTCTGTCGCGCTGAACGATATAGTCAAGGGCCTGTCGCTGCACATGAAGCGCCGCATGTCGCAGGTGCTTGACCGGCCCGTGGCCTTTACGCGCAACGGCATGGGCATAAAGCTGTCGAGCAAGCGCAACCTGTCCGCATCCGTCTTCGTGAAGGATCGGCAGGCCGCTTACCTGATATGGCAGGAAACCGGCGGCACGCGCACGCCGAAGGGCAAGGCAATCCCCGTTCCAGTGAAGATCCGCCGCAATGCGGCTGGCAACATGGCGCGGGCGGCGGTCAAGAATGCGCTGGCCCGGAAGGATACATTTGCCACGCGGCCCGGCTCGCACCTGCCGGGCGGGATCTATCAGCGCACGGGCGGCAAGCGCCGCTCCGGCCTCAAGATGCTGCTCGCCTTCGAGCCGAAGGCCGCATACCGCGACCGGCCGTTGAATTTCGGGGAAACCGTCTCGCGCCTCGCCGCCGACCGCCTGCCCGGCGCGCTCGCCCGAGCCATATCGGCCGCTCTGGCCCCCCGGGGTTAGGTTCTTCCAGCGTCAGGGCCACGCGGGTAATTCGCACCCCGTTTCGTGTGTGTCTTTTGCCCGGCCCGCGCCGCTCGCTTTCGGTTCTGGTTGTTGTTACATCGTCAAATCAAAGGGTTGCCACCATGCAGGACGGGGACGGACTGCGCCCCCTGACGGAAGAGGAAGCGGCGATGGTCGCAACCTATCCGTTGCCGCCGGGGGCGACCGATGCGATTGTCAACAAGGCGCAGCTTGAGGTTGGGCTTAACACGACCGCCACGACGATCAGCGCATGGCTTCGCAAAGGTCTGCCCTTCGAGGAAGAGGGGACGAATGGCCGTTCCTACAGGTTCCGCCTGTCCGTCGCATATGCGTGGGTCGAGCGAATGCGGGCCGAAGAGCAAGGGGCGCGGGCTGCGGGGGATGCGGCTGCGGCTCAGTTACAAATGGCCCTTCTGGGCGGCGAAACGGCGGGCGGATCTGGCGGCGGCATGTCGCTGGCCGATCAGCGGCGATTGATCGAATTGGAAATGCAGCGCACCGCCGCCGCCCGCGAGCGGCGCGAGCTTGTGCGCGCTGCGGACATGGTGGTGGCCTTTGAAGAGGTCTTCGCCGCGATCCGAGACGCAAACGACGCGCTGCCCGACCGGCTGGCGCGAGAATTGGGGCTGGATGCGCGCGCGGTTGAAGTCGTGGTGCGGGCCTGTGACGACACGATGCGCGGCGCGCGCCTGGCTGTGCGGAAGGTGATTGGCGATGAAGACGCTGGGGACGAATGCGAAGGGTGAAGCCCTTTTCCATGTCGAACCCCTGCCGCCATTCCGCCGCCCCGAAGAGGTGATCCGCGAGGCGCTGCCGGTGTTGGCTCCGGTTTCCCGGGTGACGGTCTCGGAAACCGCACCCCGCCGGAATATCCGTGTCGGCGGGCGGTGGGTGCCGTGGCGGCCGGACGTGGCGCCATACATGGCCGAGCCGATGGATATGACCGGATCGCGGCGCTTTGACAGTGTGGCTTTCGTCGGCCCGGCCCGAAGCTCGAAATCCGAGGGGCTGGTGATTGCGCCGCTGGTTCACGCGATCCTTGCGCAACCGCGCGTGGTCGCGGTGTTCAGCCCGTCGAAGGATGCGGCGAAAGAATGGTCCGAGGGCACGCTTGACCCGCTGGTGGCAAATTCGCCCGAGCTTGCCGCAAGGCTGGCGGCCGGGCGCGGGGCGGACAACATTTTCACGAAGCGTTTCAAGGGCGGAACCCGGTTAACGATTGACTGGCCGGTGAAATCGAAGCTGGCGCAAAGGTCAATCGCGCTCTGCATCGGCACCGATTACGATGCCTTCAAGCGGGATATTGAGGGGGATGGCGAGGCGTTCCCCCTGATGCGCAAGCGGACGGAAGACGCCGGGTCGCGGGCGATGACGATTGTTGAAAGCTCGCCGCGCTTTCCGCCCCTCAATGACGATTGGGTGGCTTCGAGCCCGCATGAGGCGCCGCCGTGCGAAGGCATCGTGGCGATTTACAATGCGGGATCGCGGGGGCGGCTCTACTGGACGTGCCCGGATTGTGGCGATCCGTTCCGCCCCGAAGTGGAGCAACTGGCCTATCCCGAGCACGGAACGCCGGAAGAGCGTGCGGCCCGGGTGCATATGTTCTGCCCGCATTGCGGCTGCATCATGGAAGCGCGACACAAGGTCGAGCTTAACGCGGGCGGGCGCTGGCTGCATGAGGATGACGGCGGCGCGCTGGTTCCTGTCGGGGATCTGCGCCGCGAAGTGGCGACCGCGAGCTATTGGCTTCCGGGTCCGGCCCCACTCGGCCCTCGGCTACCAGACCCCCGCAGGCTTCGCCCGGCACCTGACAACCGCAATCGCCCGACCCGCTGCACGCGATGAGGGTTCCGCGCGCCGGGCGATTGCTCATCCCACGCCGAAAGGCGTAAATCAGCTACCGGCTCCGGTCGCGGCTGGATGAAAGACCAGTGGCAGGTCACCGGATCACGAGGCGATTTTCCTTGTATCGGTTCCGGCATGGAAATTTCCCTTGTTCCCCGTGCCGCAGCCCAATATACGGGTCAGCGGAGACGTGGCCGAGTGGTCGAAGGCACACCCCTGCTAAGGGTGCAGGCCCGGAAGGGTCTCGAGGGTTCGAATCCCTTCGTCTCCGCCATAAATCCTTGAAATCAAGTTGAAATATATAGCTTGGCGATTATGCCTGACAGCGTATCGCCTCATATTTTGAGCTCGAATACGACGCGCAGCGACAAGTCAGGGCCTGTCTTTGAAGTGGTCGATCGCAGCGTGTCGCGAATTGTAGCGCGCCAAAAATAAGGGGCCAAAACGACAAAAAAAGGGGGCCAAGAGGCATGCATGCGGCGCATATCTTCACGGGGCATGCTTCGCGCCATCGACAGACCAGTTCGCGATGAGCAACTCGGCCCGTGCGCCCGGCGAATCTGAGCCCTTCGATATGCTGTAGCTCGTGCGAACCTCGGTCAGCTGGAACCCGGAAAAGGTCTCCCGGATCTCGGGCACGTCATTGATCGAGAGGAGGAAGCGCCCCTTGATCCCTCGCAGCGCCTCGGCAAGCCTGCCGAAGTCTGCCCGGCTGAACATGGCCTTGCCATAGTCAGCCTCGCAGCCCCAATAAGGCGGATCGAGATAGAAGAGCGTGCCCTCACCATCATAGCGCGGGATGAAGTCCGCCCAATCCAGACACTCGATCACCACCCCGGCTAAACGGCTGTGCAGGTCCTCCAGCATGGGCTCCAGCGTGGTAAGGTTGAAGCGCCCGCCGCGCCCCCGGTCCACGCCGAAGTTGCGTCCGCTGACCTTGCCGCCGAAGGCCGTGCGCTGGAGGTAGAGGAACCGACCCGCGCGCTCGAGGTCGGTCAGCGTGTCGGGATTGGTGGCCACCAGGCGCTCGAATTCGGCGCGCGTGGTCAGCTGGAACCGCAGCGTGTCCAGGAACTGTGGATAGTGCCGCTGTAGTATGCGGAACAGGTTGGCGATGTCGCGCCCGCGATCATTGATGACCTCGGCCCTCGGCCGGGCCTGACGGCGCAGGAAGATGCCTCCCATGCCCACGAAAGGCTCGGCGTAGGCGGCGCATGGCGTCCCATCTAGGATTGCGCATATCCGCTTGGCGAGGTTGCGTTTGCCGCCCAGCCATGGGGCGACAGGAGCGGTCGGGGAGACCGGCTCAAAGGTGTTATGCATGGGGATGTCCTGACGTTACCGATAAGGAACTTAACAGGAACATCTGCGCGGGTCATGTGCATTTTAGCTATTCGGATTTGAGTGTGGATTCGCCCGGCAGGGTGTCGCGCGCAAAAACCCGTGCCAAGCGGCATGCAGTGGGTGGATAGGTTAGCTAGGTGATAGACATTAAAAAAGTGACCCTTGAGTAAGCGGGTCAACCCGGAGAACGCCCAGAAGTTGCCAGATTTTTGGGCGCTTTTGCATGTTCCCCAAGGCGAATAGCATGCCCTTCTTCGGGTATTCATCATTGAACTTATCCGAAAGAAACTGAAGGGCTTCGGCTTCGGATGTCGCTTGACGTTGACGAAAAAAGGTCGCGTGCGGCTCCCAATCCGCGCAACTGCAGTGATGGATACCGCCGTCATCAGAAAATTTGAACTGAAAAGTATATGGCGTGGGCTCGATAGCATCGAGCTCGGCATCGAACATAGAGGTTTGAAGCGCAGCTGCTGAGTAGGCAGCTCGCTCTGCTTCTATCTGTGAGGATGACTTCTTACGCCAGAAGAACTTTGTGGATCGTGGTTGGACAATGCCAAGCGAACGTTTGGTGTCTGCAAGAACGTTTGCGGAACCAACGACGAGCGGATGCAAAACCTTTGCGCGCTCAGATCTCTTAAGCACACTCCCGGTCAACCGGATCGTGTCTTCGAAGACGTGGCAACTTTCGCTTCGCGTGTCTGTGGTAGGGCGGCGATACCCGAACTCGACCTCATCCCATCGCTTGAAGGATGAGCCTTCCTTGAGCTGACGGAATCGGACGGGATACAGACGCCGAAACTGCCCGTACGCATCTATGCCCGCACAACAGACCGTCTCGCTGTGCTTGTTACTCGGCCGCGGCAACGCCTTGACGAGGATAAAAACGCGGGAGGTCTTTGGAGTTACGGACATATCGGCTCGGATCGTCGGCATAGAGTGGAAATTGTTCCCACCCTAGAGCCTCACAAACCTCAGCCGCAACTATCGATCTATGGCACTCGACAGGATTCCGCTCGTAACATAGCAAGCATGTAGCGCGTAGTGCGGCATACAAGGTAAGCTCATGAAGCGCAGCCTGGGCCTCCTGCCCGCTGAGATGCGCGGTATAGATACGCCGGAATTCTTCCATTTTTCCAGCTCGAGCTGCTTCTCGACCCGGCTTAGGGTCGCCGAGGTCAACCAAGTGAAGATAGCTAATACCCTCTTCTTCAAGCCGCGCAGCGAGACCGCGCTTCGAGAACCCCTTCTTGCGCGACACCGTAACGGCCCTGACATCCACAAGTTGCTGCACCCCCACTTCCTTCAGCGTTTTGATGAACCGATCAATATCGGTGCCCTCATAGCCGATCGTGAAAAGTACGCTCATTCCGCCGGTCTCCACTATGTCGATGCTGGAATCTTGTTTTCCGCTGAAGCCTCACACCACGAGGATGCCGCCAGATAGGCTGAACGAACATAAATAAAAACCAAATATCGGCCTGCCCTGCATTTTTTTGCCGAAATTCGCCACAATAGTGGTCCGCTCATGCCGCTAAAACAGCCGCATCTGCCGCGGATCCTCCTTCGCCGCCACAGGCAGGCGCTTGAGCCACTTGCGCACGGAGACGTCGCTGGCGTGCAGCTGCCGGGCGATGCCGGCGACGCTCTGGCCCTCCGCCCGCAGGCACAGTGCAATCCAGGGCTTCGCCGTTGGCACCCGCTTCGGCAGCCTGTGGGCGATCTGGGCCAGCGCCAGTGCGCCCTCCCGGCCAATGACTTCGATTAGGCGCGAGCGACCTTTCGGCGCGGCGGGGATGTAGAGCTCGGCCCCGCCGAACTCCAGCAGGAACCGGATCGCCAGATCCCGGCCCAGAGCCTCGACATAGGGCGCGATATGCGCGGGCGGGCGAATCTCCGTCATGCCAGCGCCTCCGCGAATTTGCCCGTCTCGTTGCCCCAGACGTCATGGCCCGGCCACGGCTCCCGCGCGAACAGCTCGCAGCAATGCGCGCGCGGCAGCAAGCGGGCGATCATCTCCCGCATCTGGACCGGCTTGCGCGAATGTTCGCGCCGCACGGCCTCGATCGAATCCGGCACGTCCTCGGGCGCCACGATGGCGTTGCGCTCCGAGCGCGAGGCGATCTCCGGCGCATTGATCTTGCCGACGAGGAACGGCTCCGTGGCGGAGCGCAGGACGTAGCCGGTGCCGAATCCGACGTTCCAGTGCTGCGTGCGCTTCAGCCATGCCCCTCCGGTCACATAGGTAAAGCCCCATGCCTGCAGCAGCTCAAAGGCCTGGCCCAGATGCGGCCATGTCGACCACAGGAACAGCAGGCAGTCCGGCCCCGCCAGCTGCGCCACCGGCAGCGCGCGCAGCGCCTCTGCCGACATGGTGGCATAATGCGCCTCCGGCGATTTCGCATGGCCTTTCGCGGAGCGCATCGCATAGGCCCAGGGCGGATCGGCGAGGATCGCGCCGTATTTCATGGGTATGAGCCCCTCGAAGGGCCAGTCAGAAGCCATCATCGCGGCGCGCCTCCCGCTCATCCACCGGGCGCGCCCAGCCTCTGGGAACCTCCGTCCTGACCGGCTTCACGGTGACGACATGGCAATCGATGATGGCATAGCGGTGCCCGCCCACGACCACCGCGCAGGCGCCACGCGCGACGCCCTGCGCCACGATGGCCTCGACGGCGCGCCGGTGCAGATCGACATCGATGCCGATCACCCGTTCGAGGTACCGCAGCATGGCATGATCGGTGATGATGGGGCTGCGGGTCATTTCAGGGGCACCTTGGCGCGGCGGCACATGTCCTGAAGGGCGCGAGAGACATCGTTGATCTGCGCCGGATCGCGCAGCGCGTCCACGTCGATCGGCACGAAGGACCAGTGCCCCTCGAAGCGCGACCGGATGAACGCGTTCAGCCCCTCCCGGCCGGGCTCGCGGATTGCGCCAGCCTCACCAAGCAGGCGCCACAGCACATGGACGAACCGCAGATCCGCGCGCGGCGCGGCCTTCCGGCGCCCCTTTTCACCGCCCTTGAAACCCGCCTTGAAGCCCCGTTGTTTCAGGGCTTCAACGACCTTCTTCAGCTCGGCCTCGGTCATGTCGGCCATGCTGGATTTGCCCGTCGCGACCAGCTGAAGATCGCGGCGGGTATCATCGTCGAGGCCGAGCTTCTTGCAGCCGGCGTGGATCATGCGCTGGAGGTTACGGTTGGCAGTCATTTGAACCTGCGTAATACTGAGGGCGACGGGCAAGCTCCTCGGCGATGAAATCTTCGGCGAAGAGCGGAAACCTCTTTTCGATCCGGCGGCGAAGGTTGTTCTGACGAACACGAGCGCGCGCCTCCTGGCTCCATCTGCGGATAGGGCGCTGATCGATGCGCTCCCAGCCGATGGTCCAGCCTGATCCCGGCGCATAATCCGTTCCGGGCATGCTCATCTGTTCGATTTCTGAAGGAATTGGATGCGGGCGATCGGTTAGGAGTGTCATGACGATACGCGGCATTCCCGCCGGCGGGGATGTGTACGGGTTGCCCCAGAACAGTCGGCATCGCCATTTTTCGGACATCACTCATCCTCAGGCTCCGGCAAGGCCAGCCTGGGCGCGGGAAGCGCCAGCAACGGGGCCTTCGCAGGCTTCTTTGCGGCCGGAGCCTTGCGCGGCTTCTGCCCCGCCTGGACCTCTCCAAGCTGCTCGAGCGCATGACCGAAGCGGAACGCATCCGACGCCTCGATATCGATCCGGATCACATGCTTGCCATTCTTCGAGACGCCACTGAAGGATTTCAGGCGCAGCTCTGCATTCGGGTCGCCTGTGAGATAAAACCACCCACTCATCTCCGCACCACCTCCGCCCCCCACTCGAACGCATCGAGCGGCTGGGATTTCTCGACCCCCGGAACGAAAGCAAGGAGCTCGTCGTCAGGGCCGCCAAACCCGTCGTGGAAGACGCTATGCACCTCCCACTCGGTGCCGCCGCACATCTCGCCGTCGTCGGCGGTGCCGGGTGCGGGCGTGTGCCAGCGGCCCCAGTAGAAGCCCGGCTTCGTCGGCCGCCCGGACTGTGCCTGCCGCTCGCGAATGTGGCGGCAGCCCGCAATGTCGCAGATGGGGCAGACCTCGACGGCGCCGGGCATCGTGGCTGTTCTCGTCATCACACGTTCCTCCATTTCGACACCAGGGCGGCGAGCCCCATCAGCATCAGCGCCCCGGCCAGGTATTCGCGCCCGGAGGCGAGACTGACGGCCGGGAGGTTGGGATCGGGAAGCGGCGGGGGCGCGGGGACGGTCACATGGATGGTGTCGCCGATCACCGTGGTCGGCAGCGGCGTGCCCGCCCAGTCCGGCAGAGGGTTCTTTGCATTTTCTGCATATTGCTCCTTTTCAGGCTCGAGGCGCAGCACATTGGCAACGGCGCTGGCCGTATCGCCCTCGCAGGCCACGACCCTGCCGCCGTACTTGCCCGTCCAGCACTGATCGCCGCCCCGCGCGAAGCCACGCTCGGCCCCATCGACCGCGACGATGTAAAGCGGCTCGCGGTCCTCTGGCGGCGTCGGCCAGGGCGTGAGGGTCACATGATCGCGGTCGCCCAGCAGGCGGCCGTCTGCATCAAGCAGGCCCGGGCGCTCCGGGTCCTGCACCGTGGCGCCAAGCAGGCCGGAGGCGGCGATCGCCACCGACACCGCGCATGCCGCGCCCACCGCAAACGCATAAATGGTGGCCCGGCACATCACAGCACCCGGTCCCAATAGGCATCGACCGCGCGGCGCTCCTCGTCCGTCTCGGGCTCGCGGCCACTGTCGAGGATCGCCGCGCCTTGCTCGGCGAGCTCCATTTCGCGGTCGATGCGGAGCGCGAAGGCGGCGTACATGTTCCGCAGGAAGCGCAGGACAGCAGAGATCATGCCCGGCCTCCCTGAGTAGGCGTGATTTTTGCTTCGGCGAAATTGATGCTGCCGTCGCCGTTTCCCGCGAGGGTTTCGAAGGCATCGCTGATGACCCCACCAATCACCGAGGCGGTGTGGTGACGCTGATCCGAAACGGAAATCGCAACGCAAATCAGGTTGCTGATACATATCCCGACCGTCTGGGCGATCATGTCCGCGCTTTCGCCTTGGTTGACCATGGCGAAAACCTGAAGCTGCATCGCTGTTTGCGCTTCGAACATCTGCAGCTGAAGTTCATAGCCGTGGCGAGCGGCGTCGGTCTTTGCAGACTGCATCGCCTGCATGAGCCCCCGTTCAGCGGCATCGCGAATGTGGCGCTCGACTTCGGCGAGGTCGAAATGACGATAGGTCATGATTACCTCTTCACAGCTTGGCGAAATCGAGAACGACGGCATTCCGGTTTCCGGCTTCGTCCGCCTCGTAAAACCGGATGTAGGTGGCGGTGCCATGCACCTTGACCGCGTCGGAAATCGCCTGCATCGCTGCCTGCCACTTCGCATCCGGCCCCCCGTTGGCATCCTTCATTTCCAGCTTGCGCAGGCCGAGGACACGGCCGGTATCGATGCGGCCCGACTTATTCACCTGGAAGGCATGATCGACGAGGGCGATCATGTTGTCGTTGGCACCCGGCGACCAGGACGCGATGCACTCGTCGATCAGCGCCTTCGCGGCCTGCAGCTCGGGGCCGAAGGTGATGCGATCGGCTACCGACACCTCGACCTCCAGCGTCCCATCATAGGATGTGATGCTGAAATTGCCTTTCTTGCCGCCAATCTTCGCGCCGTACTGCTCGAAGATCAGATCCTTGGCCGCGAACATTTCGGCCATGGCATCGGCTTTGAAGCCCGCCATGATGTCGCGGATTTCACGGGCGCGCGGCAGCAGGCTGCGCGCCACTTCGTCCTTCATCTTGTCGGCGGGCTTGACGAGCGAGGCGGGCACCATGCGCCCCTCGCTGTCCTTCCACATTTTTTCGTCCTGGGCGTTCATATCGAAAATCCTTGTCAGATGGCGGAATGGCCGAGCGCCTGCAGGGCGGCACGGCGGGCCTCGCCGTCGGTCAATGCCGGCGAGGATAGGATCGAGGCGGCGGCGAGCAGCGCGATGGCGCAGCCCTGCGCATGTTCGAGGGGGGCGGCCGGCGCGCTGATCACGCGGCGGGCGCGGTCGATGGCCGCTGCAGCGGATGGCCGGTCCTCAAATGCGAGGACGAACTGATTGAGGCGCTGCACATGGGCGCGATAGTCCAGATCCTCGCCAATCCGGCGCGTCACCTGGTTCAGGCTGTTCTGCACCGTCTTCGCATCGCGATCGCCGACGAGGCGTCCGACCTCGGAGAGTGAGAGCCCGGCATTGCCGCGCAGCATGTAGACCAGCTCGTGGCGCGGCCAGCAGATCTGCGGCGCGCGGCCCGCGCCGGTCAGATCCGCAAGCTGCACCCCATGGAATTCGCAGACGGCCTGGATGATCAGATGCGCGGGGATCATGCCGCACCGCCGATCATGTCTGTGCCGCCCACGACGCGCAGCAGCGGCCGGGAGCCAAGGCTCTCCTCAAGCTCGGCGTGCATGCGGTAGATCAACGCCCAGAACTCTCCCGCCAGCCGGTCTAGCTCTTTTGCCGGAGTGCCAAAGCGCCCGGGGCATTCGCCAGCCAGAAGGAGTGCAGCGGCCGTCAGCACGACCACGCCCTTTTCATCAGTCGCAGTATAGCGGGACAGTTCATGGGCCAGATCGAGGGCCTCTTGCGAGAACTGGATTTCGTCGAGCTGCTCGACGAGCGTCTTACGGGACATTACGAACCCTCCTTCTTGCACCGCGGGCAGCGGATGCAGGCGGTCTGCATCCGCGCGCGCAAGCGGTTGCTCGGCACGAACTCTCGGGATTTCCGCTGCCAGTCCTGACAGGTGTCGGTCGGGATGATGCCCATCACCGGGCAGAGCACCGTTGCCCCCATCCAGGCGCCGCGCACGGCGTCCTCGATCGCGGCCAGATTGCCCCGGTAACGGTTGCGCAGCAGCTGGCTGACCATGCCGCCCGAATAACCGATGCGCTCGGCCACCTGACGCTGGCTCATTTCCGCGCACTTTCCGGCGAGCACCTCGATCCAGTCGGGAAGCGGATCCCAGGCTGCGCGGGCGATATCGATCGGCGTCATCATTCCTGACCTGCCTTCCGATACACCTTGCGTGTATTCGGGTCGTAAACCTGCTTTACGCGCTGGATCATCGGCGCCTTCGGGCCGTCATCGCGGATCAGCCGGTAGACCGCCTTGCGCCCTTTCACCGGGTCGGCCTTGGTCACCACGCGCAGATAGCCCGTCGCCAGCAACATGCTGCAGTAGGACTGGGCGGTCTCAACCGGGACGGTGACCGTCGGCGTGGTCGAATGCAACGAAACCTCGACCGCCCCAAACGTCCCGAGCATCCGCATCGTGCGCCACATATTGGTGACGCCCGCGCCCTGCGTCACAGCCGAGCCATCCTTGCGCAGCCGCGGGGCGTGATAGCCCACGTCGCGCAGCAGGCGCGCCTCCAGCGCGGCGGCGCCGCCCTCGGGTCTCCGGCTCTCGATCAGGCCGCCGGCCGTGAGGCAGGTGAGGTAATCCATCGCCGTCCTGCGATGCACGCCAACCGCCTCCGAAAGGTCGGACAGCGTCATCCAGGCGCCATCGCTCTTGCGCAGGGCGTCCCAGATGGTCTGGCGGTTGTCGCGCGCGATATCGGCCGGGCGCACCCCGGCGACACGGCTCATTTCAGCCCCCGCGGGCGGGGCGGCTTGCCCGAGAAGAAGTGCCTGCCCGAGGCCCCCCAGTCTTTCTTCGTGATCCGGCTCAGGCCGTGGGTGAGGCTGTGCTCCCGCAGCGACGCCAGATTGACGCAGATCCGGCGGATCGAATGCCCGGATTCGGTCAGCAACTGCTCCTTCAGCGCGGCATCGATCTCGATCCCGTCGGCATAATAGGGCGAGAGGTGGTCGACATCGTCGATCACCGCCGGTTCGGCCGCCACCCAGTCAAGCATCCGGCCATGGATACGCTCGGAGCGGGTCAGCTTGGTCGGCAGATCCTCCTCGCCGATCAGGATGACCGCGCCGTCCGAGATCTCATAGATGTCCCGGATCATCTCGAGGAAGCCGCGGTCAACGGCCGTGTCGGCTTCGTCGATCAGCAGCGGGCGCCCAGACTTGCGCAGCTCCTTCGAGATCTCCTCGACCATGGTCGCAACTGTCCGCATCGGCGGCAGCCCCATCTCCCGGATCAGAACCTCGCAGAACGTCTTCTTCGTCCAGGTCGAGCGGGTCTCGATATGGATCGCGTTGAACACGTTGGCCGCATAGGCTGCCGCGGACGATTTGCCGTAGCCAGACGGCCCGTAATAGGTCGCCATCCCCGGCAGCGACTCGGCGCGGTCGATCACCCTCTGCACCAGCGTCACCATGGACATCACATTGCGCAGCGCCGCGATACCGTTGCCTGCATTCTCTCTATCTGCCATGCTCTCCTCGTTGACTTCTCGTTGACATTCGTCGCTCCGGAGGGGTCCATCCTCCGGGGCGGCACCCCTCAGCCCGCGAACATTCCCGGGCCTCGTTGTTCGAAGACGCGCAGCCAGCCCTTGTATTCGGAGCTGGGCCGGTACCCGCGCAGGAACACCTCATCGTCGATGCTGACCGGCTCACCGCGCTCGATCCGCGCCTCGATATCCAGCGCGCGCCGGAACCGTTGCTCGGGGGTCGTCTGGGCTGCTGGCCGCTTGGCCGGCAGCGGCACGACCGCCGCCGAAACCTGAGCGCGCTGCTCGGGCGTGTAGGCGGGGACGTCAGGCTGCCCGGCTTTGACGGCCTCTTGCGCCGCCTCGATCGCAGGCGTGGTGTAAGGTGCGGCCGGGCGCTCCAGATAGGTAAGCGAAGCCGCTTTCTTCCGCGCCTGCGCGAGCGTCGCGTCCATGAAATCGCGCGGGCCAATTGCGCGCATCTCCTTGCGCAACTCGGCGACGCCTGCTTTTTCGTGCGCCTTCTGCGCGGCTTTCACCCGGGCGGTGACCTCGATCGGGTCGAGGCCTGCCAGAGGCGGGCAGATCGCCTCGCCAAGGTAGGTTTCGCCGTCGATCGCAAAGACAAGTGCGCGGCCGAGGTCCGTGGGATCCTGACGCACGAACACCTCATCACCCGGGAAGGCGGCCGCAGTCTGGTAATGCTCGCGGCCGATCGCGATGCCCTTCTTGGTGACGGTGCGGATCCCGTCTTTGCCGACGATCGGTGCGAGAAGGACATTCAACGCTTCCGGCGCCGAGATGCGCTTCACCTCGCCTTGCCAGCTCGCCGCCTTCAAGAATGGCGTGGTGCGACGCAGGCCCTCGTGCTGCCGCTGGCCGTAGATTTCGTCGGCCCATGTGTCGCACCAGTCCTGAAACTCCGCCAGCTCCATGTCCACGTCGAACAGCTGCTCGTCGTCCATGCCAAGACGGCGCGAGAACGCCTTGCGGCTCTCGATTTTCTTCCGGTCGGCAACATTGTGGCCGATGAAGCCAGGGCAGATCGCGAGGTCATGCTGGAAGGTCTTGATCGCGCGTTCGACAGTCCCCTTCGAGGTCGGATCATAGGCGTCGCAGATCTCGTGCTCGATACCGAGCGCGGTCATCAGGCGCGCCGTCGCCTTCGCTTTGAAGTCGCTGCCCTGGTCGGTCTTGATCCGGCTCGGGACGCCCCATGAAAGAATGCACTTCCGGGTCAGATCTGCCACCGCATCGGCCCGCGGCGTTTCCGTAACCGTGATCTTCACCCGGCGGGACCAGATGTCGATCGACAGATAGATCGAGTGGCGCCTCTTGCCCTTCAGCATGACGTCCGCAGGCGACGCATCGAACTCCCACAGGTCATTCAGGCCCGCCGCGAAAGTGGCATTGGTGGCCGCAAACTCGATCTTGGAGCGATACCCGTCGGGGTCGCGCAGCTTCATCAGTACGTTGCGGTTTCGCGCCTCGAGCTGCGCGCGGGCGCGCTGCACCGTGCGCAGGCTCAAACTTCCGGGCAGGTCGTCGCCGAACCGATTTTGCAGATAGGCGCCCAAATCCTTGGCGGGCAGGAATTCCTGCTTTGCGATAGCTGCCAGAGCGACAGTTCTGGCCCTGCCATCCGCCGCCTTGTCCAAAATCGCAGGGCGCCCGCGGCGATCGACACCGAGCGCATCGGCACCCTTCTCGCGGAGCATCGCACGCCAGCTGTCAAGAACCTTCTTTGAAGTGGTCGGAATGGCCAGTTTCACCCAGCCCGGCACTGGCATCTGGCCAGCGTTCCAGGCTTCCGGGAACAATGTGCGGGCATCACGCACCGTCAGCGCTTTTTCCCGGCGGAAGGCATCGAACATGGCCAGGACGTGCAGGCGCGCATCCCTCCGCTCGCGCTCCGCTGCCGAAAGAGGGTCAGTGGCGCGCAAGGTGAGAGCGGCCACCGCCCCCTCGTCAACTTCGATGTTCACGCCCTCGCGCCGCACGATTTCGGCTTTTGCCTCGGCGGGCAGCAGCTCGATCGAAAACTCCAGCCCGCCGCCAACCGCCTTACGCGGCCGGGACATGCCCACGCGGTGCTCCCATCCCTCGGCGCGGGCACGCTTCTGTTGATTTTCACCCAGAACTGAGCCGGTTGGGCGCATAATTTTCACTGAGAACTGAGCCATGTGAACCTTCCCCCAAAGCGGTGAGCGGCGGGGGCAACGGAGTGATCCACATGGGACTATTG
>NZ_JAYRZN010000031.1:0-40649 GCF_041916475.1 Paenirhodobacter sp.
CATCGGTTCAAGCCCGATGGCGAAGGCCGATTTGCAGCGTGCTGCCGATCGCCCCGCCCACCTCTTATGAACATCTGGCGAGGCGGGCCGATCCGGCGCTTTGTGAGAACGGCGGTGCGAAATTCGACCACGGTAGCGGCGGCATGATGCTGCTGCGGGCGGCTTAAAAGTCGTCCAGTTTTCCCTTTCTGCGGTTGCAGGGAGGGCGTGGGGATCTACAGCGTGGAGCTATATCTGAGAGTTCGTCAGGCTTGTGCGGAGGGCATGAGCCAGCGGGAAGCGGCGCGTGTATTCAACGTGTCGCGGGACACGGTTCGGAAGATGATGTCATTTTCGGTTCCGCCGGGCTATCGACGGACGGTCGAAGTCCGGCGCCCCAAACTCGATCCTTTCATTCCGATTATCGAGGGGTGGCTGGAGGCGGACCGGACCATGCCGCGCAAGCAGCGGCATACGGCGAAGCGGGTGTTCGACCGGCTTCGCGATGAGTGTGGCTTCACCGGCGGCTATACGATCATCAAGGGCTATATTCGTGATCTGGAACGTCGCGGTCAGGACGTATTCGTGCCGCTGTCGCATCCGCCGGGCCACGCTCAGGCCGATTTCGGCGAAGCCCTGGTCCGGATCGGCGGGGTCGAGCAGAAGGCACACTTCTTCGTGCTGGACCTCCCGCACAGCGATGGCTGCTACGTCCGGGCCTATCCCGCAGCGGTGGCCGAGGCCTGGGTGGATGGCCACATCCATGCCTTCGCGTTCTTCGGCGCGGTTCCCCAGTTTGTGTTCTACGACAACGACCGGTGCCTGGTGGCGAAGATCCTGCCGGATGGAACCAGAAAGCGCGCCTCGCTGTTCAGCGGGTTCCTGTCTCACTACCTGATCCGGGATCGCTATGGTCGGCCTGGCAAGGGCAACGACAAAGGGAATGTCGAAGGCTTGGTGGGCTACTCGCGGCGCAACTTCATGGTGCCAATGCCGGAGGTCGCCACCTGGGAGGCCTTCAACCTTTGGCTGGAGGAACAATGTCGCAAGCGTCAGCGCGCAGTCCTGCGCGGCGAAAGCGAAACGATCGGCGATAGGCTGCAGCGCGACCTTGCTGCGATGCGCCCACTTCCGGCGGCGCCATTCGATGCCTGCGATCAGGACAACGGCCGGGTCTCATCGCAATCGCTGGTGCGCTACAAGACCAACGACTACAACGACTACTCGGTGCCGGTAGCATACGGCCATCAGGATGTCTGGATCCGGGGCTATATCCATGAGGTGGTGATCGGCTGCCGGGGCGAGGTGATCGCCCGTCACCCCCGGTGCTGGGATCGCGATGAACTGGTCTTCAACCCGATCCATTACCTTCCGCTGATCGAGCAGAAGATCAACGCGTTGGATCAGGCGGCCCCGCTGCAGTGCTGGGACCTGCCGGAGGAGTTCGCCACCTTGCGCCGCCTTATGGAGGCGCGGATGAACCGGCAGGGTCGGCGCGAATATGTTCAGGTCCTGCGGCTGTTGGAGGCCTTCGATCTGGCAGACGTGCAGGCGGCAGTGCTTCAGGCTCTTCGGATGGGGGCGCTCAGCTTCGATGCCGTTAAGCATCTGCTGCTGTGCCGGGTGGAACATCGGCCTCCCCGGCTGGACCTCGATTGCTATCCCTACCTGCCGAAGGCGACGGTCGAGAAGACCAGGGCCGGGTCTTACATGCGGCTGCTGTCGGGTGATGCGGAGGATGCGGCATGAGTGATGCCCCGGAAATCCTGCTCGCTCATCACCTCAAGGCGCTGAAGCTGCCGACATTCCTGCGTGAGCATCAGAAGCTGGCCCGCCAATGCGCGGCGGAAGGGCTGGACCATGTCCGATACCTGGCACGGCTTGTCGAACTGGAACTGGTCGACCGGGAACGGCGAGTGGTCGAGCGCCGCATCAAGGCTGCGAAGTTCCCGCCCGTCAAAAGCCTCGACAGCTTCGACTTCGCGGCCATCCCGAAGCTGAACAAGATGCAGGTGCTTGAACTGGCCCGGTGCGAATGGATCGAACGGCGCGAGAATGTCATTGCCCTCGGCCCCTCCGGCACCGGCAAGACCCATGTCGCCCTCGGCATCGGGCTGGCCGCTTGTGAGAAGGGCCTCTCGGTTGGCTTCACCACCGCCGCAGCGCTGGTCAGCGAGATGATGGAGGCCCGCGATGAGCGCCGTCTGCTGCGCTTCCAGAAGCAGATGGCCGGTTACAAGCTTCTCATCATCGACGAGCTCGGCTTCGTGCCCCTGTCGAAGATCGGCGCCGAGCTGCTGTTCGAACTGATCTCGCAGCGCTATGAGCGCGGATCGACCCTCATCACAAGCAATCTGCCCTTCGATGAATGGACCGAGACATTCGGCTCGGAGCGCCTGACCGGCGCGCTTCTCGACCGGCTGACCCACCACGTCAGCATCCTCGAGATGAACGGCGAAAGCTACCGCCTCGCCAGCAGCACTGCCCTCAAGCGGCGCTGATCAATATCCAGACATCTTACAACTACCGGCCCTGACGGGCCAGCGCGCCATGGCGCGCATCCTCACAAACGGGCCTGGTTTTGCACCGCCGTCATGGCCGACTTTTGCACCGCCGTTGACAGCGGGCCCATCGAGATAGCCGCATCAAGGCGACATTTCTTACCGAGATCCAGGCCATCTCAACGGCCAAGGCCGCCTCAGCGGAATGCGACCCTGCGCGAGAAAACCGGGCCAAGTTTCGAACCTGAACGGGTGCGATTGATCTTGCCGAAATACACCGACACTTCCGCCACCAACGACAGACGAATATGCCCGCGCGACCCGGCGTCTGGAGAGTGCAAGGATCTGCCCCACTCACACCGCGCAGGCAGATCAAGCGCCTTGGGCCTTCGTCTCAGCTTGCTTCAGGCCAATCCGGAGAGACCGGGCGGGCGTCGGTATTCGGCCCCCTCCTCATGATGGACGCCAACAGCATGGGCCACCAATGCTCCCGCAGGGTGCATGTCTCCGAACCGACGACGCCCCCGAGACCAGCACGAGCGTTCCGAACCGGGTCACGAACGTGCCGGAGAGAGGTAGCATGCGGGGCTGTTACTTCCAAAGCGACCTATTAACAAAACCGCGACAGGTCGCACCGGCCAGGATGACCAGGACATGCGCCTCTAAAGATCCATCCGGTCCGCGGTGCAGCGTGGGCCGGACAGATCGAATCCTCTTGATCACTGCGCCGCGATTCGCGCGGCTGCCTGCTGGCGGGAATTGTGCACCACCACGCGCGGCGACAGCGCCAGCGCCGCCTGAAGCCGCACCATATCCACCCCGTCTCCGGAAACCGCCTGCGCCCGCAGCCGCGCCTGCGCCGCGCTCAGCCGTGCGAGCGCAATATCACGCTGATCCGCGCGATAGGCACATTCAATCGGCAGGGTTTCTTCGAATGAAGCAAGCTCGCATTCCAGCGTCCGCACGGACAGACGCAGATCTTCGCACTCGGGCTGTGCCGCGATCTCCGCACGGCCTCCGGCCACAGCGCCACGCAGCGCCGCGATGCGCGATTGCGCCATCGCTTCGGCCAACTCACAAAAGGCGATCTCGCGGCAAGCGCGCTCGATCTGGCGGAGATCCGCCTCCGCTCCCGAGCGGGGCTCTTCCCGCCCGATCGCAATCACATTGCCCGCACGTTTCCAGTTCGCAGTCTGCACCATGACGACATTCCTTCCATCGAACACAGGAGGAACATGCCAGAACACGGTGAACAAGGAGTGAACAAAACCGGACCTTACCGCGAAATCCGGCAGAATTCAGGCGGTTTCGCGGAGGATTTTGCACATCGGCTCGAACATTTCCGCATTCGACGCGATGACCGCACCAGATTCGAAGATGTCCCGGCCCTCGCGCACCGGCCCGAAGAAGCCGCCGGCCTCCTTGACGAGAATCAGCCCCGCAGCCATGTCCCACGGCTTGATTCCGCGCTCCCAATATCCTTCGTACTTGCCAGCCGCCACATAGGCAAGGTCCAAGGAGGCCGCGCCCCAGCGCCGCACCCCCGCACAAACCGGCATCAGCCGCGCCAGATCTTGCAGCGTCGCGGGCAGGGTCGACTTGCCGCCGAAGGGCACGCCGGTAGCGAAGATCGACTCGATCATCCGGTTGCGCCCCGACACCCGCAGCCGGGTCTCGTTCATATAGGCACCCGCGCCCTTCTCGGCCCAGTAGAGCTCGTCCTTGGCCGCGTCGAAGACCACACCGGCGACGATTTCGCCTTTGTGTTCCAATGCGATCGACACCGCCCAATGGGGCAGGCCGTGCAGGAAGTTCGTGGTGCCGTCGAGCGGATCGACGATCCAGCGCCGGGTCGGGTCCTCGCCCGCGTCCTCGCCGGTTTCCTCGCCGAGCCAGCCATAAGACGGGCGCGCGCCGCGCAGCTCTTCCTTGATGATCCGCTCGGCCTCGCGATCGGCCTTGGACACGAAGTCCCCCGGCCCTTTGGACGAGACCTGAAGGTTCTCGACCTCGCGGAAGTCCTTGACCAGCGCACGCCCCGCCTTGCGGGCGGCCTTGATCATCAGATTGAGGTTCGCGCTGCCTTGCATCTCTTCCGCTCCATGATTCAGGCCCGTGCCTTACACGCGCAAGGCCCGGAATCCAAGGGGTCAGACGCCCTGGACGAACTCCTTGCGCTTCGGCAGCAGCACCGTGAGGATGCCGATGACGGGCAGGAAGGAGCAGATGATGTAGACGGTGCGGATCCCGTACCAGTCGGCGAAGACGCCGAGGAAGGCCGCGGCGATGCCGCCCATGCCGAAGCTGAGCCCGAAGAAGATCCCGGCGACCATGCCCACCCGCCCCGGCACCAGCTCCTGCGCGAAGACCACGATCGCAGGGAAGGCCGAGGCGAGGATCAGCCCGATCAGCACCGTCAGCACGCCCGAGGCCGCAAAGCCCACATGCGGCAACGCCAGGGTGAAGGGCAGGATGCCCAGGATGGAGATCCAGATCACCGTCATCGGGCCCCAGCGGTCCGAAATCGGCCCGCCCAGCACCGTACCCGCAGCCACCGCCCCCAGGAACAGGAACAGCATGATCTGCGCCGTGCCGGTATCCACGCCGAAAGTCTCGATCTGATAGAAGGTGTAATAGGAGGACATGGAGGCGAGATAGATGTTCTTGGTGAACATCAGCAGCGTCAGCACCACCAGCGAGAAGATCACCCGGCCGCGGCTGAGGGGCAGGGTCTTGTCCATCGGCTTGCGCGCCCGCGCGGTGAGCACGCCTTTGTACCAGCCGCTGACCCGGTACAGCACGACCCCCGCGACCACCGCCAGAATGCCGAACAACGCCACAGAGCTCCGCCCGAGGGGCAGCACGATGAAGGCCGCCAGCAGCGGCCCGATCGCCGTGCCGAAATTGCCGCCGACCTGAAAGACCGATTGCGCCATCCCGAACCGCCCGCCCGAGGCCAGACGCGCGACGCGGCTGGATTCCGGGTGGAAGATCGCCGAGCCGAAGCCGATCAGCACCGCACCCAGCACAACCATGTGATAGCTGGGCGCGAACGCGAGCCCCAGCAGCCCCGTCAGCGTCAGCGCCGAGGCGACCGGCAGCGTCCGCGGCATCGGGTGCTTGTCGGTATAGATCCCGATCACCGGCTGCAGCAGCGACGCCGTACCCTGGAACGCCAGCGTCAGCAGCCCGACATGCCAGTAATCCAGCCCGAAATCCGCCTTCAGCATCGGATAGATCGCCGAAAGCAGCGATTGCATCACATCGTTCAGCATGTGGCACAGGCTGACGGCGATCAGGATCGGATAGACTGTGGCACTGGCCGAGGCCCGCGCGGTCTGGGGAATGGCGGTCATTGTATCGGTCCCGGAAGTTTGTTCCGGTCTAGACCTGCCACCCAGCTCCGTCACGCATTGAATTGTGCCGATACATCTAGGCGCGCTGCAGCAGCAGCGGCTCCGTCCGCGCCAGCTGCAGGAAATGCGCCATGTAGGGCGCGCCCACATCCTCCGTCCGGGTCGCGGCATACATCTTCTTGCGCAGCCCGCCCTGTGTCACCGGGCGGGTGATGTAGTCGGGCTGGTACTTCACCTCGCGCAGCACCCAGTCGGGCAGCACCGCAACCCCGCGCCCCGCCGCGACCAGAAGCAGGATCACCGCCGTCAGCTCCACCTGCCGATGCACCCGCGGCTCCACCCGCGCGGGCGTCAGCATCAGCGAGAACACGTCCGACCGCGCCCGGTCGATCGGATAGGTGATCAGCGTCTGATCGGCGAAATCCTCGGCCACCACGAAGGGCTTCGTCGCCAGCGGGCTCGCCGTGGAGGCGATGAAGGTGGGCGAATAGTCGAACAGCGGGTTGAACACGATGCCATCCATCTGGTTCGGATCGGAGGAGATCACCAGATCCACCTCCTCACGCGCGAGCGCCGGCAGCGCGTTGAAGGCCAGCCCCGCGCGGATATCGATATCCACCTCCGGCCAGGTGCGGCGGAACTTCTCCAGCACCGGGAACAGCCAGTCGAAACACGCATGGCATTCGATGGCGATATGCAGCCGCCCCGCCCGCCCCTCGCGCAGCGCCTCGAACTCCGCCTCCACCGTATCGATCTCGGGCAGGATCCGCTCGGCCAGCCGCAGAAGCTTCATCCCCGCCGCCGACAGCCGCAGAGGCTTCGAGCGGCGCACGAACAGCTCCACCCCCGCCTGCTCCTCCAGCCCCTTCACCTGATGGCTCAGCGCCGATTGCGTGATATGCAGGATGTCGGCCGCCCGCGCGAGCCCGCCGGCATCGTGGATCGCCTTGATCGTCCGCAGGTGCCGGAATTCCAGATGCATCTTGTGGCCCGCCTCATGACCTTCTTGAGGAATATGAATTTGTCTCACATCGCCAAATCTGGCACAAGGAGCGCCGAAAGGAACCGCCATGACCAGACCGACCGATCATACGCCAGATGCGACACGGCCGACCGTCAGCTTCGAATTCTTCCCGCCGCAGACGCTGGAAGCCTCGTTCCGGCTGTGGGAAACCGTGCAGGCGCTGGCGCCGCTGAAGCCGGGCTTCGTCTCCGTCACCTATGGTGCGGGCGGGACCACGCGCAAGCTCACCCATGACGCCGTCACCACCATCGGCAAGAACTACGGGCTGAACGTCGCCGCGCATCTGACCTGCGTCGATGCGACCCGGGCCGAGACGCTGGAGATCATCGAAACCTATGCTCAGGCCGGGGTGACGGAGATCGTGGCCCTGCGCGGCGACCCGCCGAAGGGCGCGGCCGGGTTTCAGGCCCATCCGGAGGGCTTCGCCTCCTCGGTGGAGCTGATCGAGGCGCTGGCCCGCGACGGCCGCTTCACCATCCGCTGCGGCGCCTATCCGGAGCCGCATCCCGAAGCCGCCGATACGCTGGCCGACGTGCGCTGGCTGAAGCGCAAGACGGATGCCGGGGCCAGCTCCGCGATCACGCAGTTCTTCTTCGAGGCGGAGACCTTCCTGCGCTTCCGCGACGCCTGCGCGGCCGAGGGCATCTCGGCCCGGCTTATCCCCGGCATCCTGCCGATCCAGTCCTGGAAAGGCGCGCGCGCCTTCGCGCAGCGCTGCGGCGCACAGATCCCGGCCTGGGTCGAGGACCGCTTCGCCGCCGCCATCGCCGACGGGCGCGAACAGGAGCTGTCGGTCGAGATCTGCGCCGAGCTGTGCAGCCGGCTGATGGCCGAGGGCGTAGAGGATCTGCACTTCTACACCCTCAACCGCCCGCAGCTGACACAGGCCGTCTGTGCGCGGCTCGGGGTCGCGGCGGCGCTGGTCTCCGCCGCCTGAGGCAAAGTGACGTGACGGAATCATCAAAAGGAGGCCCCGGCCCCCTTTTCGCTTTCCTGCCCGCCGATAGTCTGCCGCCAAAGGGAGAGAAACGATGAAAGAGCCGATGTTTGCCCAGAGCCCCGCGGATTTCCCGGCCCTTGCCGCCGTGCGCGAGATGTCGGGGCTCGACTACATGCGCAAGATGATGGCGGGCGAAGTCCCGACCACCACGTTTGCCGCCAGCGCCAATTACAAGATCACCAAGGTCGAGGAGGGGCTGGTGGAGGTCACCGGCACGCCGCTCTTTGCCCATACCAATGCCTTTGGCGGGGTGCATGGCGGCTGGTACGGGGTGCTGCTCGATACCTGCCTGACCTGCGCGATCATCACCGGCCTGCCCAGGGGCCAGTATCAGACGACGCTCGAATACAAGGTCAACATGGTCCGGGCGATCCCGGTGGGGATGGAAGTCACCGGGATCGGGCGGCTCGAGCACCTTGGCCGCTCAACGGGTATCTCCCGCGGCGAGATCCGCGGCACCGCCGATGGCCGTGTCTATGCCCTCGGAACCGCCACCTGTTTCCTCATGGGCGGGGCGGACTGAGCGGCGCAGCATCCGCGCCGCGCGGGCCGCCAGCCGCGGCCGGATCGTGAGCCACCATTCCAGCCCATGCGCGACCGCGCCCGGGTCGATGCTCTCGGACGGGTCCCGGCCGATGACCCGCGGCGCCCGGGCCAGGAAGAACTTGCCAAACCCGCTCCAGCTGCCAATCGAGGGCCCGTGCGGATTGCACGGAAAGGCCGTGCGCCACCCCTCCGGCAGCCGCAGCCCAACCGATTGCGCCGCCCCAAGCATCCACACCAGCGGCACGTTCGCCAGCGGCCGGGCCTCTTCATGCGCGCCCAGCTGCCCGCCCAGGTCCCCGTGCGTGCCGCGAAACCAGACCTGCTGGATCCGCCCCGCGCCGGTGCCTCGGCTGTCCCACAGGAGCGGCTCGAACTTCGAGCGCGTTTCCTGCAGCGCCAGGGCGTGAAACCCGTGCTCGACCGAACGGCCGAGCTTGTGGTCGTGAAAGCGGTAGCGCGGCTCGCTGAGCATCCAGATCAGCGGGAACTGAAACCCGAGCGCGCGCACGGTATCGAAGGCACCCACCATCCGGATCGGCACGGCGGCATGGCAGAACCTCTCCCGGAAGGCAGGGACGGCCGCGCCGCCCGCCTCATAATGCCGCCAGGCGAGGGTGACGTTGCGCTCCGTCGCATGCATCGTGCGCAACAGGCCAACCCGCTCGATCATCCCCGCCAGAGACCGCGCCGCGAAGGCCCCGCGCGAATAGCCGATCAGATAGATCCGGTCTCCCGGCCGGTAGCGCGTCGCGAGCCAGCCATAGGCGCGCTCGATCTGCGCATTCACGCCCCAGCCGAACCACAGATCGTGCAGATCGCGCCATTCCTGGAATTGCAGTCCGGCCCCGTAGTAGTGCGAGCCGCGCGGCACATGCAGCCGGAGGAACTCGTAGATCAGGCCGATGGATGTCATCCCGCCCGGGGTCAGCGATCCCAGCGTGCCATCGAGAAGGATCACATGGTCCACCGGCCCGCGCTGGCGGCGCACCGGCGGGGCCGCCTCGGGCAGATGCCGGCTTCCGCGCCAGGCCGCGATCAGCTTCTCGAACACACCATGCATGACCCCGCACTCCGCCCCCGGGCGCCCTGACGGGCCACCCGAAATGACAAGACCTTGCCCCAGTGTAGGGCAAGGTCCGTGACAAACGGTTTACGTTTACGCGATGTTCCGGGGAAAAATCCCCCGTGCTCAGTTCTTCAGCGAGAGAGCGGTCACGATTTCCATCTGACCGAAGCCGTTGAAACGGGTGTTGGTCGCCGAGGAATAGGCGCCCATCCCCTCGAAGGCGATGAAATCGCCCTCGGCCAGATCGCCCGGCAGTGCCAGCTCGCCCGGCAGACGGTCGACCGAATCGCAGGTCGGGCCGAAAACGATCCGCTCCACCGGAGCGCCGGTGCGGCGGATGCCCTCGGGCGAATAGACCGCGATGCGGTCGATGTTACCGACCAGCGGCAGCTCCGCGAGGCCGCCATAGACGCCATCGTTCAGGAACACATGGGTGCCGTCGCGCAGCGCCTTGACCCGGGTGACATGGGTGAAGGCATCGCCCACCAGGCCCCGGCCCGGCTCACAGACGAGCTGCGGACGCTCCGCGCCGAAGGCTTCGGTCGCGACACGGTCGATCAGCGCGAAGATGTCTT
Source organism: Paenirhodobacter sp. (assembly GCF_041916475.1). Lineage (GTDB taxonomy): Bacteria > Pseudomonadota > Alphaproteobacteria > Rhodobacterales > Rhodobacteraceae > Rhodobacter. Next base: position 10,048 of record NZ_JAYRZN010000031.1, read on the forward strand.
CGAGCACCGGCGCCGAGCCCTGCTTGCGGTGGTTCGGGAAGCCGCCGCCGACGTTCAGCCGGTGCGCGTGCACGCCCGCCGTCTGGCAGATCTCGGCCGCGGTGCGGATATAGGCGTCCCATGCCATCGGGTCGGTGCATTGCGTGCCCGGGTGGAAGGTCAGCGACGGGATGAACCCGGCCTCCGCCGCCCGCGCCAGCAGCTTTGCTGCCAGCTCGGCCGTCGCGCCGAATTTCGCACCGAAGTTATAGGCCGCGCCATTCACCGGCAGCTTGAACCGCACCGAGATTTCGCAATTCTCGGTCGGCACCATCTCGATGAGCTTTTCCAGCTCGGAAACCGAATCCACCGACCAGGTCTTCACCTCGGCCTTGACCGCATGGGCGATCTCGTCGCGCCCGCGCACCGGGTTGTGGTAATGCAGCGCGGCGCCCGGGGCCAGACGGCGGATCATGTCGATCTCGTAGGGCGAGGCGACGTCGAAGCCGCGGATACCGGCGGCCACGAGGTTCTGGATCACCATTTCGTCCGGGTTGGACTTCACCGCATAGGTGACGAGCCCGGGGAAGCCCAGCAGGAAGCGGCGTGCCGTCGCCTGCAGGATCGAGGGCGCAAACACCAGAACCGGGTGGTCGGGTTGCTTCGTGCGGATGATTTCGGACGGATTCGCCCAGATAGTCTTCGACAGTCCCATCGGCTTGCTCCTCGCCAACAGAATTGCAGCCACCTCTTGCCCCGGCTTTACGGGTCGGGAGACGCTTACAGCGTTTCAACCAACCAGGCCAGGTGCGTATGAGCCGCCCTTTTCCTGTCTCACTTCAGTTTGCGCCATATGGGGCACATTTTCACCGAGCAAAAGTATAGAAATGCCTCGAACAGTCGTTATAATGACGAAACGGCCGGTCAAATAGTAAGGTGCGCGGATGGACGAACTCGACAAGGGGATTCTGGGCCTGCTTTCGGCCGATGCGCGGATTTCAGTGGCCACGCTGGCGCGCCGGCTGAAGGTCGCACGCTCGACGATTCAGGCCCGGCTGGAGCGGCTGGAAACAACGGGAATCATCGTCGGCTACACCGTGAAGCTCGGCGAGGCGGCGCGCGCCGGGCGGCTGCGAACCACCGTTCTGCTCACCATCGAGCCGCGCGCGCAGGCCGCGATCCTGACCCGGCTGAAGTCTATCCCCGAAGTGGAGCGGATCCACACCACCTCCGGCCGGGTCGATCTGCTGCTGCAGCTCGCCGCCGATTCGACACAACAGATTGATACGGTGCTCGATCAGATCGGCGAGATGCAGGGGGTCAAGAGCTCCGAAAGCCTGATCCACCTTTCGACCAAGGTCGATCGCGCCGTCTGAGCTATATCGCCTCGGCCCGCACCCAGACGCTGACGCTGCCGCCGTTCACCGTGAATTCCGCGCGGCCCTCGGCATCGGTGGTGATGCATTCCTCCCGGTGGCCCAGGAAATCCCGGAACGCGGCCTCGCCCTGCTCCGGCCCGAGCTCAACCGCCTGCGCCGCCGCTTCGCCGTTCGACAGCACCACGACGCAGCCCGGCGCCTCGGCCGTGCCATGGCGGATCACGCAGAGCCGGTGCGGATCTTCGGCCAGAACCGTTTGCGCCCCATTGGCGAACCGCGCCCGCGCCGCGATCAGCTGTGGCAGCTCCGCCACCGGCGCAATCTGCACGTCATGCTCCGCGCCATCGCCGCCGGTGTCGCGGTAGTCCGCGCCGAACAGGTCCGGATAGAACACACACGGCACCCCCTCCTCCCGCAGCAGGATCAGCGCATAGGCCAGCGGCTTGAACCAGGGCTCGACCGGCGCCTCCAGCGCCTGCAAGGGCTGGGTGTCGTGGTTGCCCACAAACGTCACCGCATGGTCCGGCACGGCCGCCGCCAGCGCCCCGTCATAGAGCCCGCGCAGGTCATACTCCGCGCCCGCCAGCCCCGCCGCGTGGAAGCTGTGCACGAGCCCCACATCGAACAGCATCAGCTGCTGATCCACCAGCTCCAGATAGGCCTCCAGCGCCGCCATCTCCGGGTGCCAGTATTCCGCGACGACGAACAGCTCCGGGTTCACCCGCGTGCGCATCGCACCCACCCAGTCGCGAAAGAACCAGGCCGGAATATGCTTCGCCGCATCGAGGCGGAAGCCCGCGCAGGGGATCTGCGCCGCGATCCATTCGCCCCAGCGGGTGAGCTCCGCCCGCACCGCCGGGTTGCGGAATTCCACGTCCGCGCCCATCAGATAGTCGAAATTACCCTTCTCGTCGTCGACCTCGACGTTCCAGCCCTCGCCCGCAACGTCATTCACCAGCTTGAAGACCCCGTCCTCCTGCGGGTCCTCGATCCGGTCCACCCCGCCGAAACAGGTCCTGTCCCAGATGAATTCGGAATAGGCCCCGGCGCGCCCGGGGAAGGTGAAGCGGGTATAGGCCTGCGCGTCGAAAGCCTCCTCCTCGATCCGGGTCCGGTCCTCCGGATCCACCCGGTGCACCTGCACCGCCTCGCAGGCATCGGCGCCCATCTTGTGATTGAACACCACATCGAGGATCACCCCGACGCCACTCTCCGCCAGCGCCCCGGCCGCGCGCTCCAGCGCCGCGCGATCGCCGTATTTCGTGGCCACCCCGCCCTTCTGGTCGAATTCGCCCAGATCGTAGAGATCGTAGGTATCGTATCCGACCGATTGCCCGCCCGAGGCGCCCTTATAGACCGGCGGCAGCCAGACATCGGTGATGCCCATCCGCGCCAGATCGGGCGCGCGCTCGGCCAGTTCGGCCCAAAGCCGGCCGCTGCCGGGCATGTACCAGTGGAAGAACTGCAGCAGGGTCCGGCCGGACATGGCGCCTCCGCGGAGATGGATCGGCGGTACAGGTTTGGCGGCGCAACGCCGCAGCGCGGAAAAAGTTGCATCGCCCCGGCATTTTCTCTGCCGGTGGACAAGGCCGCGCCGCTGGCGCAGCATGCGGCCTGCCTCCGCCGGACGGAATCCATGGACCCGAAGATCACTCATCTCTCCGAACGTTTCCTGCGCAAGACGCTGGACGAGCTCAGCGAGCGCGACCGCAGGATCCTCAGGCGCATCGCCGAACGCACCCCCGTCGCGCGCGACCTGTCGCAGCCCGGCACCGAATCGCTCGGCGCGCGCGTCGCCGACCGGGTCGCGACCTTCGGCGGCTCCTGGACCTTCATTTTCCTGTTCTTCGCGGTGCTGGTCGCCTGGGTCGCTCTGAACGGCTGGCTGCTGTCGCGCCCGCCGGATCCGTTCCCGTTCATCTTCCTGAACCTGGTGCTGTCGATGGTCGCGGCCTTCCAGGCGCCGATCATCATGATGTCGCAGAACCGCCAGGCGCTGAAGGACCGCGAGGCCGCCGCCAATGATTACGAGGTGAACCTGAAATCCGAGCTGGAAATCATGCGCCTTCACGAGAAGCTCGACGACCTGCGCATGGTCGCGCTGGAGCAGCGCTTCACCGATATCGAGGCGCGCCTCGACCGGATCGCCGACAGCCTGACCCCGCCTGCGCCAAAAGCGGAACCTGACATTCCGATTTGATTGAGGTCAAAGTGCCAGCCGCCGCGGGCGGCTAGGGTCGGATCGAAGCTCAAGGAAGGAGACACAGATGTCCAACACGCCGCATACGCTCGAAGAGGAATTCCCCTTCGCCATGGAAAAGCTGCGGGCGCTGAAGGCGTCGAACACGCGGTTCGCGAAGCTGCTGGAGGAATATGACACCGCGAACGACAAGGTTCACCGCGCCGAAACGCGCGTGGATACCGTCGATACGCTGGTCGAGAGCGACCTGCGCAAGCAGCGCGCCGTGCTGAAAGACCAGATCGCCCGGATGCTGGCCGAAGCCTGATCCGGCGCGCCCGAATACAGCCGAAAGCCCCGGAGTCCCCGGGGCTTTTTCATGCGATTTCGTAAGGCAGAAGGCCGCGCTTTGCCGGATCCACCGCCAGGCGCCGTTCCAGCGGCGGCACCGAACGCTGATGGCAATTCTTGCGCTCGCAGATCCGGCAGGAAATGCCGATCGGCTGATAGGCTCGCGGGTTCGACAGTTCCATATCGTCGGCATAGACGAGGCCGCGCGCATGGCTGACCTCGCAGCCGAGGCAGATGGCATAGCGGCGCACCGGCGCGGTAAAGCTGCCGCCGGGCTTCGATACATCCCGCGCCAGGCACAGATAGCGCGCGCCGTCCGGGGTTTCGGCCAGCTGACGCAGGAATTTCGTCGGCGTCTCAAAGGCCTGGTGCACGTTCCACAGCGGGCAGGACCCGCCGAAGCGGGCAAATTGCAGCCGGGTGGCGGAGTGACGCTTGGTGATGGTGCCGGCCTGATCCACGCGCACGAAGAAGAACGGAATCCCCTTGTAGCCCGGCCGCTGCAGCGTCGAGAGCCGATGCGCGACCTGCTCGATCGAAGCGCCGAACAGATCCGCCAGCCGCTCCAGATCGTGGCGGGTTTCCTGCGCGGCCTCCAGAAAGGCGCGGTAAGGCATCAGCGCCGCCCCGGCGAAATAGTTCGCGAGCCCGATCTTGGCGATGGCCCGCGAAGTCTCCGACTGGAACCGCGCGAGGTCCAGCGTTGCCTCCAGCAGGTCGTTCTGGGCAACGAGCGCCACCTGATGCAGCAGCTGGAACGCCTGGGTCGGGCGCAGCGCATGCGCCGAAATGCGCAGAACCGTCCCCTCCACCTGCCGCAGCATGGTGGTATCGGCGAATTCGACGGAGGTTCCGCGCGCCGAGAGCGCCTCCACCGCGCGCTGGATCGGGTCCACCCGCTTGCCCTGCGGGCAGGCGAAGCGTTCGGCGGCGCGATCGACGGCGTCGATGTAATTGTCGCAATAATGGAAGAAGTCGCGCACCTCTTCCCAAGGGCTGACGACGGTATGGTCTGCGGTCCGGCCCAGCGCCTCATCGAGCGAAGCCAGCCGCTCGTGTACCTGCCGGTAGGCGCGGTGCAGCTCCAGGAAGGAGCGCGCCAGCGCCGGCGCATTGGAGGCCGCGAGCCGCAGATCCGCCAGCGGAGGCGCGCCATCGGCGAATACCGGATCGGCCAGCGCCTCGCGCATGTCCGATACCAGCCGCTCGGCATCGCCCGCAGAGAGCTCGGTCACATCCAGCCCGAACTCCCCCGCCAGCGCCAGCACCACCGAGGCCGACACCGGGCGGTGATTGTTCTCCATCTGGTTCAGATAGGGCAGCGACACGCCCAGCCGGTCCGCGAAGGCCTTCTGCGTCAGGCCGAGCCGGCTGCGGGTCTCGCGCAGCTTCACGCCGGCATAGAGCTTTTGAGTCGCCATTCCCGCCTCCCTTTGCAGAACCGATTGCTAGCTTTGCAAACAGCATCCGTCAATTTCGGCCTCACCCGGCGCGGGATTTTCACAACCGGCGAATTTTTCCTCTTGCAGCCCAGGGCGCCATCCCCTAAATCCCCGCTCACCGAACCGGCAGCGCGGGCGTAGCTCAGGGGTAGAGCATTACCTTGCCAAGGTAAGGGTCGTGAGTTCGAATCTCATCGCCCGCTCCAGTTCGGCCATATCGCTGCATGCGGGCGTAGCTCAGGGGTAGAGCATTACCTTGCCAAGGTAAGGGTCGTGAGTTCGAATCTCATCGCCCGCTCCAGCGAACCAAACGGGACCGCCTCGGCGGTCCTTTTGTTTTGCGGATACCGTGGCGCCACGTCAGCCACCGCTTTGCATCCCCCCGCCCCCGCCCTATAAGGCAGACAAACGAGGGGACACCGATGCGCACAGCCACCATCACCCGCAAGACCGCCGAGACCGCCATTGCGGTCACCGTCAACCTCGACGGCACCGGGGTCTACCGCAACCAGACCGGCGTCGGCTTCTTCGACCATATGCTGGACCAGCTCTCGCGGCACTCCCTGATCGACATGGACGTGCGCGCCGAGGGCGACCTGCACATCGACGACCATCACACGGTGGAGGACACAGGCATCGCCATAGGCCAGGCGCTGGTGGCGGCCCTGGGCGACAAGACGGGCATCCGCCGCTACGGCCATTTCGCGCTGGCGATGGACGATACCCAGGTCGCCTGCGCGCTGGACCTGAGCGCCCGGCCCTATCTGGTCTGGAACCTGGAGTTCCCGACCCAGAAGATCGGCAGCTTCGATACCGAACTCGTGCGCGAATTCTTCCAGGCGCTATCTACCCATGGCGGCATCACCCTGCATGTGGACAAGGTCCACGGGCTGAACAGCCACCATATCGCCGAAGCGGCGTTCAAATCCGTCGCCCGGGCGTTGCGGATGGCGGTGGAGATCGACCCGCGCATGGCGGGCAGCCTGCCCTCCACCAAGGGGGCGCTCTGATGCTGACGGCCCTGGTCGATTACGAATCCGGCAACCTGCATTCGGCGCAGAAGGCCTTCGAGCGCATGGCGCGCGAGGGCAATCATGGCGATGTGGTGGTGACCTCGGATCCCGCCACCGTCGCCCGCGCGGACCGGGTGGTGCTGCCCGGAGATGGCGCCTTCCCCTCCTGCCGCGCCGCCCTCATCCGCCATCAGGGCCTGTTCGAGGCGATCGAGGAGGCCGTGATCGGCAAGGGCCGCCCCTTCCTCGGCATCTGCATCGGCATGCAGATGCTGGCCACGCGCGGGCTGGAGTTCCAGCCGACGGACGGCTTCGGCTGGATCCCGGGCGAAGTGCGGCGCATCGAGCCCGCCGACCCGGCGCTGAAGGTGCCGCATATGGGCTGGAACGATCTGGAGATCGACCGGCCGCACCCGGTGCTGGAGGGTACCAGCACGGGCGATCACGCCTATTTCGTGCATTCCTACCATTTCCGCGTGGGCCAGCCCGAGCACCTGCTCGCGCATGTGGATTACGCCGGGCCGATCACCGCGATCGTCGGGCGCGACAATATCGTCGGCACCCAGTTCCATCCGGAAAAGTCGCAGGCCACCGGGCTGCGGCTGATCTCGAACTTCCTCGGCTGGGCGCCCTAACGCAGGCGCGTCCAGTCCTGCCCGGCGCAGATCAGCCCGCCGAGCACACAGCCCGAGAGCTTCATCGCATCGCCTTTGAGGGCGATCTTGCCGACATAGGTCTTGCCGTTCGAGGGCCGCCAGACCTTGCCCGCATAGGTCCCGTCGCCCGCGGGCCGCATGTCGATGACGATCTGGCGGCCGATATTGGGGCTCTGGATCGGCGCGCCGCCCCGGAACGATTTCACGATCGTGCCGCAAAAGGCCGGGCCACAGGGCGCGATCTGCACCTGGGCATAGGCGCCTTCGTCGGGCTGCGTCTGCCACAGGCCCTCGATCGGGTCCGCGCAGGCCAGGGCCGGGGCCGCGAGCAGCGCCGCGGCCAGCAGGATATGTTTCATGATGTCCTCCCTTTCCGTGCACGTCACCATGGCGCTCCGAGTCGCCGCAAGGCTGACGTGGCGTCTTGCCCGGCAGGCCCCCGCATGGCATGACCGCCCGCGAAAACAGCGCCCCAACAGAGGGAGACAGCCATGATCCTCTACCCCGCGATCGACCTGAAGGACGGCCAGTGCGTGCGCCTGCTGCACGGCGAAATGGACAAGGCCACCGTCTTCGGCGACGACCCGGCGGCGCAGGCCGCGAAATTCGAGGCCGCGGGCTGCGAATGGATCCATCTGGTGGACCTGAACGGCGCCTTCGCGGGCCAGCCGGTGAATGCGGCGGCGGTGGAGGCGATCCTGTCGCGGATCTCCGTGCCCGCGCAGCTGGGCGGCGGCATCCGCGACATGGCCACCATCGAGCGGTGGCTCTCCAAAGGCCTTGCCCGCGTGATCCTGGGCACCGTGGCGGTGGAGAACCCCGCGCTGGTGCGCGAGGCCGCGCGCGCCTTCCCCGGGCAGGTGGCCGTGGGCATCGATGCGCGCGGCGGCCGCGTGGCGACGAAGGGCTGGGCCGAGGAGACCGATGTGATGGTCACCGACCTCGCGCGCAGCTTCGAGGACGCGGGCGTCGCAGCCATCATCTACACCGACATCCTGCGCGACGGCGCGATGCAGGGGCCAAACATCGAGGCCACCGAGGCACTGGCGCGCGCGGTGACGATCCCGGTCATCGCTTCGGGCGGCGTGTCGTCGCTGGCGGACCTGACCCGGCTGCGTGATACCGGCGTGATCGCCGGGGCGATCTCGGGCCGCGCGATCTATGACGGGGCGCTGGATCTGGGCGCAGCCCTCGCCGCGCTGAAGGGCTGACTCGCCCCGCCGCAAAGGTTAAGAAGGGCCAAAGGAGTCCGTCATGCTCAAGACCCGGATCATCCCCTGCCTCGACGTGGCCGATGGCCGCGTGGTGAAGGGGGTCAATTTCGTCAATCTGATCGACGCGGGCGACCCGGTCGAGGCCGCCAAGGCCTATGATGCGGCGGGCGCCGACGAGCTGTGCTTCCTCGACATCCACGCCACCCACGAGAACCGCGGCACCATGTACGATCTGGTCTCGCGCACGGCCGAGCAGTGCTTCATGCCGCTGACCGTGGGCGGCGGCGTGCGCAGCCATGAAGACGTGCGCAAGCTGCTGCTGGCAGGCGCCGACAAGGTCTCGTTCAACTCCGCCGCGGTAGCGGACCCCGATGTGGTGACCGAGGCCGCCGACCGCTTCGGCAGCCAGTGCATCGTCGTCGCGATCGACGCGAAAACGGTGGAGCCCGGACGCTGGGAGATTTTCACCCATGGCGGGCGCAAATCCACCGGCATCGACGCGGTCGATTTCGCCCGCAAGGTCGAGGCTCGCGGCGCGGGCGAGATCCTGCTCACCTCGATGGACCGCGACGGCACCCGCGCGGGCTTCAACCTGCCGCTGACCCGGGCCATCGCCGATGCGGTGGAAATCCCGGTGATCGCCTCGGGTGGGGTCGGCACGCTCGACCATCTGGTCGAAGGCGTGACCGAGGGCCATGCCTCGGCGGTGCTCGCGGCCTCCATCTTCCATTTCGGCACCTATACCATCCGGCAGGCCAAAGAGCACATGGCCGCCGCCGGCATCCCCGTGAGGCTCGCATGACCACGCTCGAACGGCTCGCCGCCACCATCGAATCGCGCAAGGACGCCGACCCCGACAGCAGCTGGACCGCGAAGCTGTTTGCCAAGGGGCCGGAGAAATGCGCCCAGAAGTTCGGCGAAGAGGCGATCGAGGCGGTGATGGCCGTGGCCAAGAACGACCGCGCCAACCTCGTCTATGAATCGGCCGACGTGCTCTATCATCTGCTGGTGATGCTCTCGGCGCGGGGGGTGACGCTGGCGGAGGTGCTGGCCGAGCTCGACCGCCGCGAGGGCACCTCGGGCATCGCCGAGAAGGCCGCCCGCGGATGAAGGGCTACTGGATCGGACATGTCACCGTCGACGACCCTGAGGCCTATCAGGCCTACCGCACCGCCAATGCCGCGGCCTTCGGCAAATACGGCGGCCGCTTCCTCGTGCGCGGCGGCGCGCAGGAGGTGGTCGAGGGCAGCCTGCGCCCACGCGCGGTGGTGATCGAATTTCCCTCCATCGAGGCCGCCCGCGCCTGCTACGACAGCCCCGAATACCAGCGCGCGCTCTCGCTGCGGCAGCCGGTTTCCTTTGCCGATCTGTGCATCGTCGAGGGCTGGGAATGAAGGGCTATTGGGTCGCCCATGTCAGCGTGCGCGATCCGGCGGGCTATCAGGCCTACCGCGCCGCGGCGGCGGGGCCGATCGCGGCCCATGGCGGGCGGTTCCTGGCCCTGGGCGGCGCGCAGGAGACGGTCGAGGGCAGCATGCGGCCACAGACGGTGATCGTCGAATTTCCCTCGCTCCAGGCGGCGCGCACCTGCTGGCACAGCCCGGCCTACCAGGAGACGGTCGCCCTGCGTGCGCCCCATGCCGAGGTCGATCTGAGCATCATCGCGGGTCTGTAAGGGCCCCGGGCTGCCGGCCACATACACGCCCAATAGCCAGCTTGTGATCCGCCCCACTACCGCGAGGCTTGCACGCCGCGCGCCAGCCCCTAGATTGCGCCCATGCTGAAATCGTTCCTCTCCCTCTTCTCCGACCCTGCGGCGCCCGCGCTGACCTCGGGCGATGCCGAATTCGCCATCGCGGTGCTGCTGGTGCGCCTGGCCCGCGCCGATGGCGACTACGAGGAAGCGGAGCGCACGCGGATCGACCGCGTTCTGGCGGCCCGGGACGGCCTCAGCCCCTGGGAGGCGGCGGATCTGCGCGGGCGCGCGGAAGAGGCGGAGAGCCTCGCGCCCGATACGGTGCGCTTCACCCGCGTCATCAAGGACCGCATCGCCTATGAAGACCGCATCGCAGTGATCGAGGCGCTCTGGGACGTGGCCTTCGCCGACCATGTCCGCGATGCGGAGGAGGATGCGCTGATCCGCCTGACCGCGAACCTGCTCGGCATCAACGACCGCGATTCGGCGCTGGCGCGTCAGCGGGTCGAGGCGCGGCGCGCCTGAGGAGCACCCACCTCCCCGCATAATGCCCTATTTTTGGGCAATATTTCCCGCTTGATCCAGCTTCCCCGTTGCAAAGCCCCGCGAATTCGCGCCAAGCTGGGCCATCGGAGCAAGAGAGCCATCGTGTCCATCACCCCAGCCGTCATCGAGATCCGCAATCTGCACAAGAGCTACGGGCAACTCGAAGTGCTCAAGGGCGTCTCCATCTGCGCCGAGAAGGGCAAGGTCGTCTCGCTGATCGGCTCTTCCGGCTCGGGCAAATCCACGCTCCTGCGCTGCTGCAACCTGCTGGAGGACAGCCAGGCGGGCGATGTCCTGTTTCGCGGCGAGGCGGTCAAATGGGCGGGTCAGGGCGCGCATCGCCACCCCGCCGACCGCGCCCAGGTGACGCGCTTCCGCACCAACCTTTCGATGGTGTTCCAGCAGTTCAACCTCTGGTCCCACATGACCATCTTGCAAAACGTCATGGAGGCGCCGCTCACGGTGCTGAAGCGCGACCCGAAGGAGGTCGAGGCGCTGGCGCGCAAGTTCCTGGACAAGGTCGGCATCGGCAACAAGGCGGATGCCTGGCCTGCGCAGCTCTCGGGCGGGCAGCAGCAGCGCGCGGCGATCGCGCGGGCCTTGTGCATGCAGCCCGAGGCGCTGCTGTTCGACGAGCCGACCTCCGCGCTCGATCCCGAGTTGCAGCAGGAGGTGGTCAAGGTGATCAAGGACCTGGCGAACGAGGAACGCACGATGATCCTCGTCACCCATGACATGCGGCTCGCGGCGGATGTGTCGGACCATGTCGTGTTCCTGCACCTCGGCCGGATCGAGGAAGAAGGCCCGCCCGAACAGCTGTTCGGCGCACCGAAGTCAGAACGGCTCAAGCAATTCCTGTCGGCCACGATCGCGGCCTGACGGGCAATCATCAACCAAACCAGACAGGGGTATCGAATGAAGAAGCTGATCCTGACCGGCGCCATGCTGGCGTTCTCGGCGGGTGTCGCCATGGCGCAGGACATGGTGCGTATGGGCACCGAAGGCGCCTACCCTCCCTACAACTTCATCAATGACAAGGGCGAGGTCGACGGCTTCGAGCGCGAGCTCGGCGACAAGCTCTGCGCGATGGAAAGCCTGAAGTGCACCTGGGTGAAGAACGAATGGGATTCGATCATCCCGAACCTGCTCTCGGGCAACTATGACACGATCATGGCCGGGATGAGCATCACCGACGAGCGCAAGAAGACCATCGACTTCACCCAGAACTACTTCCCCCCCGCGGCCTCGGCCTATGCTGCGCTGAAGGCGGATGCGGATCTGAAGGGCGTGGTCGCGGCGCAGGTCGGCACGATCCAGGCGGATTTCGTGGCCAAATCGGGCGCGACGCTACTGGAATTCGCCACGCTCGACGATACCGTCGCGGCGGTGAAGAACGGCGAGGCGGATGCGGTATTTGCCGACAAGGACGCCCTCTCGGCCTTCGTGACCGAGGACGGCCCGATGGTGTGGTCGGGCGAGGACGTGCCGCTGGGCGACGGGATCGGCATCGGCATGCGCAAGTCGGATTCGGCGCTGAAAGAAAAGCTGAACGCCGCGATCACCAAGCTGAAGGAATCGGGCGAGCTGAACACCATGATCAAGAAATGGTTCGGCGACGAAGCCAAGACCTTCTGATGTATCCGGGCGGGGGCTCCGGCCCCTGCCCGCCAGATCCCAGCGTGACATGTTCCAAAGCTGCGCCGACCCATCCCAACTCGAGGGCCTGAGCTGGCTCCTGTGCTACCTGACATCGGGCAAGCACCTGATGTTCTATGGCTCCTTCTTCGTGGTGATCCTGCTGATGCTGGTGGTTGCGCCGGTCGCGCTGCTGTTCGGCTTCGGCGGCGCGCTTGCGGCACGCTCCGCGCACTGGCCGCTGCGGATCTTCGGCAAGGGCTACACCTCCATGGTGCGCGGCGTGCCCGACATCATCTTCTTCCTGTTCGTGCCGGTGGCGATGGACCAGGGGCTGGAATGGCTGCGGCATCTGTATAAATGCCCGCCCTCGGATCAGCCGGTCTGGGCGAATGGCGAATTCAGCGTTTGCCCGGCGGCGAAACTGCCGCTCGCGACCGCGCCGGATTTCTATCATGAGGCCTATGGCTTCGCGCTCGCGGTGGTGGCCTTCGCCATCGTCTTCGGCGCCTTTGCAGCCAATGTGCTGCATGGCGCGATGAATGCCGTGCCGCGCGCGCAGCTGGAGACGGCCGAGGCCTATGGCATGACCGCATCACAGGTCCGCCGCCGGGTGCTGATCCCGCAGATGTGGACCTATGCCCTGCCCGGCCTGTCGAACCTGTGGATGATCCTGATCAAGGCGACGCCGCTGCTGTTCCTGCTCGGGATCGAGGACATCGTCTACTGGGCGCGCGAGCTCGGCGCCACCAAATCCCCCATCTTCGACTATCCGCACCCCGACTGGCGGCTGTGGTACTTTCTGGTGCTTCTGGCCTTCTATCTCGGCATGACCCGGATCTCGGAAATCGTGCTCGGCCGCCTGACGACGCGGCTCGCGCGCGGGCAGGCGACGATGGCGGGCGAAGCAATGCGAAAGGCGGGCGCATGAGCTGCATGCAGACCATCGCCGATTACGGCCTGCGCTCGCTGGGCTATGGCGAACGCCTGCTGCCGCGGGGCGATTTCACCCTGTGCCAGCATTTCACCCTGATCGGCTCCGGCCTGATCTGGAACCTGTATTTCGGCATTATCGCGCTCGCGCTCGGGTTCTTCTTCGCCACGGCTCTGGCGGTGGCCAAGGCATCCGGCCCGAAATGGCTGCGCAAGCCCGCCGAATGGTTCATCTTTGTGTTCCGCGGCTCGCCGCTGTTCATCCAGTTCTTCATCGCCTACGAGGCGCTGGTGCGGCTGCCGAAGGCGGGGATCACGCTCGGCGGGCTGCTGATCCCGACGGACTGGACCACCTCCGCCTGGGCGGGCGCGGCACTGGTACTGTTCCTCAACACCTCCGCCTATGCGGCGGAAATCTTCTATGGTGCGCTGCGGGCGGTGCCCAAGGGCGACCTGGAGGCGGCCGATGCCTATGGTATGGCCGGCTGGACGAAGTTCCGCCGGGTGGCCTGGCCCACGATGCTGCGCCTCGCCTGGCCCGCCTATACCAACGAGGCGATCTTCCTGTTTCATGCCACGACGCTGGTCTTTTTCTCGGGTTTCCCGGCCTTCCAGCAACGCGGCGATGCGCTTTACTACGCGAAATTCTTCGCGGACAAGACATTCAACCCATTCATCCCCTATCCGATCGCGGCGTTCTACTTCATTCTGCTGACACTCGCCCTGATCGGATTGTTCGGGGTGATCAACCGCCGCCTGAACCGCCACCTTCCTGGTGCGCGTCCCAAATTGAGGGTCAGGCCGCAAATCGTCAGGTGAGGAAATGGACTGGCTGAGAGAACACCCCGAGGTGCGCACCATTCGCGTGGCTGCGGCCGATCTGAACGGGGTGGCGCGGGGAAAACGCATCCCCGCACGTTTCGCGCAAAAAGTGCAGACCGAGGGCACGCGTTTTCCCTTCTCGGTGATGAACCTCGACATCTGGGGGGAGGATATCGAGGACAGCCCGCTGGTCTTTGAGACCGGCGATTGCGATGGCCTGCTGATGCCGACGGAGCGGGGCTTCATGCCGATGCCCTGGCTGGCATCGCCCACGGCCCTCTTGCCGATCTGGATGTTCCACATGGACGGGCGGCCCTATGCGGGCGATCCGCGTCAGGCGCTCGCGCGCGTGGTGGACCGCTACAAGGCGCATGGCCTGACCCCGGTCGTCGCGACGGAGCTGGAATTCTTCCTGATCGACGACAGCGGCAAGACGCTGCGGGTGCCGCCTTCGCCGCGCTCCGGCAAGCGGCGCACCGGTGGCGAAACGCTGAGCCTGCGGGCGCTGGATGCCTTCGATGGCTTCTTCTCCGCGCTCTATGCCGCCTGCGAGGAAATGGACATCCCCGCCGATACCGCCATCTCCGAAGCCGGGCCGGGGCAGTTCGAGATCAATCTGATGCACCAGGCGGATGCGCTGCGGGCCGCGGACGATGCCTGGCTGTTCAAGATGCTGGTGAAGGGACTGGCGCGCGAGCATGGCTTTGCCGCCTCGTTCATGGCCAAGCCCTACAACCTGTGGCCCGGCAACGGCATGCACACGCATTTCTCGATCCTGGATCAGGCCGGGGAGAACATCTTCAACGACGGCACCGAAAAGGGCTCCGACCGGCTGCGCCATGCGGTGGCGGGCTGCCTCGCGGCCCTGCCCGGCTCGACGCTGATCTTTGCGCCGCATGAGAACAGCTACGACCGGCTGGTGCCGAATGCCCATGCGCCCACGGGCATCGGCTGGGCCTATGAGAACCGCACGGCGGCGCTGCGGATCCCGTCCTCCGGCCCGGTGGCGCGGCGGATCGAGCACCGTGTGGCGGGGGGCGATGTGAACCCCTATCTGCTGCTCGCGGCGATCCTCGGCGCAGCGCTGGTGGGCATTGAGGACCGGATGATCCCCGACGATCCGATCGTGGGCAACGCCTATGCCCAGAGCCTGCCGCAGCTGCCGGCGACCTGGAACCTGGCGCTGAACACCTTCGCCAACTGCCCGCTGATCCCGCGGATTTTCGAGCGGGAGCTGATCGAGAATTTCCTGATGTGCAAGCGCCAGGAGATCCACTACATGGCCGAGCTCTCGGACGAGGAACAGACCGAGCTCTATCTCGACACGGTCTAGGCTTGTGGCCTCCCGCGCCCGGGGCTACCTTGGGCGCGGAAAACTTCACGAGACATTCATGCTGATCGGCATTCTGCAAACCGGCCAATCCCCCGAGGCACTCCGGGAGGGAAACGGCGACTATCCCGACATGTTCCAGCGCCTTCTGGCGGACCGCGGCCTGAGCTTCCGCACCTACAAGGTGGCGGAGATGGACTTCCCCGCCGACGTTCACGACTGCGACGGCTGGCTGATAACCGGCTCGCGCTTCGGCGTCTATGAGGAGCATCCGTTCATCGCGCCGCTGGAGGCCTTCATCCGCAAGACCATCGCCGCGGGCGTGCCGCTGGTGGGGATCTGCTTCGGCCACCAGATCATCGCCCAGGCGATGGGCGGCAAGGTGGAGAAATATGCCGGAGGCTGGGCCATCGGCGCGCAGGATTATGTGCTCGACGGCGCCCCGGTGACGCTCAACGCCTGGCATCAGGACCAAGTCGTGCGCCGCCCCGAGGGGGCCGAAGTCATCGCCTGCAACGATTTTTGCGAGAATGCCGCGCTGGTGTACGGCGACCGTGCCTTCACCGTGCAGGCCCACCCCGAATTCGACGATACCTTCATCCGCGGCATGCTGGAAAAGCGCGCCCCGGGGCTGGTCCCCGATCCGCTGATCGCGGCGGCGGCCGGACGGGTGGCGGAGGAGAAATCCTCGCCGCTGCTTGCCGCGAAAATCGCCGATTTCTTCCTCAAACCCCGAGGCTGAGATGTCCGACTGGAAAAACCTGATCCCGCAGGCCGCGCAGGATTATATCGCGGGGCGCCGCCTCGACGAGGTGGAATGCATCGTGGCCGATATCGCGGGCGTGGCCCGCGGCAAGGCGATGCCCGCCTCGAAATTCGAGCATCAGGACCGGTTCTTCCTGCCGAATTCGATTTTCCTGCAAACGATCACCGGCGAATGGACCGACAACCCGACGGGCGCCTTCACCGAGCCCGACATGATCCTGACGCCGGACTGGTCCACCGCCGCCGCCGCGCCCTGGACGGCGGATATCACGCTGATGGTGATCCATGACGTGAAGGACCAGCAGGGCAACCCGGTGACGGTGGCGCCGCGCAACGTGCTCAAGCGCATCCTCGCGCTGTTCGAGGCCGAGGGCTGGCGGCCGATCGTCGCGCCCGAGATGGAGTTCTTCCTCGTCGCGCGCAACCTCGACCCGAACCAGCCGATCATCCCGCCGATGGGCCGCTCCGGGCGCCGCGCCGCCGGCAAGCAGGCCTATTCGATGTCCGCCGTGGATGAATACGGCAAGGTGATCGACGACATCTACGATTTCGCCGAGGCGCAGGGCTTCGAGATCGACGGCATCCTGCAGGAAGGCGGCGCGGGCCAGGTGGAGATCAACCTCGCCCATGGCGACCCGGTGCACCTCGCCGACCAGATCTTCTACTTCAAGCGGCTGATCCGCGAGGCGGCACTGCGCCACGACTGCTTCGCCACCTTCATGGCCAAGCCGATCGAAGGTGAGCCCGGATCGGCGATGCATATCCACCAGTCGGTCGTGGATGTGCGTACCGGCAAGAACATCTTCTCGGATGCCGATGGCAACGAAACCCCCGCCTTCCTGCATGCGATCGCGGGGCTGCAGACGCACCTGCCCGCGGTCACCGCGCTGCTGGCCCCCTATGTGAACAGCTACCGCCGCTACGTCCCGGATTTCGCGGCGCCGATCAACCTGGAATGGGGCCGCGACAACCGCACCACCGGGCTCCGGGTGCCGATCTCCGGCCCCGCCGCGCGGCGGGTGGAGAACCGGCTCGCAGGGATGGACTGCAACCCCTATCTCGGGCTCGCGGCCTCGCTCGCCTGCATCTATCTCGGCCTGAAGGCGCAGGAGATGCCGCGCCCGGAATGCATCGGCGACGCCTATATCGGCGACAGCGACCTGCCGTTCAACCTCGGCGATGCGCTGGATCTTTTCGCGGACTCGACGCCGGTGCGCGATGTGCTCGGCCCCGAGTTCTGCACCGTCTACGAGGCGGTGAAACGCAACGAATACAAGGAGTTCCTCCAGGTCATCAGCCCGTGGGAACGTGAGCATCTGCTCCTGAACGTATGAACCTTCTGTTCGCCAACGACCGCGCAGGGGAGTTTCCCGACAGCTTCTATGCCGCCACCCGCGACGCGGCGCCGCTTCGCCCCGCACTGAAAGGCGCGCACCGGGCGGATGTGTGCATCATCGGCGCGGGCTATACCGGCCTTTCGGCCGCGCTGCATCTGGCCGAAGCCGGGCGCCGGGTCGTGGTACTGGAGGCGCATCGGGTGGGCTTCGGCGCCTCCGGGCGCAATGGCGGGCAGATCGGCTCCGGCCAGCGGTTGGAGGTGACGGAGCTCGAGCATATGGCCGGGCGCGAGACCGCCCGGCGCCTGTGGGACATGGCCGAGGAGGCGAAAGCGCTCACCTATGCGCTGGCCGCGCGCGCGGGTGTGCCCACGGCCCTCGGCATCGCCCATTGCGCGCTGCATCCGGGCGAAGTGCGCCATGCCCGTGCGCAGGCCGAGCATCTGGCGGCGCATTACGGCTATGATCAGATCACCCCGCTGGACAGGGCGGGCCTGCAGGCGCTGGTGCCCTCGCCGCTTTATCTGGGCGGAGACATAGACCGTGGCGCGGGCCATGTGCATCCGCTGAACCTCTGCCTCGGCCTGGCGCGCCTCGCCGAAGAAGCGGGCGCGATCATTCTGGAGCGCTCCCCCGTCACCCATATCGAACATGGGGCCGAGGGCGCGCACAGCTGGATCGCGACGGAGGCGGGGCATATCGAGGCCGAACATCTGATCCTGGCCGCGAACGGCTACCTGGACCATCTCGAGCCTTCGGTGGCGGCCCGGGTGATGCCGATCAATAATTATATCGTGGCCACAGAGCCCTTGGGTGCCCGCGCGCAGGAGGTTCTCACCGAGAACATCGCCGCGAATGATACCAAATTCGTGGTGAATTACTGGCGCCTGCACGAGGACCGGCTGCTGTTCGGCGGCGGCGAGACCGTCAGCTACCGCTTCCCGCGCGATATTGCCGGGCTGGTGCGCAAGCCGCTGGAAACCGTCTATCCGCAGCTGAAGGGCGTGCGGCTGACGCATGCCTGGGGTGGCACGCTGGCCATCACCATGAACCGGATGCCCTGCTTCCGCCGGCCCGCGCCGAACTGCCTCTCGGCCTCAGGCTATTCGGGCCATGGCGTGGCGATGGCGACGCTCGCGGGCAAGCTGATGGCGCAGGCGATCGAGGCCACCGGCGACGGGTTCGACGCCATGGCGGCCCTCCCCTGCCACATGTTCCCGGGCGGCAGCCACTTCCGCTGGCCGCTTCTGGCGCTCGGGATGGGCTGGTACAGCCTGCGCGACCGTCTCGGGTTCTAAAGGCCCAGCCGGGGGATTTCGATCTTCGGGCAATGGTCCATCACCACCGCCTTCCCGGCGGCTTTCGCGGCCGCGGCGCCCTCGGGGCTGATCACGCCAAGTTGCATCCACACCGTGCGCAGCTGCGGCAGATGCGCCAGTGCTTCGGCCACGATGCCCGGCACCGCCTCCGGGGCGCGGAAGATATCCACCATATCCACCGGGATCGATTCGGGAATCGCCGCCAGATCGGGGTAAACCGTCTCTCCCAGCAGCTCCTGCCCGGCGAGGCCGGGGTTCACCGGGATCACCCGGTAGCCCCGCGCCTGTAGGAATTGTGCCACACCATGGGAGGGACGTTCGGGCTTGTTGGAGATTCCGACGACGGCAATCACCCTGGTCTCTTGCAATATCCGGCGAATTTCGGCATCAGTCATCGCGTTCCTCCCTGACCCGCTCAGTGTGCAGAAAAATGCGCCCGAGCCAAGAGGCCGGGCGCACAGTGGCGGAACGAGGGACAGTGAACTGAAGCGCAGCGGTTCCAAGGCTGTGCCTCTGTTATTATATCTAGAGACGTAACGGCACAATTAAAGGGCGATTTGAGAAAAATCGCATTTTTGTGACATCAGCGGTTGACCGTCGCGTAAAGCGACACCGCCGCGGCATTCGAGACATTCAGCGAGCCGAACCCGCCCGCGAACGGGATTCGCACCAGAAAATCGCATGTTTCCCGGGTCTTCTCGCGCAGCCCGGGCCCTTCGGCGCCCAGCACGAGGCCCACCGGGCGGCTCCCCGCCTGCGCCAGCCCTTCGGCCAGCGTCATCTCCGCTTCGCCCGCCAGCCCCAGCAGGACATAGCCCATCTCCTGCAATTCGCGCATCGCATCGGCCAGATTCGTGATCCGCAGATAGGGTTGCCGCTCCAGCGCCCCCGAAGCGGTCTTGGCCAGGGCCCCGGTCTCGGGCGCGGAATGGCGCAGCGGCGCAACCACGGCGCGCGCGCCGAATACTTCGGCCGAGCGCAGCACCGCGCCGACGTTGTGCGGATCCGTCACTCGGTCCAGCAGCACCACCAGCGGCGCCCCCGCCCCCGTCAGCGCGACATCGCCGAGCTTGCCCCAATCCAGCGGCTTGACCTCCAGCGCGGCGCCCTGATGCACGGAATCCTGCGCCAGCGGCACATGGCTGTCGAACTTGCGCGGATCGACGATCTCGGGCGCGATCCCCGAAGCCGCGATCGCCTCCACCAGCTTGTCGGTCGCGTTTTTCGTGAGCACCAGCCGCAGCTTGGTCCGCGCCGGATTCACCAGCGCATCGCGCACGGCATGCAGACCGAACAGCCAGACGGTCTCTGCCGCCGCTGCCCGTTTCGTGCGTTCCTTGTCGATCACCCAGGCCGGTTTTTTCATGGCTGTCCCCTCTCGATACCCCTGACTGCCCTGCGCACACGGCTTTGGCAAGTACCGCTTTGCCGGGAGAAAAAACCTGCTTGACGCCCCCCGCCCCCCCGGATATTCAGCCCGCGTCGGGTGACGAGCTGCAAGGTGCGGCAGCGGACTGTAACTCCGCCGGGGAGACCCACGCCTGGTTCGATTCCAGGGTCACCCACCACTTACCAACGTAAGTCATTGTTTATCCTTGATTTACTTTGGAGGTGGTGGGGTCACCGATCAACCTACCGGCCATCTCAAAAGTGATTGGATGATACTGGATGTGACGGATTCGGACAGTACGCCCGACCTGAACCTAGTATGTGAAGGTCAAGCCTCCCCGACCAGAGCGCTGGACCTTCCCTTGTGCATGGTCTTGCTCCACCTGCCATCATGGCCTCGGAGATACCTTGCCTGTTCGTCCTGAGCAGAGAGGATGCTGATATCTGCGTGGCTCGTGTCGACCATGAGAGTGAAGCCAATCAGTTTTGTCCCGCCCGGCACCTGTTCGGCGAACAGACGAAACAGTTCGGCCTTGTGGTGTGCGATCTGCTCGTCGCGGGTCATCACATTGACCACCGCAACGGCGGGCGAAGCCAGCATTGGTGCCGCGAGCGCAGCGGTCAGGATATCACGCCGCTTCATTGCGCACACCCTTCCGATCACGGGGCAAGCGGTCGATATCTTCGACCAGCTTCTTGAGGGCCTCCTCGGAAGCGTTCGCCAGCGCGGAAACGTGGTCCAGATTGTGATTGCGGCCACCATCAGCCATGCCGAAATCCATCTCGCACAGGATGCTTTGCATGATCTTGACCAAATGCAGGACCTGCCCGGCGCGCCATGTGCAATCATCAACATCGAGAATCATGCCGCCACCTCCGTCAGCTTCTCAACCCGGCGCAGGGCGGTGCGAACGTAGGAACGTGCCTCGCGCTCGGCCTGAGTGTAGCCGGCGCGTCGCTCGGTGGCGCCGAGCGCCAAGGACAGGCAGTCGTGGATCTCATTGAGGACGCTGATCGGCAAGCCGGTAGCGGTCCCGCGAGCGGGTCTGTGTAGCATTTGCACTGTCTCCAAGTTAGGATATAGTAACAGTGTTACCATACAGGGGTGGACATGATCGAGCAAGAAAAAAGTAACACGGTTACCATTGATGCGACGCAATGCCGAATGGCACGAGCCGCCCTTGGGCTTGGCGTTCGTGATTTGGCGATAGCCGCTGACATGTCACCCAACACCATCGCGCGGCTTGAACGTAGCGAAGTCCTAAAGCCTGCCACCCTCGCCGCGATCCGCGCGGCCCTCGAAATAAGGGGCATACAGTTCCTTGAGGGTGGGCAGGTTGCGACTGGGCCGGGCGTAGCGATAAGCGAAAGGAAGGGCTGAAGGCTATGGGCAACACCGATGATGAACCTGTGACAGAAAACGAATGGGACAGGCGACGCAAAGCACCCGCCCACTTTTGGGCCAAGGCCCACAACGCTCGCTATAGTGCCCGTGTCTTGCAGAGCCTTGACGAGCACGTCGCGGTAGAACTGGCAGCACAATCAGCCTATCGCGGCACACCAAGCCAAGCGCTGTGGGAAGCCTTCATCAGGGAGGCATCGATAGCTCTGGAACTTATACTGAAGGCCCTGATTTGCGCCCAATGCGGAAAACCACCGCGGACCACACATGACGTGTACGCCCTTTGGTCAGAAGCGCGCCTGCCCAGTCTCAAAAATGATGATTGGCAGCGGCTCGCAGAGATGACCGAAGTTCTTAATTGGGCCGGGCGCTATGCCGCGCCAACTGGCGACAAGAAAATGGATGAGGCGCGAGTGAGATACACCAAGCACGAGCACCGCATTCCGCTTGGGGCGACCTATATCATTGAGCCAGCCCCGCTCAAATGGAGCGACTTCGACGCGCTGTATCAGATCGTGTTGGAACAATTTCTTCAGGTTTTTGAGCTAGCCCTACCTCGGGATAAGCACCCAGACCCAGAGATCGGCGTTTGCCCGCAATCAGTGTGCGCAAGATCCAGCTTCGCGCCCCGGTCGGCGTGATCTGCAACAACAGCCCCGACACCCCGCCCACAGCCACCGTAAAATTGCCGCCCTGGCCCGGATGCCGAAGGCGTTTAATTTCGATGGGGGAGAGTTCGGGAACCATCTTGGGCATTTTGTGAATCCATCCTACCGGCCAAAAACGATAGTAATGGGGCGTTACGGAACGCAACGGAACAATACAGGAAACAAGCATATACCATTGATACAGAAAGAAAGATTTTCCACATACATACAGGTTTACACCCGTCTCTGGTGGCAGGGTCACCCACCACTACAGCATACCGCGCGCATCTGCGCGATGGATGCGAGACGTACAATCTCCTGAAAGCTCATGCGGGAAATGCCTCGAAAAGCCATATCCCACGCACCCCTGCCCTAACACCAAAACCGCGGCGCCGCCCTCAGCAGATACACAGTTGCCTGGCGTTGGCAGCCTGTGGGTGCGCAATGGCTGCGGGAAATAATACCGCGCTCCCGTTCCCACCCGGCCAGATCGCCGCGCCGGGGCACCCTCGCTCGTGCGGCGCGATCATCCGCAGCGCGCGACGATTGCCTCGGCGAGCTGCGTATCGACAGCCATCACGTTCACATAGCCCCCGCGCAGCGCGGCGATGGTCGGCTCCAGCTTGTGCAGCCCGCTGACGACCAGCATCCCCTTCATCTGCCGCAGCGTCTGATGATCCGCCCCGATCAGCCGGTCATCCAGCTCCCCCAGAACCGGTGCGCCATCGCGGTCGATGAAGCGCCCCGCGATGATCCCGATCGCACCGCGCGCGACATAGGCATCCATGTCCGCGCCGGTCGCAATCTTGAACTGAACGACATGGCTGTCGTGGGTGCAGGGGCTGAGCGAATACAGCGCCTTGTTGCACAGGCGCAGGTTCGACAGCTGCTCCGCGATGATCGGCTCGGCCTGCAGCATCCGCGCGAGTTCCGCAGAGGAGCAGACCGCGGGCGCGTTCAGGTTCACGCATTCTGCCCCCAGCCTGCGGGCGATTTCGGTCGAGCAGCTCTCGGATGTGGGCAGGAGCGGGTTCGCCATGGAGCCGATCAGCTGCCGGATCGTCAGCCCCTGCATCGGCCAGACCGGCACGCTTTCGGAGACGAACCACACGGTCTGCCCCCAGCTCACGCCCAGCTGATCGCCCGGGGCCACGAAATCCGGCACCATCTGCGCCGCCGCCTCGCAGACCATCCGCGTCAGCACCTCGCCGCCCTGCCCCTCGTCGGGAACCACCAGCGCGGCTTCGAGGCCAAAGATCTCGCTCAGCGCATCGGCCAGCGCATTGATCCGGAAATGCTCCCCCGAAATCTTCACACAGACGATCTCGCGGTCCTTGGCCTGCTTCAGATAGCTGATGACCGTGGGCCGCGAGAGGTTCAGCCGCTTGGCGATATCGCCCTGGGTGAGGTTCTTGATGTAGTAGAGCCAGGCAACCTCTGCGATGGTCCGGGTGGAAGGTTGATGGCCCCGGGACATGCGGTTTCTCCTGGCTCAGGCTGCGGCGATTTTCAGAACAGTTTCGGTAATCTGGAGATCACTGTCCAGATCACGATCCGAGATCTTCCCGGCGCTCCGGAGATCGGCATGATAGCCACGCACCGCCTCTGCGGGCGCCACGGCACCGTCGGCCACCCGGCGCATCCAGGAGATGAAGGCCAGCTGATCCTCGGCCATGTTGATCTTGCGCCCGAACAGGGCGAGGCGGCCGCCATGGCGCTCGGCCTGCGCCACCAGCTCGAACGTGTCGCGGTGCGTGCCGCCGCCGCCGCCCAGCACACCCACGACCATGGAAGGGTCGTGGGCGGCCAGCTCCTCGAGCGCCGCAGGCCCATTATATGCGACCTTGAGGAACTCCGGACGCTCCGTGCGGGTCAGCCCCGCCAGCGCGCGCGTGATGCAATCATTGACGAAAGCGCCGAGATCGGCCTCGGCAATGCCGATATCGATATTCGGGTTGAACACCTCGAGGAAGTGCCGCACGCCCTCGGCTTCGGCCTCTGCCCGGAACGCGGCATAGGCCGCCAGCGCGGCGGCATCGGCGGCGGCATCGTTCATGAAGGTGATCGAATAGAGGCACAGCGGCGCCGGCGCATGGCGCAGGCTCGCGCTGCGGAACGGCAGCGAAGCGGTCTCGCGGTAGCGCCCGCCGCGGATCACGCCCCAGACATCGGTCGTGTCATTGCCGCGGAAGGCGGGCATCACCGCCGAGCCGGTGAAGGCGCCGGATCCGGCCAGCAGATCGATGTTGCCGGCCGATCCGAGCATGATATCCACCACGTCCTGCGCGATCAGCGCGCGCATCTGATCGAGGAATTCGGCCCGGGTCCGGTTGCCGCTCACCCGGCCGCCGGCATCGCGCCGCCGTCCGGTGGTCAGGATACCGCCCGACATGTCGGCGTCCTTGGCATCGGCGATCATGAAATCCCCGGTCCTGTAATCCCCCGCGCGGATGCGGGCGATCTTCTCGGCGTAGCGGGTGTGGGAAAAGGCGGTCATGTCAGGCGTCCTTGGCAAGCAGAGACCGGCCGGTGGCACGGTCAAATACATGGAGATGCTCCGGGGCGATGGCGAAGCTGATCGCGTCGCCGATCGAGAGCCGCCGGAAGTCCTTGGTCACAAGCGAAAGCTCGCGGCCGTCCACTTCGGCGATCACCTGGCCCTCGCTGCCCATGTTCTCGATCAGCTGCACCCTGCCGGTGATGGCGCCGGGCGCATCGGCCGCGACCAGGTCCATCCGCGAGGGGCGCAGCCCGAGCTCGACCTCCTGCCCTTCCTTCAGCCGGAACCGGCCCGGCGGCAGCGGGATCTGCACCGATCCGGCCACGGCCGCGCCGTTCTGCACCCGGCCCAGCAGGAAGTTCATCGCGGGCGAGCCGATGAAATCGGCCACGAAGCGGGTCGCCGGACGGTCGAAGATTTCGTCCGGGGTGCCCTGCTGCTCGATCGCCCCCGCCCGCATCAGCACGATCCGGTCAGCAATGGTCATCGCCTCCAGCTGGTCGTGGGTCACGAAGATCGTGGTCGTGCGCAGGGTGTTGTGCATCCGGCGGATTTCGGTGCGCAGCTTCTCGCGCAGCTTCGCGTCGAGGTTCGAGAGCGGCTCGTCGAACAGGAACACCTTCGGCGTCTTGATCATCGCGCGCGCCATCGCCACGCGCTGCTGCTGGCCCCCGGACATCGCCTTGGGCTTGCGCTCCAGCAGCGGCTCCAGCCCGAGGATCGAGACCACCTGGTGCAGCCGGCGCTCGATCTCCGCCTTGTCCACCCCCGCGCGGCGCAGCCCGAAGGTGATGTTCTCCCGCACCGACATGTGGGGATAGAGCGCGTAGCTCTGGAATACCATCGCGACCCCGCGCTGCCCGGGATGGCGGTGGGTGACATCCTCGCCCCCGATCGCGACCGTACCGGAACTCACATCCTCGAGCCCCGCGATCATCCGCAGCATCGTCGATTTTCCGCAGCCCGACGGGCCCAGGAAGACCACGAATTCATGATCCGGAATCGCGAGGTTCAGATCTTCGATCACCGGATGGCCGCCATAGCTCTTGGTGATGTTGGAACAGGTGATAGTGGCCATCTGTCAGCCTTTCGCACGTCCGCCCGCGCGGACCATTGAGTTGATCATGCCCATCAGCAGGCCGATGAAGACGAGGGGCGGCAGCACCAGAACGACCGTCGCCGCATTGATCACCCCCCAGGGGATTTCCTTGCCAAGCGAGGTGATCGAGGCCGCCACCACCGGCAGGGTCGCGTTCTTCGCAGCCAGCGTCAGCGCCAGCAGCAGCTCGTTCCAGACCAGCACGAAGGTGAAGACCAGCGCGCCGAACAGGGAGGGCGCGGCAATCGGCAGCGAGAACCGCCAGAACACCTCGGCATCGGTGCAGCCCTCCATCTGCGCGGCCTCCTCGATCTCGCGCGGGACGCGCTCGAAGGCCGGCACGGAGAGCCAGATCATGGTGGAGATCGTCGTCACCAGATAGACGAGGATCAGGCCGAACAGCGTGTCGTAGAGGCCCAGGTCCAGGTAGATCGCGATGAAGGGGATCGCGATGGCCACCGGCGGCATGAAGCGCAGCGACAGCACGAAAAACTGCGCATCATCGCCCCATTTCCGTGCGTGCCGCGCCAGCGTATGCGCCGCCGGAATGCCCAGCACCGCGCCGATGCCCACGGCCGCAGTGACCACGATCACCGAATTCAGAAGCCCGTCGCGGATGATCGGGTTGCTCAGGATGAAGCGGAAGTTCTCCAGCGTCGGCGTGAACACGAGCCGCGGCGTGGGGGTGACGATGTCGCGCAGCTCCTTGAACGCGCCGAGCGCCGTCCACAGGATCGGCATCAGCGCCACCAGCACCAGAAGCGCCAGCACGAGCCGCGCAGTGTAACGTAAGATCAGCGAGCCCATTTCTTCCCCGCGCGCATGACAATGGTGAAAGCGACCGTGGTGACGATCAGCAGCAGGATCGACATCGCCGAGGCATAGGAGACCCGGCCGCCGAGGTTGATCCCGGTCTGATAGGCATAGAGGTCGAGCGTTTCGGTGGCGGTGCCCGGCCCGCCGCCGGTCATGACGAAGATGAGATCGAAGGAGCGCAGCGATTCCACCGCCTTGACCAGAACGAGGCTGATCAGCGGCGCCTTCAGCATCGGCAGCGTCACATAGGCGTGGATCTGCCAGACCCGGGCATTGTCCAGCATCGCCGCCTCGATCGGGTCGCGCGGCAGGGTCTCCAGCAGCTTGATCAGGATCACCGCGAAGAACAGGCCCCATTGCCAGATATCGACCGCCGCCACCGAAAACAGCGCGATCTTCGGATTGGCCAGGAATTCCACCGGCCCGATGCCGAACAGCCCCGCGACCCAGTTCGCGAGCCCCAGCGTCGGCGAATAGAGGAACCGCCAGATGAACGCGGCCGCCACCCGCGGCAGCAGCACCGGCGCGAGGAAGGCGAAACAGATCAGGTTGCGCGCCAGCGGCCGCTTCACCGTCTCGAACACCAGCACCGCGAGCAGCACCGCCAGCGCCAGCGTGCCGGCGACCGTGACCAGCTCCCACAGCGCGGAGATTTCCAGCGCATTGAAGAAACGCTTGTCCCGGAACAGGCGCAGGTAATTGTAAAGCCCGACGAATTCATAATCGGGGGAGCGCAGCGTCCGGTTCATCACCGAAAACCACAGCGCTCCGGCGGTGGAGACCACCGCCAACACCCCCAGCACGATCAGCGCCGGGGCGAGCGTCAGCAGGACGAAGCCTTTTCTGGACATGGGAATACTCCGGTCAGGGGCGGACCCGGCGCGTGGCCGGATCCGCTGCTGCGGTCATTTGAGCCGCGCGAGGGCGTCCTCGGCCGTGAAGGCGGCCTCGTCGAGCGCGCCCTGGATGTCGTCGCGCGTGCCGGTGAAGATCTCTTCCAGCGCGAGGCCCAGCGTATCGCCGATTTCGGGCCAGGCGGGGCTGGCCATGATCAGCAGGCTGGTGCGCGGGCCGGTGGCGAGGAGCGCGTCGATATATTCCTTCGGCACCGCCTTCTGATAGGCTGCGCTCTGCATGGTGGAGATGCGCCCGATATCCGAAGCGATGCCCTGCGCGAGCCGCTTTTGCTCCATCTCCTTCGACGTGGCCCATCCGACGAAATCGCCCGCGACGGCCTTCATGCAATCATCCTTGGCGCCGACCTTCGACACCGCCCAGCCATGGGCCCAGCCTGCCGAGGGCAGCGGCTCGGGCGGGGAGATGTAGCCCACCTTGCCCGCGACCACGGATTTCTGCGGATCCTCCATCCAGGGGCCGAACACGTCGCTTTCGATCAGGAAGGCCACCTGGCCGCCGCGGAACGCTTCGACCGCATCGGACCAGTTGAACGTGCCGACGCCGGGCGGGCCATAAGACATCAGCTCCTTGTAGAGCGCCGTCGCCTTCACCCCGATTTCGGAATTGAACGCGGGGGCTTCGCCCTCCAGCCATTCGCCGCCCAGGCCCCGGAAGAACGGGGTCCAGCGCCAGACGTTCATCCCCGATCCACGCTGGCCGCGCGCGGCCCAGCCATGCAGGTTCGGCTCGGCCCCATCGGCCGCCTTCACCGCGGCCACCAGCTCATCGAGCGTCTTGGGCACGGCAATGCCCTTGGCCTCCAGCACGTCCTTGCGATACATCAGCACGTCGCCGCCGCCGACGAAGGGCGCGAAATACTGCACGCCACCCACGGTCGCGACATTCTTCAGATCGACCCGGAAATCATTGAGGTCGTAGTCCGCCGGCACCACATCGGCGAGCGGATAGACCCAGTCCGCCGAGACATATTCGGCCAGGTTCGCCTCGTCGATATAGAGCACCTGATAGGCCCCGGCGCCGGTCGAGGCATCGAGCCGCGCCTTCGCGCGCCGCTCGTTCTCGCCCAAGAGCGTGATCTTCACCTCGGTGCCCCATTTCTGGTCGAATTCGGCCAGCTGCCCGTCCAGCATCGTGACCGAGGGCATCCCCTGCCCGACCACGTTCAGCACCGGCACCTTGCCCTTGCAGGCCGCGACATCGGCCACCGCGGCGAGCGGCAGAAGGGCTGCGCATACGCTGCCTGCCAGAAGGCGGTTCATGGTCTTCATGGTCTCTCTCCCTGTAATGACGCCAACTCCGGTACTCCTCATCCGGGGGTCAGCGCATGGTTGCGATCAGCTCCATCATCCCCCGGTCGAGCCGGAGGAAATCGTCGTAGCGGCCCGCGTAGAACGCGTGGCGCGCGGGATCGGGGGCATGGGTGCGGGCGATGCGGCTCATCGCGCGGGTCGCCTGCGTCAGGCCCGGATAGAGCCCGCCCGCTACCGCCGCGCAGATCCCCGCGCCAAGCGCGCCCACCTCATCTGCCGCGATCACCTCGACCGGCCGGCCGCAGACATCGGCAAAGATCTGCGCCCAGGCGGGCGAGCGCGCCGCCCCGCCGGTCAGGCGGATCGCCGCGGGCCAGGCGCCGGTGCCATGCGGCAGGATCTGTTCGGCATGGCGGCGGTGCTGGAACGCGACCCCCTCGCAGATCGCGCGCAGCATGCTGGCTTCGTCATCGGTGCTCCCGAGGCCGACGAAGGCGCCGCGCCGCGGCCGCGGGCCATGCACATAGGGCAGAAAATGGCAGCGCCGCGCCTGCACCGGGCAGTCTTCGATGCGCGCCACCGCCTCCGAAACCGTCAGCCGCCCCGCCAGCGCCCGGTCCAGGTACCAGCCCAGATTCGCCGCCGAGGACGGGCTGCCCTCAGCCACAAGCCGGGTCGCCCCGTCGCGGTAGATCATGTTCAGGATCGGCGCGGGCGCCGCGCTGGCGCCATCCACCTCCATCCCGTTGATCGCCCAGGTCCCGGCGATCATCACCAGCCGGTCATGGGTCGTCACCCCCGCGCCGAGCGCGCAGGCCGCGACATCCATCATCCCTCCGGCGACCGGCAGGCCCACCGGCAAGCCCGTCTGCGCCGCGGCCTCGGCGCTCACCCGGACGCCTGCTGCCGCGCTTCCGACGATGGGCGGCAGCTTCGCGCGCAGCTCCGGATGACCGAAAGCCTCCAGCACCGGCGTGGAATAGCTGCCGCGCCCGAGATCCATCAGCCCGCCGCCGCTCGCATCCGTGGGGTCGGTCTGCATCTCGCCGGTCAGGCGCAGCCGGATGAAATCCTTGCAGGCGAGCCCCCAGGCAGAGCGCGCCATCACCTCCGGCTCGTCGCGCGCGAGGCCCACCAGCTGCAGCAGCGTCTGCCCGCCCCAGGGCCGGTGACCGTTCAGCGCAGAGATCTCGTCGAGGCGGCCCTCCGCCTCCAGCGCATCGACGATCGGCTGCGCCCGATGATCGACAGAGACGATTCCCGGGCGGGTCGGCCGCCCGGCGGCATCGACCATGAAGATGCCATTGCCAAAACCGGTGCACCCGGCCGCCAAAAGCCGCCCCGGCGCCACACCGCAGACCACCGCCCGGATCGCGCGCGCCGTCGCCTCCCAGAAGGCCTCCGGGTCGCGCTCCACGCGGCCATCCGGATGGTGCACGGTCGTCACATCGGCATGACGCTGCGCGACGGCCCGCCCGTCCGCATCGAACAGCACCACCTTTACCGCCGTACCCCCCGCGTCGATCGCGAGGACCAGCGGCCCCTCCTGCGCAGTCATCCTCTCCCGCCTCCCTATTGCCGCCAGAGAATGCGCGGGTCGCGCGCCGCCGCATCCACCTGTCGCTCCGCCCAATCGGACGGATGGCCCAGCTCCTCCGCCATCACCAGCGCAATCTCCCGCAGCGCGGCCTCCGTCAGACGGCCGGTCATCACCAGCCCGGTGCGGCGCAGGATCATGTCCTCCAGCGTCAGCGCCATGCGCTGGCGTACGAGCCAGACCACCTCCCGCCGCGAAAACCCGGGCGCCGCAATGAGATCCGCATCCGCGCCCGCCGCGCAGAACCGCGCCACCTCCGCCGCAATCGCCCCGTATCTGCGCAGCAGCACCTCGGCGCGCGCGCCCCCCACAGCCGCCCGGGCGGCTGCGGCAGCCGCGTCCGGCCCGGCAGCGCCGGGATAGGGGCGCCCGGCCGTCGTTGCCGCCC
>NZ_JAYRZN010000032.1:0-40539 GCF_041916475.1 Paenirhodobacter sp.
GCCAGCCTCATGCTCCTGCAAGATGCCAATGATCTGCTCTTCCGTCAGTCGTGCCTTCTTCATCGTCCGTCCTCTCCATGGGCCGGACTCTAATCGCAGATGGAGGAAAACTCCCGTGGCAGGTCACGGGGGCAAGGCGAAGCGTTCGCGGCGGAGCGACTGGCTCTATGCCAAGGCGCGGTGCAAAGAAACAGGGCAGGCGCTGGACGCAGCGTATCCTGTCTCAGCGTAACGGAAAAAGCTCCCGGATCGGCTCCCGGCTGAGCGGCAGGCGGAACCAGAGCTGATTACGGCCGTTCTCTCGTTTGTATTCCAGATCCTGCACCAGATCACGTACGAGATACCAGCCGAACCCGCCCTCGGGCAGATTCTCCGGCACGGGGCGCTGACATTCGAGGAATTGCAGACAGGTATCGGGCAGGGCGGGGCCGGCGTCGCCGACAGAGCAAAGCAGCGAGTCGTTCTGTGGATAGATCGACAGGACAATCGTGCCGCGGCCCGTTTCCTTATAGCCATGCTCGACGATGTTGTTGAAGATCTCCGCGAGGACGAGCTCCAGATTTCCGGCGTCGTCCTCCGAGAGCTGGCATCCGAGCCATCCGAGGGTATCGAAGAGGGCTGTGCGGACCGAAAGCGGATCCGCTTCGAAACTGTAGTGGAACGCGACCGAGCTTGTGGGGGCTTCCACCGCGTCCAGATGCATATAAAGGGCGGAGTCAGCCCGCATTTCGCAGACCTTCCGAAACCGCGCTGCTGATGTCCGGATAGATCCTGAAAACGGTGTCCATCCGGGTGAGATTAAGAACTTTCTGGACGTTCGGGCGCAGCGAGGCCAACTCCAGACGGCGGGCTGGCGCCAGGAATTTCATGACCGCAACGAGGGCTCCGAGCCCGGAACTGTCCAGAAACGTAACCCGGGACATGTCGAGGATCACGCGCGGCGCGGGCTGGATCGTCACCTCGCGCATGCGGTCCTTGAAGCGGATGGCGATGGCCGCATCGATACGTTCTTCACCGATGTGAACGATGAGGGCATCACCAAGGGCTTCGGCACTGAGAATCATCGCGCAGACTCCGACACAATCTGTTCACCTGATCCTAGGCCGCAATGCTTACCAAACCGTAACGTCTACCGGAGCCAAGTTATCAATTGGCCGCTCCGCCACGGTGCGCAGGAGCGCAATCATGCCCGCGACCTGATGCGCGGCCGTGGCCTGGCCCTTGTCCGCCCGCGCCGCGGCCGCGTTCCCGACCGTCCCGGCCGGGTTCAGATCGGAGGCGATCCAGCCGTAGGAGAGCGGCCCGACGGGCGGCACCCCGCCCGCCTCGGCGCTAGAGGCGAAATCCTGTGCCGCCGTCATGTCCACCGTTTCCGGTGCGAAGGCGAGCATCAGCGAGGTCTCCATATCGCCGCCGTGGATGCCGTAGGCCAGCTCGCGCGGCGGATACATCCCCTCGGGCGTGCCGAAGCCCGTCCACTGGCATTTCACCGCGAACATCCCCGCCCGCACCCGCAGCTCGCGCGAGAGGATCGAGATCAGGTCCAGGTTGCCACCGTGGCTGTTGATGAGAACGATCTTGCGAATCCCGGCGCGCGCAACCGAAAGCCCGATTTCCGTCCAGACCCGGAGCGCGGTTTCGGCGCTGAGCGTGAGGGTGCCGCGCGCCCAGAGGTGCTCGTTCGATTTGCCCACCGCCTGCACCGGCAGGATCCGCACATCCGGCGCATCGGGCAGGACAGCCAGCTGGCGGCGCAGCTCGGCCAGCATTCCCTCCATGATCAGCGTGTCGGTGCCCACGGGCAGGTGCGGGCCGTGCTGCTCGATCGCGGCGGTGGGCAGGATCGCGATCGTGCGCATCGGGTCGGGCGCGGCGAATTCGGGGGCGCGGCGCTGCGCCCAGTCCAGCCGGCTCATGCGCGGGCCTCGGCCGTGCGGGGCAGGGGGCCGATCAGGCGGTCCATCTCGCGGCTCACCCGGGTCAGATGCCGCATGCGGCTCTCTGCGGTGGAGCTGTCCATGCCGTAATGCATCGCGAAGGCGGTGCGGCGGCGCGGTGCGCAGAGCTGCCCGAGTCCGCGCAGCAGCGTGCGTTTGCCCGGCGCGCCGACGAAGAACGTCAGCAGGCGCGAGGCGCCCCCGGTGGTGAACACGCCCAGACGCGCGATGTGGCGCAGCCCCGGGCGGATGTTGCGGTGGGTCTCGTCGGGCATCAGGAAGGCCACATCGGGCAGCAGCACCCGGTCGAGCCAGCCCTTCAGCATGGCGGGCAGGCCATACCACCAGGTCGGATAGACGAAGATCAGCGTATCGCACCAGCGCAGCGCGGCCACGTCTTCGGCCACGCCCTCATGCGCGCCCTCCAGATAGCGTTGCCATTCCTGCTGCGCGAGTGCGGGGCTGAAGCCGCGGGCATAGAGATCGAGGGTCCGGGTTTCCGCCCCCGCTGCGCTGAGCTTCTCCTCCACCAGCGCGCGCACCGCGGCGGTGAAGCTTTGCGGATCCGGGTGGCAATAGACCACGAGCGCGCGCATCAGAAGACCTCCATTTCCTTCCGGACCCGGTCCAGGAACGCGGTCCGCCGGGCGTCGTCGGCCCGGTTCATGTCATAGAGCGCAAGATACCGCATCCGCGCCGGGTTGGTCGTGGCGCGCAGCACCCGCGTGACGATCCGGCGCGGCGGATCGCCCGCCCAGAGCGCCTTCATCCGGCTGCCGCCATAGGTGGTGACGGCGCAGAGCCGCGACATATGGGTGAGGGCCGGGCGGGTCACCCCGCCGGCCATGCGGAACGAAACGCCGGGCAGGAACACCCGGTCGAAGAAACCTTTCAGGATCGCCGGGAAGCCATAATTCCAGACCGGCGCCACCAGGATCAGCGCATCGGCCGCCCGCAGGCGCTGGACGTAATCCGCGACCGGCAGCAGGTTCGGCCCGATGTCGTGATAGCCGCGGCGCTCCTCGGCCGAGAGGAGCGGATCGAACCCTTCGGCATAGAGGTCGCACCCGTCCACCTGCCAGCCGCGCGCCGTGAGCGTCCGCGTCACGACGCCATGGAGCGCGGCGCTGTAGCTCTCGGTGCAGGGATGGGCATGGAGGACGAAGGCGCGGGTCATCGGCGCATCCCGGGCCAGTCGTACATCCGGATATAGTCCCAGCCGGGGCTGTCCCAGGCGATCATCTTGCCCGGGTTCAGCAGGCCCTTCGGATCGGCCTCGCGCTTGAAAGCGAGCTGGCGCGCATCCGTGGCCTGCCGCCCGCCCTCTTCGAGCGTGTAGCGGTGCGGGTTGAAGATCATCGCGCCCATTTCCTCATGAATGCGGATGATCTCGTCGAGCCGCTCTTCGGTGCTGAAATGCACCAGCGTGAGCCCGGCATAGATGGTGCGGCCATTCTCGCGCATCGCTTCCAGATGCTGGATCAGCTCCGGCCCGAAGCGCGCCCGCACTGCGGCGATGGTGTCGAGCATCCCGGGGCCGTGGTAGCGCACCTGCAGGTAGGTGATGTCGGGGTCGACCTTCAGCGCCCGCAGTGTGGTGTGGTTCCAGCCATATTCATAGGCAAGGCCCGGGTCACGGTCCCATCCGCCCCGGTCCGAACGGTAGATCAGGCGCCCGGGCCAGCCGGAGAGGAAGGTCTCCACCGCCGCGATCGACTGTGGCGCTACCATCAGCAGCACCACATGATCGGCCTCGGCCACATGGCCGCGGAAGCGCTGGAAATAGCGCGCGGCGGTGGGGGCCTCGCACAGCGTAATGAGCTTCACCAGGATCCCGTCCTGATCGGCCAGCGCCGCGCCGAAGCGGGTGGCGGCGTCGAAATCGGTAAAGGCGATGAAGGCGCCGATCCAGTCGTAGGCGGGGGCGAGCGGCAGCTCGATCTCGGTGATGATGCCGTTGGTGCCATAGGCATGGCTGACGCGGTGCAGCTCGTCGCCGGTGAAATCGTGGATCTGCGGCTCGGCCTCCATCGACACGACCCGCAGGCGCAGGATGTTGCCCGGGTCGCGCAGCGCGCCCCAGCGGACGGAGCCGACCCCGCCCGAGCCGCCCGCGACGAAGCCGCCGATGGTCGCCGTGCCGGCGGTGGAAGGGGTCATCCGCAGCTCCTGCGCCGAATGGGCGCGGGTGGCGGCATCGAGATCGCGGATCACGATCCCCGGCTCGGTGACCACGCGGCCGGGGGCGATGTCCTTTACCCGGTCCATGTTCTTCATATGCATGACGCAGCCGCCCGCGAGCGGCATCGCCTGGCCGTAGTTGCCGGTGCCCGCGCCGCGCACGGTAACCGGCACGTCATGGGCATGGCACACGCGCAGCGCCGCGATCACCTCCGCCTCGCCCTTCGGGCAGAGGATGAAATCCGCCTGCACATGGTCGAGCCGCGCCTTCAGCACCGGCGAATACCAGAAGAAATCCCGGCTTTTCGCGCGCAGGGCCGAGGGCGTATCCTCGATTTCCATATGCGACAGGGCGGCTTTGGCGGCGTCGATATTCATCTCATCAATCCGTCGAGTTCGGCATAATTGGGGAGGGTGCGGTCGATCTGCCGGCCGCGGCGCAGCACGATGCGGTCGGCCTGCGGGCGGGCGAAAAGCTCGGTCCAGCTGCGCGCGCGGGTGATGACGAGATCGGCCGGCGCGCCGGGCGCGAGGCTGGGGGGGACGAAGCCGCAGGCCCGCGCGGGGTTCATGGTGAAGGCCCGCGGCCAATCGGTGCGGGTATGATCCAGCTGCGCGATCCGGGTGGCCTCGCGCATCACCTCGAGCATGTCGAGGTCGCCATAGGCATAGAACGGGTCGCGGGTATTGTCGGAGGCGAAGCTCACGTTGATGCCGCGCGCAGCCATTTCATGCACCAGCGTCACGCCGCGCCAGCGGGGTGTGCGGCCCGCCTGGCGGTCTTGCAGATACATGTTGCACATCGGCAGGCTGACGACATTGAGCCCGGCCTTCGCCACGAGATCGAGCGTCGCCAGCGCCTCCGCCTCCGGCTGCACCGCGAGCGAGCAGCAGTGCCCGACCGTGACCGGCGCATCGAACCCGGCTTCCAGCACGGTTTCGGCAATCACCCGCAGCGTCGCCACCTGTGCATCGCCAGTTTCGTCCACATGGAAATCGGCGTGCAGGCCGCGGCGCATGGCGTGGTCCAGAAACACCCGCAGCCGCCGGCGCAGATCGTTGACCGGATAGGTCACCGCGCCCAGAACGCCGCCCGATTTCGCGGTGATGGTCGCGGTGCGGGCGAAAGGGCCACCTTCTTCCACGATGTCGATCGGCACGAGGCAGGAGCCCTGCAGCTCGATCCGGCCTGTCCATTCGGCGCGCATCTCGGCGAAGACCGGAAACGAAATCGCATCCTGCGGCGCCAGCGCGTCGAGATGGGTGCGGATCGCGCTGGTGCCATGCGCGAAGGCGCAGCGCAGCGCGAAATCCATCCGCGCGCGGACATCCTCTGCCGCCCAGTTCGCGGTGCGGTCCGCGGCCACGGTGGCGAGGGCGCCGTCGAAGGTGCCGTCCGGGTTGGCCGCGCGGGGCCAGATATGGCCCTTGTCGAGGTGAGTATGCATGTCCACGAAGGCCGGGAACACCATCGCGCCGCGCATGTCGATCTCGGGGGCGGGGGCATCGCTGATCCGGCCCTCGGCGATGGTCAGGTCGAGCCGCACCAGATCGCCCGGCGCGTCCAGCAGGCAGGCGGGCGCGGTCAGGTTGGTCAGGCGCAAGGGGCCCGGGGGCAGGGTAAGGAAGTCCATCAGCTTTCCCGTTTCACGGCGCTCTCGTGCCATTTGCGCAGCATAAGATGGCTGAGCAGGCTCAGCACGGCAAAGATCACCACGCCGGTTGCGGCAATCAGCAGCAGGGCCGCGAACATGCGCGGAATGTTCAGCCGGTAGCCCGCCTCCAGGATCCGGAAGGCGAGGCCGGAGCCGATGCCCCCCGTCCCCGCCACATATTCCGCCACCACCGCGCCGATCAGGCTGAGCCCGCCCGCGATCCGCAGCCCGCCGAGGAAATAGGGCAGCGCGGTGGGCAGCTGCAGGTAGCGCAGCCTCTGCCAGCGGCTGGCGCCATAGATCGTGTAGAGGTCGCGCAGGTTCGGATCGGTGGAGCGCAAGCCGAGCGAGGTGTTGGACAGGATCGGGAAGAAGGCCACGATCCAGGCGCACAGGAGCAGCGCCACCATCCGGTTGTCCACATAGATGAAGATCAGCGGCGCGATGGAGACGACCGGCGTCACCTGCAAGATCACCGCGAAAGGATAGAAGCACATGCCCGCCCAGCGGCTGAGGCTGAACAGCACCGCGAGGCCGACGCCGCCCAGCACCGCCACCGCAAGCGCCATCAGCGTGATCCGCAGCGTGACCAGCAGCGCCGGGAACAGGATGGCCCAGTCCTTCACCAGCGTCTGCACCACCAGCCCCGGCCCCGGCAGGATATAGTGCGGAATGCTGCCCCAGGTCACGACCCGGTCCCAGAGCAGGATGACGGCCGCCACCGTGAGCGCGGGCAGCAGCCAGCGCAAGACCCGGTCGCGCCGCTCGGCCCTGGCCCGGGCGATTTCGCCCGCATCGACGAGCGTATCGCTCATGCGGGTTCTCCCATCGCCTCGTGCAGCGCGGCCGATGCGCCGCGGCACAGCGCGGCATAATCGGCCGAGGTGCGGAAGGCCTCGCCGCGCGGATAGGGCGCATCCACGGCCAACTCGCGCAGCACCCGGCCCGGGCGCGCCGCCATCACCACGATCCGGTCCGACAGGAAGACGGATTCGAACACCGAATGGGTGACGAAAATCACCGTGGCGTCGATCTTCTCCTTCCATTCCAGCAGGTCGGCGTTGAGCTTGTGGCGGGTGATCTCGTCGAGCGCGGCGAAGGGTTCGTCCATCAGGATCAGCTTCGGGCGGGTGACCATGGCGCGCGCGATCGAGACCCGCATCCGCATCCCGCCGGAAAGCTCGCGCGGATAGGCCCGGGCGAAGCGCTCCAGCCCCACCAGCCGCAGCGCGAGCGCAATGTCTTCGGCCACCTCCACGAACCGGCGCCCCTTCAGGCGGAACGGCAGGAAGACGTTCTCCTCCACCGTGGCCCAGGGCATCAGCGTGGGCTCCTGGAACACAACGCCGATCTCGGCCGCGCCCTGCCAGCGGATCGCGCCGCGCGTGGGCCGCATCAGCCCCGCGATCAGCCGCAGCGCGGTGGACTTTCCGCAGCCCGATGGGCCGAGGAGCGAGATGAAATCGCCCTCATGCACGCTCAGGTCCATCTCGCGCAGCGCCACGATGCCGCCGCGGAAGGCCTTGTCCACCGCCTCCATCCGCATCAGCACCGGGCGTTCCCCGATCGGCTTCGGCCTGCGCCAGGTCACGACCATGGGCTTACTTCTTCAGCTCCATGCCCACGCCCTTGCCCACGAAATCAAGCGTATAGGCCGCCTTGTAATCCAGATCCGCGGGCAGCACCCCGGCCGCGGCCATCTTGTCGAAGAAGTCCTTCACATGGGCATCGGTCATCACGCCGATGCCCTTGGTCTCGGTATCGCCCGAATCGACGATCCCCTTGGCCTTCATCTCGCCGATGCCAAAGGCGATCTGCTCGTCGGTCATGTCGGGGTTGTCTTTCTTGATCATGGCGTTGGCGGCCGCATTGTCGCCATACAGGTAGCTGTACCAGCCCTTGATCGAGCCCTCGACGAAGCATTTCACCACCTCGGGCTTGCCGGTGATCGTGCTGTCCATCGCCTCGATCAGGGTCGAATAGGTCGAATAGCCCGCATCGGCCAGAAGCCAGACATCGGGTTTGAACTTGCCCTCCTTCTCCACCATCAGCGGCTCGGAGGAGAGATAGCCCTGCATGCCGCTGTCCGCGTCGGCAATGAAGGGCGCGGGGTTGAAGGTATAGACGGCGCGCTGGTCTTCGGTGAAGCCATAGGCCTTCATCATCCACTGGTAGTAGGAGGCATAGCCCGCATCGCCGATGAACAGCTTCAGCTTCTTCAGGTCCTCGAAGGTCCTGGCCTTGCCCGGATGGGTCAGGATCACCTGCGGCTCCTTCTGGAACGCCGCCATCACCGCCTTCAGCGGGATCCCCTCCTGCACCGCCGAGAACTGCTCGAGCAGGTTGCCGCCCATGTTGAAGTCGATCTTGCCTGCCATCATCAGCGCGCGGTTGTTCACCTGCGGGCCGCCCGGCATGATCGTCACGTCGAGCCCGCAGGCGGCATAGGTGCCATCCGCCACCCCCTGATAGAAGCCGCCATGCTCGGCCTGGGCGAGCCAGTTGGTGCCGAAGGTCACCGCCGTATTGGCCGATGCCGCCGTGGCGGTGCCCGCCAGCAGGAAGGAAAGGACGATCTTGCGCATCATGGACTCCGGGCTCCGCCGCTGGGGCTGTGATTCTCCCCACCAGCCTAGATTGTGCCGCCCATGCCGGTCTGTGCCGCCCGGG
Source organism: Paenirhodobacter sp. (assembly GCF_041916475.1). Classification (GTDB taxonomy): domain Bacteria; phylum Pseudomonadota; class Alphaproteobacteria; order Rhodobacterales; family Rhodobacteraceae; genus Rhodobacter. Next base: position 8,444 of record NZ_JAYRZN010000032.1, read on the forward strand.
TGCCGCCTGCCGGAAAGCTAATGCCGCCCGGGATTTGGGCGCCTTTCCGGCGCATGCGCATGTTTTCGGGGCGTTGCCTGATCGCGCTCGCGCCGCTGCCCGGATTTGTGGCGCTGCGCCCACGGGGCGGGCAGGCTGCGCGCGAAGGAGATGCCGATGAAAATGCTCAACCCGCCCGCGATCCGCCCGCCCTTCGGCCGCTATGCCAATGGCGTGGAGGTGCCCGCGGGCTGGCGGCTGGTGATGACCTCCGGGCAGCTTGGCGTCGGGCCGGAGGATGTGGCGCCCGCGGGCGTGGCGGAGCAGGCGGCGCTGTGCTTTGCCAATTGCGGCGCGATCCTGGCCGCGGCGGGGATGGGGCCGGCCGACGTGATCCGGATCAATGCCTTCGTGACCGATCGCGCGCATTTCCCGGCCTATATGGCGGCGCGGGACGCCTGGCTGCAGGGCGTCACGCGGCTGCCCGCCTCGACGCTGGTGATCGTCTCGGGTTTCTCGCGGCCCGAATTCCTCGTCGAAGTCGAGGTGACGGCGGCCGCGCCATAGGCTAGGAGGGGCCCGAAAGGATCGGGGCCATGTGGGAAACCTTCTTGAACATGCCGGCGGCCGCGCTGGCGGCCTTTCTGGGCGGGGCGCTGGTGCTGAATCTCACGCCGGGCGCGGATGTGCTGTTCGCGACGGCCTCGGGCGCGCAGGGCGGGCCGAAGGCGGGGGCGGCGGCGGGCCTTGGCACCGGCGCCGGCGGGCTCGTGCATGCGCTGGCGGCGGCTCTGGGCCTCGGCGCGCTGATCGCGGCGCAGCCGGGTGCGATCGGCGCGATCCGCTGGTTTGGGGCGGGCTATCTGCTCTGGCTCGCGTGGCGCAGCTGGCACGCCGGGGGCGCAGAGGCGCAGGGCGGGCTGCGAAGCCCGGTGGCGGCCTTTCGCCGGGGCTTCCTGACCAATATCCTGAATCCGAAGGTGATCCTGTTCATGATCGCCTGGCTGCCGCAGTTCACCGACCCGGCCTGGGGGCCGGTCTGGCAGCAGATGCTGCTCCTCGGCGGGGCGTTCTGTGTCTCGGGCACGGTGGTGACGGTGGGCTATGGCCTTGTGGCGGGCTGGCTCGGGGCGCGGCTCGCGCGGCGGATGCGGGTGATGAACCGGGTGGCCTCGGTGATGTTCGCGGGCCTCGCGGCGCGGCTGGTGGCGGCATGACGGAGGACTTCGTCTATCGCCCGACCGAGGCGCAGCCGCGCATCCTGCATGCCGATCACGAGATCCTGGTGGTGGACAAGCCCGCGGGCCTGCTGTCCGTGCCCGGGCGGGGCGAGGACCGGGCCGATTGCCTGATCAACCGGCTCCGCGGCGCCTTCCCCACCGTACTGCTGGTGCATCGGCTGGATCTGGATACATCGGGGGTGATGGTCTTTGGCCTGACCCCGCATGCGCAGCGCCACCTCGGGCTGCAGTTCGAGCACCGCCAGACGAAGAAGCACTACGTCGCCCGCCTCTGGGGCACGCTGGAGCCGAAGCAGGGCCGGGTCGATCTTCCGCTCTGCGTGGACTGGCCGAACCGGCCGCGCCAGCATGTGGACCATGAAAACGGCCGCCCCGCGCAGACGGACTGGCGGGTGATGCGCCACGAGGACGGCACCACGCGGGTAAGGCTCACGCCGCTGACCGGGCGCAGCCATCAGCTGCGCGTACATATGAAGGAGCTCGGGCACCCGATCCTGGGCGACCCGCTCTATGCCGAAGGGCCTGCGCGGGATTTTCCGCGGCTGATGTTGCATGCGGAAAGCCTGCGGTTGCGGCATCCGGACGGGGGGCAGTTCCTGACATTTGCCGCGCCCTGTCCGTTCTGATTGCATCCGGGCGCGAATTCCCAATAATCAAACCCAGTATCGTTCAAGATTTTCTCCATTCGAGGCTGTTTTATGCCGTTTCCGATTGCGCTGCGGCGGTATTCGCTGGCGACGACGCTGATCGCGGTCATCCTGATTGCGCTCGTGCCGACCCTGGTCATTCTCGCATTGACGCTGATGAAGGCCGGCCAGTCGCAGCGCGAGATCTCCACGCGCCAGCTGATGGAAAGCGCGCATATCGTCGCGCGCTCCACGGTCAGCGAGATGTCCATGCTGCAGCGGCTGCTGCGGGTCAGCTCTGGGTCGGGCGGCTTCGGCACGAATGAGCTCGCGGCCGTGGCGGAGCGGATCGGCGGCACGCATGCCATCTATCATGTGCGCCGTAACGGCGACATTCTGGATCCGCCGGCGGCGGGCCTCGATCCGGATCTCGCCGCCGCCGTGGCTGGTGCGATGCGCAATGGCGAAGCGCGGCTCACCAATTTCCTGCAGCCTCCCGGCGGCGGCACGCCGTCCATGGTCTCGCTCGTCCTGCCGATCGCGCGCAGCCCGGAGGCGGACAGGGTCGCGGTGATCACCGCGCGCTCCAGCCGCCTGTTCGGGGCGCTGGCGCGTGAATCGAAGGCCGACGGCGGCGTCATGATGGCGATCACCGATGGCAAGGGGCGCATCATCAACCGTTCGGTCGATGGCGAGGCGGTGATCGGGCGGATGGTGCCGGACTGGGACGTACTCACGGCGCTGAACGCGGATGCGGGCTCGTTCCGCGCGCGCACGCTTGAGGGCCAGGAGATCGTCTTCGCCTTCCAGCGTATCGAGCATACCCCGGGCTGGATGGCGGTGGCGGGGGAGCCTGCCGAAACCTTCGATGCGCGCTGGCAGGAGCCGCTGCATGCGATGATCGGGGCGGCGGCGGTCACGATCACGGCGGCGCTTGCTCTCGCGATCATGCTGGTCGGCCGGGTGCTGCGCCCGATCAAGGCACTGGCCGAGCGCTCCGCGCGGATTGCCTCGGATGTGGATGGGGTGGCGCGCTATGCGGCGATGCCGCCGACCCTGATTGCGGAATTCGACACGCTGCGCGTGGCGCTCGATGGCGCGGAGGCCGCGCTGCGCCGGAGCCTCGCGGAAAGCCGTCAGGCCGAGGCCGCGCTGCGCGAAAACTACGCGATGCTGATGCAGGCCGAGCGGCTCGCCCGGATCGGCAGCTGGACCTTCGATCCGCAGTCCGGGGATTTCACCTCCTCGCCTACCTTGCGCGAGATGAACGGGCACCCGGATGATCAGCCGCTCCGGATGGAGGATCTGCGCGATATGGTGGATGAGGAGACCTTCCGCCGCATCGAGGCCGCGATCGAATGCTGCGCGCGCTCCGGCACGCCCTATGGGATGGAGCTTTTGCACCTGCGCCGCGACGGGCGGCATTTCCCGGCCTGGCTGCAGGGCCAGGCGATCCGCGACGAAAATGGCCGGGTGACGCGCATCATCGGCATCGTGCAGGATATCAGCGAGCGGCGGGAGCAGGCCGAGCTTTTGTTCCTGCTGGCGGACAACCTGCCGAGCGGGCTGATCCTGCGGCTGGAGCGGCGCGGCGGGCGGCTACCTGTCGTGGCCTATATCAGCGCGGGGGTGGAGCGGCTGATCGGCCTCGCGCCGGAGCAGATCATCGCGGAGCCCGAGCGGCTGGCCCGGGCGATCCATCCGGCCGATCGGCGCGCCGTCTACCGGGCGCTGCTGCGCCCGCACAGGGTGGGCGATGTGATCGATCTCGAGTGCCGGTTAACGGGGCGCGACGGCGGTATCCTGTGGGTCCATACCCGGGCGGCGCTGCGGCGCGCCACCGGCAACCGGATGGTCTGGGACGGGATCTCCATCGACATCACGGTGGAGCGCGAAGCGGCGCTGGCGCTGCAATCGGCCAAGGAGGCGGCCGAGGCCGCGGAGCGGGCCAAGAGCGATTTCCTGGCGACGATGAGCCACGAGCTGCGCACGCCGATGAATACGCTGATCGGCATGTCGCGGCTGGCGCAGCACACGGTCTCCCCGGCGAAGCAGCGCGATTACCTGCGCAAGATCAACACCTCCGCCAATGTCCTGCTGGATCTGATCAACGACATTCTGGATTTCTCCAAGATCGAGGCGGGGCGGCTGCTGCTGGAGAACAAGGTGTTCCGGCTGGAGCAGATGCTGGATACGGTCAGCTCGGTCAATGCGCTGCGGGCAGAGGAAAAGGGGCTGGAGCTCGCCTTCTCGGTCGCGCCCGATACGCCGCAGGTGGTCCGCGGCGACCCGCTGCGGCTGGGACAGGTACTGACGAACCTCGTCGGCAATGCGATCAAGTTCACCGAGACGGGCGATGTCGTGGTCCTGGTGCGGCCGGTGCCTGCGGGGCACGGGGTGCGGCTGCTGTTCGAGGTGCGCGATACCGGCATCGGGCTCAGCAAGGAGCAGATACCGGGTCTGTTCCGGCCCTTCGTGCAGGGCGGCGCCGATATTCCGCGCCGCTATGGCGGCACCGGGCTCGGGCTCGCGATTTCGCGCCAGCTGGTGACGATGATGGGCGGCGAGATCTGGGTAGAAAGCACGCCGGGCGAAGGCAGCCGGTTCTTCTTCACCGTCGCGCTGGAGCCGGTAGCGGAGGAGGAAGCGCCGCCGGGGCCCGCGCTGCCCACGGGGCAGCTGCGCGGGCGCCGGGCCCTGATCGTGGACGATAACGCCAGCGCCCGCATGGCGCTGTCGGAAATGCTTGAAGGCTTCGGCATGTCGGTGCGCGCGGCCTCCGATGCGCCCACCGCGCTGCGCCTGCTTGCGCAGGAGGCGCTGGCCGGGGGCGGGTTCGACGTGATGCTGGTGGACTTGCGCATGCCGGGCATGGATGGGATGGAGCTGATCCGGCGCCTGTCCTCCACGCTGACCTTGCCGAAGCTTCCCGCGGTGCTGATGATCACCGCCTATGGCCCGGCAGGGCTGGCGGAGCAGCCGGGAGTGGATGCGGTGCTGCACAAGCCGGTCACGCCCTCGGTGATGTTCAACACGCTGAACGGGGTGCTGAGCGCCGTGCCGCGCCCGCGCGCCGCGCCTGTGCCCGCGCGCGACATGGCCACGCTGCTGAGCGGGCGCAGGGTCCTGGTGGCCGATGACAATGCGCTGAACCGCGAGGTTGCAAGCGATTTTCTGGAGCTGGCCGGGGCGGAGGTCGTGACCGCGGTGAACGGGCGCGACGCGATCGAGAAGCTGCAGGGCGGGCAGTTCGATGCGGTCTTGATGGACGTGCACATGCCGGTGATGAGCGGGCTGGAGGCCGCGCGCGAGATCCGCCGCAATCCGGGCTGGGAGGGGCTGCCGGTGATTGCGCTGACGGCGCAGGCCCGCGCCGAGGATCAGGCGCAGAGCCTGGCCGCGGGCATGACCGGGCATCTGACGAAGCCGATCGACGAGGCGGCGCTGTACCGGGCGCTGCTGCTGGCGATGGGGCACGGGCCGGAAGCCGCGCATGCCCCGGCAATCGACATCGCCTCGCTGCGGCAGCGCTTCGGCGCCACGCCGCGGCTGCAGCGGTTCGTGAACGGGTTCCTGCGCGATTTTGGCGCGATGGATCGCGAGGCCGCCGGGTTCCTGGAGGCGGGCGATATTGCCGGGCTGGCCGAGCTTGCCCATCGGGTGAAGGGGACGGCGGGCTATTTCGGCGCGGCGCGGCTGGTCGAGCAGGCGCAGCAGCTGGAAGCGGCCGGGCGCGCCCGCGAGCTGGAGGCGGTGCGGGCCTTGCTGCCCGGCTTCTGCGCGGAGGCGGCCTCCTGCCTCGCCGCGTTGCGCAGCGTGCAGCTGCAGCTTGTGGAAGGGGCAGGGGGGGCGCTTCCAGCTTCGGAGGCGCGGGTACTGGTCGACCGGGCGGTGCCGCTGGTGTCGCGTGGCGAATATGCGGCTTTCGCGCTGCTGGAGCGGCTGGTGGCCGGGCTGAGCGGCGACGCCGCCGCAATTGCGCGCGAAGCGCTCGCCGATTTCGAGGCGACGGAAATCGCCGCGACGGAGGCTGCGCTGGCGCGCCTGCGCGACAGCCTGGCTTAGACGCCGGGCGCGAGGCGGGCGAATTTGCCGCCGCTGAACAGCAGCGGCCGCGCGCCCGGATCCTGCATGAAGCGGGTTACCCGGCCGATGATGATGGTGTGATCGCCGCCCTCATGGGTGGCCTCGGTCACGCATTCGAAGCGGGCCAGCACCCCGCGCAGCACCGGCAGCCCCTCGGCGGAGGCCCAGTCCAGCCCGTCGAACGCCATGCCATCGCGGGTGAAATGGCGGGCCAGCGCCTCCTGGTCTTCGCGCAGGACATGGATCGCGAAGGCCTGCGCCGCGGCGAAATGCTGATGGCGCATCGAGGCGCGCGCCGCCGACCACAGCACCAGCGGCGGATCGAGCGAGACCGAGGCGAAGCTGTTCGCGGTGATGCCGATCGGGGCGCCATCCTCGGCGGTGCGGGTGGTGACGATGGTCACCCCGGTCGCGAAGCGGCCGAGCGCATCGCGCAGCACCCGCGCATCGGTGGGCGGATGGCCCGCCTCGGCTTCGGCCTTGCCGACGGCGCCGGTAATCTCTCGGCTTTCCTGCATCTGTGTCTCCCGCGTCGCCCTCTTAGACCATGGCCCGCGCTCCGGCGCCAGCCCGATCAGCCGGGCGCCACCTCGGCCTTCAGCCAATCGATGAAGATCTTTGCGGCGGCATTCAGCGGCCCCTGCGGGCGCACGATATAATAGCCGAGGCTCTCATCCTTCAGCTCGCGGATCCGCACCAGCCAGCCCAGCCGCACATCCTCCTGGATCAGCGCGTCAGTCTCCAGATGCAGGCCGATCCCCTCGCGCGCAGCCGAAAGCGCCAGCTCCTCATTGGGGAAATCCACGAATTTCAGCGCCGCGGGCTTCAGCCCGATGGATTCGAGCAGCTGCATCTGCTCGGGCCAGTCGCCCTCGCGGATCCAGGGCATGGTGGACATCTCGCGCAGCGAGAGTTTCGTGCGCCCGCCCAGCAGCTCCGGCGCCGCCACCACCACCTGCGGCGCCGCGGTGAGGTAATCCGCCGCCACCCCGGGCCAGTGCCCGTTGCCGAACCGGATGCCCAGATCCGCCCCGGATTCGCGCAGGTCCACCGCGCGCTGCTCCGGCAGCAGCGACAGCGCCAGCTCCGGATGCCGCTTCCAGAACCGCGCCAGCCGCGGCATCAGCCATTCCGCCGCGAAGGCCGGCGGCAGCGTCACGGTGAGCGGGCGTTCGGCATGATGGGCGCGCAACACCTCGAGCGCGGACTGGATCATGAGAAACCCGTCCGACAGCGCCGCGGCCAGCCGTTCGCCCTCGGGTGTCAGATGCAGGATCCTGCCATCGCGCCACAGCAGCGCCACGCCCAGCTCCGCCTCCAATGCGCGCACCTGCTGCTGGACGGCAGCGTGGGTTACATTCAGCTTGCGGGCCGCGGCACTGAACCCGCCCTCGCGGGCGGTTGCTGCAAAGGCACGCAGCGCCGTCAGGGGCGGCATATGTCTCCAGTCGATTTCGCTCATGTGTTAGTTTGTCTAACATACGGCGCAGAATTTGTGACTCGCAAAATCTTCGCCGGTCGCACAAATAGGCGCCATACGCAGGAATTTGGAGATCAGAAAATGATCCGTATGTTGGCAGAAGTACTGACCCTGGCGATGGGTGGCTATGCGCCGCGCGCCGCGCACAAGGGCGAATACACCTTCAACCGCTGAGCTGCGAAAGCAGCTCGCGGTGGCGCGCCAGATAGGCGGCGCGCACCTCGGCGGGGGGACGCAAGCGGATCGCAAGCCCCTCGACAAGCCCCGCATCGGGGCGGCCGAAGATCTTGTCCGCTTCCTGACAGGAAAATCCCGCAATCTGCTCGGCCTCCAGCCGGGCCGAAACGGTATCTGCGCGCTTGATCGCCTTCTTGATGGAGGCCGGAATCGCGGCGGGCAGGCCGAAGCGGATATGCACCGCCGCACAGAGCCGCGCGTCCAGCTCGCCGTAGCCGGTGCCGATGGCGGCCTTGACCGGGCTGATCATATCGCCCAGCACATATTCGGGCGCATCGTGCAAAAGCGCTGCCAGCCGCCAGCGGGGCGGAGCGGCGGGGCTGATCCGGCCGAAAATCTCCTCCACCAGCAAGGAATGCTCGGCCACCGAATAGGCATAATCGCCCAGCGTCTGCCCGTTCCAGCGCGCGACGAAGGCGAGACCGTGCGCGATATCCTCGATCTCGATGTCGAAGGGGCTCGGGTCCAGCAGATCGAGCCTGCGCCCCGACAGCATCCTTTGCCATGCCCGTTTCATCGCGCGCCTCCGTCCGTTGGGCTCCCGTGCTAGCGAATGCGCCGGGCGGTGTAAACCATGGCAATCGCGGCGTTCCGGAACCAATTCGCCCAGATCACGTTGACGCGATGACCCTGACGGAAAGGACGCCCGATGCCGCTCAATCCGCTGACCCTTGCCACGCTGGCCGCGCTGGCGGCGCTGCCCGCGGCCCTGCCGCTGCCGCAGGAGGAGATGGAGCCGGGCTATGCCGCCACGGGGCGCCCGATGGACGATCTGGGCGGCCCGGCCTATGGCGACCTCACGGTGTTTGACGCGGTGACGGAAATCGGCGCGGCGCAATCGGCCGATGTGCCCTATTGCGACCGTCATGGGGTGCTGCGCACCGTGCTGGGGCAGGAGTTCCGCGAGCGGCCACGGCTGAAGGCGCCGCTCGAAATGGGCCGCTCGGTAGAGCTCTGGGCCTCTGATCCGGCGGGCACCTGGACGGCCCTCTACACCCGGGCGGATGGGGTATCCTGCGTCGTGTCCTCGGGGATTGGCTGGGCCGCGGGGGATGATCCTCTGGCGCGGCTGCGGGCGGAGAAGCTGCTTCCGGTCTAGGGCGCCGCGCTGATTGCCCGTGGCGGGCCGAGGTGATAAACCTCGCGCGCAACAGAAGGAGCCGGGCATGAAGGATTACATCGTCAAGGATATCGCGCTGGCCGATTTCGGCCGCAAGGAGCTCGACATCGCCGAGACCGAGATGCCGGGCCTGATGGCCTGCCGCGAGGAATATGGCCCGCGCCAGCCGCTGAAGGGCGCGCGCATCGCAGGCTCGCTGCATATGACGATCCAGACCGCGGTGCTGATCGAAACGCTGAAGGCACTGGGCGCCGATGTCCGCTGGGCCTCGTGCAACATTTTCTCCACGCAGGACCATGCGGCGGCAGCGATCGCCGCCAGCGGCACGCCGGTGTTTGCGGTGAAGGGCGAGAGCCTGGAGGAATACTGGACCTATACCGACCAGATCTTCCAGTTCGCCGAAGGCACGGCGAACATGATCCTCGATGATGGCGGCGATGCGACGCTCTATATCCTGCTCGGCGCGCGCGTCGAGGCGGGGGAGACCGACCTGATCGCGGTGCCGACCTCGGACGAGGAAGTGGCGCTGTTCGCGCAGATCCGCAAGCGCATGGCCGCGTCGCCGGGCTGGTTCGCGAAGCAGCGCGATGCGATCCTGGGCGTTTCGGAAGAAACCACCACCGGCGTGCACCGGCTTTACGATCTGCACAAGAAGGGCCTGCTGCCGTTCCCGGCGATCAACGTGAATGACAGCGTCACGAAATCCAAGTTCGACAACAAATACGGCTGCAAGGAATCGCTGGTGGACGGGATCCGCCGCGCGACCGATGTGATGATGGCGGGCAAGGTCGCCGTGGTCTGTGGCTATGGCGATGTGGGCAAGGGATCTGCCGCGAGCCTCAGCGGCGCGGGCGCCCGGGTGAAGGTGACCGAGGTCGATCCGATCTGTGCGCTGCAGGCGGCGATGGACGGCTATGAGGTTGTCGTGCTGGAAGATGTGGTCGATAGCGCCGACATTTTCGTAACCACCACCGGCAACAAGGACGTGATCCGCATCGAGCACATGCGCGCGATGAAGGACATGGCCATCGTCGGCAACATCGGCCATTTCGACAACGAGATCCAGGTCGCTGCGCTGCGCAACCACAAGTGGACGAACATCAAGGACCAGGTGGACATGATCCAGATGCCCTCGGGCAACCGGATCATCCTGCTCTCCGAAGGCCGGCTGCTGAACCTCGGCAATGCCACCGGGCACCCGAGCTTCGTGATGTCCGCCTCCTTCACCAACCAGGTGCTGGCGCAGATAGAGCTTTTCACCAAGGGTGAGGAGTACAAGCCCGGCGTGTATATCCTGCCGAAGGCGCTCGACGAGAAGGTCGCGCGGCTGCACCTGAAGAAGATCGGGGTGAAGCTGACCGAGCTGCGCCCCGACCAGGCCGCCTATATCGGCGTGACGGTGGAGGGCCCGTTCAAGGCCGAGCACTACCGCTACTGACCCCTGCGGCCGCCCGAATTTCCTTGTAATCCGGGCGGTCTGGCTTAGGCTCGAGCCGTTGGCCCCGCTCCGGGGCCGCGGAACCGACTTGGGGGAGCCATGGGCAAGAGAGACGACCTTATCGCCAAATACGCCGAGGATCTGAAGGCCAAGTGCGGCATGACGCCGGACATGGACCTGCTGACCAAGGTCACCATCGGCTGCGGCCCCGCGATCTATGACGCCGATGCGGAGACGGTTTCCGCCTCCGACAGCTCCGAGCTTGAAACCGTCAAGAACAACTTCCTGGTGAAGAAGCTGGGGCTGGCCGATGGCCCGGCGCTGATGGAAGCCATCGACGCCGTGGTGGAGACCTATGGCCGCTCGGAGCGCAACAAGTATCGCGCGGTGTTCTACTATCTGCTGGTCAAGCATTTCGGCAAGGAAGCCGTCTACGCCTGAGCCGGGCGGCGTTCAGCCGATCATCGCCTTGATCGCGCCCACATGCGCCGGTCGCGCGCCGCGCGCATCGGCCGTGAGGGCCGTCACCGTTTCGGGCAGGGTTTCCGGGGCGACGATCCGGTCGATCAGGCCCCAGCTCAACGCCTCGGCGGCCTCGATCTTCTGCCCCGCCATCAGGATCATCTTGGCGCGCGCCGGGCCGATCAGGCGCGCCAGGCGCACCGGGTCCGAGGGCTGCGGCAGGAAGCCGAGCTTCATCACCGGATAGAAGAATTTGGCCCCGGGCGCCGCGAGCCGCAGGTCGCAGGCCAGCACCATTCCCATCGCGCCGCCCGCGAGGGTGCCGTTCAGCGCGGCGATGGTGAGGCAGGGCAGGGCGGCGATCGCGCCCGAGAGCCGCTCCCAGACCGGATCCGTGGCCAAGCCCGCGCGCGCCTCATCGAGATCCGCTCCGGCCGAAAACACCTTGCCGCGCCCGGTCAGCACGAAGGCCGAAAGGCCCGCGGTGGCGGCGCTTTCGGCGGCATCCGCGATGGCGCAGAGCATCTCGCGAGTCAGGGAGTTTGCCTTCTCGGGGCGGTCTATGGTGAGAGTGCAGACGTTGTCGAGGGTTTCGACATGGATCATCGGAAAATCTCTCGCTTTGCAAACGTTACACGATTTCGTAGCAAGCCTTGCGGCCCTTGACCATTCCCTCCGCGCACGGGATGCTCTGCGCGGCTTGCCGCACGAGGAGCACAGCATGGCACGAAAATTCTGGGCGGGCGCGATCGCGGCCTCGCTGCTCTCCACCACTGCGGCGCAGGCGCTGACGGCGGACGCGGTCTGGGCCGCCTGGCAGAAGCAATATGCCTCCTATGGCTTTACCGTCGTCACCGGGGAGCAGTCCCGCGCCGGGGATACGCTGTCGCTCCGCGATGTGCAGCTGTCGAGCAAGACCGGGCAGGACGAGCTGCAGCTGGTCGTGCCCGAGGTGCGTCTGCGCGAGCAGGGCGATGGCACGGTGGAAGTGACGCTTTCGCGCGAAATCACCGGCACGTCGCGCTCGGCGCCGCCGGCGGGCGAACCGATGGAGATGGCGCTCCACGTCACCCAGACCGATGCGAAGGCCGTTGTGTCCGGCACGGAGGATCAGATGGTCTATCACCTGACCGCCCCGGTCGCGGTGATGGATATGCAGCAGGTGCTGCCCCCCACCACGGAGGGCGCGACCGATCTCTCCAAGGCTGCGCCGATGGCCATGCAGGTCACCGCCTCGGGGATCGAGGGCAACTACCGGCTGGGTTCGGCCGCGGGCCAGCAGATCGACAGCGATTTCACGGTGAAATCCGTGCAGATGACGCTCGACAGCCCGAATGCGGGTGATGGCACCAGCCTGAAGATGCGGGGCGATCTGGCCGATCTGGCCTCGCACAGCAACACGTTTACGCCCGAGGGCACTTCGGTTGAGGAACTCGGCGCGGCGCTGGCGAAGGGCGCGCGGGCCAGCGGCTCCGCGAAATATGGCGTTTCGACCTGGATGGTGGAAACCACCGGCGAGAAGGGGGTGACCACCCTGAACGGCAGCGCGGAATCGGGCGATCTGAACATGGTGCTGGCGCCCGATGCCTTCCGGTATGGGGGCACCAGCACGGCCGCCAAGGTCAAGGTGCAGATGCCGGGCATGCCGATGCCGTTCTCGGCCGATCTGGCCGCGGCGCAGTTCGATGTCAGCCTGCCGATGCGCAAGAGCGATACGCCGGAGCCGTTCCTCGGCAAGCTGAACCTGAGCGAGCTGCGGCTCTCCGACGAAGTCTGGGGCCTGTTCGACCCGGAGGCGAAGCTGCCCCGCACGCCCGCGACCCTGACGCTGGATATTGGCGGCACCGCGCATCCGCTGCTCGATCTGTTCTCGCCCGAAGCGGCGCAGGAGCAGGGCCTGCCGCTGCGGTTCGATACGGTGACGCTGAACAAGCTCCAGCTGATTGCGGCGGGCGCGGATCTCAGCGGCGCAGGCGCGGTCAGCTTCGACAATGCCGCCGAGCCGCCGATGCCCGAAGGCAGTGTCGATCTGCGGCTGGCGGGGGCCAATGGGCTGATGGACAATCTGGCCGCGCTGAAACTCGTGCCGCAGGACCAGATGATGTTCGTGCGCATGATGCTCGGGCTCTATGCCGTGCCGGCAGGCGACGACCTGTATACCTCGAAGATCGAATTCAAATCGGGCGGAGAGATCCTCGCCAACGGTCAGCGGATCCGCTAAGAGGCATCCGTCCGCCAAGGAGAACCCATGTCCGAGACCCGTCTGTCCGATCTGACCGCCGCATTGCTGGAGGCGGCGCAGGCTGCCGGTGCGGAAGCCGCCGATGCAATCGCCGTGGATGGCCGCGCGGTCTCTATTGATGTGCGGGGCGGGCAGCTGGAGCAGGCCGAGCGGTCCGAAGGGGTGGAGATCGGGCTGCGGGTGCTGGTCGGGCGGCGTCAGTCCTGCGTTTCCGCGTCTGACATTTCCGCGCGAACCATTGCCGAAGTGGCCGCGCGGGCGGTGGCGATGGCGCGGCTGGCGCCGGAGGACCCCTATGTGGGGCTCGCAGATCCGGAGCAGCTGGCGCGCGGCTGGGACGTGGCGGCGCTGGAGCTGATGGACCCGTCGGCGGAGCCTGCGGCGGCGGCGCTGGAGGCGGATGCGGTGGCCGCGGAAGCTGCGGCGCAGGCGGTCGCGGGTGTGAGCCAGGTGCAGTCGGCCTCGGCCTCCTATTCGGCGCGGCGGCTGCATATTGCGGCGACGAACGGGTTTTCCGGCGGCTATGGCCGCACGTCGCGGTCAATCTCGGCTGTGGCGATCTCGGGCGAGGGACTCGCCATGGAGCGCGACTGGGCCGCGGAAAGCCGGATCTATCTGGCGGATCTGCCGTCCGCGGCAGAGATCGGGCAGCTGGCTGGCGAGCGGGCGGTGGAGCGCGCGAACCCGCGGCGCCCGAAGACCGGCGCCTTTCCGGTGCTGCTTGATGAGCGCATCGCCGGCTCGCTGATCGCGCATCTGCTGAGCGCGGTGAATGGCCAGGCGATCGCGCGCGGCGCCTCCTGGCTGCGCGACGCGGTGGGCACGCAGGTCCTGCCCGCGGGGATGTCTCTGATCGAGGATCCGCTGCGGCCGCGGGTGGTGGGCTCGCGCCCGTTCGATGCCGAGGGGCTGCCCGCGCAGCGGCGCGCGATCGTGGAGAACGGGGTTCTGACCGGCTGGACGCTGGATCTCGGGACGGGGCGCCAGCTCGGCCTGGCGAGTACCGGCAACGCCACGCGCGGCACCTCCTCGCCGCCCTCGCCGGGGGTGGGCAATGTGACCCTTTCGCAAGGGGCGCTGAGCCGCGACGGGCTGATCGCGCAGATGGGAACCGGCCTGCTGATCACCTCCTTCATCGGGGCAACGATCAACCCGACCACGGGGGATTATTCGCGCGGCGCCTCCGGCTTCTGGGTGGAGAACGGCGAGATTCGCTTCCCGGTGAACGAATGCACCGTGGCGGGCAATCTGCGCGACATGCTGCGTGCGATCACGCCCGCGAATGACGCACGCCTGCATCTGAGCCATGTGGTGCCGTCGCTTCTGGTCGAGGGGATGACCATTGCCGGCGCCTGAGCATGAGGCCGATCTGGCGCTGCTGACCGAAGCGGCGCGCGCTGCCGGGGTTGTGGCGCTGCAATATTGGAAGAACGCGCCCTATGCCTGGGAGAAGGAGGACGGTCTCGGCCCGGTCTCCGAGGCGGATATCGCGATCAACGATCTCCTGGAGGCGCATCTGCGCGGCGCCCGGCCGGACTATGGCTGGCTCTCCGAAGAGAGCGCCGATGACGCCGAACGCCTGACGCGGCGGCGGATTTTCGTGGTGGACCCGATCGACGGGACGCGCGCCTTCCTGAACGATGAGGGCAGCTTTGCCCATGCGCTCGCGGTGGTGGAGGAGGGGCGGGTCGTTGCCGGGGTGGTGCATCTGCCGGTGATGAACCTGACCTATACCGCCGTCGCGGGCGGGGCTGCGCTGATGAACGGGCGGCCGATCCACCCGAGCCAGACCGCGCAGATCCCAGGCAGCACGGTGCTGACCTCGAAGCTCTCGGACGATCCGCGGCACTGGCGCGATGCGGTGCCAGAGTACCACCGCAGTTTCCGCCCGTCGCTGGCCTACCGGCTGTGCCTCGTGGCCGAAGGGCGGTTCGATGCGACCATCTCGCTGCGCGCGGCCTGGGAATGGGACATCGCCGCGGCCAGCCTGATTGCAGAGCGTGCGGGCGCGATCGCGAGCGATCGTGCCGGGGAGGCGCTGCGCTTCAATACGCCGACGGCGCAGGCCAATGGCCTTGTGGTCGCGCCCGATGCGCTGCACGCGGCCTACATTCGCGCTCTGCGGCCTTTCCCGGCCTGACGCTTACGCCTTGGTAAGATTCGGACTTTAGTCTCCGGCACAGCAGGAAGCGCCGTGCGGGAGAATCCCATGCAATCGATCAGGCGTCCGGTCGCCATGTTTGTGCTCGTCTCGGTGATGGCCGTGACGGGCCTGTTCGGCCGCGCGATGGCCGCGACCACGCCGGCAGAGATCTCCGGCGCCTGTGTGCGTGTCGCGGAGGAGGCCTCCCGCCGCACGGGGGTGCCGGTCTCGGTGCTCAAGGCGATTTCCCTTAATGAAAGCGGCCGCAAGGTCGGCGGAGGCTTCGGCCCCTGGCCCTGGACGGTCAATATGGAGGGCGAGGGGCATTTCTTCGACACATTCGCCGAGGCGCGGGCCTATGTCGCGCGCGAATATGCCCGGGGCGCGCGCAGCTTCGATGTCGGGTGCTTCCAGATCAACTATAAATGGCATGGCGAAGCGTTCAGCTCGATCGATCAGATGTTCGAGCCGCTTGCGAATGCGCTCTATGCCGCGCGGTTCCTGACGGAGCTTTATGCCGAGACGGGCTCCTGGAACGGGGCCGCGGGCGCCTATCATTCCCGCACCAAGGTGCATGCGGATCGCTATGCGGCCCGTTTCGCCAGCATTCGGCAGAAATTTCTGCAAGAAGACCATGCGCTTGGCGTGGGCCAGCCGCTGACGGCGATGGCGGCCGTGGATGATCGCTCGCTCTATGGCGGCGGCAATGCCGATGGCATTCCGGAGATCCCGGACATCGTCGCCGCGCTGAACGGGCCGGAGGTGGTGCCGCAGCGGCCCCGCGAGAACAACTACCCCCTCCTGCGGCGCCAGGGCACCGTGCGCCCGCCATCGGGAGGGGCGCCGGGTGCAAGTCTGTTCTCGGCCTTTTTCGGCGGCGATGCCGCGGAGGAGGGGCCTGCGCCTGAGGCGGAGCCGGCTCCGGAGGAGCCGATGGGGCTTGCGGGCGGTGTCGGGATTGGGCGGGTCGCCCAACTGGAAGCGCAGCCGGGGGCAACCCCGGGATCGCTGCTGAACCATGGATTTTTCGCCGCGCCGGGCCGTCCGGTGATCGGCGGGGTGACGAAGCCGGTCCTGCCGGCCGAAGGAGACCAGTGATGCCGCGCCTGACCGCCGCGACGATATTCCAGCCCACCATCCTGCTCGCCCTCGCACTGATGGCAATCATCGTGATGATGATCCTGCCGGTGCCGCCATGGGTGATGGACGTGGGGCTGGCGGCCTCGTTCGCCATCGCCATCCTGATTTTCACGGTCACGCTCTTCATCGAACGCCCGCTGGATTTTTCGGCCTTCCCGACGATCCTGCTCGCCTCGCTGATGCTGCGGCTGTCGCTGAACGTGTCCTCGACGAAGCTCATCATCGGGCAGGGCCATACCGGGACCTCCGCCGCCGGCCATGTGATCGAGGGCTTTGCCGAATTCATCATGGGCGGGTCCGTGATGATCGGCCTCGTGGTCTTCGGCGTGATCATGATCGTGAACTTCATCGTGATCACCAAGGGCGCTGGCCGTATGGCCGAAGTCAGCGCGCGCTTCGCCCTCGATGCGATGCCGGGTAAGCAGCTCGCCATCGACAGTGACATGAGCGCGGGCGCCATCGACCACAACGAAGCCCGTATCCGGCGCGAGCGGGAGCAGGCGGAGACGACCTTCTTCGGTTCGCTCGATGGCGCGTCGAAATTCGTCAAGGGCGATGCCGTCGCAGGCCTTCTGATCACCTTGCTCAATCTGGTGGTCGGGATCGTCGTGGGTGTGCTGGTGCATGGCATGCCCTTCGGGCGCGCGCTGGAGACCTATTCGATCCTGACCGTCGGCGATGGTCTCACGACCCAGATCCCGGCGGTCATCATCTCCATCGCTTCGGCCATCCTGCTGTCGCGGGGCGGCATGCGCGGCTCCGTCGATATGGACCTGTTCGGCCAGCTGGGGAAATACCCGCCGGCCCTGGCGACGGTGGCGGTGCTGATGGCGCTGTTCGCAATCGTTCCCGGCCTGCCGTTCATCCCGTTCATGGCGGCGGCGATGATCCTCGGCTGGTCGGCCTGGTGGGTGCGCCGGATGGAGGAACGCAAGCGCCGCCGCGAAGCGATGAAGATGCCAGCGCCTGCCGAACCGGCGCGTCAGAAGCGGATCGGCGATGTGCTCGATGTCGATGATATCCATGTCGAATTCGCGCCGGATCTGGTGGCGATGGCGCTCGATCCGGCGACTGGGCTCGATGCGCGGATCTCCAACATGCGCAACCATGTTGCGGCGAGTTTCGGCCTGATCCTGCCGGAGATCCGCCTGACCGACGATGCCACGCTGCCTGCGGGTACCTACCGGATCCGGATCCAGGGGGTGGAGCAGGCGAAGGACCGTCTGCGCCCGGATCGGGTGCTCGCGCTGATCGCCGACAATTCGCACGTTCTGCCTGCGGGGGATGATGTGCGCGAACCGGTCTATGGCGCGCCTGCCCGCTGGGTGCCGCAGGCGCAGCGTGAGGAAGCGGCTCTGTCCGGGTCGACCGTCGTCAGCCCGACCGAAGTGCTGGCCACCCATCTGCTGGAAGTGCTGAAGCGCAACTTCCCGCGGCTGATGACGCTGCGCGCGTTGCGGCGGCTGCTGGAGGAGACGGCAAACCTCTCCGACGGGGCGCGGGCGGAATCGAACAAGCGGATCCTCGATGAGCTGATCCCCGAGAAGGTTCCGGTGGACCTGCTGCTGGCGGTGCTGCGGCTGCTGCTGGTGGAACGGGTGTCGATCCGCAATCTGCTGATGATCGTCGAAGCGATTTCCGAGGTGCGCAGCCTGCAATCCCCCGAGGTGATCTGCGAGCATGTGCGCCAGCGGCTGGGGTTCCAGCTGGTTGCCGAGCTTCGGCGCGACGATGGGACCCTGCCGCTGCTGCAGCTGGCGCCGGAATGGGAGGAGACGTTCTCCACCTATCAGGTGCCGGGCGACCGCGGCCAAAGCGATGTCGCGCTCCCGCCCGACAAATTCAACCGGCTCGCCGCGAATGTGGCCGACCGGGTCGCGCGGGCCGGAGAAAACGGCACATATCCCGCCCTGGTGACCTCTACCCGCCGACGCCGGTTCCTGCATACGGTCCTGGAGGCGAAGGGGATCATGACGCCGGTGCTGAGCTTCGAGGAGATCGGTATCGACGCGCGCCCGGCCATGGTCGGGGTGGTCCCTACATGAACGAGGCGCTGGCCGAATTGCTTGCGGCATCGCAAGGCTTCCTGGGGGAGGCCTTCGTGGTGTTTCTGCGGGTCGGTGCCGTGATGGCTTTGATGCCGGCTTTCGGCGAGCAGGTAATCCCGGCGCGGGTGCGCCTCATGCTCGCCTTCGCCTTCACGCTGATCGTCCGTGCGGGGCTGGACCCGGCCGTGATCGCTGGGGCCGGGCCATATTCGATGCGGATCCTCGGGGAGGCGATGATCGGGTTGCTGATCGGGATCATGCTTCGGCTATTCGTACTGGCGCTGCAGACGGCCGGCACGATCATCGCGCAGTCGATCTCGCTGTCGCAGATGTTTGGCGGCACCGACGGGCAGCCGCAGCCCGCGGTGGGCAACGTTCTGATGCTCGCGGCGCTGGCGGTGGCGGTGCATATGGGGCTGCACGTCAAGATCGCCGCGATGCTGATCGAATCCTACGCGGCCCTGCCGCCCGGGCGGTTGCCGGATCCGGCCCTGGTACGCGCCTGGGGGCTGTCAGGCATCCGCGACACCTTCATGCTGGCCTTTTCGATCGCGATGCCGTTCGTGCTGGCCGGGCTCATCTACAACGTCGCCCTTGGCGCGATCAACCGCGCGATGCCGCAGCTGATGGTGTCGTTCGTCGGCGCGCCGGCCCTCACATTCGGCGGACTTGTGCTGCTGGCCGCGGCCTTGCCGACCGGCGTGGTGCTCTGGCTCGGGCATTTCGACCAGTTCCTGGCGGCCCCCTTCCGGGTACTGCCATGAGCGGAGAGGAAGCAGTCGAAAAGGAATACGAGCCAACACAGCAGAAGCTCGATGAAGCCCGCAAGAAGGGTGATCTGGTCCGATCGCAGGAGCTCGCGGTTGCCGCGGGATATGCCGGGTTCCTGGCGGTGGCTTTTGGCCTCGGGGCCACGGCGATGATGCGCTTTGGCGAAGAGGCGATGGTGTTCCTCGATCAGGCGGATACGATCTCGCGGCAGATGCTGGGGGGCGGGGTTGCCTTGGCCGGGGGGGCTCTGGCGAGCATCGGCATCACGATCCTGCCCTGGCTCGTCGGGCCCGGAATAGCGGTCCTGCTCGTATTGTTTGCGCAGCGCGCCATCGTTTTTGCGCCCGACAAGATCATCCCGAAATTCAACCGCATCAATCCGATCGCGAATGCGGGGCAGAAATTCGGGCGCCAGGGGCTGTTCGAATTCTTCAAGAGCTTCGTGAAGCTCATCGTGATTTCGCTGATCCTCGGCTGGTTCATGACCTCCCGGATCGAACGGATTGTTGCCACGCAGGCGATCGGTGCCGAACTGGCCATTGCCGACATGTTCGACCTGCTGCTCGACTTTGCCGTTTTGATGACGCTGATCGTGGTGGTGATGGGTGGGGCCGATTATCTGTGGCAGCGCATGGATTTCATGCGACGCAACAAGATGTCGCGCAAGGAACTCATGGACGAGATGAAACAGTCCGAGGGCGATCCCCATGTGAAGCAGCAGCGCCGACAACGGGCGGTGGAAATCGCCAATCGTCAGATGATGGGGGATGTGCCGAAAGCGGATGTGGTGATCGTGAACCCGACGCACTACGCGGTCGCGCTGAAATGGGAGCGCGCGGCGCGCCGGCCGCCGGTCTGTGTCGCCAAGGGTGTGGACGAGGTCGCAGCCCGGATCAGAGCCATCGCGATGGAATCGGGCGTGCCCATACACTCCGATCCGCCGACCGCGCGCGCGCTGCATGCCGCGATCGAGATCGGTTCCGAAATTCATCCGGAGCACTACCGGGCCGTCGCGGCCGCGATCCGGTTTGCCGAGAAGATGCGCCGCCGCGCACGCGAAAGAAGGGGGTACTGATGCAAAAGCGTAAACTGTCCCAGTTGAGCCGGATCGCGCAGCTGAAGCGGGAGATGGAGCTTGCAGAGCTTGCCCGTCTGGCCGGGCGCAAGCAAGACATGCATGTGCAGCGTGAGGAGCTGTCCGATGCGGCGCGGGAGGCGCGGGTGATTGCCCAGGCCTCCACGCCGGAAGCAAAGACCGCTGAGCTGTTCACCGGCTGGGTTTCCCTGCGGCATGCGGAAATTGACGATCTTATCGCCCGGCTGAACGAAGAGATGGCCCAGCAAAAGGCAAAGGCCGCCCTTGCCGTGGGCCGCCGAGACGTTCTGCAACAGATCGAAAGCCGGGTGCGGGAGGCCGAACGGCTCAAGCGCGGGCGCAGCTGATCAGGCGGTGTCCTGACGGACGATATCGGAAATCAGCACATTGCGCGCCTCGGGGCCGATGACCTTGCGCGCCGCTTCTAGGAGCGCGCGGCGCAGTTCATCCATGCGCTCGGAAGAGGTGAAGTCGCCGCGGAAACCGCCGACATTGGCGCGATCGAACAGGACCTGCAGGAAGATGTCGCGCAGTTTCGGCTCCAGCATGAAGACCCTGTCCGTAGTGCCGCTCGATACCTCGATGCTGAGCGACAGAACGACAAGCGAGACCACTGACCCCTTCTGAATATCCGGCACGATGAACTGGTTGTTCAGCTTCACGAATTCGGTGGGAGCGGCCTCCTCCTGGTCATGCTCCCCGGCTCCCGCAGGCGCGTGTTCCGCGGAGGCTTCCGCATCATGGCCTGCCTCCGGTTCGGGGCAGGGGTCTTCACTGCAGGCGGCCTGTGCAGGTTCCTCTGCGGGCGGCGGGCGGAGGAAATACCCCGCCGCACCACCGGCGCCGATCCCGATCAGGGCGAGAATTACGGGCAGGAGCTTTCTCATCTGGGGCCTCAGAACGGAAGAAGAACATCGGCCACTTGCTGGCCGTAGCGCGGTTGCTGGACGTCGGAGATCTGACCGCGGCCGCCGTAGGAAATCCGCGCCCCGGCAATCTTGTCATAGGTGATCTCGTTTTGCCGGCTCACGTCTTCAGGGCGAACGAAACCGGTGACCACCAGTTCGCGAACCTCATAGTTCACGCGTACCTCCTGGCTGCCCTGGATGCGCATCGCGCCGTTCGGAAGCCGGTCGATCACCGTCGCCGCGATCCGGAGCGTCAACTTTTCCTTGCGGGCGACGGAGCCGGACCCCTCGTAAGAAGAGTTGCTGTTCGTCTCGTAGGCATTCGCCATCGAGGCTCCATCCGGAAGTCGCTTGTCCGCCCGCTGGGACAGCCCGAACAATTGCGGGATACCCATCGTGTCGGTGCCGGTACGGCTGCGATCGCTGGTGTTCGAGATCTCCGCCTTGTCATTGATCTCGATGACAACGGTCAGGATATCGCCGCGTCCTGCAGCGCGCTTGTCGCCCAGCAGCGACCCGCGGGTGCCAGACCAGAGCGAGGCCTGCTGTGCCGGCATGTTTCCCTCGACCTGCTCCGGCATCGGAGTCGCGTTCATGGCGAAGAATTCGTTGCTGTTCTCGATCGGGGTGAAGGCGGGCGTCTTGCCGACCTGACCGAGACGCTGGCAGCCACAGAGCGCGGCCGCGATCAGGAGAAGGGTGACAGGGGTGCGCATGGGGGTCTCACTGCGTTTGTACATATGCGGTGCCGTCAGCGGCCAGGGTCGCGATGACGGTGGCCTTGGAAGCGGAGTTCATCACGCGAATGGTATCGCCGACACCGCCGCGGGCGAGTGCTCGGCCCTCCGCGAGGATGGTCAGGCTGCCTTTGCGAAAGGCGATCGTCACTCTTTGGTTGCGGTCGACGATCGCTGGCGGCCCGAGATCTTGCGGGCGGATCGGCTGGCCCGCGTAGATCGCCACGCGGGTCTCCAGGCCAATGGCCTCATTGGGGTTCTCAAGCGCGCCGGCGATGGCCGTGGACTCGATCTTGAGATCTTCGGGAGAAAGGATGGTCTGGGCCCGCAGCACCCGCGCGGCGACCAGCGTTTCGGCTGGGGCGCCGACAGGCGCGAGGGCGGCACAGAGGCACATGAGGGCCGCGCAACGCATCATTTCACCTGCACCGTGGCGCTGAGCATCTCATCCGCGGCGGTGATGACCTTGGCGTTCATCTCGTAGCCGCGCTGAGCCTTGATGAGCTCGGTGATCTCCCGAACGGAGTCGACGGAGCTTTCTTCGAGGTATCCCTGCCGGATCGTGCCGAGACCGTTTTCTCCGGGGGGCGAGACTTGCGGCGGGCCGGAGGCTTCTGTTTCCAGGAACAGGTTCGATCCGATCGCCTCCAGACCCTTTTCGTTGCTGAAGCCAGCGAGCGTGATCTGACCGAGCAGCTGCGGCTGGACCTGATCGCTGAAATAGGCATAGACCTCGCCTGTGGCATTGATGGCGATCGAGCTTGCTTCTTCGGGGATGGTGATCCCCGGCACCACCGGATAGCCGTCCGAGGTGACGATCTCGCCATCGGCCGAGCGCTTCAGCCCGCCGTCCCGCGTGTAGCCGGAGGCGCCGGATGGCATCGTCACTTCAAGATAGCCGTATCCGTCGATCGCGAGATCAAGGTCTCCGCCGGTGTTGCTCAGGGCGCCTTGGGACAGCTGCACGCTCACGGCGGTCGGGCGCACGCCGAGGCCGAGCTGAACACCGGCCGGGATCATGGTGCCATCGCTCGCGGAGAGTGTGCCGGGGCGGGTCTGTTGTTGATAGAGGAGGTCGGCGAATTCCGCGCGGCGGGCGTTGTAGCCCGTGGTGGACATGTTCGCGAGGTTGTTCGAGATGACTTCGACCCGCATCTGCTGGGCACTCATCCCGGTTGCGGCGATCTGGAGGGCGCGCATGGGAAACTCCTATCGGCTGAGCGTCGAGATGACGCCACGGATGCGTTCGTCCTCGCGATCGAGGAATTTCTGTCCGAGTTCATAGGCACGCTGGACCTGGATCATGCGCGACACCTCGGCGATCGGATCTACGTTCGAGTCTTCCAGTTGCCCTTGCAGCACCGAGAACTCTTCTGCCGGCTCGGGCTCCGCATCAGATTTGAAGCGGGTCCCTGCGACGTGGCTGATCTGGCTGCCCTCTGGCGGGAGGAACACACCGACCTGCGCGATCGGGGCGCCGTTGATCGAAAGAGTGCCGTCCTGAGAGAGCTTGGCCGGCCCTTGACCGGGCGGGATCGTGATTGGGCTGCCGCCCTGATCGAGCACCGGGTAGCCGTCGGGGGTCAGCAGCATGCCCTCAGCCGAAGGAATGAAGCTGCCCGCGCGGGTCAGCTCATTGCCCTCGGGCGTCTGCACCATGAAAAAGCCCTGGCCCTCGATAGCGAAATCATAGGTGCCGCCGGTCTGGGTCAGGCCGCCCTGCTGCAGATCGACGCTGCGCCCGTGCGCATAGGCCATCGACAGGGCAGGCGCCTCGCCGTCCAGCGCATCGA
The DNA here is from genome assembly GCF_041916475.1 of Paenirhodobacter sp. Taxonomy (GTDB): domain Bacteria; phylum Pseudomonadota; class Alphaproteobacteria; order Rhodobacterales; family Rhodobacteraceae; genus Rhodobacter. The sequence goes on from NZ_JAYRZN010000032.1 coordinate 31,991, forward strand.
CATATTCCGAGAACACAACGCCTTCGCGCCGGAAGCCGGTCGTCGAGGCGTTCGCCATGTTGTTGGCGATGCTCTGCATTTCCTGCATCAGGCCCGATTGCCGCGTCAGCGCGGCATAAATCGCATTATCCATGGTTCAGCCTCCGGCAATGAGCGGGATGATCCGCCCCTGGAAGAAGTCGACCAGCGTCTCCGACATGAACGACATCGACACCCAGAACACGATCAGCATCGCCGCGACCTTGGGGACGAAGGTCAGGGTCATTTCCTGGATCGAGGTCAGGGCCTGGAACAGGCCGATGGTCACACCTGCGACCAGCGCAACCGCCAGCATCGGCGCCGAGATCGTCACCGCGATCCAGAGCGCCTGGCGCATCGAGTCGAAGAAGACGAGGTCGCGCATCGGTTACACCGGCATCTGCAGGATCTGCTGATAGGCCTCGACGACCTTGTTGCGCACTGCGACCGTGGTTTCCACGGCAAGCTCGGTATTGGCGAGCGCCTGAACCAGGGCATGCGGATCGACGGTGCCCATCATCGCGCCCTTCGCGGCTTCTTCGCCGCCACGAACCGTGTCCTCGAAGCTGGTGATGGCGCGCGAGAGAGCGTTGCCGGACATGCTTTCGGGATCAGGCGCCGCGACATTGCGGGCATGACTGTAGCCTACGGAGGCGAGGGAGGAGGTGATATCCATTCTGGACCTCAATGTGGTTGGGGGAGGAAAATTCAGCGTTTTAACAGGTCGAGCACCGCGGAGGACATTTGCCGGGACTGATCGAACAGGCGCAGGTTGGCCTCGTAGCTGCGCTGCGCTTCGCGGGCATCGGCGATCTCGACGACGAGATCGACATTGGAGCCGTCGTAATAGCCGGAACCATCGGCCATCGGGTGCCCGGGCGCATAGACGCGCGGCAGCTCACCCTGATCGAGGGTGACATCGCCGACCTGCACGCCGCCCGATACCGCGTCGCCGGTGAGCGGATCGGTTGAGACCTCCTCGAAGGAGGTCAGCTTGCGCCGGTACCCGGGCGTATCGGCGTTGGAAATATTCTCCGATACATAGCGCAGCCGCTGTGCCTGGGCTTTCATGCCCGAGGCGGAAAGCGAAAGGGCATTGCCGAAATCTTCCATGCTCAGGCCCCTCCGATGCTGCTGCGCAGGATGTTCAGCGAGGTCTTGTAGATGGTGAGCGCGAGATTGTGCTCGCGCTGGACATCCACCGATTTGACCATCTCGTCTTCGAGCGACACGCTGTTGCCATCGGGCGAAATGGCCGAGGCATCCTCCGTGACTTCTTCGGTGAAGGCTGCATTCTCCGCGCCGATATGGCCTGGACGCGTGCTGCGCATGCCAGCGTCGGAGGTCTCCGCATAGGCCTCCGCAAAGGAGGTCAGATCCCGGCCGCGGTATCCGGGCGTATCGGCGTTCGCAACATTCTGAGCGATCAGGTTCTGCCGCTGGGTCGCATGACCCGCCATCGCCTGTGCCGTTCGCAGTATATCCAGGTTTTCAAACATCGGGGCTTCTCCTCCGAGCGATCAACCTTGGATTAAGAGCGAATCATTTAGAAAACCTTTCAAGAACAGATGGAGACCAGAATGGCTTTCGAAGGGTTCAACCTGCTCAGGGCAGAAATCGCAGGAATCGCGGCGGTTCATCCCGTCGGGCGTGTGGTCGAGGTGTCGGGCGGCGCGGTCATTGCGGGTGGGCTCGCGTCGCGCGCCACTTTGGGGGACCGGGTATCGATTCTCTCGAAATCGAACCGCTATATCGGGGCGGAGGTCATCGCGCTCGGCGCGGGCGAGGTTCGCCTGCTGTGCGATGGCGCGCCGGATGGTCTTGCAATCGGAGATCGCGTCGATCTGCTCGGTCAGTCCGGGATCGCACCGGATGATTCCTGGGTCGGTCGGATCGTCGATCCTTTCGGCCGTCCGCTGGATGGCCGGCCGATCCTGCGTGGCCCGGTGGAGCGGGCATTGCGGGAAGCCCCGCCCCCCGCGGCGCGGCGGCGGCGTCTGGGGGGGCGTCTGGAAACCGGCCTGTGCGCCTTCAATACCTTGCTTCCCCTCGTTCGCGGGCAGCGGATCGGGCTTTTTGCCGGCTCCGGGGTCGGGAAATCCTCGCTGTTGGCCAAGTTCGCGAAGGGCGTTTCGGCGGATGTCGTCGTGATCGCGCTGATCGGCGAGCGCGGGCGTGAATTGCGTGAATTCGTGGAGAAAGTGCTCGGCCCGGAGGGGATGGCGCGGTCCGTGATCGTCGCTGCGACGTCCGACCAGTCGCCGCTGGTGCGCCGGCGCTGCGCCTGGGCGGCGATGTCGGTCGCCGAGCATTTCCGTGATCGGGGGCTGCACGTTCTGTTCCTGGCGGACAGTGTGACACGCTTTGCCGAGGCGCATCGCGAGGTTGCGCTGGCCGGGGGAGAGGCGCCGAGCCTGCGCGGCTTCCCGCCTTCGGTCTCGCATCAGATCATGTCCCTTGCGGAACGTTCCGGCCCGGGCGTGGACGGGACGGGCGATATCACGGCGATCTTTTCGGTCCTTGTCGCTGGGTCAGACATGGAAGAGCCCGTGGCCGATATTCTGCGCGGTACGCTGGATGGGCATGTGATCCTGGATCGTGCCATCGCCGAGCGCGGCCGCTTTCCCGCGGTGGATCTGTTGCGCTCAGTCTCGCGATCCTTGCCCGACGCAGCGTCTCCCGAGGAAAATGCCCTGATCGGGAAGGCGCGCAAGCTGCTCGGCGCCTATGACAAGGCCGAAATGATGATCCAGGCTGGCCTCTATGCGACAGGGTCTGATCCGACGGTCGATGCCGCGATCCGGGTCTGGCCGGCTCTCGATGCGTTGATCGGCATGGATGAGGCGGAGGATACTGCCGCCAGTTTCGTGCGGCTGGCTGCAATCCTGAACGGCCCGCAGCGGGATCAGCGCTGAGGGGCCCGCGACGGGATGGCGAGCCTTCTTGTGCACTTCGGCCGAGGCAGCGAGCGTTCGATGTCCGGCTCGCTGGTGCCCTCCGGATCCTGGCGGTCCTGGCGCAAGAATTCGTTCGAGATCTGGCTTCACCGGGCCGCGATCCGGTGGAGGCTATCAGCTGGAGCGCGGGTTTGTACTGTGGAGGACGGGGCTTGGCCGGATCGTCCCTGAACAAAATGTGGTGTCGCACTGCAGATGGCTGACCTGCTGCGGCATTCGTCCCGGTTTCGAGTGGGAAACGTGGTGGGTCGTCACGGCTCCGCGATATTTCAATGAAAATCGCGGCTTGGGAACAATTTCTTCGCCTGCTCGCGGGGGTGATGCGCGCGCGGTGCGCTGTCGGTCTTGGGCGTCGTCCCCGCGACGGACTTCGCGAGAGGGTGATGGCCGAGGGTGCCCAGCAGATGCGAGACATCTTCGATGTTTTCGGCGATCAGATGGACGACGATCCCCTCGCGCTGCAGCTGCCCGGTCACGCGCAGCAACCGCCCGCCCATGACCGCGCGGCGAAAACGTTCGAAGACCTTGCGCCAGACCACCACATTGCTGACCCCGGTCTCGTCTTCGAGCGTCAGGAAGACGACGCCCGAAGCCGTGCCGGGGCGTTGGCGCGTGATGACGAGGCCGCAGACCGTGGTGCGGCGCATGGGCGCGGTGCGCAGTGCGTCATGCGGGGTCAGGCCCGGCAGGCCCGGACGCAGCAGGGCCATCGGATGGGCGCGCAGGCTCAGGCGGGTGGCGATATAATCCTCGACCACTTCTTCGCCCATATGCATCACCGGCAGGGCGACGGGCGGCTCGGTAATCGCCTCGCCGTCGATCGGGTCGCTGAACAGCGGCAGCGGCCTCTGCCCGGCAATGGCGCGCACCTGCCACAAGGCTTCGCGCCGGGTCAGGCCCATGGCCGCGAAGGCATCCGCCTCGGCCAGGCATTCGAGCACGGCGGGCGCGATCCCGGCGCGCAGCCAGATCGCTTCCGGGTCCGGATAGCCATTGCCCCGTGCGGCGGCGATCCGCTCCGCATGCTCCTCCCGGAAGCCCTTGATCTGGCGAAACCCGAGCCGCAGCGCCAGCGCGCCGTCCGGGCGCCGCTCCAGCCTGTGGTCCCACAGGCTGGCGTTGACGCAGATCGGGCGGACCTCGATCCCATGATCGCGCGCATCGCGCACGATCTGGGCCGGCGCATAGAACCCCATCGGCTGGGAATTCAGCAATGCGCAGGCGAAGACGGCCGGGTGGCGGCGCTTCAGCCAGGCGGAGACATAGACCAGCAATGCGAAAGCCGCGGCATGGCTTTCCGGGAAGCCGTAATCGGCAAAACCCTCGATCTGTGAAAAACAGCGGGCCGCGATCTCGGGGGTGTAGCCGCGCGCCAGCATGCCGCCGATGAACTTGTCGCGATGCGTGCCGATCGTGCCCATCCTGCGAAACGAGGCCAGCGCCCGGCGCAGATGATCGGCCTCCTCCGCCGTATAGCCCGCGCCGACGACGGCGATCTGCAACGCCTGTTCCTGAAACAGCGGCACGCCCAGGGTGCGCTTCGTCACCTCATGCAGCGCGGGGCCAAAGGGTTCGGGCTGCTCGAGCCCCTGCCTGCGGCGGATATAGGGCTGGACCATGCCGCCCTGAATCGGGCCCGGGCGGACAATCGCAACCTCGATCACCAGGTCATAGAATTCACGCGGCTTCATCCGCGGCAGGAAATTCATCTGTGCCCGGCTCTCGACCTGAAATACCCCCACCGCATCGGCCGCCTGAAGCATCCTGTAGGTCTCCGGATCCTCGGGCGGGACGGTATCCAGGCGGAAATCCTGTTGCTCATGGGTCTTCAGCAGGTCGAATGCCTTGCGGATGCAGGTCAGCATGCCAAGGGCCAGAATGTCGACCTTGAGGATGCCGAGCGCGTCGATATCGTCCTTGTCCCATTCGATCAGGGTGCGCCCCTCCATCGCGGCATTCTCGATCGGGCACAGCTCGTCGAGCCGCCCCTTGGTGATGACGAAGCCGCCCACATGCTGGGATAGATGGCGCGGAAAGCCGATGATCTCGCGGATCAGGCGCAGCGTGAGGGCCAGGCGGCGGTCCTCGGGATTGAGGCCGAGCTCGCGGATGCGCGCGGGGTCGGGGCCCTCGTTCGACGATCCCCAGATCTGCCCCGAGAGGCCCCCGGTAACATCCTGGCTGAGCCCCATGACCTTGCCGACCTCGCGGATCGCGGCACGGGTGCGGAAATGGATCACGGTCGCGCAGAGCCCGGCCCGGTGGCGGCCGTATTTGCGGTAGATCCACTGGATCACCTCCTCGCGGCGCTCATGCTCGAAATCCACGTCGATATCGGGCGGCTCGCCACGATGGCGCGATATGAACCGCTCGAACACCATGCCGATCACCTCGGGCGAGACATCGGTGATCCCGAGCAGGTAGCACAGGATCGAATTCGCCGCCGATCCGCGCCCCTGACACAGGATCCCCTGGCTGCGGGCATATTGGACGATGTCATGGACGGTCAGGAAATAAGCGGGGAAATCAAGCTCCTCCACCACGGCCAGCTCCTTGTCCATGAGCCCGAGCGCGCGTTCGGGCGCCCCTTGCGGATAGCGCCGCGCGAGGCCTTCCCGCGCCAGACGGCGGAGCCGCTCCATCGGCGCCTCGCCGCCTTCGGAAATCTCGTCGGGGTATTGGTAGCGCAGCTCGCCCAGGCTGAAGCGGCAGCGGGCGGCAATCTCCAGCGTGCGGCGCAGGGCTTCGGGGTGGCTGCGAAACAGCCGCGCCATGTCGGCCGGCCCCTTCAGCCGCCGCTCGGCGTTGGGCAGGGCGCGGGTGCCGATGGTATCGATGGTGCAGCCTTCGCGCAGACAGGTGAGCACATCGGCAAGCGGCCGGCGGGCGGCGCTGTGCATCAGCACATTACCCACCGCCACCATCGGCGCGCCGCAGGCCTGCGCCATCCGGGCGCAGCTGTCGAACCAGGCCTGATCCGACCCGTCATAGCGCGGCGCGGCCCCCAGAAACACATCTCCGGGGAAATGGCGCGCCATTGCCGCAATATCGGCCCCGGCCTCGGTGCCCGCTGGCAGGGCGATCAGGATGAGCCCCGCGCCCCCCTCCCGCAGATCCTGCACCCCGATCCGGCATTCGCCCTTCTCCGCCCGCCGCTTGCCCAGGGTCAGCAGCCGGGTCAGGCGCCGATAGGCATCGAGATCCTCCGGCAGGGCCAGCCACTCCACCGGACTGTCCGTGAGAACCAGACGGCAGCCGACGATCAGCCGGGGCAGATGCAACGCATCCGGGCGGGCGATATCCCTGGGCGTGCCGATTTCCTGCCGTGAGCAGGTATCGGTGCGGTGCTGCGAGCGGATGCGCAGAGCCTCCGTCGCTGCGCGGCGCAGTTCGCGCAGGGCGGAATAGGCCCGCACCACCCCGGCCAGCGAATTCCAGTCGGTGATGGCGATGGCCTCCAGCCCCAGCTCGGCGGCCCGCGCGATGAATTCCTCTGGGTGCGAAGCCCCTGTCAGGAAAGTGAAATTCGTGGTGACGCACAATTCGGCGTAGCCTGCCGCGCCGCTCATGCGAATTCTCCCTGCACGAACCATCCCGGATCCTGCGGCGTATAGAACAGCCAGAACCGCCGCCCCTGCGTGGTCTCTATGCGCCAGTAATCGCGCAGGCCGCTGCGCCAGTCCGGGTCGTCGTGCCACCACTCCGGGGCGATGCGTTCGGGTCCGGTCGCGCGCCATGTCTCCAGCTGCATGCGCCGCCAGCGGAAGCGTTGCGGCGGCTGCGCGCCGGTGGCGGCGATCGGCTCGGGCGGGAACAGGATCAGGGGGCGGGGATGCGCGGGCGGCACGAACGGCCGGGGGCGGGAATAGGCGGCGGGCGCCAGGGTGAAGCTGCGCTCGGGGATGTGGCTGTCGACCGGGAGAAAGCGGCGGATGTTATCGAGACCGATCCTGGCGCCGATCCGGGTGATCAGATCGTCGAGCCTGTCTGCCCCGGCCGCATCGGTATGGCCGATCTGTTCGGCCGCCAGCGGCTCGACCCGTGTGGCCTCCAGCCGCAGCTGATCAATGCCGAAGCCCGCATCCACCGCCCCGATGCCCCGGCTGAACAGCGGCAGGATCCGCGCAGGGTCGCGCAGGGCGCGCGCAAGGCGCAGCTCGACCCGTTCGGCCTGCTGATCGACGCGGCGCAGCGTCAGCTCCAGAATGCGCGCCCCGGCGCCCTGTTCGGCCAGCTTGTGGCACAGCCGATCCAGCAGGCGGGAGGTCGCGGCCATCACATCCGTCTCGAGGCCAATCGGCTCGGGCAGGCTGATCCGCACCCCGTAATGCGGCGGATCGGCCTCCGGCGAGATCTGCTCGGGCTGGGCGCCCAGTGCCTGATCCAGCCGCCGGAGCAGCCCGGGCCCGAAGCGCCGTGCCAGAGGCGCGCGGGCCGCCTGCGCCAGCTGCCCGATCGTGTGCAGCCCGAGCCTTTGCAGCGCAGTGACGGTCTCCGCCTCCAGCCGTAGCGCCGCGACGGGCAGGGGGCCAAGCACGGCCAGAGGCGGCCCGGGCGGCGCGATGCCCCCGCCATGATGCGCCATGGCCCAGGCCGCGCCGCGGGTATCGGCAAGGCCGATCCGTGCCGTCAGCCCGGTCCGGAGCATGCGCTGGTGCAGATTGTCCAGCAGTGCCGCCTCGCTGCCAAACAGATGGGACGAGCCGGTGATATCCAGAACGAGGCCGTTTTCCTCGAGCCCGACCCAGGGGCAATAGCGCGTGGCCCATCGCCGGAGCCGGGCCAGGAAGCGCTTGTCCTCAGGCAGATCGGCGGGGCGGCTCTGCAGGCCGGGGCAAAAGGCGCGGGCATCCGAAAAGGCCATTCCGCGATGCAGGCCTTGCCGCTCGGCCGTTTCGTTGAGGCAATAGATCCGGTTGGTGTTGTCCTGGTTGATCGTGAGCACGAATGGCCCGCTGACGGGATGCGCCCGCAGGGCCCGGTCAGTCGCCAGCCGGGGAAACCACACTGAGACGACGCGCCGAGTGGCTCCATCGAACATGCCAAGACCCAATTGTTCCTGATTTGTTCTTAATAAGCTCCCAGCATTGCAGAGTCGAGTCCCTCGGGGTGGCCCCTGCATCGCGCACCGCGCTGCAGCGCCAGCGCGTCTCGGCGGCGGGGCTGCCCATGCCCTCGGAGATCAGGCACAGCCCGGTGGTCTTTCCGGCCTGGGCCGCCAGCTGAAGCCTGCGCCCGACGGTCAGGCCGATGGGGGCCGTCAGCTCCAGGACGACCAGCCCGGAGATTTCATCCCTCAGCCCTTCTTCGGCAACGGCGAGCGTTTCGTTCTGATCGCGCGTCGTGATGAGCAGGATCTGCGCCGGGTCGAGGTAGGCGCTGAGCGCGAGGGGATTGATCTGCTCGTTGCGCCAGCTCTCGCGCAGCCAAAGCACATGGCCTGTCTGCGCCCCGGCGGCGGCTGCGAAGCTGGGCGCCAAGGGGCCGCAGGCCTCATGGACGCGGGCGGGACGAAGGGGAAAGGCTGTGAGTTGCATGGCCATGGTGCATCTTAGCCCGGTATGATGTGCGGTT
>NZ_JAYRZN010000033.1:0-38616 GCF_041916475.1 Paenirhodobacter sp.
TTCGCGCGCCGGCTAAGGACGCTCGGCGCGCTCACGCCCTACGAATAGGTCTGCAAAATCTGGACGTCAGAGCCAGACAGATTCACCGAAGGCCCGATCCACCAGATGCAGGGAGTGAAAATCAAGGGCTCCGTAATTTGCCTGCACGACCCGGACCGCCCGAATTCGTATCGGAGCCAAGAGTTGCGGACCGGGGCGGAGCAAGGTTCTGATCCTAAAAGGCAAACCGTCTGTTCCGCAAACGCGGAAAATCGCCCCCCGTGAGATGCGGCCCCGTCGCTCGGAAGGGGAAATCGATGGCACTGATCGTACCCGAAAGCCGAAGCGGAGGCACCCAGATCCGCGAAACGTTCGATGCTGGCCCTGGCAGATCCGATCAACAGAACTTTCGAACAGATTTATGCCGCGAAATGGCGCCGTTTTGCGGCACGGCCGCGCCGGAACATGCCGATCTCCCACTCTTCCATCCAGCGGCGCGCGGGCATGTCGTGGCCAGAGGCCAAGCGCGGCAGCAGTGCCTGGCGCAGCCCCTCCGGCATCAGCTCGACATAGCTGTTGCTTGCCTCCACGGAAGACACCCACATTCCGTCGGCGACGATCACTTCGGGCTGGTCCAGCAGCAGCGTATAGAGCGTCTCGCGCCCCTCGGCGCGCGGAAGCTCCGGGTTCAGCCGGTCGACCCGGGCAAGCATTTCACGCTCGGCGAACCACATCCGCAGCTCGTCACCTGCCAGCAGCACCCCGACCGCGGGCGAGAAGAGCGTATCGCGCGCCGGCATATCGGCGCCGAAGGTCCCGGCCGCAATCCTGACAGGCTGCTGCGCGGGCTGGGCCGGGCGCGCGATGACATGCTGGCCAACCCAGAGCAGCGGCTGAAATCCGTGGTCGCGGGTCTGGATCTTGTCTCCCGCTCGCAGCCAGTCCACCGGCACCGGGCCGGTATCGGTCGCGATCATCGTTCCGGGGCCGAATGCGGGCAGTTCCGCAAGCTCTTCGGCCGAAGCCTGGCGCAGGGAGCCCGGTGCGGGCTGCACATCCGGATAGGCCTGCCCCGGCACGAGTGCCTCGGCCGCGAGATAGAGGCTCAGCACCCCGTCGATCTCGATCCGGTCGAGCCGCACGACGGCCCCGCCGGGCCCGCCGAGCAGAACCGGCACATCCGCGGTCAGAATCCCCCGGGTCACCAGCGCACCATGGCAATTGCGCAGCTCCGTTTCCTGGGCTCCGGGCACGATATGCCAGGCCATGGTCGCCGCGTCGAAGGCCGGGTCCAGCCTCCAGAGGCCGCGTTCACGGTCGCGGTGGAGGTAGGAGACCGGATAACCGATGGGCGTCATCTGCTGCGATCCTGATTCGGACAAGGACGAAGCGGCCGGGAGAGGTGACCGTATCCGCCGATCATTGGGTAAGGAATGCTAACGGCACCTTAACAGCCCTGCGGAAAATGCGACAAAATGTGCCAAGCCCATTGCCGCGGCGCCGGGCTGCGGGCATAGCTGCGCCATGGCGCGCCAGTTCGACTATGCCCAGATGAAGGAATGCTTCCGCCGGTTTCAGGCGGCGGACCCCCATCCGCAGGGGGAGCTCGACCATACCAATGCCTTCACCCTTCTCGTCGCGGTGGCGCTTTCGGCGCAGGCGACCGATGTGGGTGTGAACCGCGCCACGCGCGCGCTCTGGCCGGTGGCGGATACGCCCGCGAAGATGCTCGCGCTCGGCGAGGACGGGCTGACCGAGCATATCAAGACCATCGGCCTGTACCGGCAGAAGGCGAAGAACGTGATCCGGCTCAGCCAGATCCTCGTCGAGCGCTTCGGCGGCACGGTGCCGTCCTCGCGCGCGGCGCTGATGAGCCTGCCCGGCGTCGGGCGCAAGACCGCCAATGTCGTGCTGAACATCTGGTTTCATTATCCCGCGCAGGCTGTCGATACGCATATCTTCCGCGTCGGCAACCGGGTCGGCATCTGCCCGGGGCGCGATGTCGATGCGGTGGAGCGCGCGATCGAGGACAATGTGCCCGTCGAATTCCAGGACCACGCCCATCACTGGCTGATCCTGCACGGCCGTTACATCTGCACCGCGCGCAAGCCCCGCTGCGCCGACTGCCTGATCCATGACCTCTGCCAATTCGAGGAGAAAACCGCGTGAAGACCCATCAGGTCGTCGGTATCGGTAATGCCATCGTCGACGTCATCGCCCAGTGCGACGACAGCTTCCTCGACCATATGGGGATCGAGAAAGGCATCATGCAGCTGATCGAGCGCGACCGCGCCGAGACGCTTTATGCGGCCATGAAGGAGCGCACGCAGGCGCCGGGGGGCTCGGTCGGCAATACCGTTGCGGGGCTCGGCAACCTCGGGCTGCGCGCGGCCTTCATCGGGCGCGTGCGCGACGATGCGCTCGGCCGGTTCTATGAGGCGGCGCTCCATGGCGAGGGCACCGGCTTTCCGAACCGCCCCGTCGCCGGAGATCTGCCGACCTCGCGCTCCATGATTTTCGTGACGCCGGATGGCGAGCGCTCGATGAACACCTATCTCGGGATCTCGGCGGAGGTCTCCACCGAGGATGTGGCGCTGGAGGTGGTGGAGAACACCGAAATCCTGTTCCTCGAGGGCTACCTGTTCGACAAGGACCACGGCAAGGCCGCGTTCCTGAAGGCGGCGCAGGGCTGCCACCGGGGCGGCGGGCGCGCGGGCATCGCGCTCAGCGACCCGTTCTGCGTCGACCGGCACCGCGACAGTTTCCGCCGCCTCGTGCGCGAGGAGATGGACTATGTGATCGGCAACGAGCACGAATGGGAATCGCTCTACCAGACCGATCTGGAGAGCGCGCTGCGCCAGGCGGCGGCGGAATGCGGGCTCGTGGTCTGCACCCGCTCCGGGGCGGAGGTGATCTTGCTGCGGGGCGCGGAGCGGGTCGAGGTCCCGGTGCGGCGCGTGGTGCCGGTGGATGCCACCGGCGCCGGAGACCAGTTCGCGGCCGGGTTCCTCTATGGCTATGCGACGGGGCAGCCGCTCGAGGTCTCCGGGCGGATGGGCTGCCTCGCGGCGGCTGAGGTGATCGGCCATTTCGGCGCCCGGCCGGAGAGCGACATTCGCGCGCTGTTCCGGGAGCATCGGCTGCTCTGAAGGGATCTGGGGGCCATGGGCTGCGCGGCGGCTCTCTGGATATGCCCTGCGATGGCGCAGGGCGCATAAGTCAGGCGAGCCGTAGCATCACCGCCCCGAGCGCGATGGTCACCGCCCCGGCGATGCGCGCGGCCGTTGGGCGTTCGCCCAGCATCACGACGGCAATCCCGAGGCCAAACAGGATCGCCGTCTCGCGCAGCGCCGCAACCACGGCGACCGGCGCCTGTGTCATCGCCCAGAGCGCCAGCCCATAAGACACGATCGAGCCGATCCCGCCGATCAGCCCCGCGCGCCAGTTCCGCGCGAGATAGCGCAGGTAGGTATCGCCCCGCCGCAGCAGCATCCAGCCGCTGATCGGCAGGCCGCCGAGAAGAAAAACCCAGAGCGTATAGCCCGCCGCGGCGCCGGAAAGCCGTACGCCAATGCCATCGCTCAGCGTATAGGTGGCGATCACCCCGGCGTTGGCCAGGGCCCAGGCCGCGCCCCGGCCATCCTCGCCGCCGATGCGCACCGTGGCGAGGATCCCCATGCTCAGCACCGCGATGCCGAGCCAGGCGGCAGCGGGCAGATGCTCGCCCAGCACCAGCGCCCCGAACCCCGCCACCAGCAGCGGCGCCGTGCCCCGCATCAGCGGATAGGTGCGGCTCATGTCTGCATGCCGGTAGGCCTGGGTCAGCAGCAGGAAGTAGACGTTCTGCAGCACCGCCGAGACAGCGAGATAGGGCCAGCTGGCGGGCGCGGGCGCGGGCAGGAACGGCAGGCACAGCGCCGCCAGCACCGAGCCGGTGCCCGCGACCAGCGCCATGGTCATCAGCTTGTCCGCCCCGCTCTTGACGATGGCGTTCCAGCTCGCATGGGCAAAAGCCGCCAGCAGCACGATCAGAAAGACGCTGAGGGTCATCGCGCGAGCTTCGCATGCACGGCGTCGAGATCCACCGGCCCGAGCGGCGCCGCGCGGTCGGGGTCGTCCGGGTCGTAGCGGAACAGCTGGAAATCGCGCTTGTACATGTCCCAGACCAGGTGCCGGGTCAGATCGTCGAAATACTCCGAAACCCTGTGCGCGCGCCTGGGCCCATGGCCCTGCGATTCATTGAACCGCGGGATCGTGCGCAGATCGACCCGCACCGGCGTCTGCGCCGCATCCAGAACGCCCTGCATGCCCGCGTCGAAATCCTCCACGCAGAAGATCCGGTCATAGCGCCCGCCGTTGGCCACCAGCGTCGCCACATGCGATGCCATCGCCGACCAGTGGATATCCGGGTCCATCGGCTTGCGAAACCGCACCGTATCGCGCGCAAACAGCACGAAGCGCCGGAACGCGCGGATCTGGTCGAAATCGAACCCGTTTTCGGGGCTGCCCACCTCCACGCCATAGCGGCGCATCAGATCGGGCAGCAGATTGCCCCGATAGCGCCGGCCGTTGCGCTGGATCCCGGCGATCTTGTCGAAGAACGACGACAGGATCCGCGCATAGGGGTTGCGCACGCAGGTAAACGTCAGCGCGCGGTGTGCCCGCAGATTGGCCTCGATCCGCGGCTGGCTCGGCTCCAGCCCCCATTTGTGCAGCCCCTCGGCCGCATCGTGGATGTCGCCCTCATAGAACTGGCCGTGATCGGACCAGAACATGATCTGCCCGATGGTCGAGCAGGCGCATTTCGGCACGACCCGATAGACCATGCTCTCACTCTCGGTCATCCAGGTGCCGGGAAACCCCATCTGCTGCCTCCGCGCAACGATCTCTCCCCAATGGCAAACTTCCGCTGTCGTTTCAAATGTCTTTGGCGCTATCAAGGCGGGGAAGAAGTGTTTGCATCGTTCACATGGCCCAGGTCGCCTTCCTCCTGCTGACCCACCGCGATCCGGAGGGGGTGATCCGCCAGGCCGAGCGGCTGACGGCGGCGGGCGATATGGTCGCGCTGCATTTCGACGCGCGCGCGCCTGCGGCCGACTGGGCGCGGATCCGGGTGGCGCTGGCGGGCAATCCCGCCGTGGCCTTCGTGGAGCGGCGGATCCGCTGCGGCTGGGGCGAGTGGAGCCTGGTCGAGGCGACGCTCGCCACCCTGCGCCGGGCGCTCGCGGCCTTCCCGGAGGCGAGCCACTTCTACCTGCTCTCGGGCGATGGCATGCCGATCAAGACGGCCGAATACCTGCATGCGCTGCTGGAGGCAGATCCCGCGGACCATATCGAGAGCGTGGATTTCCACGGCTCGGGCTGGATCCAGACCGGGATCCGGGAGGAGCGGCTCATCTACCGGCATTATTTCAACGAACGCCGGCACAAGCGCCTGTTCGACATGAGCCTCGCGCTGCAGAGCCGCCTCGGCCTCGCACGCCGCCCGCCGGCCGACCTGCAAATGATGATCGGCTCGCAATGGTGGTGCCTGCGCCGCACCACCGCCACCGCGCTCCTCGCCTTCGTCGCTGCGCGCCCCGATGTGGTGCGTTTCTTCCGCACCACCTGGATCCCGGACGAGACCTTCTTCCAGACGCTGGTGCGCCATCTGGTGCCCGCGCCCGAGATCCGCAGCCGGCCGCCCACCTTCGTGCTGTTCACCGATTACGGGATGCCCGTGGTGTTCTGCAACGATCACCACGACCTCCTGATCGCGCAGGGCCATCTGTTCGCGCGCAAGATCAGCGCCGATGCGGCGGCTTTGCGTGCGGAGCTCGATGCGCTGTGGCGCGCGCGGGGCGTGGCCGTCCGGGCCTCGGACGAGGGCAGGGCGGTGTTTCGCTTCCTCACCAGCCGCGGGCGTATCGGGCTTCGCTTCGCGCCGCGCGCCTGGGAGGCGGGCGCACAGATTGGCCGCGACCGGGTGCTGCATGTGCTTTTGTGCAAGAAATGGCATCTGGCCAAGCGGCTGGCGGCGCAGATCCGGGCGGCCACGCAGATCCCGGCCGAGGGCTATCTGTTCGACGAGGATGGCGGCTTGCCGGATCTGGGCGGGATCGAGCGCCATGTCGCGAAGCGCAACCGCCACCGCAAGGCGCTGCTCAGGATGCTGTTCGATTATCACCAGACGTCGCGGCTGCTGATCTGCTCCGATCCGGCGGCCCTCGAGCGGCTGCGCGATTTCGCAGCCGACGCGGCCGAACTGCGCGTGCTGGAGCTTGGCTGCGCGTTTTCGGAGGCCGATCTGGCCGCCCATGCCCGCCGCCTCGGGCTGGTGGGGCCGGATACGCCCGCGGCGGTTCTCGATCAGGTCCTGCCCGCGCTGCGCGCCGATCTGCGCCAGGAAAGCGCGCGGCTCTCGGATGCGGGCTTCGCGCAGTTTTTCCGCATTCCGGCGCAGGCCGCGCCCGCGGAAGCCGCGCAGATCCTGGCGCGGTTCCTTGACATCGCCCCCGAGCTTGCGCTCGGTATCGTGCACAAAGATCATCTGTTCAGCGACTGAGGAGGCCGCACATGCCCTACGCCTATGACACCAGCAACATCTTCGCCCGGATCCTGCGCGGCGAGATTCCGAACAAGACCGTTCTGGAAACCGCGCATACGCTGGCCTTCCACGACATCGCGCCGAAGGCGCCCGCGCATGTGCTGGTGATCCCGAAGGGGCCCTATGTGACCTACGACCATTTCTGCGCCGAAGCCTCCGATGCCGAGATCGTGGATTTCGCCCGCGCCTGCGCGCAGGTCTGTGAAATGCTGGGCCTGAGTGCGGCCGATGGCGGCAAGGGATCGCGCGCAATCACCAATGCGGGCGAGCATGGCGTGCAGGAGGTGCCGCATTTCCACCTGCACATTCTGGGCGGGCGGGTGATCGGACGGATGATTGAAAACGCCTGAGGGTGTTGCGAACCGCCCTGATTTCGTTGCAATACTGGCGCGAGACAGATCGCGCAGCCCTATCACGGAGTTTCCGATGACCGCCACCGCTCCCAAGCCGCCCGAAGAGCAAGTCGTCACCAGCTGGAAGGTCGCCTGCGATGGCGGCGAGGGGGCGTTGGGCCATCCGCGGGTGTGGCTGGCGATTCCGCAAGAGACGGGCTTCGTCGAATGCCCCTATTGCGACAAGAAATACATCATCGACCGCGATCACGCGCATTCGGACCACTGAGCGCCAGCCAGCGCGCATCAGCCTTTTGGGCGGCTCCCTCGGGGGCCGCTTTCGCTTCGGCAGCGGCCCCACCGCGGGGCGCCCGGGGCAGGAGCGGGGGCTGCTCCTGCGAATCCTGAGCCTTGACGCATCGATCCAGCGGGCCATCGAAAAGGTGTCAGTAGCGGTGACTGCTCCTGCTGATCAGGGAGACGACAGCCCCTCTCCGGGCGGCAAGGCACCCGCCCAGGGAGCCGGGGCCCCGCCCCGGTTAGTTCAGGGCCATCTCGGGGATCTCCGCGGGCAGGATCAGCGCGGCCTCGGTCGCGGCGAGGATCTGCTCCACGCTGACGCCGGGGGCACGCTCCGCGAGCACCAGCCCGGCTTCGGTCGGGCGGATCGCGGCCAGCTCCGTGACCACCAGATCGACCCGCCGCGCCGTCGTCAGCGGCAGGCTGCACTCCCGCACGATTTTCGACGCCCCCTTCGCGGCATGCTGCATCGCCACCACCAGCTGCCGCGCCCCCGTCGCGAGGTCCATCGCCCCGCCCATGCCGGGCACCATCTTGCCGGGCACCTTCCAGTTTGCCAGATGCCCCGCCTCATCCACCTGCAGCCCGCCGAGCACGGTCATGTCCACATGCCCGCCGCGGATCAGCGCGAAGCTCATCGCGCTGTCGATGGAGGCAGCCCCCGGCACGGCCGTAACCAGGCCCGCGCCCGCATCCGTCAGCCAGGGGTTTTCCAGCCCGGGGGCAGGGCGGCCCCCAAGGCCCACGATCCCGTTTTCGGCCTGAAAGAACACGCGCATTTCCGGGCCGACATGCCCCGCCACCATCGAGGGCAGCCCGATGCCCAGATTGACCAGCATTCCGGGGCGGATTTCGCGCGCGACACGGCGGGCGATCAGTTCCTTGGCATCCATCGTGGCCTCCTCAATGCGTGACCAGGTGATCGACGAGCACGCCCGGCGTCTTGACCATATCGGGCGGGATCACGCCCACCGGCACCACGCTCTCGGGCTCGGCCAGCACCGTGGCGGCCGCGAGCGCGATGATCGGGTTGAAGTTCTGCGCGGTCAGGGTGAAGGCGAGATTTCCGACGTAATCCGCCTGCGCTGCGTCGATCAGCGCGAAATCGGCGCGCAGCGGCAGCTCCAGCAGGAAGGAGCGCCCCTCGATTTCAATGACACGCTTGCCCTCGGCGACTTCGGTCCCGAGCCCGGTCGGCGTCAGCACCCCGCCCAGCCCCGCGCCGCCCGCCCGGATCCGCTCGATCAGCGTGCCTTGCGGCACCAGATCCACGGCGATTTCGCCCGCCAGCATCTTTTCCTGGGTCTCGTGGTTCAGCCCGATATGCGAGGTGACGAGCCGCCCCACCATGCCCGCGCTCACCAGCTTGCCGATGCCGCGCCCGGGCAGGGCGCTGTCGTTGGCGATGATGGTCAGATCGCGCGGCCCGCGGGCGACCAGCGCATCGATCAGGCGCTCGGGCGTGCCCACGCCCATGAACCCGCCCACCATCAGGCTGGCCCCATCCGGGATAAGCTCGGCCGCGGCGGCCGGCGTCAATGCGCTTATCATTCTGTCTCCTGTCCCGTGCCGCCGGCGAAAATTTCCGTCCGGCCGAGTTCTGGGCGCCGCATGCTGCGCCGCCTGCAGCGCCCATTAAAGATGGATCCGCGCCAAAAACAAGCGCCGCGCTGCGCTGCGGCAGCCGGTCAGGCGGGCGGCAGGATTTCGATCCAGAGGAGGCGCGGATCCTGTGCCGGCGTGCAGGCGATCAGGTCAAACCGCTGCAGCCCGTATTCCGGCACCGGCTGCAGGGCCAGCGCATAGCGCGCAAGGACCGGCCCGGACGAGGGCGCCCCGAGATGCGCGCGCAGCGGGCGGCGCACCATGACATTGAGGTCGAGCAACGCCGGGCCGTGCAGCCGCGCGGAACAGGGCACATCGCCCGCAAAGGCGACCGGCGCGGCACCGGGCGCGATCTCCACGTCGCGCTCCGGGAGCGACAGGGTCATCGCGCCGCCCTCCAGCACGGTGAGCCAGCGGTCTATGCCCGCGAACAGCGAAAACGGCCCCGATTGCGCCACCTCCGCCGTGCTGATGCGCCAGTCGAACCCGTCCAGACCGGCGCCCTCGGGCATGGCGAGAATCTCTGCCGTACGGCCGCCGCCGTTCTTCCAGGGGGTGAAAACCCGTTCCGCGCGGCGCCAGATTCGGGTGGGTTGGTTCATGGGTGCCTCCTGATTGGGCATCGCCGCCCAAAGTCTGCGCAAATGGGCTTTCTCGGCGGCAAAACCACCGTTACCACGAACAGGAGGATTGCGGGCCAGAGTCGCGAAAATATGTTTGGACATTATCGTTTCGGCGCAGCGCGTCAAGCGGCGGGCAGCGAAGGAGGGCAGGGGCGCGGATGACGGCTTTTCTGGAAGCGATGTTTTCCCTGAAGGGGCGGCGCGCGCTGGTGACGGGGGCAAGCCGCGGCATCGGGGCGGAGCTCGCGCTCGGGCTCGCCAGGGCCGGGGCCGACGTGGTGCTCACGGCGCGCAGCCTGGATGCTTTGGCCGCAACCGCCGCAAGCATCGCCGCCACCGGCCGCGAGGTGCAGTGCATCGCCTGCGATCAGCGCGATATCGCACAGGTCCGGGCGGCGCTCGGTGGGCTGGAGATCGACATTCTGGTCAATAACGCGGGCATCGAGGATGTCTGCCCCTCCGCCGATGTCTCCGAGGAGCTCTGGGACCGGATCGTCGATACGAACCTGAAGGGCGCCTTCTTCGTCGCGCAGACGGTGGCGCAGGGGATGCTCACGCGCGGGCAGGGCACGATCGTCAACCTCGCCTCGCTCACCTCCTTCGTGGGGGTGCCCACGGCCACGCCCTATGGCGCATCGAAAAGCGGCGTTTTGGGCATGACCCGCGCGCTGTCGGCCGAATGGGCGCCGCGCGGGGTACGGGTCAATGCGATCGCGCCCGGCTATTTCCGCACCGCGATGACCGAGGTGTTCTACCAGAACGCGGACTGGGCCGCGGGCATGGCGGCGAAGATCCCGCTCGGGCGCTTCGGCGCGCTGGAGGATCTGGTGGGCGCGGTGGTCTATCTGGCCTCGCCCGCCTCGGCCTATGTGACGGGGCAGTGCCTCGGCATCGACGGCGGCTATCTGGCCGCGATCTGAGGAATGGTGATGAACGAACTTGCGGTGCGGGTGCACAAGGTCAGCATGGATTTCGGCACCGGGGGAATGGCGGTGCGCGATGCCTCGTTCGATCTGGAGACGGGGCGGTTCCTGACCATTCTCGGGCCCTCGGGCTCGGGCAAGACCACGCTCCTGCGGATGATCGCCGGGTTCCTGCGCCCGACATCGGGCGCGATCACCATCCATGGCCAGCCGGTGGAGGCGGTGGAGCCGCACCGGCGCGCGGTGGGGATGGTGTTCCAGAAGCTCGCGCTGTTCCCGCATATGACGGCTGCGGAAAACGTCGCCTTCCCGCTGAAGATGCGCCGCTTCGACCCGCGCACCATCCCGGCGCGGGTGGAGCGCTATCTCGATCTCGTGCGGCTCGGCGGCTTCGGCGGGCGGCGGATCCACGAGCTGTCGGGCGGGCAGCAGCAGCGCGTGGCCATTGCCCGGGCGCTGGTCTTCGAGCCGGAGCTGCTTCTGCTCGACGAGCCACTCGCGGCGCTCGACCGCAAGCTGCGCGAGGAGATGCAGCTTGAGTTCCGCCGGATCCAGAAGGAGCTCGGGGTCACCACGATCAACGTCACCCACGATCAGCGCGAGGCGCTGGTGGTTTCGGACGATATCATCGTCATGGACGGCGGCGAGATCCAGCAGCATGCGCAGCCGGTGACGATGTATCGCGAGCCGGCGAACCCGTTCGTGGCGGGCTTCATCGGCGTTTCGACCTTCCTCGATGGGGTGGCGACGGCCGAGGGCATGGAAGCGGAGGGGCGCGCCTTCGCCGGGCGCCATATCGGCGCCATCGCGCCCGGGGCGCCGGTGCGCGCCGCGATCCGCGCCGAGCAGATCCTGCTCGATCCGCCCTCCGGCCCGACGCTGCCCGGCACGGTGAGCGACGTGATCTTCGAGGGCGAGCGGCTGCTCTATGTCGTCTCGGCGGCCGGGCGCGCGTTTCAGGTCTATCACCACGATCCGGAGGGGCATGCGCCCCGCGCCATCGGCGCGCCGGTCAGCCTTGGCTGGGCGCCGCGCGACCTGCATATTTTCAAATCCCGCTAGGGGCCAACACGGAGGGAAGGACATGACGAATTCGATCAGCCGCCGCACGATTCTGCGCACGGGCGCGGGGGTGGCACTCGCCTCGGCGCTGCCGCTGCGCGGCTTCGCGCAAGAGCCGGCGAAGCCCGCCGAAATCATCGTCCGGGCCTGGGGCGGCTCCTGGGTCGAGGCGCTGAAGAAGGGGGTGTCGGATCCGTTTACCGCCGCGACCGGCATCGCCGTGCGCCACGACCTGAGCGAGGACAACGAGATCCAGCCGAAGCTCTGGGCCGCGGTGGCGCAAAAGCGCACCCCGCCGATCCATGTGAACTGGGACACCACCACCAACGCCACCAAATCGGCGCTGCGCGGCGTGACCGAGGATCTGTCGGATCTGCCGAACCTGAAGAACACCACCGATCTGGCGAAGCCTGTGGGGCTCGAGGGCTACCCGATCGTGAATACCTACGGCTATGTCTATGTGCTGGCCTACCGGCCTTCGGCCTTCCCGGACGGGGCGCCGAAATCCTGGAAGGACCTGCTCGATCCGAAGTTCAAGGGCCGCATCGCGCTTTACAATGACGGCATCGGCTTCCACTTCCCGGCGCAGGTCGCAGGCGGCGGCAAGCTCTCCGATATCCCCGGCAACATGGAGCCCGCCTGGGACTTCATCCGCGAGGTGAAGAAGCAAAACCCGCTCCTCGGCGAGGATCCGGATTTCACCACATGGTTCCAGAACGGCGAGATCGACGCCGCCTGCACCATCTCCACCAACGCCCGCGAGGCGCGCAACAACGGCGTGGATATCAAGTGGACGGTGCCGGTCGAGGGCTGCAAGTTCGACACCGACGGGCTCTGGGTGCCGAAGGGCCTGCCGGAGAACGAGCTCTACTGGGCCAAGCAATATGTGAATTTCGCCATCACCAGCGGTGCGCAGCAGGTCTGGCTCGACGGGCTCGGGCTTCCGGGCGTGGTGCCGGGGCTGACCCCGCCCGCGGATCTGGTGAACGATCCCTCCTATCCGGTGCGGCCCGAGGATTTCGAGCATCTGATCCGGATTTCCTCGCAGGTGCAGGTGGAAAACGAGAGCGCCTGGTTCGGCAAGTTCACCTAAATCATGCTGGGCTGCGGCCCCTCCCGCGCCCCCCCCGGCGGGGCCCGCGACTCCCGGGCAGGATGGACATGGACAAGCCGACACGCGATTTTCACTATCCGCTGCGCTGGCGGCTGATGGACGGGGCCGAGCGGCTCGCCGATATTCTCTGGCCGCGGCGCATGGCGCGCTGGACCGGCTGGCTTATGCTCACGCCGGCGCTGCTGCTGGTGGGGCTTCTGGTGCTGGGGCTCTTGTGGATCGCGGATGGCTCGCTCCGGGTGCTCGATACCGCGACGTTCCTGCCCTCCGAGAGCTGGTCGGCGGAGAATTACACCAAGGCGCTCACCACGCCGGTCTATGGCCGCATCGCCTGGCGCTCGGTTTCGGCCACGGCGCTGACCGTGGTGCTCACGCTGCTGCTCGCCTTCCCCTATGCCTATGCGATGGTGCGCACGGAGCGCGCCTGGGTGCGCAAGGCGCTCCTGGTGGTGCTGTTCCTGCCGTTCTTCATCGGCCAGGTGGTGCGGGCCTATGGCTGGCTCATCATCCTCGGCAATGCGGGCATCGTGAACGAGGGCCTAGGCCTTCTGGGCGTGCCGCCGCAACGGCTCCTGTTCAACTTCTGGGCGGTGGTGTTCGGGCTGGTGCAATACATGCTGCCCTTCGCGGTGCTGATGCTGGCCCCGGCGCTGACCGCGATCCCGGCCGAGATCGAGACCGCCGCGGGCTCCCTCGGGGCGAACTGGCGCCGGACGCTGTGGCATGTGGTGCTGCCGATGGCGAAGCCCGGGCTGATCGGGGCCGGGCTGGTGGTGGCGACGCTGACGCTCACCGATTTTGCCATGCCCGCGATGCTGGGCGGCGGCTCGCAGGATTTCGTCGCGAATGCGATTTATGACCAGTTCTTCCGCACCGCGGATCAGGGGCTGGGCGCGGCGCTGGCGCTGCTTCTGGTGGCGGCGGGTTCGGTGCTCGCGGCGGTGGTCTTTGCCGCCTTCGGCGCGGGCACGCTGGCGATGGGGGCGCGGAAATGAAGCGGCTGAGCATCTGGAGCCTCGTCTGGCTGTCGATCCTGACGCTTTCGGCGCCGACGCTGGTGGTGATCGGGGCTTCTTTCACCGCGGGCAACATGATCGCCTTCCCGCCGGAGGGGCTGTCGCTGAAATGGTACGAAAAGATCATCGCCGCGCGCGATCTGCGCCAGGCCTTCGGGCGCTCGCTGGTCGTCGCGGCGGTCTGCACGGCGGTGGCGCTGCCCGTGGGCACGCTGGCGGGGCTCGCGCTCTCGCGCTACCGGCTGCGCGGGGAAGGGGCGCTGCAGGTCTATCTGCTCTTGCCCTTCACCGTGCCGCTGATCGGCTCCGGCATCGGGCTCATGCTCGTCTTCGGGCAATGGGGCATTCTGGGGCAGGTCTGGCCGGTGGGCATCGCCTGCGCGGTGATCAACCTGCCGTTCATCGTCTGGTCGGTCTCCTCCTCCGCGGCGGCGCTCGATGGCGATCTGGAGCTGGCCGCGCAGAATTGCGGGGCCGGGCGGGTGCAGACCTTCGTCCATGTCACGCTGCCCGCGGTCATGCCGGGCGTGATCACCGGGGGGCTGCTGATGTTCGTGCTGGCGATGAACGAATTCCTCGTCAGCCTGCTGCTCACCGATGCGCGCACGGTGACCCTGCCGGTGCAGATCTACAATTCCATCCGCTCCATCATCACCCCGGATCTCGCGGCGGTGTCGGTGGTCTTCGTGCTGGTCGCCTTGCTGGCGATCTGGCTGCTCGACCGGCTGGTCGGGCTGGAAATCTTCCTGAAATCGAAATGAGGACATCATGCAGGTCACGTTCAAGGTCCTGGCCGATCTGACCCCGGCCGAGCGCTCTGATCTCACCCGCCGCTCGGAGGCCGACCTTTCGTTCTTCCTCGAGCGTGTCGGGCCGATCATCGAGGCGGTCAAGACCGAGGGCGATGCGGCGCTGGCGCGCTTCGGGCGCGATTTCGACAAGGCCGCGGGCCTGCGCCCCGATGACCTGAAGGCCACCGAGGCCGATTTCGACGCGGCCTTCACCCAGGTCGCCCCAGAGGTGATCGCGGCGATCCGCTTCGGCATCGAGAACATCCGCAGCTTCCACGAGGAGCAATCCCCCGAGGCGATGTGGCTGAAAGAGGTGCGCCCCGGCGCCTTCGCAGGCGACCGCTTCACCCCGATTTCCTCTGTTGCGCTCTATGTGCCGCGCGGGAAGGGGGCGTTCCCCTCGGTGACGATGATGACCTCGGTCCCGGCGGTGGTGGCGGGCGTGCCCGACCTCGCGATTTTCACCCCGCCCGGGCCGGACGGCAAGGTCGATGCGGCGACGCTGGTCGCGGCGCGGCTCGCGGGGGTGTCTACCGTGTACAAGGCCGGGGGCGCGCAGGCGGTGGCCGCCGCGGCCTATGGCACCGAAACCGTGAAGCGCGCGCGCAAGATCGTCGGCCCCGGCAGCCCCTGGGTGGTGGCGGCGAAGCGGCTCCTCTCTTCGGTGATCGACCCGGGCCTGCCCGCGGGCCCTTCGGAATGCGTGATCCTGGCCGATGATACGGTGCATGGCGGGCTCGCGGCGCTCGATCTGCTGATCGAGGCCGAACATGGCCCCGACAGCTCCGCCTGGCTGGTGACCTCCTCGCGGCGCGTGGCCGAAGAGGCGCTGGCTGCGCTGCCCGAGCACTGGAGCCGGATGGGCGCGCAGCGGGTGGAATTCTCGCAGAAGGTTCTGGGCGGGCGGTCGGGCGGGATCATCCTCGCGCGCGACATGGCCGATGCCTGTGCCTTCGTGAACGAATATGCCCCCGAGCATCTGGAGATCCTGTCGGAGAAGCCGTTCGAATATCTGGGCGACATCACCGAGGCCGCGGAGATCCTGATGGGCACGCATACGCCGGTTTCGATCGCGAATTTCGCGCTCGGTCCCAATGCCGTGCTGCCGACCTCGGCCGGCGCGAGCACCTATGGCCCGCTCTCGGTCACGGATTTCGTGCGGCGCAGCTCCATCGGCTATGTCACGCCGAAGGGCTATGCCCCGCTCGCTGAGGCCGCGCATACGCTGGCTAGGTACGAAGGCTTCGACAACCATGCCAATGCGGTGAGCGAGATCCGCACACGTTATCTGAAATGAAGGCCGTGCGCCTGCATGGGGTGCAGGATCTGCGCGTCGAGGAGATCGCGGCCCCGGCGCCGCCCGGCCCCGCGGAGGTCACGCTCCGGGGCACGGCGGCGGGGATCTGCGGCTCGGATCTGCACAATTTCCGCACAGGCGCCTGGATCAGCCGGGCGCCTTCGGTCGCGGGGCATGAGTTCACCGGCGTGGTTACGGCCGTGGGCGCCGATGTGCGCCATGTGGCGCCGGGGGACCGGGTTCTGGTCGACAGCCGGCATGTGTGCGGGGTCTGCGCCGCCTGCCGCGCGGGGCTGAGCCAGGTCTGCGAACGGCTGGGGTTTCTGGGCGAGGTGATCGACGGCGGCTTTGCCGAGGCGGTGAGCCTGCCTGCGCGCAATGTGCTGCCCGCGCCCGAGGGCGTGGCCGACCGGCATCTGGCGATGGCCGAGCCGCTGGCGGTGGCGCTGCATGCGCTGAACCGGTTGGCGCTGCCGGAGGGGGCGCCTCTGGTGGTGACGGGCTGCGGGCCCATCGGCGGGCTGGCAGCACTCCTTGCCGCGCGGCGCGGCCATCTGGTCACGGTGATCGACCGCAATGCCGCGCGGGCGGCGCTGGTCGCGCAGGTCACCGGTGCCCGGATCGGCGATCTGGGCCGGATCTCCGCGCGTCATGCGCTGGATGCGACCGGAGCGCCTGCGGTTATCGCCGGGCTGGTGGCGGGGCTCGCGCCGGGCGGCGGGCTCGCGCTGGTGGGGATCGGCCATGGCCAGCTCGATCTGGATCCGGTGACGCTGGTGGAGAAGGAAATGGCCCTGATCGGCTGCCATGCCTTCGGGCAGGAGCTGGCCGAGGCGGGCGCGCTCTTGGCCGGGCTCGCGCCTGCGCTTGATGCGCTCATTGCCGAAAGGATCCCGCTCGATGCGGTGCCGGAGGCTTATGGGCGGCATCTGGCCGGGGCCGTGACCGGGCTGAAAACCATTATCGAGGTGGCGTGATGTCGCAAACCGCGGAGATCCGCGCGCTGGCGCGCACAAACGGCGCTGCCGCCGAAGCGCGGCTTTCGGAGTGGATTGCAGGGCTGTTCGGGATCCCGGTGAGTGGGCTCAGGATCAACCACGATCAGTATTCTCTCAATTCTCTCAACGGGTTCTTCCGGTCCGGCGCAGAGGACTTCTTCTTCAAGTTCCATCAGGAAGAGGGGGAGGAGGCGATGCGCGGCGAATATTACCGCGCCGATATCCTCGCGCGGGCGGGGCTTCCGGTGGATCAGCCGGTGCATATGTCGACCCTGCCGGGGGAGCAGGTGCTGATCTATCGCCGCCGTACCAGCCCGCGGTTCTCGGACGTGCTGCGCGCGCTCGATCTGGCGCCGGAGCGGGAGGCAATCGCGCGCGCAGCCGCGGCGGAGGCCGCGCTGAACGACCGGATCCTGACGGTCGCGACGCAAACGCTGCATCCGATCACGCCCGCGCAATCTAGGGCGGAACCGATCCATCGGCTGTTCCACGAGCGTCTGATCGACCCGCCGCAGGGGCGGTATCCGGGTGGACGGCTGGCGGCGTTCTACGTCGGGCAGCGGTTCGAATTGCCCGGCCTGAGCGCGGATTGGGCGGAAATCGCTGCGGCGCGCACGGTCCTGAATGGCATCCCCTATCGCCATTCGCTGGGTGAATTGTTCGACCGCGCCCATGTGCGGCTGGATCCGGCGCGCCTCGCAGATGCGGGGGGGATCGTGGCCCATGGCGATGCCCATAATGCCAATGTCTGGTACGAAGACGGGGCGCTGTCTTATTTCGACCCGGCCTTTGCCGGCGCCGATGTGCCCGCGCTGCTGGCCGAGGTGAAGCCCACCTTCCACAACATCTTTGCCCATCCGCTCTGGCTCTATGATGCAGCGGAGGCTTCCGGGCGCTACCAGGCCTCGGCGCGGCTGGAGGCGGGGCGGCTCCATATAGACACGGATTGGGCGCCGGGGCCGGTGCGGCGCGCGCTGCTTGCGGCCAAGTCCGCGCATTTCTGGCGCCCCTGGATTGCCCATCTGGCAGCGCAGAATCTGCTGCCGCCGGATTGGGAGGAGGTTCTGCGCCTCGCGCTGTTCCTCTGCCCGACGCTGGTGATGAACCTGAGGGGCGGCAATCCGGTCTCGCTGGCGGTGGGGCTTCAGGTCGCGCTGATGTGCGGCTCCGCCCCCGAAGCGGGCGCGGATCTGGTCACGGATTTCCTGGCCGGGATCCGCCCTGGGCTCAGGGCAATGGAATGAATTCGGAATGGTCGGTGGGGGGCAGGTCGAACTGCCCCTTGCCCCAGTCCCCGCGCCGCCATTCCTCCTTGGCGCTTTCGATCTTCTCGCGCGAAGAGGCGACGAAGTTCCACCAGAGGTAGCGCGGGCCGTTCAGCGTGGCACCGCCAAGCGCCATCACCCGCGCCCCGCGCGCCCCTGCCGCGACGGTGATCCGGTCTCCGGGGCGGAAGACCATCATCTGCCCGGCCTCGAATTCCTGCCCCGCGACACGGATCGAACCTTCGGTGACATAGATCCCGCGGTCTTCCTGATCGTCGGGCAGGGGGAACCGCGCCCCCGGCTGCAACACCACGTCGAGATAGAACGTGTCGGAATAGAGCGTCGCCGGTGCCTGCCCGCCATAGGCCTGCCCGAGGATCAGCGTGGCAGTGACGCCGCCATCCTCGAACTGCGGCAGGCTTTCCTTGCCATGATGCTCGAAGATCGGGGCCATGTCCTCATGGCTTTCGGGCAGCGCAATCCATGTCTGGATGCCATAGAGGCTGTGCGGCCCGGCGCGCCCCGCCGCGGAGGTGCGCTCCGAATGCGTCACGCCCTTGCCGGCGACCATCCAGTTCACCGCACCCGGCTCGATCACCAGGTCGCTGCCAATACTGTCGCGGTGATGGAAATCTCCGCGATACAGGAAGGTCACCGTGCCGAGGCCGATATGCGGATGCGGGCGGATGTCGATGCCCTTGCCGGTCAGGATCTCGGCGGGGCCGATATGGTCGAAGAAGATGAAGGGCCCGACCATCTGGCGCTGCGGCGCGGGCAGGGCGCGCTTCACCTCGAAGCCGCCCAGATCGCGGGCGCGCGGGATGATCAGGGTCTCGATTGCGTCGGTGTCGACGGCCTCCGGATTTCCGGGGTTCAGCATCGGGTTCCAGCTCATGTCGGTCTCTCCCTCTGGTCTGGCAGAGGATAGGTCCGATCCGGGCGAAGTCGATGCCGCAGTCTGTGCGGGGGCGCCCAGATCCTGTGCGCCCCCGGAAAGCTCAGCTCAGGAAATCGACATGGTCGGGCAGCATCGCCTTCAGCTCATCGCCGCTGACATCGAGGAAATAGATCCCGTGCCCATTGCCGAGATCGAGATAGGCATTTCCATCGAGGTCGATAATATTGTCGATCAGGGTTTCGGTGGTGACCTCACCCCCGGTTTCGGCACCGAGCCCATTGATGTTGCGGGTGATCAGCAGCGTATCCTCGTCGGAGAAATCGGCGATCATGTCGACACCGGAGGCGGAGCGGAACTCGAACGCATCGGTGCCATCGCCGCCAGTCAGATAATCGTCGCCTGCGCCGCCGTTGAGCGTATCGTCGCCGGTCCCGCCGTCGAGATAGTCGCCGCCGCGGCCGCCGTGCAGCCGATCGTCGCCGGCCTCGCCGAAGACCATGTCGTCGCCGCGGCCGAAATCATCCAGCCCCAGGAACAGATCGTTTCCTGCGCCGAGATAGGCCACGTCATCGCCGCCGCCGCCGTCCACGGTATCGTTGCCGTCGCCCGCAGTGATCCAGTCGTCGCTGAAACCGCCGAGGATATGGTCGTTGCCGTCGCCGCCCAGGATCGTGTCGTTGCCGTTGCCGCCGCTCAGCTCGTCATCGCCCGCGCCGCCGTCGAGGGAATCGTCGCCGAGGCCACCGTCGAGCGTGTCGTTGCCTGCGCCGCCCAGGAGCGTATCGGCGCCATTGTCGCCGCGCAGGATGTCGTGGCCGTCGCCGCCGTCGAGCAGATCATTGCCGTCCTGCCCACGCAGGGAATCGTTTCCGGCATCGCCATACAGGCGGTCGTTGCCGAAAGAGCCTTCGAGCGTGTCATGGCCATCGCCGCCGTGCATTTCGTCGGTGGACAGGCGCTTGTCGGCCACCCAGTCGCTGTAACTCAGGCCGCCGCGGTCGGTATCGCTCGCCCAGCGGACGTCCAGGACATCATCGCCCGCGCCGCCGAAGAGCAAGTTCGATCCCGCGCCGCCGTGCAGCATGTCGTTGCCGTCGCCGCCGTCGAGGGTGTCGTCGCCCAGGCCGCCGGTGAGGAGATCGTGGTCGTAGCCGCCGATCAGAAGGTCTGCGCCGGTGCCGCCGGTGAGGGAATCACGGCCGAGCCCGCCGATCAGCGTATCGTCCCCCGCGCCGCCCCCGATCAGGTCGGCGCCGAAGCCGCCGAAGATCAGGTTGTTGCCGGCCGTTCCCGCAACGGTGCCGCCGAACAGGCCCGAAGTCTGGATCGTGAACCCGAGGCTGCCGTCCGGGTTGCTGATTACCCCATTGAAAAGGTTGGAAAGAAAGCTCCAGTCCACCGATGTGGACCCGAATATCAAGTTGAGATTGACGCCGCTGTAGCCGCTGCTCACGGTATATCCCCCAAAACACGGTCCGGCACCCCTGCCGTACGAACCACCCGTGACGACTATCTGATGGGGGCAATCCCTTACCGAAGAGTGAAGGCCGTGCGGCGGAGGCGCCGATCACGGAATCGAGATGCTGCAAATGCGAAATAAATCCCGGCCGCCAATTAACCCGAGGTTAAGCGCGGGGATGGGTAAGTGGCCCTTACGTGGGTGGACACGTGCAAAAAGAGGGTAACATGGCGACAATTCCAGGCAGTGCATTCAGTGATTTCTTGTTCGGCACGTCGATGAACGACTTCATCGACGGTGGCGCGGGGAACGATACGCTTTCCGGCGGTTCGGGGGATGATATCCTCAAGGGCGGCCTCGGCGACGACCTGCTCAACGGCGGTTCGGGCGACGATACGCTGCACGGCGGCGAGGGCAACGATCAGCTCCTCGGCGGTGCGGGGGACGACGTGCTTTATGGCGATGCGGGCAACGACACGCTTTCGGGCGGGGCGGGGCACGACGTGCTGTTCGGCGGAGATGGTAACGATCTTCTGGTTGGCGGCGCGGGCGATGACACGCTCGACGGCGGCGCGGGCGATGACGTGCTGGATGGCGGCGCGGGCGATGACGTGCTGGATGGCGGCGCGGGCGATGACCAGCTCGATGGTGGCGCGGGCGACGATTTCCTCGTCGGCGGCGAAGGTGACGATCTGCTGAAGGGCGGCGCCGGGGCCGACACGCTCGACGGCGGCGCGGGCGACGACATCCTCTACGGCGGCGCGGGCGATGATCTCTTCGTCTTCTCCGGCGGTGGCGATGTGGTGATGGACTTCTCCGACGGCGACCTGCTGCAGATCTCCTCCTCGCTTGACGGTGTGTCGCTGGCTTCGGCCGATGACGTGGCCGACTACGCCGTCGATCTCGGCGACGCGGGCACCCTGATCGACTTCGGTCAGGGCGACAGCGTGCTGCTGCACGGCGTGTCCTACGACGACGTGGTCGCCGACCCGTCGAAGTTCTTCACCGTCGGCTGATGATCTGTCCGGGCGCATCTTCGGATGCGCCCGGTTCTCTTCGTCTCCCTTAGTCCCCAGCAGCGAGGCGCCCCGGGCATGAACATTCCCGTCAATCACCCCCTTGGAATTCCGGATCAACCTACGGCCCTGCGCGGCAAGGCGCTCGAAGATGCAACCCTGGTTGCGCTCGCGCCTGGTGTCAGCGCCGCCTATTTCAACCGGCAGGCCGCCAGTGGCCCGCGCGAGCGGCTGATCGCGCGTCAGGATGGCGCGCTGATCCCGAAACCCTATATCGCGGGCGCGTTCGAACTGCGCTCCGGTGGCACCCGGCATGTGCTCCTCATGGCGCGCGGCATCGATCAGGTGTTGTCGAAGCCGCTCGAACTTTTCGTGAACGATCAGGCCGCAGCGACCGTAGATCCGGGCTGGCTGCAGCCGCCGGTGTCGGATCTGGCCGGTCTGATCGAGGGGCTGACCGAAAGCGGCCGTTTGAAGCTGCTGCGGATGCTGCTGACCACGGGGGCGTCGCTTTTCCTTTCCGTCGCCGGAAGCGGGCTGATCGATTCTTTCCGCGAACTGATGGAGATCTGTGATCTGACGCCGATCGAACCGGTGGCCGCGACGGGGTTCGGCGGCCAGACGGTGCTGAGCTATCCGGCGCCGGGCTGCGGCAATCTGGCCGGGCAGGCGGATGTGGTGGTCCTGGCGCAGGAGGGCCCGGCATTGCTGCGCAAGGTGGCAATCGCGCAGGAAGCGGGCGGCAATCTGCTGCATATCCATCTGCCGCCCGGGGTTCAGGACTGCGAGGTGGTTCTGTTTGGCGATCTTCCACTGCGCCTCGCCCCGCAGCCTGCGCAGATGCGGCGCCTGCCCGCGCCGGTCTGGATCGACGGGCGCACGCCGCAGGCGCGCGACTGGTTGCTCGAGCGCATCGTCGCGGCGGCGCCCAAGGATCCCGGCGCGGCCAATGCCCTGCGCGAGTTGCGCCCGGGTGCCGTGGAGGCCAGCCTTCTGGTGCGGCACCTCTCGGCCACGCGCGACGGCGTCCTGCATCTCTTCGAACTGGCCGATCCGGAGGGCCTGGTGCGCGCCGTGATCGTGGAGCGGGGCACGCAGCGGACCGAGTTGCCCGCGCTTTGCGGGGTGGACGGGCGCGGCGTCATTGCCGGCTTGGCCGAGCTCGACGGACGTGGCGGCGGGGCGGAGCTGTACCGCATTCTGCTCATGCATCACTCCGGGCGTTTGCGGGAGGTGGCGCGGGGGATGCTCGATCCCTTCGATGGCAATCTGCCTGCGGATTTCGAAGCGGCCTGGCGCGACAGTGCGGATCGGCCCGGGCTGGAGCGCGCCCTGGCGATGGCCAGTCTCGGCGCGATCCGGCGCCCGATGCGCAGTGCCCGGCGCCGGTTCGGTGCGGCTCCGGCGGCGCCTGTGCTGCGGATCGTTACGGAGATCGGCGATTCCGTCGATATCATCCGCGCCCGGGCGGCGATGATCTTCGCCGAGCGGGGCGCACAGCGGGTCGAGGTCGTCTGTACGCTGGTCGAAGGGCCTCAGGCTGCCGCAGCCCGGCGTGCGGTGGAGGAGGTCGTGGCTGTGTACGGGATCGCCCATGTCCTCATAGCTGTGCCAGAGGACTCCACGCCCGCGGAGCGCGTTCAGGCCGCCCTTGCGGAGGGTTCGGGCCCGGCGCTGATCCTGCATGAGGCGGTCCTGCCCGCGCAGCCGGGCTGGCTTCCGGCCTGGCAGCGTCGCCTGACGCATGCCAAGGACGATGTCGTGGGCGCGGCCTTGCTCGCCGCCGACGGTTCCGTCGCTGCCACGGCTTCGGGGCCGGGCGATGCCTGGCGCGGCCTGCCCGCCGCCCGCCTGCCGGAATGGCTGCGCGCGGTCCGGCGCCCGGTTTGTGCCTGCTTCGGCTTGACCGAGGCGGGCATCGCGCGGCTGCTCCGGCTGCCCTCCGGCCACCCGGATCCGGCGGTGTTGATTGCGCGCCTCGTATCGCGGGACGGGTTGCAGATTGCCACCCGGCATCCGTTCATCCGTTACGCATCCGGCATTTCAGAAACACCATTGCAGCGCGCGATCCTTCACGGCGCGCTGGCGCGGATCGAGGAGGAGCAAGCATGAGCGGTATCCGGATCCTGCAGATCGCCCATGACCATCCGGATTTCACCCCGGGTGGGACCGAGGTGCTCGCACATGGCCTCGCGCGCGCGCTCGATGCGACCGATGCCGTTGACTGCAGCTTCCTCGCAGCGAGCACCTCGCTGACCCGGCCCGAAGATTCGCCGGGGGGCCTTGGCGTCCATGGTGCGGACTATCTGCTGCGCACGGGCCGGTATGACCGCTTCTCAATGGCGCGCTGCGACGGGACCGACTGGATCGAGGCCCTCGCGCGGGTGATTGCGGCGCAGCGCCCGCAGATCCTGCATCTGCATGGGCTGGACAGGATTGGCGCCGAGGTGCTCCCGGTTCTGCGCCGTCTCGCGCCGCAGGCGCGGATCGTGATGACGCTGCACGATTTTCAGATGCTCTGCGCCAATGACGGGCTGCTCACCACCTCCGATGGGCAGCGCTGCGCCGGGCCGGACCCGGAACGATGCCGGAGTTGCGTGCCCGCGCAGACCGGCGCCAGCCATGCTCTGCGCCGTGCGCATCTTCTTGCGCTGTTGCGGCTCGTCGATCTGTTCATCGCGCCGAGCCAGTTCCTGCGCGACAAGTTCATCGCCTGGGGGATCGAACCCGTACGCATTCGTTTGCTGGCCAACGCCGTCGCGCCATTGGCGCCTGTTGCGGAGAGCGCACGAAGCCGCCCTGATCGTTTCGCCTATTTCGGGAATATTGCGCCGCACAAAGGGGTTCTGACGCTGCTGTCTGCGGCGCAGCGGCTGGCCGGGGCGGAATTGCGCATTGATCTGCACGGTGGGTTACTTCACCCGGAGCCGGAGTTTGCGGGGGCTTTTGCGGCGGCCCTCACGGCGGCGGGGCCGCTCGTGCAACATCATGGCGGGTACCGGCGTGAAGAGCTTCCCGGGCTCCTGCAGCGGTGCGACTGGGTCGTGATGCCGTCCCTGTGGTGGGAAAACGCGCCGCTGGTGCTGTTGGAAGCGCGTGCCGCCGGGCGCCCGGTGATTTGCTCAGGCATAGGCGGCATGGCCGAAATCGTCGCCGACGGCGTCACCGGCCTCCATGTGCCCCCCGGAGATGCGGCGACCCTTGCCGAGGTGATGGGCCGCGTTGCGGGAGATGCCGCGCTGCACCGCCGTCTCGCGCAGGGGCAGAGAAAAGCCCAGACGCCCGAGGCGCATAAGGGGTTCGTAAAGGAACATCTGGAAATCTATCGGAGCCTGACTCGGAGAACTGCAGCATGACACCGGCGGACGGAGTTCCCTACGGAATCGATATCTCGGCGCAGGAACCGATGCGCGCCGATCTGACGGTGATCCTGCCCGGCGGCCGCGCCCTGGTAGCGCTCAGCGGGTTGCCGGGGCCGCTCCCTGCGCGCGGGGAATTGCGCCAGGGTGGGCGGCTCTCTCAATGCGTGGCGAGCTGCTGGCCTGGTGCGCATGGCCGTGCGGGCCTCGCGCTGTTCGATGCGCCGCTGTCCGATGCCGGCGAGATAAGGGACTTCACCGGACGCACCTATGGAACTGTGCTCCCCGCAGCCCGGATTGATGTCTCGCCCGCGCCGCTCGCCGAATTCGTCAGGACCCATGGTGTCGACAGCCGCGATGTTTTCGAATTTTTGCTGCGCGCGCTGGTGTCCGACGATCGCTCCGAAGAGCGCCGGGCGGAACGTGAATTTGCCGCCGGGTTCCTGACTCGCGCCGCGGAGGCCGACGGCTTCATCGAGGTGCTTGCAGCCCCCGAATCCGGCGGGCTCTTCGCACAGGGGTGGTCGATGAGCATGCCCAAGGGGCACCTGCGGCTCGCGCGCCTGGATGGAGACCTGACGCTGAGCGAGGTCGCCGTTGGCACCTTCCTGCGTGAGGATATCCTGCCGCCCGGCAGGGGCTTCTGCTTCTATGGCGCCGATTGGGAGGATCAGGAGCTCGATTGCGTCTTCTTCGAGCATGACGGGCGCCTGCGGCGGCTGGACGTGGTGCGTGGCGCAGTCCTGCATCTCGACGGCGTGGAGGCAACCAATCATGTAGCGGCCATGCTGCCGCGCATCGAATGCGAGGGCGATATCCTCGGCGCATTCCGGCGGATCTGCCGGCCGCGGTATCAGGGGGAGGATACGCTCTCGGGGACCGCCTTGCCAATCGCGGCCGCCCTTGATGCGATATTCCAGGCGCCGGACGGCGGGATTCTCGCAGTGGGCTGGTTGCTGGATCCGTTGCAAAGGGTCGAACGGGTCATCGTCAAAAGCACCGGCAATCTTTACGCGCCGTTGCAGGAGCATTGGAACCCGACACCGCGCCCTGATCTCAACGCCGGCTACGCCCAAGACCCGCGTTTCACGCGCCTGCTCGACCTGGGTGATACTTTGCACGGCTTTCTTGCCTATGCGCCGGGCAAGGTTGATCAGGTGCTCGATCATGAAGTCTATCTGGAGCTGGTACTCGACGACAACAGCTGCCTGTTCCGCCCGGTGAAAGTCACAAGGCTGGATTCTCGGGATCGGCTGCCGCAAATCTTGTCGTCGGTCTCGCCAACCGATCCGGCGATAGAGCAGATCATCGAAGGAACCCTGGCGCCATTCCTGGCAGGGCTTCCCACCCGAAGCCGGCCTTTGCGCAGCGCCGTAACGAGGCCAATCGCGCTGTCTCTCGCGACCGGCGATGTCCCCGCGATCATGCCGTTCCGTACCATCGCCCAGCTCCAGCCCGTTTTGGCCTTGCTCGCCGGCTCGCCCGAGGCAGAGCAGATCGATCTTGTTCTGGTGACGACCCGCGGCGTTGCTGCCGGGCTTGCAGAGCGCCTCGCGGAGATGTTCCGGTTCTATGGCCTTCGGGGCCGATTGCTGCTTACACCGGATCATTTTGTTTTTGCTCAGCAAGTCGAGGCCGGCCTCGCCACGACGGACGATCGGCGGGTGCTGATCTGGTCGCCTTCTGCGCTTCCGGTCTCGCCCGGCTGGATGGCAAGGTTGATCGAGGAAGCGGAGGCTCTGGACGCACCAGGCCTGATCTCACCGACGCTGATCTATGAGGATGGCTCCGTTTACTACGGCGGCGTCGGCGCGACGAAGACCAATCCCTCGCCGCTGCTGGGCTACCCCGCAGATTGGCTGGTGCGTGGCGGTTGCGCGCCGATGCCCGCAGGTGCCGCAGAAATCGCGCTCATCGACCGTGACGCGCTTGAGAGCTCAGGCGGTTTCCAGGGGCGTCTCTACAGTGACCGTTTCACGCATCGTGATCTGGCCCATCGCTTGCATCGTGCCGGGTTCGGGACCTGGTGCTCCGGTCGTGCGGACTTCTGGATGCTGCAAGAAGAGGCGCGTGATCGCGATATGCACGCCCGTCTTATGGAAAAAGTCGATGCGGCCTTGATCGCAGTCGCGGAGGATCCTGACCGATGAAAGCCCTCGTACTCAGCCATGCCCACCCTGCTTTTTCTATTGGTGGGGCACAGGTTGCCTCCTACAACCTGTTCCAGGGATTGAAGAGCCAGCGCGGCTGGGACGCCCATTACATGGCGGGCATCGGTCCGCCCGTCGCCCGCCATTCGGCGACCCCCTTGATGTCGTTGGGGCAGGCACCAGACGAAACCCTGTTCTGGACCAACGATTATGACTGGTTCCATCTAGGCATGAACGATTTGGAAGCGATCATGACGCATTTTGAGCGTTTCCTCGCCGATCTGCGCCCAGATGTTGTGAACTTTCATCATGTCATGGGCTTCGGAATTCAGGCAATCCGTGCTGCGCGCCGCGCGTTGGGTGACGTGCCGATCGTCTACACGTTGCACGAATATCTGCCGATTTGTGCGCACCACGGCCAGATGATCAAGGCGAAGAATGGAGCGCTCTGCTCAAAAGCATCTCCGTCAGATTGCGGTATGTGTTTTCCGGAAATTGGGCCGGCGAACATGCTGCGCCGGGAACTGTTCATCAAGTCCTTCTTCGCTGAAGTGGATGCTTTTGTTTCTCCGTCTAGATTCCTCCTCAAACGGTTTGGAGACTGGGGGCTCCCTCGTGAAAAGCTGGTCATGATTGAAAATGGCCTCGATGGGGGGGCGGTCGCGCCACTGCGCGCTCTGCCGGCCGGAGGAAGACGAAATCGTTTCGCTTACTTTGGCCAGCTCAATCCCTTCAAGGGTATTAAAGTCCTCGTAGAAGCAGTCACCCGGATTCCTGAAAAAATCTGGGGCGACGGGATTTTGTACATCTTTGGTGGCAATCTCGAGCATCAACCTGAGGAGTTCCAAGCTCAGGTGAAAGAATTGTTTCGGCAATCAGGGCGCCGTCTGCGGTTCATGGGGTCCTATAAAAGCCCGGATCTGCCGCATTTGATGCGCGAAGTGGACTGGACGATTGTGCCCTCGACATGGTGGGAGAATGCTCCGGTCGTCATTCAGGAAGCCTTCCATCACGGGCGGCCCATCATTGCCTCCGATATCGGCGGTATGGCGGAGAAGGTCCGTGACGGGATCGATGGCCTGCATTTTCGCGTATCCAATCCCGAGAGCCTGGCGGAGGCGATGATCCGTGCGATGGAGCCTGCGGTTTGGGACAGGCTTCATGCCGGTATTCGCGCGCCGACGAGCTGCGATCTGGCTGCGCGCCAGCATGCTGACCTATTCACGCGCCTGGTCGCGCAGAAATCGGGGCGCGGTGCTGCCGAAGAATTGGTGAAGCATGGCTAAGAAGGCGAACTCAGCGCCCACCGCCTATTCCAAGGCGATGCGGGACCTTGCCAAAGGAGCGGGTGCAGCGGCGGTTATCGGCGTGTTCGTCAATGTGCTCTATTTGGCGATGCCGATCTATCATGCGCAAATCTATGATCGCGTCATAAGCAGCGGAAATTTCGATACGCTGATCGCGCTGACCGTTATCGTGGTCATGCTTCTGACGTTCCAGGCGATGCTGGATTTCATGCGTTCGAAGCTTTTCATGGTTCTCGCGGCACGCTTGTCGACGCAGCTGGGCCGCCCCGTCTTCGAGGCGGCCGTGGAAAATGCTTTGAATCATGGACCTTCCTCGGCAAATACTGCACTGCGCGATCTCTCTAGCCTGCGAAGCTTTGTCGCAGGTGGCGCGATTACACTACCGCTGGATCTCGCGTTTACGCCAATCCTGGTCGCGGTTCTGCTGATGCTGCATCCGTATTATGGCTTGGTGGGGCTCGCCGGCGCGCTCATTCTCAGCGTTGCAGCATTTGCGACGGAAATCTTGGCGCGCCGCCCGGTCGCCGAGGCGACGCGGGCAAGTGGAGCAGCACAGGCCGAGGCTGGTGCGGCAATCCGCAACGCAGAGGTGATTGCGGCGATGGGTATGTTGCCCGCGGTTGCCCGTCGTTGGCGTTCGAGCCAGGCAAAATCACTGGATAGGATCGAAAACGGCCGGACCGCCGCGAAAGCCCTCGCCGCGGTTGCACGTGGACTGCGTCTGGGGCTCCAGATAGCGGTCATTTGCGCTGGTGCGGTCGTCGTGATCGGACAGGAAGCAAGCCCGGGTACGATCATGGCGGCAACGGTAATTACGTCGCGGATGTTGTCGCCTTTCGAGCATCTTATCGACGGTTGGCGTCAATGGGTCACTGCGTTTTCTACGTTGCGCAGGCTTCGGGAGCTCTTGGAACAGGGTGGGAATATGCGCTCCGCTCATCCGGTCGAGATCAGCAATGCCGATCTCGTCGTCGACAGGGTGAGCTACGTTCCAAACGGGCAGGATATCCCCTTGCTGCGCAATGTTTCCTTTCGGATCGAGCCTGGCGAAATGGTTGGGGTTATCGGCCCATCTGGCGCAGGAAAGTCCACTCTTGCGCGCCTGGTTGTGGGGCTTTGGTCGCCGACCGCCGGAGGCATCTTCCTCGATGGGCAAAGCACTTATCGGCACGAGCGGGCGAGCTTCGGCGAGGCGGTGGGATATTTGCCGCAGGAGCCTCTTCTGCTGGAAGGCACGGTTCGCGAAAATATCGCGCGTTTCCGGGATGCGAAGATGGAGGATGTCGTCGCTGCTGCGCGGCAGGCCGGTGTACACGAATTGATCGGTCGTCTGCCGAAGGGCTATGAGACATTGCTTTCAGATGCCGGTGCGCGGTTGTCCGGCGGGCAGAGGCAGCGCATCGCCCTGGCGCGCGCGATTTTCGGTAGGCCGAAGCTTCTTGTTCTGGACGAGCCGAATTCTAGCCTGGACGGAGAGGGAGAGGCCGCACTCGTTGCTGCAATCGAGGCCGCTCGTAGTGCTGGAGCGGCGGTGCTGGTCATCGCGCAAAGAATGTCCATTCTAAACAAAGCTGACCGCCTCCTGGTTCTGAAGGATGGCGCTGTGGCGAATTATGGCCCCAAATCCGAGGTCGTTGCGGCGATGGGCCCGCAAGGCGTGCGAAAGGCCCGCGAGGGCACCACGGTGCGGGAGGCTCACGCGCGATGACCGCTGAAAGTCTTTGGGATGACGAGACCGTTCAGAGCTACCGGCCTATTTTCACGGCGGCCTTGATCTTGATTGTGGCGATGATTGTCGGTTTCGGCGGTTGGGCCTCCTATGCGCGTCTGGATGGAGCCGTCGTGACACAAGGCGTCGTCTTGGCGCAGAGCAAGAGAAAAACCGTCGAGAGCCTCGAAGGGGGCATACTGGCGCGCCTTCTGGTTGCTCCGGGCGACGAAGTGAAGGCGGGGCAGCCCGTCGCCCAATTGGATACGACGCAGGACGTCGAGCGCCTTGCGCAGATGGAGGCGCAACGTAAGGCCATGGTTTTCGATATCTGGCGATTGCAAGCCGAAGTATCCGGCGCTGCAACGCTCGACCCAGCCAAGGCTCCGGAAAACGATCCCGTACAGATTGCGGCCCAGGTTCAGCTTTTTGATGCACGTCTGCAATTGCAACAGGGGCAGATCGCGTCGCTCAACCGCCAGGCCGAGCTATTGAAAGCACAATCTGCAGCCAATGCGGCACAAGCGATTGCGGCGGAACGGCAAATTGGGAGCTGGCAGAAAGATCGCCAATCGAACCAGCTTCTGGTCGAAAAGGGCGCGGCCCCCGTACAGAAGCTGCGCGAATTGGATCGAAATCTTGCGATACTCGAAGGCAGCCGCGGCGAATATCAAGGGTTGGCGACAGCCGCCGAAGAAGACCGCGCCCGCGTCGCGGCTGATATCGCCACACTTTATCATCAGCGTGTCGCGGAGGCCAGCCAGATGCTTGTCGATGCCCAGAAAGCGCTGCCCGCATTACAAGCCCAGATCCGTGCGGCTCAGGACGTTCTGAACCGCCGAACTTTGCGGGCGCCTCAGGAGGGCCTGGTGGTGGATATCCCGGTGGTGACGCCGGGGGCGGTGATCGGATCGGGCGCGGTGGTCATGGAGATTGTCCCTGCCGCGGATGAGAAGGTCATTCAAACGCGGTTCCCGCCGGAGGCGATTGATACGGTCTATGTGGGGCGTCACACGCGTGTGCGCCTGACCGCATATCGCCGCGCACTCGCCCCAACTATAGAAGGGACCGTCACCTATATTTCTGCGGATCTGCTCGAAGATCCGCGGGACGGGACGGCGTATTTTGAAGGGCGCGTCACCCTTGATGGGGCCAGTCTCGCGCAGCATCCAGACGTCATCCTGAGCCCTGGTATGCCGGTCGAGGTGGCCGTTCAGACCGGAGAGCGGCGTGCCGGAGACTACTTGTTGGAACCGCTCTTGCGTCACCTCCGCAAGGCAATGCGGGACGAATGATTGGCGACTCCGCCAGAATGGAAAGGGAGACACATGTCCGAACAGAATTTCACACTCAGCCATGCCGATGTTCAGGCGCTGGACAAATTAGGATTGCGCATCCCCGGATTGCGCGAAACGCGGCGACTGGCGAAGGGCTCCCAGCTCGAGGGCCCCGTATCGGTGATCTCGACAGTGCCGCAGGGCGCATTTCTGGATGTCGGCGCCTTTTGCAACCTCAGCGGCGGAACCATCAACAACGCCCGCTTCGGACGCTATTGTTCGGTGGCAAGCGGCGTCGTGATCGGTCCGCATGAGCACCCGACCGACTGGTTGACCACGTCGCGCACCGCTTATTTTCCGCAGGTGAACGGCTGGAATGATCTGGTCGCCGCCGACCGTAAGGAAGAAATTCGTCGCGGCGTCCGCCCCTTCGCGGCGAGTTGCCCTGTCACCGACATCGGGCATGACGTTTGGATCGGGCAGGGCGCCTTCGTCAAATCTGGCGTATCGATAGGAACGGGCTCGATTATTGGGGCGCGGGCGACCGTCCTGCGCGACGTGCCGCCCTATTCGATTGTCGTCGGCACCCCGGGCCGCGTTCTTCGGCTCCGCTTTCCGGAGAAAATCGTGGAGCGGCTGCTCGGCGCGGCCTGGTGGCAGTATTCGATCTACGATCTGTTCGCCGCACCGTTTGACAACATCGAGAAAGCTCTCGACACGATCGAAGAGAAAATTGCTGCGGGCCAGGTGAAACCCTTTGAGGGCCCGGTGATCACTTCGGACGAGCTTCAGGATCCGAAGGCGTTGGCAAACCGTTTGGCCGGGCATTTTCTTCCGCCGCTGGCGCAGGCCAGCTGAGCGGATAGCGGATCAAGTCCCGCTCAGGCCCGGTCTTGCAGTCCGGGCCGAGCTTCATACGGACGAGATAAAGCCAGAAACGCGCGCCCGCCGTTTCGAAGTTCGGGCTGGGGCTGTCATCGTCCAGGAGGGCGGGGTAGGCGAATGCACTGTCTTGTGCGCAGTCGCGCCGCCAAAGCAGCGGCACTTCCAGAAGAAGCTCCGCAGCGCTCCACCGGATCAGATCTGGCGATGTGATAGTCCAGATGCCGCTCGTCAGAACCCCATTGTGCTTGCGCAAGGTTGCCGGGGTGACAGCCAGATACAGCTTCCGTTCCGGCAACCAGACCAGAGACGAGATAGTACTGGCGACTCCGTCAACAGGCGCGCAGACATGGGCCGCCGGATCGGCGGTCGCATTC
This sequence comes from Paenirhodobacter sp., assembly GCF_041916475.1. Lineage (GTDB taxonomy): Bacteria > Pseudomonadota > Alphaproteobacteria > Rhodobacterales > Rhodobacteraceae > Rhodobacter. Next base: position 32,325 of record NZ_JAYRZN010000033.1, read on the forward strand.
GTGTAGGGGTCGATGAAACTGACGCTGAAACCGTGCCCATCCCACGCGCGCCAATCTTTCGCATTACCATCCACCGGGCGGCGGATGAGGCAGGCGCCGCGCTTCTGCGGCGGCGCGTCTTCGGCGAACAGGAAGGCGTACAAGAAGCCATCCCGCGTCACGATGTTGCTCGGGTTGAAATAGCCGGTGCGATGGTCCTGGTGCTTGTCCATCTTGGCCGGCAGGGCCGCGACAAGTGCCTCCGGGCCCGCTGCGCGCGTGAAACTTGAGCCATCCTGCGACGTCAATTCGACGATCGAATTCCACCAGCAGGCCGCATACTTGCCTGCCACGCAGAGGCCGGGGCGCCGATGGGCGTGGAACTCGACATGCGCCAGCGCCACCAATCTGCCGTCAGGGCCGAGGTGCGGTGAGGCGAGCCAGCTGCGATCATCGTACCGTCCCGGCGCGTCGGCCTCCATCCCCGCATGGGCAATCGCGCAGTGATGCGACAGGCGGTTGAGGTCAGGCCCGGTCGCAAGGCGTGTCCGCTCTGCGGCCGCAAGCAGGTGGACCGTCCCATCCGGGGTGCGCCAGGCGCGGGCAGGCCCATCCGGGATATCCCAAGTCTCGCAGCGGTCTTTTTGCCATGCGAACACGGTCTCGGCTTCGCCAGTGATTTGCGGGCCTTCCGCAAAGGCCGCATTGGCCAGGGACAGAACAAGAATGATGGAGCGCATGGGATCCGCGATGGCTGTTGAGGGAATCTTAAACGCTGCGGCGTTACCAAAGGGAAAACGCACTGCTTGCCGGAGGAATAATGACGGATCAGACACCGATCCAGCCTGTCGTAGGCGCTGCTGCGGAGCAAAGCCCCGGCCCGCGGCTGTATGGCGTGATCGACGTGATCAAACCGGAGCGGATTGCAGGCTGGGTCATTGACCGCGCCGATGCGGCAGCCTGTGCCGAAGTCGATCTGCTGCGCAATGGAAAGGTCGTGGCGACAGTCCCGGCCAATCGGCCCCGCAAGGACCTCCTGAGCAACGGTGTCGGGACGGGGCGCTACGGTTTCTCCATTCCGCTGGATCCGCCGCTGGGCGAGGGGATGGAATTCACGCTCTCGATCGTGGCGCGGAGTGCAGATGGTGTCGAATGCCCGCTTCAACCGACCGCCAGGCTTTCCGGGAGCCGTAACCAGCCGGAGCAGAAAATCTTCGAGCGGCTCTATACCGAGCTGACGGAACTGCGCAACGAGCTGGCACAGGACCGCGAGCGACTGGACGAGGTGCTTGCGGCACAAGCGCGGAGCATTCAGCAGTTCGAGACGGTGCAGCTCCGGCTCGAGACGACGATTCAGCAGGTGGATCCTCCTGTGCCGCAAGTGCCGCGCCATTTGTGGGGGCTTGCGGCGGCGGGCATCGGAATGGCGTCGCTGTCGCTCATCGTCGGCCTCTGGTCCCTCTTCGTCACAGGCTAGGGCCTTCAGTGGCGCTGAGTATCCGGATGAGCCTGCCTGCACGCTCTCCGCGCACAGGCGCGGGAGCACTCACAGCCAGGCGCCGCGCAGGGGCGAAGCGATGACCTTCGGCCGGGAATGCTGGCCTTTCAGTGCCAGCAGGGCTCACGCGAGGCATTGCCCATTGCCGTCAAGAAACGGTTGAGCCCTGACCAAACGCTCGTGCCACCACCCAGCGTTTGCAAGCGGGCTTTCCCTGCTCCTCCTCCGCCCGAGCCAAGGCGCAGTAGAAGCCGCTGGGCCACTGGCAGTACGGCCCGCACGCAGATGCCATCGCACCAGCGCAGCCCGGCCCGGTTACCAGCGCAAGACCCAACGCCCGCAAAGCGCACCGACCCCCGCCATGAGCAGGATCGCCAGGCCATACCAGGTCACGAAAAACAACGGATTGTCCTCGGTACAGTGCAGCGCATAGATCGCGGTCGCAAGGCCGCCGCTGGCGAGGCCCGCGAGAAAGCCGCTGCGCAGGGGAGCAAGGCAGGCGCCATTGCGCAGCGCCAACAGGGTGGCACCAAGCGGCAGCACCGACGACAGGCAGATCACTGGAACGCAGAAGGCCGCCGTATGCCCGATGAGCCCGCGGCCCCATCCCGCCATCGGCGAAGAGACCAGCCCCCATGCAAAGAGGGCCGTGGCGCCCACCGCGAAGAGCGCCAGCCAGGCCAGCCGCACCGCCTGCGCCGGGCGGGCGCTGCGCAGCGCGAGCCACAGGGCGCAGCCGCCAAGGCCCAGCGGCACCATGTTTTTCAGCGCGGTAACAGGTGCGCGCAGCGCCTCCCCGAGATCCGCCCGGATCCCGACCGCGCTCAGCAGCACGAGCGCCACGAGCCCGAGCGCCGCCGGCAGGGCGCGCGCCAGCCACCGCTCCGGCGAAGGATCGGGCAGCGTATCCGCGGCAAGCGTCCGGATCAGCTCATCGGTCTTCATAGGCCCCGCCCATTTCTCAACTCCGCCAGCCGTTTCAGCCCACGGTGCAGCGCCACCCGCGCCGCCCCCGGGCTCATGCCCAGCCGCGCCCCGGCCTCGCGCGCATCCGCCCCGTCCAGCCCGACCGCCTGCAGCAGCTCGGCCGAACGCGGGTCGAGCTGCCCGAGAAGCTTCAGCGCATCGCTGCGCTCGGTCGGATCGGCCGCGGGCTCCGCAGGCAGGCTCTCGGCGAAATCCTCGATCGGCAGCTGGATCCGCGCCCCGCGCGCGCGGAACGCATCGATCACCTTGTAACGCGCGATCGCATATAGCCACGGCTTCACCGGGCTTTCGCTGCGCCAGGTGTGGCGCTTCAGATGGATGGCAAGCAAAACCTCCTGCACGATGTCCTCCTGCGCTTCGGGCGGGAAGCCGCGCGCCTTCGCGCGCACGATGCCCCGCAGCACGGGCGTGATCGCATGCAGAAGCCGCGCATAGGCGCGCGTGTCCCCGGCATTGGCCGCCCGCATCAGCGCGGACCAGTCTTCGTCACTTCCCGTCATGTCCGGAGTCCATTCGGGCGAACCGCGCCTTTGTTACAGCCTGCCCACGATTATCGGAGTTTTTGCGCGGGTCTCAACACCAGTTCGTGATCGGCGTAACGCCGGATCGGCGCGGCCCGAACGGACAGTCAGGAACCGATGGTCGGTTCCCTACAACTTCCGACAGGAGCATTTCATGTCTTATATCTCCACGACCCTCGGCCTGGCCGCTTCCGTTGCCGCCGCGCTGACCGCCGTTGCCGCCCATGCCGACGAGCAGAAGATGGAAAAGTGCTACGGCGTCGCCCTGGCCGGGAAGAACGATTGCGCCGCTGGTGCCGGAACCACCTGCGCCGGCACCGCCAAGGTCGATTACGACGGCGCGCATTGGAAATATGTGCCCGCGGGCACCTGCATGCAGATCAAGACCCCCCATGGCATGGGTTCGCTGCAGCCGATGAAATCCTGATCCGGCGGGCGCGGGCGGTCCCGGCCGCCCGTGCATTCCCCTGACCCCATGAGGCCCAAGATGACCTGTTCCCTGCCTGCCGCCGCCGGCATCGGCTTCAAGCCGGAGCATTTCGCCGCGATCCGCGAGACCCGCCACGGCCTCGGATTCTTCGAGGTTCATGCCGAGAATTACATGGGCGAGGGCGGCCGCCCGCATGCGCAGCTTGCGGCGCTGCGGGCGGATCATGCGCTCTCCGTCCATGGCGTCGGCCTGTCCATTGGGGGCGCCGAGCCGCTGGACCGCGACCACCTGGCCCGGCTCGCCCGGCTGCTGGCGCGCTACGAGCCCGAGAGCTTCTCGGAGCATCTGGCCTGGTCCAGCCATGGCGGCGAATTCCTGAACGATCTTTTGCCGCTGCCCTATACCGATGAGACGCTGGCGACCGTCTGCGCCCATATCGACGAGGTGCAGGCCGTGCTCGGCCGCCGGATGTTGCTGGAAAACCCCTCCACCTATGTGGAATTCACGCAATCCACCTGGGCCGAAACCGATTTCCTGCGCGAGATCGCGCGCCGCACTGGCTGCGGCCTGCTGCTCGATGTGAACAATGTCCATGTCGCCTGCACGAACCGCCGCGCCGATCCGCGCGCCTATCTCGCGGCCTTTCCGCTGGAGCATGTGGGCGAAATCCACCTCGGCGGCCATGAGGCCGAAATGCTGCCGGGCGGGCCTTTGCTGATCGACGCCCACGGCAGCCCGGTCGCCGATCCGGTCTGGGATCTCTGCGCGCAGGTCCTCGCGCGGACGGGGCCGCTGCCGGTCCTGATCGAATGGGACAATGATCTGCCCGATTTCGCCACCCTTCTGGCCGAGGCCCGCGCCGCGGATCGCCTGATCGAACGGAGCCGCCATGTCCTCGCATCCTGAGCTGCAATCGGCTTTCCGGGCCGGACTGGCGAGTGGCGTCCCGCCGCGGGATGCGGATGCCGTATCGGGCGATATCGCGCGGCGCTTCGGTGTGTATCGCAACAATGTGACCCTCGGCCTGATCGAGGCGCTGCGTGCGCGGTTCCCGGTGGCGGAGGCGCTTGTCGGGGAGGCGTTCTTCCGTGCCGCGGCGCGGGTCTATATCGCGGAAAACAAGCCGAAATCCCCGGTTCTCCTGCTCTGGGGTGCTACTTTCCCGGCCTTTCTCGCGCGCTTTCCGCCGGCCGCCTCTGTGCCCTATCTGGCCGATGTCGCGCGGCTTGAGCATGCCCGGGGCGTGGCCTACCACGCCGCCGATGCTGCCCCGCTGGAGGGGGCTGCGCTGGCCCGGGCGGCCTCCGGCGTGGCGCTGCATCCGTCGGTGCAGCTCCTGCGCGCGCGCCATGCTTTCGTGACGATCTGGTCCGCGCATCAGCCCGGCGCGCACCTCCCCGAGATCGACGCCATGCGCCCCGAAATCGCCCTGGTGCTGCGCAATCGCGGGCTCGATGTCGAGGTCTGGAGCCTGTCGCAGGCCGACAGCCTGTTCGTGGATTGCCTGCGCCGGACCGGGGCGCTCATCGGGGCCGTGGGCGCCGGGCGGGCGCTCGAGCCGCAGTATGACCCGGCCCCGCTCATCCTGCGCCTCGCCACCGCGGGCGCCTTCATCTCCCGGGAGGAAACCGATGCCTGATCTGTTCGCGCCCCATCTGCGCCGTGCCAATCTGCTGTTCGCGCGCCTGCCCTGGGAGCTGCCCGCGCTGCTGGCGCGGCTGGTCCCGGCCTCCATTTTCTGGGCTTCGGGCCAGACCAAGGTCGACGGCTGGCATATCGCCCCGAGCACCTGGGTCCTGTTCGAGAACGATTACGCCCTGCCGCTGATCCCGCCGCATCTGGCGGCCGTGATGGCCACCACGGCGGAGCATCTGTTCCCTGTCCTGCTCGTCCTCGGGCTGCTGACCCGGTTCGCGGCGCTCGCATTGCTGGGGATGACGCTGGTCATCGAAATTTTCGTCTATCCGGATGCCTGGCAGACCCATGGCCTGTGGGCGGCCTGCTTCCTTGCGCTCATCGCCTGCGGACCGGGGCGGCTGTCGCTCGATCACTGGCTGGGCTGGGATCCGGCCCGGCGCTGATCCCGCGCCGCATCGGCCCGGCGCCAAAAGCCCGCGTGCGTGCGGGCTTTTCATGCCACTGATGCCAGAGACGAAATCATCCCGGTTTTCGTGATGCTGAAGCACCGGAAGATATTTCCGAGGCCGGATCAATGTCTTGCTGCCGGACTGACGGGCACCGGGGTAGGGCGTTTCAGGTGGAAAAGCTCGAAGCCGATCGGGCTGAGATCCACCTGCGGAGAGGTGCGTACAAGCGCGCGATATCATCGAATCCGCCGGTCCTGACCGGATCGCCCGAGCCCAGCCCCCCTTGCGGGCTCGTTCGTTCATCAGGCAATAGAAGACAGAGCCAATCCGGCAATCCTGCGTGTTGGCGGCTCTCCCGATCTTTCGCCATGATCCTCGGGCAGGCCCTCAAATGAAGTCCGGCCCGTAGCCCTTGCTGACAGATGATCATTCGACACCGCGCAATCGGCACCCTCCTCCCGGTGGTCTCCCAATCGTCCGCAGGGACCTGGGCAGCCCCCGGATCCTCCGGCTTGGCGAAAGGAGAATGCGCCCGCGTGTCATCGCCAGGAGCCCGTCGCCGTCATGTTCCTTGGCAGGTATCGCCTGCGGCTTCAGCTCGCCTAACCCGGAAGCGCGCCGCATGGCGAGGCCACGCCCTGCCTTGAGCCACCATCGTCCCCGGAGGTGTTGATTTTCACCCAGAACTGAGCCGGTTGGGCGCATAATTTTCACTGAGAACTGAGCCATGTGAACCTTCCCCCAAAGCGGTGAGCGGCGGGGGCAACGGAGTGATCCACATGGGACTATT
>NZ_JAYRZN010000034.1:0-38479 GCF_041916475.1 Paenirhodobacter sp.
AGTCCCATGAGGGACATTGGGGGCCTGTAGCTCAATGGTCAGAGCAGGGCGCTCATAACGCCTTGGTTGGGGGTTCAAGTCCCTCCGGGCCTACCAGATACCATAATTTTCCATTTTCCATCAGAGCTTTACCGTCATTTTTGGCGAGCCCACCGGAAGGCTCCGCGAAGCGTTCGTCTCCATTCGCCAGCGAGGGAGACTGAAAATCTCCGCTTCGGCCTTCTTCTGGCGACCGAACGCTTCGCAATATTTCCGCACTTCCTTGATGTCCGTATCGCATCACCTTAAGACGTCCCCCTCGGGTACTGCCAAGCGCCGGCAAATCAACCTCTCGCGAAGCATGTCTTTGATTTCGGCAGCTTTGACGGGACTGTCGCGGAAGTCCTTCTTCCGCAAGATGCCTTTGTTGCGGAGCGAGTGGCCAACTGCGTTCTGCTTCGGCGCCTGATCGCCCGCGCTGTCGGAATCCAATAGTGCCGCCAGCTTGAAAGCCTGTGCGTGAAATAGCGTCGCAAAATATTGGGTTAAACGGCTGGCAGCATGCAGGAGAAGGTCTATGATGCGGTGTGGTCCGGAGACCGCAAGCCCGGCGCCGATGGCAAGCTGCCCCCGGTGGTCAATACCGTCGATGTGAAAAAGGCAAGCTTCACCAATACGATCGGCGCCCCGGAGCTGATCACGGTCTGGACCGATCCGGAATTCGACCCGGCGCTGAAGGCGTTCTACTATGCCCGCGTCATCGAGATCCCGACCCCGCGCTGGACGGCCTTCGACGCGGCCTATTTCAAGGAGGCGAAGTTCACCGATGACGTGCCGATGACTATGACCGAGCGCGCCTACAGCTCGCCGATCTGGTATGGCCCGGCGAAGTGAGCGATGACGGAGCTTGGTGCAACCGTGCCTCTCGGCCGCCCGTTTGACGCGGCGGTCGAGGAGGTCATCGCGGCGCTGGCCGTCGAAGGGTTCGGAGTGGTGTCGCGCATCGACCTAGACAAGGCTTTTGCCGAGAATCTGGGCCGCGACTTTCGCCGCTATACCATCCTCGGGGTCTTCAATCCGGGCCTCGCGTACAAGGCCATCGCGGCGCGGCCCGATGTCGGGCTGCTCTTGCCCTGCAACGTGACGGTGGAGGACGCGCCGGAAGGCAGCCTCGTGCGCATCGTCGATGCGGGCCGGATGATGGCCATGGGCGATCTGGCCGAGACAGCAGAAATCGCCGAGCTTGCCGCGGATGCCTCGGCCCGGCTGGGCCGCGTGGCCGATGCGCTGCGCGGAAAAGCGAAAGGCTGATATTATGCCGAGACTCAGGGCGATCCTCACCTCGCCGCTGCTGCATTTCTTCGCGCTGGGCGCGCTCGCTTTCGGCTATTACGGCCTGGAGAACCCGGCCTCCGAGCAGCCCCCGCCAGAAAACGTACTGCGCCTTTCGGAAACCGATGCGCAGCGGCTGGCGCTGGATTTCGTCACCACCCGCCACCGCGCGCCCGATCCCGAGGAGCTGCGCGCCATGATCCGAGACTGGGCGATCGAGGAGGCTTCCGTGCGCGAAGCGCTGGCCCTCGGCCTCGACCAGGGCGACACGATGATCCGCAACCGGTTGCGCAACAAGATCGAATTCCTGGCCGAGGCTCCGGCCGCCGCCCTGACCCCGGACGATGCCACGCTCGAGGCCTATTACCGCGCGAATGCCGCGCGGTTCGGCCAGGACGCTGCGCTGAGTTTCGCGCAGGTGCTGCTGCCGGCCAATACCGGGCCGGCGGAGGTGCAGGCGGTGAAGGCGAAGCTCGAACAGGGCGCGGATCCCGCCGGGCTGAACGCATCGAGCCTCTTGCCGCCGAAGGTGGAGGCGATGGCGGCTCCGGCGGTGGAGCGTGTCTTCGGCCAAGGCTTCGGCGGCGAAGTCGCCGCGCTGCCGCTCGCGCGCTGGTCCGGCCCGGTGCACAGTGGTTTTGGCACGCATCTCGTGCGGCTGGAGGGCCGGCAGGAGGGCATCCTGCCGCCGCTCGAAAAGGTGCGCGCGCGTGTGCTGGCCGATTGGCGCGCCGATCAGGCCCTCAAAATGCGCGAAGCGCATATCGCCAATCTGCTGCGGCGCTACACACTTGAGCTTCCCGAAATTTCGGACGAGGCCCGGCCATGATCCTGCGCGCCGCCCTGCTTTGCCTGCTGGCGCTGCTGCAGCCCATGGCCGCGCGCGCCCATGCGCTGGATCCGGGCTACCTGGAGCTTTCGGCCATGGGCGGAGATCGCTGGCGCGTGACTTGGCGGATGCCGGATGTGGATGGCCGCCCGATGGCGATCACACCCGCCCTGCCCGCCCAATGCACGGCCGAGCCCGCGCCCCCGCCGCATTTCGATGGCCGCGGCTGGAGCACGGTCTCGCTCGCGGCCTGCCCGGGGGGCCTCGCCGGCGGTCAGATCCGTATCGAGGGGCTTGCGAATACCCGCACCGATACGCTGGTGCGCTACGAGACCGCGCCGGGCATGGCAATGACGCAGCGCCTCACGGCCGCCTCGCCAGCATTCACCGTGCCCCGGGATCCCGGGCATTTCGAGGTGTTCACCAGCTATGTCGCGCTTGGCGTGACCCATATCCTCGAAGGGGTCGACCATCTGCTGTTCGTGCTGGCGCTCCTCCTGCTCGTGCGCGATCCGCGCCGGCTGTTCTCGGCGGTGAGCGCGTTTACGTTTGCCCACAGCATCACGCTCGCCTGCGCAACCATGGGATGGCTGGATCTGCCCTCCGCGCCGGTTGAAGTGGTGATTGCGCTCTCGATCGTGTTTCTGGCCTGGGAGCTCGCGAAACCGGCGGGTCACCGCGATCCGCTCGCGCAAAGGTTCCCGGCGCTGGTCTCCTTCGGCTTCGGTCTCGTGCATGGCCTCGGATTTGCCGGTGCGCTGCGCGAGATCGGCCTGCCGCGGGGCACGATATCCCGATGACGCTTCTGTCCTTCAATATCGGGGTCGAGGCGGGGCAGCTGGTCTTCATCGGCGCCGTGCTCGCCTTTGGTGCGGCAGCCCGGCGCCCGTTTGCGGCAATACTCGTCGGGCCGGATAGTACGGTGATCATGACGCAGCATAACGCGTTCAACCCCGATCACGACATGACAGGGCATGCCGAGCGGGTTTTGATGACGCGCTCCTCGACGAGCTTCGAGCCCGCCTTTCTGCGCGAATGCACCATGTACACCTCGGCGGAACCCTGCGCGATGTGCGCCGGGGCTGCCGATTGGGCCGGGGTCAAAGCGGTCGTCTATGGGCTGTCGGAGCATCGGCTGAAGTCCATGACCGGAGATCATCCGGAAAATCCGACGCTCGATCTGCCCTGCCGTGCGGTTTTTTCTGCCGGTCAGCGTCCTGTGGAGGTCGTCGGTCCTCTGCTCGAGGATGAAGCGGCCGAGGTGTATGAGGGTGTCTGGCGCTGAGCCTCTGGCTGCGCGGCGCCGCTTCCGCGCCGTGCGCTTCGGGAGTGCTTTCGTGGCTCCCGGGCTTCCCCCTGAGCGTCTACATCGCGAGGATTTCGGCGCCCTGCTGGGGCTGAAGGGGTGTTCGCGGCGTTCTTCGGGCGCCGTCTTGATGCGCGGAAACACTGGCTATGTGATGGAATGTCCGGATCCATACGGCCATGACAGGCGCATATTGGTACGGGCGGTCGGACTCGAACCGACATGTATTGCTACGGCGGATTTTGAATCCGCTGCGTCTACCATTCCGCCACGCCCGCGTCGCTGCTTTTATGGGGTGCCCGGCGGCGCGCGTCAATCCGCGAAATATGGGCCGCGAAATATCGGCCGTGAAATACGGGAGGCCGCCAGCACCCGCTCAGAGATCGGATGCCGAGAAGGTATCGCAGGCGCCGACGTCGCCGCTGCGGAACCCTTCGGCGAACCAGCGCTGCCGCTGCTCCGATGTGCCATGGGTGAAGCTGTCGGGCATCGGGTGGCGCCCGGCATTGCGCTGCAGCGTATCGTCGCCGATGCGGGAGGCGGCATTCATCGCCTCGGCGATATCGCCCTCATCGAGGGAGCCGAACTGCTCCTGCGCGTGGCGCGCCCAGACGCCAGAGAAACAATCGGCCTGCAGCTCGACACGCACCGAAAGCGCATTGCTCTGCGCCTCGGAGGATTGCGCGCGCACCGCGTTCACCTTCGACAGGATCCCGAGCTCGTCCTGCACATGGTGCCCGACCTCATGCGCCACGACATAGGCCGCGGCGAAATCGCCCTGCGCGCCCAGCTGCCGCGACAGGGTCGCGAAGAAATCGGTATCAAGATAGACCTTCTTGTCCTCCGGGCAATAGAACGGCCCGGTCGCGCCCGAAGCCGTCCCGCAGGACGAGGGCGTGATCTGGCTGTAGAGCACGAGGGTGGTGGGGGTATAGCTCCGCCCCAACCCCTGGAAAATCTGCGTCCAGACTTCTTCGGTATCGGCCAGAACCACCGAGACGAAATCGCCCACCTGCCGGTCCTGATCGGTCAGCTCGCCCTGGGTCTGCACGCTCGGCCCGGTATCGGCGCCATTCAGCAGCGGCGTCAGATCCACGCCCAGGAAATAGCCCACCAGCACGATTGCCAGCAGCCCGAGCCCGCCCGCGCCACCGATCCGCAGCCCGCCGCCGCCCTGCCCGCGACGATCCTCGATATTGCCGCTGCCACGCCGCCCCTGCCACTTCATCGCATGCACTCCCGTTTCACGTTCCCGAGATTAACCTTCCTCGTGCTTTCGCAAAAGCCCCGTTGCGCTTGACCTGCGCCGCGCCACGGGGGAAGCATCGGAAAACACGAGGGGTACGATGTTCCGCAAGCTCTACCACTGGACGCTCAGCCTGGCCGGGCATCCGCGCGCCGAGGGCGCATTGGGCGCGATCAGCTTTGTCGAAAGCTCTTTCTTCCCGATTCCCGCCGATGTGCTGTTCGTGCCGATGTGCCTGTCGCGCCCCGAGAAGATCTGGCGCTACGCCTTCATCGCCTCGCTGTTCTCGGTTCTGGGCGGGATTTTCGGCTGGCTTCTCGGCCATTACGCCTTCGATCTCGTCGGGCGCCCGATGCTGGAGGCGATGGGCAAGATGGACAGCTTCGAGAAGCTGCAGGGCACCACCGGCGATCTGGCGATCCTCGCGATGCTGGTGACCTCGGGCCTCGCGCATGTGCCGCCGATGAAGGTGGTGACGATCCTCGCGGGCGTGATCAGCTTCAACCCGGTGCTGTTCATCCTCTCGGCCATCGTGGCGCGGGGCGCGCGGTTCTATGGGCTGGCCTGGCTCCTCTCGCGCTACGGCGCGCAGATTGCGCATTTCATCGAAAAGCGCATGGCCTGGATTGCGGTCGGGCTGCTGGTGCTGCTGGGCCTCGCCTGGTTCCTGCTGAAAGGCTGAAAAAATGCTGAAGACCTTCACCACCCCGCGCGGCCTCGTCGCGCTGGCTGCGGGCGGATCGGCCGCCGTGCTGGCGGGTGCGCTCCTGTTCCAGGCGGCCGGGTATCCGCCCTGCCCGCTCTGCATCGATCAGCGCTGGCCGCATCTGGCGGCGGCGGTGCTCGGGGCGCTGATCCTTGCGTTCCGGCTGCCGATGGTGCTGGCGCTGCTCGGTGCGCTGGCGGCGGCGATCACCGGCGGCATCGGGGTCTATCATTCGCTGGTGGAGCGGCACCTGATCCAGGGCCCGACCAGCTGCACCTCCTCCGCGCCGGGCTCGATGTCGGCCGCCGATCTGCTGCAGCAGATCCAGAACGCGCCGCTGATCCGCTGCGATGAAATCGCCTGGCAGATGCTCGGCATCACCATGCCGAACCTGAATGCGGTCTTCTCGCTGCTGTTCGCGGCGCTCTGGCTCCTGGCATGGGCGAAATCCCGCAGGGCCTGAGCGCCCTGCCCGTTCACGATTGCACCCAAACGCTTGATTGCGCTATAGTGGCGCCCAACAAGATCTAGAAGAACGAGCGAGCTTCGTGACCGACACTCCCGACACGCCGGAAACCCTCGACGAAGGGCCGAAACGCCCTGTTTATGACGGGCCGACCGTCTCGATCGCCGAGGAGATGAAGACCGCCTATCTCGATTACGCGATGAGCGTGATCGTGTCGCGCGCGATCCCCGATCTGCGCGACGGGTTGAAGCCGGTGCACCGGCGCATCCTCTATGCGATGTTCGAGACCGGCAACACGCATGACAAGGCCTATCGCAAATCGGCGCGTCCGGTGGGCGACGTCATGGGGAAATACCACCCGCACGGGGATGCGGCGATCTATGACGCGCTGGTGCGGATGGCGCAGGATTTCTCGATGTCGCTGCCGCTCCTCGATGGGCAGGGCAACTTCGGCTCCATGGACGGCGATTCTGCGGCGGCCATGCGCTATACCGAAGTCCGGATGGACAAGCCTTCGGCCTATATGCTGGCCGATATCGAGAAAGAGACCGTCGACTTCCAGGACAACTATGACGGCAAGGACCGCGAGCCGACGGTGCTGCCGGCGCGGTTCCCGAACATGCTGGTCAATGGCGCGGGCGGCATTGCCGTGGGCATGGCCACCAACATCCCGCCGCACAACCTGGGCGAGGTGGTGGATGCCACCCTCGCGCTGATCGAGAGCCCGGACATGTCCTCCGAGGCGCTGATGGAGATCATCCCGGGCCCGGATTTCCCCACCGGCGCACAGATCATGGGCCGGGGCGGCGCGCGCAAGGCCTATCTGGAGGGCCGCGGTTCGGTGATCATCCGCGCCAAGACCCGGATCGAGGAAGTGCGCAAGGACCGCCACGCGATCATCGTGGACGAGATCCCCTATCAGGTGAACAAGGCGGCGATGATCGAGAAGATCGCCGAGCTGGTGCGCGACAAGCGGCTGGAGGGCATCTCTGGCATTGCCGACGAATCCGACCGGGTCGGCGTGCGGGTGGTGATCGAGCTGAAGCGCGATGCGACCCCCGATGTGGTGCTGAACCAGCTCTATCGCTTCACGCCGCTGCAGACCTCCTTCGGCTGCAACATGCTGGCGCTGAACGGGGGCCGGCCCGAAACCCTGACACTGCGCGATTTCCTTACGCATTTTATCACCTTCCGCGAAGAAGTGGTGGCCCGGCGCACGGCGTTCGAGCTGCGCCGCGCGCGCGAGCGCAGCCATATCCTGTGCGGCCTCGCGGTTGCGGTGTCGAACGTGGACGAGGTCGTGGCGACGATCCGCGGTTCGAAAGACCCGGCCGAGGCGCGCGACCGGCTGATGACGCGGCGCTGGCCCGCCCATGAGATCGCCGAATACATCCGGCTGATCGACGACCCGCTGCACGAGATGAACGCCGACGGCACCTACAACCTCTCCGAGGCGCAGGCCCGCGCGATCCTGGATCTGCGGCTGCAGCGGCTGACGGCGATGGGGGTGCAGGAAGTCACCGACGAGCTGGTGGAGCTGGCGGGCAAGATCCGCGAGTATCTGGCCATTCTCGGCTCGCGCGAGCGGATCATGGCGATCATCTCCGACGAGCTGCGCGAGGTGAAGGGGCTGTTCGCGGTGCCGCGGCGCACCGAGATCGTCGACTGGGCCGGAGACCTCGAGGACGAGGACCTGATCGAGCGCGAGGATATGGTGGTGACCATAACCTCGGGCGGCTACATCAAGCGTACGCCGCTGGCCGAATTCCGCGCGCAGCGCCGCGGCGGCAAGGGTCTCGCCTCGATGCAGACCAAGGAAGACGATGTGGTGACCACGCTGTTCGTGGCCAATACCCATGCACAGCTGCTGTTCTTCACCACCGACGGCATGGTCTACAGCCTGAAATGCTGGCGCCTGCCGCTCGCGGGGCGCACATCGAAGGGCAAGGCCATCGTCAATATCCTGCCGATCCCGCAGGGCGTGAGCATCGCCGCGCTGATGCCGGTGGATGCGCCCGAGGCGGAATGGGATGGCTATCAGGTGTTTTTCGCCACCTCGGATGGCGATGTGCGCCGCAATGCGCTGAGCGATTTCGCCAAGGTGATGCGCAACGGCAAGCGTGCGATGGAGCTGCCCGAAGGGGTGACGCTGGTCGATACCCGGATGTGTACCGAGGACGACGACATCATGCTGGTGATGGCGGGCGGGCGCGCGATCCGCTTCCCGGTGCCGGAGGTGCGGGTGTTCAAGGGCCGCTCCTCCACCGGCGTGCGCGGCGTGCGGCTGGCCGAGGGCGACAAGGTCGTCTCGATGTCGGTGATCCGCCATTTCGATGCGGAGCCCTGGGAGCGGGTGGAGTTCATCAAGCGCTACCGCGCCGAGCTCGGCGCCGATGAGGAGCCGGGCGAGATCACCGAGAGCGACGACGAGGATGCGGATGCCGAGGGCATTCTGGGCGATGACCGCTATGCGGAAATGCTGGCGGCGCAGGACCTGATCCTCACCATCACGGCGAAGGGCGTGGGCAAGCTGACCTCCTCGCACGATTATCCCGTGCGCGGGCGCGGCGGCCAGGGCGTCACCGCCTTCGAGAAGAGCATGCGCGGGGGGGCGCTCGTCGCCTCCTTCCCGGTGGAGATGCCCGATCAGGTCATGCTCGCCACCTCCACCGGCCAGTCGATCCGCTGCCCGGTCGAGGGGATCTCCTTCCGCTCCCGCTCCGCAGGCGGCGTGAAGGTGTTCAATACCGGCGCAGACGAGGAAGTCGTCTCGGTCGCGCGGATCGCCGATCAGGAGCCTGAGGGCGAAGAATGAGAATTCCCCGTGCGGGCAATCCCGCGCGGGCCAGACAGGGGCGGCGTCAGACCGCCCGAACCACATGAGGTACAAGATGCAGAAAGCTATCGTGCTGGCGCTCGGCGCCATGCTCCTGCCCGCCGTTGCCGGCGCCGAAATCACCGGCGCGGAAATCGGCGGCGAATATTCGACCCTGGCGGACGGCAAGGCCCGCGACGTCAACAAATCCACCCTGGGTGGCGCCATGGAATTCGGCTTCGGCCAGTTCGGCGCCCAGATCGACCTGAAGCAGCGCTACTACGGGCTGGCCGACTGGGACGGCACCACCTTCGGCCTGCACGGGATCTATCACCTGAATTCCGGCTCGATCGGCGTTTTCGTCGGCAAGGACTGGATCCACCATGACCGCGTGGAAAACTACGGCCTCGAATATGCCTCGAGCATCGGCGCGCTGAACTACGACGCCTCCTATGCCTGGCTCGACGGGCGCAAGGACGATGGCTATGCGATCACCTTCGACGGCAGCGTCCCGATGAACGACCGCCTCAGCCTCGGCGGCAAGTTCGCCACGGTCCAGGCCGATTCCGACCTGACCCGCCTCGGTGCCACGGCGAATTACGAGATCACCCCCGGCCTGATGGGCAATGCCGAGCTGGGCGTCGCCTCGCTGGAGGATTCGGACAACGAAGTCTTCCTGACGCTTGGCCTGAAGGCGGTGTTCGGCGCGAACCAGGGTGTGACCTTCGGCACTCGCGGTCTGCAGGAAATCCTGCCCGGGAAGTGATTGCAACGCCACGGGCGGGGCGCTACATCCCCGCCCATGGAAACGCTACATATCATCGGCGGCGGCATGGCCGGATCCGAGGCTGCCTGGCAGGCGGCCTCCATGGGGGTGCCGGTCGTCCTGCACGAGATGCGCCCGAAGGTCGGGACCTTCGCGCATCAGAGCGGCAATTTCGCGGAAATGGTCTGTTCGAATTCGTTCCGCTCGGACGATGACGAACGCAATGCCGTGGGCCTGCTGCATTGGGAAATGCGTGCGGCCGGCGGGCTGATCATGCAGATGGCGGACCGCCACCAGCTGCCCGCGGGCGGCGCACTGGCGGTGGACCGCGAGGCCTTTGCGGAAGCCGTCACCGCGGCACTGCGCTCCCATCCGCTGATCTCCTTCGCGGAGGGCGAGATCACCGAGCTGCCGCGCGAAGGGCACTGGATCATCGCGACCGGGCCGCTCACTTCCGGCGCGCTGGCCGAGAGCATCCGCACCGAGACCGGGGCCGAAAGCCTGGCCTTCTTCGATGCCATTGCGCCCATCGTCTATGCCGAGAGCATCGACATGGATGTTGTCTGGCGCCAGAGCCGCTATGACAAGGGCGAGACCGAGGAAGAGCAGAAGGCCTATCTGAACTGCCCGATGACGAAGCCGCAGTACGAGGCCTTCATCGACGCGATTCTGGCCGCGGAGAAGACCGAGTTCCACGAGGGCGAAACGGCGGGCTATTTCGATGGCTGCCTGCCCATTGAGGTGATGGCCGAACGCGGGCGCGAGACCCTGCGCTATGGGCCGATGAAGCCCATCGGCCTGACCAATGCGCATCAGCCCGATGTGAAGCCCTATGCGGTGGTTCAGCTGCGCCGCGACAATGCGCTCGGCACGCTCTATAATATCGTGGGCTTCCAGACGAAGATGAAATACGGTGCGCAAACCTCTGTTTTCCGGATGATTCCGGGGCTGGAGAACGCCTCTTTCGCGCGCCTTGGCGGGATCCACCGCAACACCTTCCTGAATTCGCCGACGCTTCTGGACGACCGGATGCGGCTGCGCACGCGGCCCGGGCTGCGCTTCGCGGGGCAGATCACCGGGGTCGAGGGCTATGTGGAAAGCGCGGCGATGGGGCTCCTGGCGGGGCGAATGGCCGCGGCCGGGCTCCTCGGGCGCGATCTGCCGCCGCCGCCGCCCGAAACCGCGATGGGCAGCCTGATCCATCACATCACCGGCGGCGCCGAGGCCAAGACCTTCCAGCCGATGAACGTGAACTTCGGCCTCTTCCCCCCGATCGACGCCAAGGGCGGCCGGCGCGGCCGCAAGGACCGCTACAAGGCCTATACAGACCGCGCCAAGGACGCGTTCCGCGCATGGCTGGCGCAGTAGTCACCCGGTTTGCGCCCTCGCCGACCGGGCCGCTGCACCTTGGCCATGCCTATGCGGCGATGGTGGCGCATGACATGGCGCGCGCCGCGGGCGGGCGCTTCCTGCTGCGGATCGAGGATATCGACCGGCAGCGCGCGAAGCCCGAATGGGAGGCGCAGATCTACGACGATCTGCGCTGGCTCGGCCTCGACTGGGACGGGCCGGTGATGCGGCAATCGGAGCGCCTGCCTGCATACCGCGCGGCGCTGGCCGATCTCTGGGCGCGCGGGCTCCTGTTCCCCTGCAGCTGCAGCCGGAGCGACATCGAACGTGCGGCCTCCGCCCCGCAGGAGGGCGCGCCCCACGGCCCCGATGGCATCATCTATCCGGGCACCTGCCGCGGCGTTCCGGCGCGGGGGCCGCTGCCGGAGGCAGCGCTGCGGCTGCGGATGTTCCGCGCGGCGCGGGATTGCAGCTTCGTGGAGACCGGCCCCCGCCACAAAGGGACACAGCGGATTTCGCGCGAACACCTGGTACATGCCGTGGGCGATGTGGTGCTGGCGCGGCGCGAGATGGGCACGTCCTATCACCTGTCGGTGGTGCTCGATGATGCGGCGCAGGGCATTACCCATGTGACCCGCGGCGAAGACCTGTCCGAGGCGACGCAGATCCATGTGGTACTTCAGGCTCTGCTTGAGCTTCCGGCGCCAACCTATTGCCATCACAGCCTGATCCGCGATCCGGATGGGAGGCGCCTTGCCAAGCGCGACGATGCCCGGGCGATCGCGCTCTACCGGGCCGAAGGTGCCACGCCCGCCGATATCCGGCGGATGGTCGGGCTCACATCGGATCGAGGATGACGGTCGCGGTGCCGTTTCTCAGCGCCGTGTAAAAGCACGAGCGCCGGTTCGTGTGGCAGGCGGGCCCCGCCTGATCCACGAGCAGAAGCAGGCAGTCGCGGTCGCAGTCGATCCGCAGCTCGACCAGCTTTTGCACAT
Organism: Paenirhodobacter sp.; assembly: GCF_041916475.1. Classification (GTDB taxonomy): domain Bacteria; phylum Pseudomonadota; class Alphaproteobacteria; order Rhodobacterales; family Rhodobacteraceae; genus Rhodobacter. Next base: position 11,791 of record NZ_JAYRZN010000034.1, read on the forward strand.
GGCCCGAGGTCGCACCCTTTGCCCAGAGCTCCTGCCGCGAGCGCGACCAATAGGTCACCTGCCCGCTGCGCAGCGTCTCGCTCAGGCTCTCGGCCGTCATCCAGGCCATCATCAGCACCTCGCCGGTCGCGTGATCCTGCGCGATGGCGGGGATCAGGCCGTTGGCATCGTATTTCAGCGTGGCGGGATCGAAGTGCATCCGGGGCTTTCCTCTGTCGCGGGACGCTCATATCTAAGGCGGGAAACGCCCCGAGGGAAGCCATGAGCGATTCCGACCTGTTCAAGCTCTATTCGCAGCAGATCCTGGCGCTGGCCGCCACGATCCCGCATACCGAGCCGCTGCCCCACCCCAGTGCCAGCGCCCGGAAGCGCGCGCCGCTCTGCGGATCGACCGTGGAGGTCACGGTGCAGCTGGACGGCGACCGGATCGCGGCCTTCGGGCAGAAGGTGCAGGCCTGCGCGCTTGGCCAGGCTTCGGCGTCGATTTTTGGGGCGCAGGTGCTGGGCCTTACGCGCAGTGAGGTGGCGCGGCTTTGCGCGGAGCTGGAGGCGATGCTCGCGGGCGGGCCGGTGCCTGCGGCCCCGTTTGCGGGCTATGAGGTGCTGCAGGCGGCGCGGGCCTATCCGAACCGGCATGCCTCGATCCTGCTCGCGCCACAGGCCACGCTGGCGGCGCTGAGCTAGGCCTCCAGAACCTCGGCGCTCTGCGCCATCGCCGCGAAATCGGTGGCGAGCAGGGCCATCGTCACATCGAAGATCGCGCGCGCGGATTGCCCCGCATCCGGCAGACCAAAGCCCAGAACCGCATCCGGCACGACCGTGACCCGGAAGCCCAGATCCGCGGCCGCGCGCACTGTGTAATTCACGCAAAACCCCGCCACCGCCCCCACGACGACCAGATCGCTGCAGCCTGCCGCCCGCAGCCAGGCTTCCAGATCCGTCGAGGCGAAAGCGGAAGAGGTGCGCTTTTCGAAGATCGGCTCGGAGCCCTCGGCTTCGGCGCAGGGCATTGGCGGATAACCCGTGGCCGCAGGATGAAAGCCCGAGGCCGGATCCTCCTCCCGGTGCCGGACATGGACAACGGGCCAGCCGCGCTGCCGGAATGCGGCCGCAAGTGCCGCGACCCGGGCCGGCGCCTCGGTGTTGACATGGTCATAGCCCGCATCGATCCGGCGCTGCATGTCCATCTGCATGTCGATGATGATGAGTGTCTTCGCCATTCACCGTCCTCCCCGTTTCCCCTCCGGTTAACATGTCTGTGCAGAAGAAAAAACGCCGCCATCGCAGGGATGGCGGCGCAGGAAGCGCTTTCAGTCAGGCGGTCCGCGGGGACAGATGCGGGCGCGAAAGCGCGAGGCAGTTCAGAGAAAACCGGGCAAAAACAGCACCCCCACGAAGGTAACGCAGAGCGACACGGCGCCGAGCGCATCGTGCCACAGCCGGGGGTTGCGGGCGAAAATGGCGGGCAGATCCTTATGCATTCCGTAACCTCCATGCTGTTGTTGCTAAATTGTTCTCATGATTCTTAATGCCTGTAAAGAACTTTGTGAGAACATTCAGCCAACATCCAGCAAACGGAAAGCGCGATCCTGTTCCATCAGCCAGAGCAGGCTCCGTGCCGCCTGGCCGCGCGGGCTGGTGAGCTCCGGGTCGCGCTCGAGGAGCGCGCGGGCATCCGTTTGTGCAATGGCCATCAGCCCGGCCTGGCGCTCCAGATCGGCGATGCGGAACCGCGGCAGGCCCGATTGCGCGGTGCCGATCACATCGCCCGCGCCGCGCATGGCGAGATCTTCCTCGGCGATGCGGAACCCGTCCTCGGTCTCGCGCAGGATAAGCAGGCGGCGCTCGCCGGTCTCGCTCAGGGGCGCCTGATAGAGCATCAGGCAGGTCGAATCGGCGGCGCCGCGGCCCACCCGCCCGCGCAGCTGGTGCAGCTGTGCGAGGCCGAAGATTTCGGCCCGCTCGATCACCATGATCGAGGCATTGGGGACATTGACGCCGACCTCGATCACGGTGGTGGCCACGAGGACGCGCGTCCGCCCGGAGACGAAATCCGCCATGGCGGCGTCCTTCTCCGCAACGGGCATCTGGCCGTGCACGAGCCCGACGACCCCTTCGCCCAGGTCCGCACGCAGCGCGCGGAAACGGTCCTCGGCCGAGGTCAGATCGACCTTTTCGCTTTCCTCGACCAGCGGGCAGACCCAATAGGCCTGCCGCCCCTCTGCGACGGCACGTTTCAGATGATCGATCACCTCGGGCAGGCGCTCCGTGGCCATCAGCGCGGTGCGGACGGGCTTGCGGCCCGGCGGCTTTTCGTCCAGCAGGCTCACATCCATATCGCCATATTGCGCCAGCGCGAGCGAACGCGGGATCGGCGTTGCGGTCATCACCAGTACATCCACCCGCTCGCCCTTCGCGCCGAGCTCCATTCGCTGCGCGACCCCGAACCGGTGCTGTTCGTCGATGACGACCAGCCGCAGATCGTGAAACGCCACATCCTTCTGAAACACCGCATGGGTGCCCACCAGGATCTGTATCCGGCCCTGCGCGAGATCATCGAGCTTTTCGCTGCGCTCAGTGCCCTTGTCGCGCCCGGTCAGAACCTCGACGCGTACGCCCGCCGCCGCAGCCAGCGGCGCTAGCCCCTCCAGATGCTGGCGTGCGAGGATTTCGGTCGGTGCCATCATCACCCCCTGCCCGCCCGCCTCAACCGCCGTCAGCAGCGCGAGCAGGGCGACGAGGGTCTTGCCCGCACCGACATCGCCCTGCAGGAGCCGGTTCATCCGCCGCTCCGACGCCATATCGGCCCGGATTTCGGCGACGGATCGGGTCTGTGCCCCAGTCGGCGGCCAGGGCAGAGCCGCAAGAACGCGGCCGCTCAGGGCGCCGTCGCCCTGGGTGATGCGCCCCTTCAGGCGCCGTTCGCGGCGGCGGGCCAGCGCCAGCGTGAGCTGATGCGCGAAGAGCTCATCGTAAGCGAGCCGCGCCCGAGACGGCGCACCCTGCGCAACCGGCTGCGCCCCGCGCGGCTGGTGCGCCTCGCGCAGGGCCCCGGCCCAGTCCGGCCAGGCTTCGCGCATGAGGAGACCCGGATCTATCCATTCGCCGAGCTGCGGCAAGCGGGCCAGCGCGCCCTCGGCCGCCTTTGCCATCAGCCGCTGCGTAACGCCTGCGCCGAGCGGATAGACGGGCTCGAAGGCCGGTAGGCGATCGGCCTCCTCCGGCAGGAAAACGTGATCGGGATGGACCATCTGTACCGAGCCCTCGAACGCCTCGATCTTGCCCGAGACGAGGCGGCGGGCGCCGATGGGGAGGGTCTTCTCCAGATAGTCGCCGCGGGCGTGAAAGAACACGAGCGTGAATTCCGCCGCGGCATCCTGCACCAGCACCCGCGACGGCCCGCCCTTGCGCCGCGCGGGCATATGGGCGCGCACGACGACCTCCACGGTCGCGACACACGGCGCCACCAGCTCGCGCACGGAAGCCACAGGCCGGCGATCCACGACAGCGTAGGGCAGCGCGAACAGCATGTCGCGCGGGCGTTCTATTCCCAATGGTTCCAGTGCCTTGGCCGTTTTCGCTCCGATACCGGGCAGCGTCTCGATGCCCGCGAACAGGGGAAAGAGGGCTGCGGGCCGTCCGCTCATACGCCCCCCGCCAGCGCGATCCAGGCGTCTTCGTCGATCACCTCGATGCCGAGCTCCGCGGCCTTCTTCGCCTTCGAACCAGCGCCCGGCCCGGCAATCAGCAGGTCGGTTTTGGCCGAGACCGAGCCCGCAACCTTGGCGCCAAGCGCCTCGGCGCGGGCCTTCGCTTCCGCCCGGGTCATGCGTTCGAGCGTTCCGGTGAACACCAGGGTTTTACCGGCGACGGGACTATCTGTGGCCACCCGCTGCGCCACCGGCTCGGCGCTGACATAGGCCATCAGCCGGTCGATCGCCGCGCGGTCGGAGGAATGGTTGAGCGAGGTCACCAGAGCCTGCGCCGTGGTTGCGCCGATCCCGTCGATGGACATCAGCTCGGCCCAGGCGCCGCTCGCCGGATCATCCGCGGCGCGCATGGCAGTGATAAACGCGTCCCAGCTGCCGTAGTGCCGCGCGAGCAGGTTCGCGGTTTCCTCGCCGATGTGGCGGATGCCGAAGGCGAAGATCAGCCGGTTCAGCGGCACGCTGCGCCGCTCACGGATGGCGCGGAACAGGTTGGTAACGGATTTGTCGCCGAAGCCGTCGCGGTTCTTCAGCTTGCGCAGCGGGTTGGCCGCGTCGCGTTCCTCCAGCGTGAAAATGTCTACCGGCTCCCGCACGCGCAGGTCGTCATCCTCAAAAAACATTTCCAGCTGGCGTGGGCCGAGGCCCTCGATATCGAAGGCCGCGCGCGAGACGAAATGCTTCAGCTTTTCAAGTGCCTGCGCGGAGCAGTTCAGCCCGCCGGTGCAGCGGCGGACGGAATCGCCCTCCTCCCGGATCGCGGCGGAGCCACAGATCGGGCAGGTCTGCGGAAAGACATAGGGCACAGCCTCCGCCGGGCGGCGCGAGAGGTCGATATCGGCGACCTTGGGGATCACGTCGCCGGCGCGGTAGACCTGCACCCAGTCGCCCTCGCGGATATCTTTGCCTGCGCGGATCTCCTGCCCGCGGGAATCGCGGCCGCGGATATAATCTTCGTTGTGCAGCGTGGCATTGGAGACGACGACGCCGCCCACCGTCACCGGAAGCAGGCGTGCGACCGGGCTCAGCGCGCCGGTGCGGCCGACCTGGATCTCGATCTTCTCGAGCCGGGTCCAGGCGAGTTCTGCGGGGAATTTATGCGCGAGGGCCCATCGCGGCGTGGTGGCCCGAAAGCCCAGCCGGCGCTGGAGCGCGAGATCGTTGACCTTGTAGACGACGCCGTCGATATCATAGCCCAAGGTCGCTCGCTGCGCTTCGATCGCGCGGTATTGCGCCATCATCGCATCCGGTGTTTCACACAGCACCGTGAGCGGGTTGGTGCGAAATCCGAAGGCGCGGAACCGGGCGATGGCCTCGAACTGGGTTTCCGCGAGCGGATCCGACAGCGCGCCCCAGGCATAGGCGAAGAAGCGGAGATTGCGCCGCGCCGTGATCCGCGCGTCGAGCTGGCGCAGCGATCCGGCGGCGGCATTGCGCGGGTTGGCGAAGAGGCGCTCCCCGCGGCTTTCCTGGGCGGCATTGAGGGCGGCGAAATCGGCATGGCTCATATAGACTTCGCCGCGGACTTCGAGGACCGCTGGCGCGCCTTCTATCCGCTGCGGAATTTCCGCGATCGTCCGCGCATTCTCGGTGACATTCTCGCCGACCTCCCCATCACCCCGGGTCGCGGCCTGCACGAGCAGCCCATGCTCGTAGCGCAGCGACAGCGAAAGCCCGTCGATCTTCGGCTCGGCGGTATAAGCCAAGGGAGAATCCGCGCCGAGCCCGAGATAGCTGCGCACGCGGGCATCGAAATCGCGCAAGTCTTCTTCAGAGAATCCGTTCTCGAGGCTCACCATGCGAACCTCGTGCACGATCTTACCGAAGCCCTCAGCGACGGTGGCACCGATTTTTTGCGTCGGGCTGTCCGCCGCGGCCAGCTGCGGGAACCGGGCCTCAAGCGCCGCCAAACGCCGCTTGAGCAGGTCGTACGCCGCATCCGATATCTCCGGCGCATCGAGCGTATGATACGCGGTATTCGCCGCCTCGATCGCCCGGGAAAGGCGGGCGATCTCGTCGGGGGCCTCCGTTGGCGTCACCCGGGACACGTCATCGGTCAGGGGTGCGACCGGCTCCGGCGTGGGGTCAGTTGTCATCTGGCTCTCCTCGGCTGCCCCCAATCCATAGGGTCAGCCGGGAAGGTCGTCCAGAGGCCTCAGGCCGTGGCGGCGATGCGCCGCCCCATCTCGCCCTGATCCGGGTCGCGCAGCACATAGCCCCGGCCCCAGACCGTCTCGATATAATTGTCGCCATCGGTGGCTTCTGCGAGCTTCTTGCGCAGCTTGCAGATGAACACGTCGATGATCTTCAGCTCCGGTTCATCCATGCCGCCGTAGAGATGGTTCAGAAACATCTCCTTGGTCAGCGTGGTGCCCTTGCGCAGGCTCAGCAGTTCCAGCATCTGATATTCCTTGCCGGTCAGATGCACGGTCTTGCCAGCGGCCTGGACCGTCTTGGCATCCACATTGACGGCAATCTTGCCGGTGCGGATCACGGATTGCGAATGGCCCTTGGACCGGCGGATGATCGCATGAATTCGCGCGATCAGCTCTTCGCGGTGGAACGGCTTCGTCATGTAATCGTCCGCACCGGAGCCGAAGCCCTTGATCTTGTTGTCGGTGTCATCGGCACCGGTCAGGATCAGGATCGGCGTTTCGACCCGTGCGAGCCGCAGCTGGCGCAGGACCTCCAGGCCGTTCATATCCGGCAGGTTGAGGTCCAGAAGGATCAGGTCGTAATCGTAGAGCTTGGCGAGGTCGATTCCTTCCTCGCCAAGATCGGTGCAATAGACGTTCAGATTCGCGTGGGTCAGCATCAGTTCGATGCTGCGCGAGGTCGTCGGATCGTCCTCCACCAACAGGATCCGCATTGTGGGTGCTCCGCGTTAATCACTCAATCACCAATGACCGTTGCATCAACTGGTTAACACGGAGTTACTGTCGCAGGTTTTTCCCCCATCGCAACTTAAAGTTGTCGATATTTCTGGATCGCTGTGACTTTCAGGCCAGCAATGCCATGGCGCTGCACCGCATCCGACCAGAGGTCATATTCCTCCTCCGACAGATTGTATTTTTCCAGCACCTCGGCCCGCGAGATCAGCCCGTATGTCACGGCCTGAACCACCGTCGCCTTGCGCGAGGCCACCCACCTGCGGGTATCGCCGGGCGGAAGATCTGCCCGGGTCAGTATGGTCCCGTCCGGCAATGTCACCGAACGTGGACCGTTCACTTTCTTCAGATACATAGTCGCACCCCTTCACTCCATGCGGGTCACGATGCGGGGAGCGACTTAACGACGGGTGAAACGCACTCTTGAGAGTATTTAGCATTTTCATATATTCCTTCGGTTCTCGCGAAAGGACCGCCAAAATGCGCATGGATCCGCCTATCCAGTTGAATTCGCTCGGACTACCCAAACCGCCCAGCGAAACCCGAGTCGTCGTTGCCATGTCTGGCGGCGTCGACAGCTCTGTTGTGGCGGCGATGCTGAAGGAAGAGGGCTACGATGTCGTGGGCGTCACCTTGCAGCTTTATGACCATGGCGCGGCGCTCGCGAAGAAGGGCGCGTGCTGCGCGGGGCAGGATATTCACGATGCCCGGCGCGTGGCCGAGGCGATGGGATTCCCGCATTACGTCCTCGATTACGAGAACACCTTCCGCGAGGCGGTGATCGAGGAATTCGCCGATGCCTACCTCTCGGGCGCGACGCCGGTGCCCTGCATCCGCTGCAACGAACGGGTGAAGTTCAAGGACCTGCTGGAGACCGCGCGCGACCTCGATGCCGACTGCATGGCGACCGGGCATTACATTCAGCGCAAGGCAGGCATGCATGGGGCGGAACTCCACTGCGCGGCCGATCCGAATCGCGATCAGAGCTATTTCCTGTTCTCCACCACGCCCGAGCAGCTGGAATTCCTGCGGTTCCCGCTCGGCCATCTGCACAGCAAGGCCGAAACCCGGGCGCTTGCGGCGAAATACGGCCTTGCCGTCGCCGACAAGCCCGACAGCCAGGACATCTGCTTCGTGCCGAACGGCAATTATGCCAGCGTGATCGAGAAGCTGCGCCCCGGTGCGGCCGACCCGGGCGAGATCGTCGACCTGGCGGGCAACGTGCTCGGCACCCATCGCGGCGTGATCCATTACACCATCGGCCAGCGCCGCGGCCTCGGCATCGGCGGGCTCGGTGACCCGCTCTATGTGGTGAAGCTCGATCCGGCGGCGCGGCGGGTGATCGTCGGCCCGAAGGAGGCCCTTGCCACCCGCACGATCCCGGTGCGCGAGATCAACTGGCTCGGCGATGCCCCCCTGACCTCGCAGCCGGAGTGGCACCTTTCGGTGAAGGTACGCTCGACCCGACCGCCGCGCGAAGCGATCCTGCGCCCGATCAGCGAGACCGAGGCCGAAGTCGAACTGCTGAGCGCCGAAGAGGGCGTAAGCCCCGGCCAGGCCTGCGTTTTCTACGAAACCGAAGGCAGCCGGATCCTTGGCGGCGGCTGGATCTGGAAGGGCCGCGGCTAACGCTGCATCACATATTTCCCGGGCGCCGGATAGCGTGCGGCATAGCCCGCCTCCGCATTGCCCATCGGCGGCGGCGCGACCATCTCGCCCCTGGTCTGCGCCCGCAGCCAGTCGGCCCAGGCCGGCCACCAGGATCCCGGCTGCTGCGGCACCTGCTGGGCCCAGTCCGCGGGCCCCGGATGAGTGCGCCCGGGGGTATGGGTCATGATCCGGTGCTTCGCCCGCGGGTTGCCCGGCGCGGCAACAATGCCGGTATTGTGCCCACCCAACGCCAGCGCGAAGGTCACCTCGCCGCGCAGGAGCCAGGTCAGCTTGTAGACCGAGGTCCAGGGCGCGATATGGTCATTCTCCGTCGCCACGGCAAAGACCGGCAGCTTGATGTCCTGCAAGAAGATCTGGCTGCCGCCGACCTTCATCCGGCCTTCGGCGAGGTCATTGTCCAGGAACAGCCAGCGCAGATATTCGGAATGCATGCGGAACGGCATCCGCGTCGCATCCTCCGACCAAGCGCCGAGCGGCGATGGCAGGTCGCGCTCGCCCATCACATATTCGCGCACCATCTTTGACCAGATCAGGTCTTGCGACTTCAGCATGGAGAAGGTGCCCGCCATCGCCTCCTTGCCGAGCACGCCCTCCTCCCACATCATATCCTCGAGGAGCGAGAGCTGGTCTTCGTTGGTGAACAGGCTCAGCTCGCCCGCTTCGGTGAAATCCACCTGCGCGGCCAGCATGGTCATGGAGGCGAGGCGGTTGTCGCCGTCGCGCGCCATCGCAGCCGCGGAGACCGACAGCAGCGTGCCGCCCAGGCAATAGCCGAGCCCATGCACCTTCGGCGCGCCGGTGATCGCCGTCACGGCCTGCAGCGCATCGACGACGCCGAGCTTGCGGTAATCGTCGAAGCCGAGGTTCCGGTCTTCGGGCCCGGGGTTCTTCCAGCTGATGCAGAACACGGTAAATCCCTGATCCACCAGCCATTTTATCAGGGAATCCGTGGCGGTTAGATCCAGGATATAGTATTTCATGATCCAGGCCGGAACCAGAAGCACCGGCACCGGCTGCACCTTCTCCGTGCTCGGCGCATATTGGATCAGCTCGATCAGGCGGTTGTGGTACACAACCTGCCCCGGTGTGGCCGCGACCTCCTCGCCCGGCGTGAATTCGATGGAATGTTCATCGACATTCATCAGCCGTTTGACCAGATCCTCGGCCCAGAACTGCGTGCCCCGCATCAGGTTCGCGCCGCCCTCGTCCTTGGTCCGGGCCAGAAGCTGCGGGTTCGTGGCCAGGAAGTTCGACGGCGAGAGCATGTCCAGCATCTGCCGGCGGTAGAAATCCACCAGCCGGGTGTGATGCGCATCCACACCGGGCAGGCCGATGACCGCGTGCTTCCACCACTGCTCGCTGAGCAGATAGCCCTGCGACAGCACCGAGAACGGGAATTTCGCCCATTCCGGCGAGGAGAAGCGCCGGTCGGGCGTGATCGGGGGGCGCCCCGGATGCTCGCCCGAAAGGGTCGCCGCGGCCCAGGCCAGGAGCTTCTGGCTGTCCGCCACCGCCTTCCAGGCGAGTTCCATCTGCCGGCCCGGGCTCAGAGCCAGATGCGTCGCCCAGTCGAAGAAGGCGGAGCTCATGGAATAGGCGGAGAGCCCGCCTTCGGCGCGGCCCAGCAGCGCCCGATAGGCCCGGTCCAGATGCCGGAACGGAGATTCGGCCGCGCGCCCCTCCTCGGCGCGCAGCGCGGGCACCCCGGGGGGCACCGGAACCGGCAGCTTCGCCGCAGGTGCGAGCGGCAGCTCCGCCGCCTTGCGTGCGGCCCGCGGCGCCGCCGCAGCCTTTGCCGCAGGTGCCTTTGCCGCTGCGCGCGCAGGCTTCGCGGCCGGGGCCTCGCTGGTTTCGGCGGGGGGCGTATCTGCGGGAGGGGAGGTTTTCTTGCGGGCGGTTCGATGCGCCTCCGTCCTTTCCGTACGAACGACCTAGCCGCCCGTCCGGCGACCGCTTCCCGTCTCCCGTCCCGTCACCTGTGCCTCCGTTGGTAACGCCCCCAGCGATCCGCCGGGGGCCGGTTGATCTCAGTCTAGTCCGACTTCGCCTTCGGTGTCATCATCGCCACGCCCTCCTCCGACGCGCTGCGGATCGCCTCTTCCGCCAATGTGGCGACAGAAGAGGCAAGCTTGTCCGTTTCCGAGGCATAATCCGCCATCATCTTCTGCCAGAATCCCTGCCACAGGCCGATCGCCTCGGTCGGCGTTTCCGCCTTGGACAGGGTGCCGAGGAATTGGCGGTCGCGTACGAGCCGTGCGCGCAGGAATTCCAGCGTCTCGATATTATGCTTCAGCATCGCTTCGGCCATGCGGGCCTGAGGCTTGACGAACATCGCCCAATTCGTGGCCGACATGTCCGGCAGCGCATCGGTGAAACCCTTCAGGGGGTCGCTCGTTGCTTTCGTGGTCATTTCAGATCTCCTCTCCCAGTCTTCGCGCAGCATATCACACCCGCAGGGCCCCCGCGGTATTTGATCTGCATCAAGAAAAGCCCCCGGCGCCGGGGCACCGGGGGCGGAAATGTTGCGGCTGCGCTGGAATCAGGCGCGGCAGGTGCCGTCGCCGGTGACCAGATACTTGAACGAGGTCAGCTGTTCGGCGCCCACCGGCCCGCGCGCATGCAGCTTGCCGGTGGCGATGCCGATCTCCGCGCCCATGCCGAATTCGCCGCCATCAGCGAACTGGGTCGAGGCATTGCGCATCAGGATCGCCGAATCGAGCCGGGTGAAGAAGCGCGCGGCGGTGGCATCATCCTCGGTCAGGATCGATTCCGTATGGCTCGAGCCATAGCGCCGGATATGGGCGATCGCCTCATCCACCCCGTCCACGATCCGCGCGGCACAGATCATGTCCAGAAACTCGCGGCCGAAATCCTCGGGCGCGGCCGGAACCGTGCCCGGCACCTGCAGCAGCGCCCCCTCGGTGCGCACCTCGACCCCGGCCGCCACCAGATCCGCGATCAGCACCGGGCCATGACGCTCCAGGAAGGCGCGGTCGATCAGCAGGCACTCCATCGCGCCGCAGATCCCGGTGCGCCGGGTCTTTGCGTTCAGCACCACGCGGCGCGCCTTTTCCAGATCGGCCGCGCCATCGGCATAGATATGGCAGATCCCCTCCAGATGCGCGAAGACCGGCACCCGCGCCTCGGCCTGTACGAGACCGACGAGCCCCTTGCCGCCGCGCGGGATGATCACGTCGATATGCGCCACCGCCTGGAGCATTTCGCTCACCGCGGCGCGGTCGCGCGTGGGCACCAGCTGGATCGCGGCCTCGGGCAGGCCCGCGGCGCGCAGCCCCTCCGCCAGGCAGGCATGGATCGCCTGTGAGGAATGGAAGCTCTCCGAGCCGCCGCGCAGGATCACCGCATTGCCGGATTTCAGGCACAGCGCGCCGGCATCCGCCGTCACGTTCGGGCGCGATTCATAGATCACCCCGACCACCCCCAGGGGCGTACGCACGCGCTGGATGTGCAGCCCCGTCGGCCGGTCCCATTCGCTGATCACCTGGCCCACCGGATCGGGCTGGGCCGCCACCGCGCGCAGCCCGCGCACGATGCCCTCCACCCGCGCCTCATCGAGCATCAGCCGGTCCATCATCGCCGGGCTCAGGCCCTTGTTCGCGCCATAGGCCAGATCTTCGCCATTGGCGGCGATCACCTCGGCGCGGCGTGCCCAGAGCACATCGGCGGCATGGGTCAGCGCCTGCGCGCGGATCTCGGCTGGGGCGAAGGCGAGCTCGGCTGCGGCGGCGCGCGCGGTGGCCCCCAGCGTATCGATCAGGCTCTTGGCGTCCAACTGGTCCTTCATGGCAGGCTCCTTTTCACGGAAGCCCCGTATAGGCCATGGCCCGCGCCCGGGCAAGCATCTGAGAGGGGAGAAAGTGGCGCGGTTGACGGGGCTCGAACCCGCGACCCCCGGCGTGACAGGCCGGTACTCTAACCAACTGAGCTACAACCGCGCTATGCTCGAGGGCGATCCGGAAGGGTGGCGCGGTTGACGGGGCTCGAACCCGCGACCCCCGGCGTGACAGGCCGGTACTCTAACCAACTGAGCTACAACCGCTCAACCCTTCCCGGATCGCCATCCGAGCGTGTGGGGTGTTTACGCAGGCCCGCGCGCCCCGTCAAGCGGCCCCGTGCGAAAACTTTCACATTTCGCGCGGTTTTTTGGCCAATCCGGCGCGGCCTCCGGAAAATATCGTAAAAACCAATGGTTACGATCTGTGGCCGCGCTGGCGGCGCAGCTCTGCCAGCAGCGTCGCGAGCTCCGCAGGCGGGATCGGCTTGGTGATCACCCCGGCCTGCAAGGCCCGCGCCCGGGTGCGCAGTTCCTCGGAGCGATCGGCGGTCACGATCCAGGCCGGCACCGGCCCGAGCTGCCCGCGCAGCGCACCCAGCCCCTCCAGCCCGTCCATCCCCTCGCCCAGCTGATAATCGACCAGACACAGATCCGGCTCGATTCCCGTGGCCTCGATCAGCTCCAGCGCCTCCTCGACCGAGGGTACATCGAGCACCGTGGCCCGCCATTTCTCCAGCAGTTGCACCATGGCCCCGGCGAGTTCGGCATCGTTCTCCACCAAGAGCACCAGGAACTCGCTTTCCTCCGAGCCGAATTCCTCGATCAGCGGCAGCCCCGGGTCGGGGTGCGGCATCTGCCCGGCGGCGCGCGGCAGCCGGATCGCGAAGGTGGAGCCCCTGCCCCGGCACGAGCGCAGCGCGAGCGGATGGCCGAGCAGCGCCGCCGCCCGGTCCACGATCGCGAGCCCGAGCCCCATCCCCTCGGAGGCCGAGGCATGGGCATTCACCCGGTGGAATTCGCGGAAGATCAGCTCCTGGTCCTCATCGTCGATCCCGGGCCCGGAATCGCGCACCTCGACGAGGATCTGCGCCCCGCGCGGCCGCGCCGCCACCAGGATGCAGCCCGCCTCGGTATAGCGCACCGCATTCGACACCAGGTTCTGCAGGATCCGGCGCAGGTAGGTCCGGTCCGAGAGCACCGTGGCCTCCGTCGGGCGGATCCGCAGCCGCAGGCCCTTGCGCGCGGCCATCGGCGCGAATTCATCCTCCAGCGCGCGGAACATCGGCCCGAGTGCCACCGGCCCGACCGCCACCGCCGCCCGCCCCGATTCGAGCCGCGAGATATCCAGCAGCGCCCCCAGAATGCCCTCGACCGAGCCAAGCGCGCCCTGCACCTTGTCGAGCGTCACCCGTGCCGTGGCGCTCAGCGCATCATCGGCGAGCGAGGCCAGATAGAGCTTCGCGGCCGACAGGGGCTGCAGCAGGTCGTGGCTCGCGGCAGCGACGAAGCGCGAGCGCGAGGCATTGGCCCGCTCCGCCCGCGCCAGCGCATCCTCGAGCTCCAGCGTGCGCTCCATCACCCGCGCCTCCAGCGTCTCGTTCGCCCGCGACAGCGCCTGCATCGCCGCCCGCTCCGCCGTCACATCGCTCAGCGAGAGCACGAAGCCGCCGTCGGGCAGCTCCTGCGCGAAAATCTCATAGACCTGCCCGCCATCGCGGCTGACCTCCATCTGGAACTGGTCGCGCCGCCGCACCCGCCGCACCCAATCCGCCAGCCGGTAGGCCGAGAGCCCGTTCGGGAAGATGAACTGATCGCGCACCTGCTCCAGCAGCATGTCGAAATGCATCCCCTGCCGCAGCCGCGTGAGCGGAAGCGTCAGGAATTCCGCCAGCCGCCCGTTCCAGGACAGAAGCTCCAGCCGCGCATCGAACACGCAGACGCCGAGCTTCAGATGCTCCAGCGTGGCGCGCAGGATCTCGGCCTGATCATCGAGGATCCGGCCGCGCTCCGCCCGTTCGCGCCGGATCAGGTCGGTCACCTCCGTCTGCAGGATCACCGTGCCGCCGTCCTGCGTGCGATGCTCCGAGACCTGAACCCAGCGGTCATCGCCCATGCGCTGCGTGAGGATGAAATGGTGGCTCTGATGGCGGGCCTCGCGCATGGCGATCCAGTCCGCGGGCGTCATCCCCTCCGGCATGCCCAGATGCCGCGATCCGGCCGCGATGCGCAGATACTCCGAAAACCGCAGGCCCGGCTTCAGATGGGTACGCACATCGGGCAAAAGCGCATTGAACCGCGAATTGCACATCACCAGAAGGTCACGCGAATCAAACAGCGCAAAGCCCTCCTGCACGGTCTCGATCGCGGCGTTCAGGTTCTGCCGGGCGGATTCGTTCTCGCGGTGCGCCTCGGCCAGCTGCGCATTCGACACGTTCAGCAGGTCGAGCGCGCGCTCCAGCTCCTGCGTGCGCGCGCGCACCTGATCCTCCAGCATCGCCGCGCGCTGGAACTGCGCATAGGCGGTGCCGCGGTCGTCTTCGGGCGCCTCGGCATGGCGGATCAGCGCGGCGGCAATGGCGCGCAGCTTCTCGTTCTGCCGCTCCAGGCTGTCATCGGGGCTGATCAGCGATTGCGCGAGCCCTGCATGGCGGTTCATGGCGTCACCCCGGCGGGATAGAAGGCAAGCCCGGTCATCGTCTGGTTCACATGCATCGCGCCGAACTGTTCGCCATAGGTGGAAAAGCCGGTGACATGGTGGCGCACGAGGATATCCGACACATCGCGCGTGCGCTGCCGCCCGGTGGCATCGATGCGGCGAAACAGGCAGTCGAAGCCCAGAATCGCCGCCGGCGCGCCATTGCGCCCGAGGGCTGCGAGCTCCTGCTGCAAATGGCTCGCCATATCGCCCGGGCGCGCGATGGTCAGCACCAGCCCCTCCGCCACCGCCGAGAAGAACAGCAGCGCCCCATCGGGCTGGATCCCCTGGATCGCGCGCACATGGTGCCGCCCGCCCGCCCGCACCAGCACCGGATGCGCGGCAAAGACGAAGGGGGTGAGCATATCCGGCGCCACGCCCAGAAGCCGGGCATATTCCTGCGCGGCAGGCTCGTCGTTGATGCGCAGCACGAGGCGGCGGGCAGGGTCGGCCTGGGTCACGACCATGCAATCCTCGGTCGGGTGCAGGTTGTCGAGCGAGAACGGCCGCACCGCGCCTTGGCTGCGCAGCAAGATCAGCACCGCCGCATTCGACAACACCCGCCCATCCGCATGCAGGAACGTGTGGCGGAACTGCCCGCCATCGGCCGCAGACCCGCCCACCATCGGAACCGCCCCGAGCGCCCCCGAGAGCGCCGCCGCCAGCCAGTCCTCCTGCCCCGAGAGCCCGTCCACCAGCAGCACCGCCGATTCATGCGCCAGATGCCCCGCGCGCAGCGACAGGTTCTGCCGCGCGCGCAGCAGCTCGGCAATCACCTCGCGCGGGTCGAGCCGGTCCAGCCCCTCCAGCACCAGCATTTCCGTATCGAACGTCGCCGCAGGCAGGGCGAAGGCCGCCACCTGGCCCTCGTCATAGCCATTGCCGGTGATTTCGCCCGCCGTGGTGCAGCCGCAGATCATGGTGCGCGGAAAGGCCAGCTGCGCCTGGGCGCAGATATGCGCGAGATCCGCATCCGCGGTGACGAAGATGCAGATATGCGCAAAGGGGCCGGGCCCCAGCTGCCGGGCCAGGCGCTCCGCCGCATCGGGCAGATCCGCCGGCACCGAAGCCGCGCGCGGGCTGTCGCTGAATGTCATGGTGTCCTCCCGGAGGGGAGACTAGCGCGCCGCCCCGCCCTCGGGCAATGCCGCCGTTGCCTGCGCCTCGCGCGCCAGCAGCACGGCCTGGGTGCGGCTGCACACGCCGAGCTTGCGCATGATCGCCGTCACATGCGCCTTCACCGTGGTTTCGGCGATCGAGAGGTCATAGGCGATCTGCTTGTTCATCTTGCCCGCGCAGATCTGCTCGAGGATGTTGGCCTGCTGGCGTGTGAGCTGGCTCAGGCGCCGGATCGCCTCGTCTTGCTGGCTGGGCGGCGCCTTCAGCGCCTCGGCCGAGCTTTCGGGCACGAAGACGTCGCCGCGCGCGATCGCGGCCAGCGCCTGGCGGAACAGGTCCCGCTGAGAATGCTTCGGCACATAGCCCGCTGCCCCGGCGATCACTGCGGCGCGTACCACGCGCGGATCATCCACCGACGAAACCACCAGAACCGGAATATCGGGCGCGGTCTGGCGAAGCTGCATCAGCCCTTCCAGCCCGTTCACATCCGGCAGGTTCAGATCGAGCACGATGATATCGGGCCGCGCCCCGTCCCCGAGCGCCGACAGCGCCCCCGCAAGCCGATCCGCCTGCGCGATGCGGTCAATCCCCGTCACCGCCTGCAGCGTCATCCCGAGCGCATCGCAGAAAAGCGGATGATCGTCCACGATCAGCGCCGCGCGAAACTCCTTGCGATCCGGTCGGGGGGCGGTCAGGGTCATAATGCCGTCCTGTGAAATGCGCACGTTCCTCGGGCCAGACTAGCAAGCCGCGTGAACCGCCGCATACTGTCCTTAAGTAGGAGCGGGCCTTAAGCAGGCGCGGCCTCAAGCGGGCGTGTGCCCTCAGGCCGGGCGGCGCTCAGTCCGGCGCGCAGTCACAGCCCTTCAGGCGGTGGTCCATCCGCACCGATGGCTGGTCGCAGCCGGCTTCACCCACGATCCGCGCGGGCACGCCCGCCACCGTCTTGCAGCGCGGCACATCGGCCAGCACCACCGAGCCCGCGGCGATGCGGCTGTTGTCGCCCACATGGATGTTGCCCAGAACCTTCGCGCCCGCCCCGATCAGCACGCCATTGCCGATCTTGGGGTGCCGGTCCTGCTCCTCCTTGCCGGTTCCGCCAAGCGTGACCGAATGCAGCATGGAGACATTGTCGCCCACAACGGCGGTTTCGCCGATGACGATGGAATGGGCATGGTCGATCATGACGCCCTTGCCGATCCGCGCCGCCGGATGGATATCGACGCCGAACACCTCCGATGTCCGCATCTGCACGAAATAGGAGAGGTCGCGCCGCCCCGTCGTCCAGAGGTGATGCGCGATCCGGTAGGCCTGCAGCGCCTGATAGCCCTTGAAGAACAGGATCGGCTGCAGGAAGCGGTGGCAGGCCGGGTCGCGCTCGAAGACCGCGACCAGATCGGCGCGCGCGGCAATGCCGAGCTCCGGGTCGCTGCCATAGGCCTGATCAGCGATCTCGCGCAGGATCTGCTCGCTCATCTCGCCCGAGGAGAGCTTCAGCGAGAACCGGTAGGCCAGCGCGCGCTCCATCGTCGGGTGGTGCAGCAGGCCCGCATGGATCAGCGCTCCCAGCAGCGGCTCGTCGCGCACCGCCTCCAGAGCCTCGGCACAGATCCGGCTCCAGACCGGATCGACTGCGCTGACCTTTGCACGAATTTCGCCCATATGACGGACCTCCAGACTTCAGGCTGGGAGACTAGCACAGGGCGGGGGCGAAGCCTAGGGCACCGGCGGGAGGATTGTGCCGCGCGCAACCCGGGCTCACGCATCTGTCACGCGGCAGGCCGCCCGCGCCACCGCATTCGCACCTGACAGTGATCCGGCGACGTGATAATGGGCGTTCGATCCCGTTCTGGATGGAAGGTCAAGATGACTACCTATTTCAAGAAATCCCTTGCCGCGACGATGGCGCTGGTGCTGGCGGCCTCGGTGGCCCAGGCGCAGGACAGCGCGACGCCTGCCCCGGCCGCCCCCGATGCGGCGGCGCCCACAGCCCCGGCCGCCCCCCAGACCGCCGCTCCCGATGCGGCCACCCCCGCGAACGGCCCCGGCGCGCCCTATATCGCCAAGACCATCGACGACTGGAGCCTGCAGTGCTTCAAGGCGCAGGATGGCGGCAAGGATCCGTGCCAGATGTACCAGCTGATGAAGGACGGCACCGGCAACGCCATCGCCGATATCTCGATGGTCGCACTTCCGGCGGGCGGCAAGGCTGCGGCGGGCGCCACGATCATGACCCCGCTCGAAACCCTGCTGACCGCGAACCTGCAGCTCTCGATCGACGGCGCGCAGCCGAAGGTCTATCCGTTCACCTTCTGCGCCCCGCCCGGCTGCTTCGCCCGGATCGGCCTGACCGCGGATGAGCTCGCGACCTTCAAGAAGGGCAAGCAGGTCACCGTGACCATCGTCCCGGTCTCCACCCCGAACAAGCCGGTCTCGGTGACCATGTCGCTGAAGGGCTTCACCTCGGCCTTCGACGAAGTGACGAAGAACAACGCCGATCTGAAGCTGAAGTAAGATCGCCGGAACGCAAAATGCCGCCCTTCGGGGCGGCATTTTCATGCGTGCTCAGCGCCCGAGCACCAGCACCGCATTCAGCCCGCCGAAGGCGAAGGCATTCGAAAGCGCAACCCGCACATCGGCCGCGCGCGCGGTATTCGGCACCACATCGAGCGGGCAATCCGGATCGGGCGCGGTGAAGCCCGCCGTGGGCGCGATCACGCCTTCGCGCAGCGCGAGCAGGCAGGCCAGCAGCTCGATCGCCCCGGTGGCGCCGATGCAATGCCCGTGCAGGGCCTTGGTGGAAGAGACCGGCGGCGGCTCCGCGAAAACGGTGCGGATGGCGGTGGCCTCGGTGCGGTCGTTGGCGGCGGTGCCGGTGCCATGGGCGTTGATATAGCCCACCGCTTCGGGCGCGATCCGCGCATCCTCCAGCGCACCGCGGATCGCCCGCGCAGCCCCTTCGGCCGAGGGCATGACGATATCGCCCGCATCCGAGGTCATGCAGAAGCCCAGCACCTCGGCCAGAATATCCGCCCCGCGCGCCAGCGCCGCATCGCGCTCTTCCAGAACGAACACCGCCGCGCCCTCGCCCTGCACCATCCCGTTGCGCCCGAGGCTGAACGGGCGGCAGCCATCGGGCGACATCACCCGCAGCCCTTCCCAGGCCTTCAGCCCGCCGAAATTCAGCATCGCCTCCGCCCCGCCCGCGAGCATCCCGTCGGCCATGCCCGCGCGGATCATCTGGAACGCGAGGCCGATGGCGTGGTTGGAGCTCGCGCAGGCCGTGGCCACGGAGAACACCGGCCCGGTCAGCCCGAAGCGCATCGAGATATGCGAGGCGGCGGCATTGTTCATCAGCCGCGGCACGGTGAAGGGATGCACGCGGTTGCGGCCCTCGGCATAGACGGCGCGATAGGCGTCGTTCACCGTGCCGTTGCCGCCGCCCGCGGTGCCGATCACCGAGCCCCACCGCGGCCCGCCCGCAGGCGCCCCTGCCTGGGCCATGGCCTCCTCGGCCGCGACCAGCGCGAACTGGGTGAAACAATCGTAGAGCGAGAGCCGCGACGGATCCAGCCGCGCCTCCGGCTCCCAGCCCCGGACCTGGGCGCCGATGCGGATCTGCAGCCGCTCGACCTCCGCAAACTCCAGCGCGCCGATGGCAGAGCGCCCCTCGGCCATGGCAGCCCAGGTGCCCGCCACATCCGCCGCCAGCGCATTGACCGTGCCGGCCCCGGTGATGACGACGCGCCGCATCAGGCGACCGCCACCCCCCGCCCGGCGATCAGCCGCTCGACCGCGCGGATCACCGCGCCGACCGAGGAAATGTCGAAATCGCTCTGCTGCTGCTCGTTCGCGTTGAACGGGACCGAGACCCCGAAGGCCTCCTCGATCGCGAAGATCATCTCCACGAGGCCGAGGCTGTCGAGCCCCAGCTCTTCCAGCGTCATGTCCTGGCGCACCTGCGCCGGGTCCACCACGGCTTCGCGCGCGATGATGTTGATGATCTGCTCCTGCACGTCGGACCTCATCCAGCCGTTACTCCGTGCCCCCCTTTTCGGACAGCTTTGCAACAGTTTCGCGAAGCTCCGCCACCTGGGCGAACAATCTCGTCAACCGGCGGATGTTCTTCCAGGCGGTGACATGGGTCTCCATCTTCAGCGCCGGATAACCGAGCAGGACCGAGCCATTGGGCGCATTGGTGAAGATCTTGGTGGCGCCGCCCGCGATCACGTCATCGCCGACGAAGATATTGTCATTGACCCCCACCTGCCCGGCCAGCACCACCCGGTTGCCGATGCGGGTGGAGCCCGCGACCCCCACCTGCGAGCAGAACAGGCAGTCCTCGCCCACCTGCACGTTGTGCCCGATCATCACCAGATTGTCGATCTTGGTGCCGCGGCCGACGGTGGTGGCGCGGATCGTGCCGCGGTCGATGGTGGCATTGGCGCCGACCTCCACATCGTCACCGATCTCCACCGTGCCCAGCGAATGGATCCGGGTCCAGTGCTGCGCGCGGATCTCGTCGCGGTGGCCCAATGTCTCGCGGATCTCCTCGATGCCGGATTTCTCGGGGGTGACGAAGGAGAAGCCGTCGCCGCCGATGCTGGCGCCGGGCTGGGCAATGAAGCGATCACCGATCACCACCCGCGCCCCGATCTTCACGCCAT
The DNA here is from genome assembly GCF_041916475.1 of Paenirhodobacter sp. Taxonomy (GTDB): domain Bacteria; phylum Pseudomonadota; class Alphaproteobacteria; order Rhodobacterales; family Rhodobacteraceae; genus Rhodobacter. Next base: position 32,334 of record NZ_JAYRZN010000034.1, read on the forward strand.
AACAGAGCAGCACATCCGCGCCGATGCGCGCGTGCTCGGCCACCACGGCCTGCGCCGCGATGCGCGCGCGCGGGCCGATCTTCGTGCCCGGGCCGATATAGACGAAGGGGCCGATGGCCGCATCCGCGCCGATCTCGGCGCTCGGGTCGACCACCGCGTTCGGGTGGATGCCGGGCGCAATCACCGGGCCCGGGTCGAAGGCCTTCGACAGCCCCGCCATCGCGAGGCGCGGGCGCGGCACGAAGATGGCTGCCTTCAGCCCGAGCGCCCGCCAGTCCGTGCCCACGGGCACCAGCGCCGCCTGCGCCTGCCCCTGGGCCAGCACCTCCAGGTATTTCGGCGCCATCGCCAGCGCGATCTGGCGCGGCCCGGCGGCCTGCGGCTCCGCCGCACCGTCGATCGGGAGCGTCAGCTCGCCTTCGGCCTCGGCCGCAAGCGCCTGCGCAATGGTTTCGACGGTCTGCTGAGCCATGATGACCTCCTTGTCGCTTCCTCCGATCTAGTCGCTGACGGCGGTCAAATCCACCCCCGCGCGCTCCATCGCCGCCCAAAGCGCCGCATCGCGGCCATAGACATCGTCGCGATATTCGATCCGGCCGGCGCCATTGGGCCAGGCGGTGAAATAGACCAGATGCACCGGGACCGGCGGATCCAGCGTCACCACGGTTTCCTTTCCGGTTTTCAGGATATCCTGAAAATATGTCTCCGGGTCCGGCTGCTGCGGCGCCAGCAGCGCATAGGCCAGGTCGAACGGCTTCCCGATCCGGATGCAGCCATGCGAGAACGCCCGCGTCTCGCGCTGGAACAGCGCCTTCGAGGGCGTGTCGTGCAGGTAGATGTTCCACGGGTTCGGGAACAGGAACTTCACCTGGCCGAGGGCATTGTCGTCCGACGGGTCCTGCCGCATCCGGTAGGGGAAGCTGTTTTCATCATAGGCCGCGAAATCCACCGCCGAGCGCGGCACGATGCGCCCGCCACTGTCCACCAGCATGATCTGCGCCGCGGCATTCGGGTTGCGCTGCATCATCGGCAGGTATTCCCGCACCGAGATCGAGCGCGGCACATGCCAACTCGGATTGATGACGATCATCTCCATCTGATCGGAGAATTCGGGCGTGCGCCGTCCGTCCTCGTTCTGGCCCACCACTGTCACCGTATCGAAAACGGTCTCGTCGTGATCCACGATCCGGGCATGGTAATCTGTAATGTTAACCCAGACGTGCCGCTGGCCGAGATCGAGCCCGTTCATCCAGCGCAGCCGCTCCAGCGCGACCGTCACCGCGCGCAGCCGCTCCTCCACCGGCCGGTTGATCGCGGCGAGCGTCGCCGCCCCCGCGACGCCATCGGCGCTCAGGCCCATATCGGCCTGCCAGTCCCGCACCGCGCGGCGCAGGGCCGGATCATAGCCAGTGCCGGTTTCCGCGCCGAGATAGCCCATCTTCTGCAGCCGCGCGCGCAGCGCCGTCACCGCCGGGCCGCTTTCGCCCGGGTGCAGCGTCGCGCCTTCCGGCACCGGCGCGCCCCAGCCACCCGCCTGCGCCTGCCGCGCGAGCGCGGCCCGCGCCTGCAGGAGCGCGCCGTAGCGCGGATCTTGCGGGATCAGCCCGCGCAGCCAGGCCGCCGGCGCAGGGCTCGCGGCGAATTCGGCCAGCATCGCGCCCGTATCGCGGCGCGGGATCTCGCGCACGATGCCGGGGTCGACCCGCTTCGGGTTCAGCAGGCCATTGGAAATATCGCGCGCATAAAGCGCCCAGGCCCGCGCCACCCGCGCCTCCAGCAGGCCGCGCTCGCGCTCGGAGCCCGCGGCCCCGAAGGCCGCGCGCAGCGCCGCCCCGGCATAACGGCGCGCGGGAAGCCCTTGCGCAGGGGCCGCGTCCAGCGCGGCAAACAGCGCCGCGCGCCGGGGCTCGTCCGCGTCCGTGGTCCACAAAGGCGCATAACTGCGGGTGGCATAGGCCTGCAACAGGGCGGGAGAATCAGCCAGCCCTTCGCTCAACCCTTCGGCGAACGGAGACAGCGGCGCCGGATAGACGATCGGCACGATCGGCGCGGCGCGCTCCTGCGCGCGTCCCCCGCACGGAAACACCGCCGCCATCGCGGCCAAGGCCACAACACCGATTCCGTACCTGCCCGTCATGCCCGGCTCCTGCCCGCTTTTTTCTGAAGCGATTAAGGAATTTCCGCGTCATGTCCAGCGATTCAAGGCGTTTGCGCGAAATGTGATGCGCGGCCACCGCGAGCCCGGCGGACCGATGCAGCGCGGACACAGCGCCCCGCTTTCGGCAAGATCGGGCTGGACTTGGCGATTTTCGGCCGATCAGCGCGGCGTCGCGCCGCAGCGCGGGAATCGTTTGTTGGAGAAACGGAAACCCTGTGGCATAACTTCGACAGTCAGAGGTGCAGGCACGTTAAGCCGACAAACAAGACCGGCAATACGTCGACGAGGACAGGCGAACACATGATCGACTCGAAATTCTCCCGCCGCGGGCTGCTGGCAGCCTTCGCTGCGACTGCTGTGACCGCCGCGCCGTCGGCGTCCAATGCCTTCGGGTTCCTGCGTGGGGCGGGCGATGTCCGCCGCATCAAGATGTACTCCGGCCGGACCGGGGAGAGCATCGACACCGTTTACTGGATCGAGGGCGAATATGTGCCCGAGGCGCTGAAGGAAATCACCTATTTCATGCGCGACTGGCGCAACGACAAGGTGAAGGTCATCGATCCGCGTACCGTCGACATCGCCGCGGCCTCGCACCGGCTGATGGAGACCAACGAGCCCTATATGATGCTCTCGGGCTACCGCTCGCCGGAAACCAACGCGATGCTGCGCTCGCGCTCGCGCGGGGTGGCGCGCAACTCGCTGCACATGAGCGGCATGGCGGCCGATCTGCGGATGAAATCGCGCTCCGTCTCGCAGATGTTCGCGGCCGCCTCGGCGTGCAATGCGGGCGGCGTCGGGCGTTACTATGGCTCCAACTTCGTCCATATGGATTGCGGTCAGGTCCGCACCTGGCAGGGCTGAGCCCCCACCACAGCCCGGAAAAACGGCGCCGCATTCGCGGCGCTTTTTCTTTTCCGCAGCACTGCGGAGCCAGCGCACAAAAATCATGCATCTGCTCGCGAAGCCGCCACCTGGGCGCGAAAAGGGTAGATTTGGGGTGGCCGGATGCGGCGGCTCGCCTAATCTGGGCCCAGCACTTTCAGGGAAGCGGCCATGGCGATCTACGCATCCATCTATCACCTCACGCACTACAAATACGACAAGCCCGTCACCTTGGGCCCGCAGATCATCCGCCTGCGCCCGGCGCCGCATTCGCGCACCCGGGTCATTTCGCACAGCCTGCAGATTTCGCCCGGTGGCCATTTCGTGAACCACCAGCAGGATCCCTATGGCAACTGGCTGGCGCGGTTCGTTTTCCCGGAGCCGGTGACGGAACTGAAGATCGAGGTCGATCTCGTCGCCGACATGACCGTCTACAACCCGTTCGATTTCTTCGTGGAAGAAGCCGCGGAGCACTGGCCCTTCGACTATCCGCCGGAGCTGAAGGACGATCTGGTGATCTACCGCACGCCGGAGCCTGCGGGGCCGGAGCTCGCGCATCTCCTTGGCACGATCGAGCGCGGGCAGAAGCGCACCGTCGATTTCCTGGTGGAACTGAACGCGCGGATCTCGCAGCTGGTGAACTATACGATCCGGCTCGAACCCGGGGTGCAGACGCCGGAGGAAACGCTCTCGCTCGCGTCCGGGTCGTGCCGCGATTCGAGCTGGCTGCTGGTGCAGGCGCTGCGCCATCTGGGCTTTGCCGCGCGCTTCGTCTCGGGCTACCTGATCCAGCTGCGCCCCGATGTGGTCTCGCTCGATGGCCCCGCCGGCACCGACCACGATTTCACCGACCTGCACGCCTGGTGCGAGGTCTATCTGCCGGGCGCGGGATGGATCGGGCTCGACCCGACCTCGGGCCTGCTGACCGGCGAAAGCCACATCCCGCTGGCCGCGACCCCGCATTTCCGCAACGCGGCGCCCATCGTCGGCGGCTTCACCGCGCCGGGCCCGGTGCATACCGATTTCGACTTCGACATGAAGATCGCGCGCGTGGCCGAGCATCCGCGCATCACCAAGCCCTTCTCCGATGAGGCCTGGGGGCGGCTGAACGCGCTCGGCCAGAAGGTGGATGCCAGCCTGACCGCGGGCGATGTGCGCCTGACCATGGGCGGCGAGCCCACTTTCGTCTCGATTGACGATTTCCAGTCGGCCGAATGGAACACCGCCGCCGTCGGGCCGCAGAAACGCGGGCTGGCCGATACGCTGATCCGGCGGCTGCAGGGGCGGTTCGCGCCGGGCGGCTTCCTGCATTACGGGCAGGGCAAGTGGTATCCGGGCGAGAGCCTGCCGCGGTGGACCTTCTCGCTCTATTGGCGGCGCGACGGGCTGCCGGTGTGGAAGAACCCCGACCTGATCGCGAAGGAAACCCTGCCGCACAGCGCAGGCCCCGCCGAGGCGGGGCGGTTCATGGCGGCCTTCGCCGAAAATCTCGGGCTCGACGGCGGCTATGCCCAGCCTGCTTATGAGGATCCGGGCGAATGGATCCTGAAGGAAGCCAACCTGCCGCCCAATGTCAGCCCCGAGAACAGCAAGCTGAAGAACCCCGAGGACCGCGCCCGCTATGCGCGCGTATTCAGCCGCGGGCTAACCGAGCCTTCGGGCTATGTGCTGCCGCTCCAGCGCTGGTGGCAATCGGCAGACAAGCCCTCGCACTGGCGCTCCGAATTGTGGAAGCCGCGCCGGGGCCACATTTTTCTGATCCCGGGCGACAGCCCGGTGGGTTTCCGCCTGCCGCTGAACGCCCTGCCCTATATTCCGCCCGCGCAATATCCCTACAGCTACCCGGCCGACCCGACGGTGCCGGTGGCGCCGCTGCCGGATTATCAGGCGCTGATGGAAACCCGGCGCCAGCGCATCCAGGCGGAGATCGACCGGATCGCCGCCGAGGAGGCCGAGCGCGCCGAAATGCTGCCCCCCGTCAGCCCGGGCCATACGCAGGGCTACACCCAGGGGGCCGCGGAGGCGGAGCGCCAGGCGATCATGCCGCAGGACCGCGACCTGGGCGACGGCGTGGATCCGGCGGGCGGCTGGGTGCGCACCGCGATCGCGATGGAGCCGCGGGACGGGCGGCTGTGCCTGTTCATGCCGCCCTGCGATACGCTGGAGGACTATCTGGAGCTGATCGCTACGGCCGAAGCCACTGCGGCGCAGCTGAACCTGCCCATCCACATCGAGGGCTATGCGCCGCCCAATGACCCGCGCCTGAATGTGATCCGGGTGGCGCCGGATCCGGGCGTGATCGAGGTGAACATCCACCCCGCGCACAGCTGGGAGGATTGCGTCGCCACCACCGAGGCGATCTATGAAGAGGCGCGCCTCAGCCGCCTCGGCGCCGACAAGTTCATGATCGACGGGCGCCATACCGGCACTGGCGGCGGCAACCATGTCGTCGTCGGCGGCGCCACGCCGAACGACAGCCCGTTCCTGCGCCGCCCCGATGTGCTGAAATCGCTGATCCTGATCTGGCAGCGGCATCCCTGCCTCAGCTACCTGTTCTCGGGCCTGTTCATCGGCCCGACCTCGCAGGCCCCGCGCATCGACGAAGCCCGCCACGACACGCTCTATGAGCTCGAAATCGCGCTGAGCCAGATCGTGCCTCCGTGGCAGGGCATGGTGCCGCCCTCCTGGCTGGTGGACCGGCTCCTGCGCAACATGATGACCGATGTGACCGGCAACACCCACCGCGCCGAGATCTGCATCGACAAGCTCTATTCCCCCGATGGCCCCACCGGGCGGCTCGGGCTGGTGGAGTTCCGCGGCTTCGAGATGCCGCCGCATCCGCGCATGAGCCTCGCGCAGCAATTGCTGCTGCGCGCGCTGATCGCGCGCTGCTGGACGACCCCGGTGGAAGGCCGCCCCGTGCGATGGGGCACGGTCCTGCACGACCGCTTCATGCTGCCGCATTTCCTGTGGGAAGACCTGCTGAGCCTGCTCGCGGACCTGCGCATCCATGGCTTCGATTTCGACCCGGTCTGGTTCGAGGCCCAGGCCGAGTTCCGCTTCCCCTTCTGCGGCCAGATCCAGGCCGAAGGCGTGCATCTGGAGA
>NZ_JAYRZN010000035.1:0-37517 GCF_041916475.1 Paenirhodobacter sp.
GGGCAATGCCGAACGCATCGCCATCTGCGCCCAGCTCGGGATTGAGCCGGGCGGGCTGCCGGAGAGACAGGTCGCGGTTTCTGCCGAGTTGACGCGACCTCCGGCCTGTGGCGCGCGGGGAGTGCCACGGGCCATCCCGCCCAAATGAAGGAACCCCCTCATCCCGATCCGCTGACACGGCTCTCTGCCGGGCTGGCCGATGCGAAAGCTGCCCGGGCCACGTTCGGCGGCGCGATCACAGCACTTGAACAGCGTGTACAAAAGGGGGTGAAAGCGCTAAGCGCCGTGACGGTCGAGGCCTCGGAGCACCGCCGCCTTCATAGGCCCGGACGCGCGCCCATGACTGACGGAGATGCCGGATTGCAGGCGTTCTTCCGGCCCGGATCGATCGCCTGACCTTCGATCAGATCGCGGCTGAAATCGCACAGCATTTCTCCGGAACGCGGCGCGTTGGCAAGTCAGCCATCCGGGAATGGCTGCGCAGGAAGCGTGAGACGGAGATCGCCTAAAACGGCGGCCCTCGCGGATCATACGGGATAGCCTGCGGACCCGCGGCCAATTCCGTCATTGCGGCCCAATTGGTGACGCTGCGGGATAATGAGTCACACAACACTGACGAAAAATCTCGGCGGCCGGCTCGCCGGGATAGCAAGGCGCAGAGGGGCGCCTCGCGCCGGTCATGGTCGCCTGCTATGGTCGGTCGGCGTGCTTCGGGCCGGGAGGATGTCCGCTCGCTGCCAGGGCCGGTCAGCTGTACGCAATGCCCCTGTGGGTTCTCCGGCTGATGACAAGACCGACTGGGGGGGCTAGGGAATCAGGGACCAATCGCATCCCTGCTGCGCTGATTTCATGCCGTCGGGCGAGGGTGCGCGGCAGGCGCATGGCCCTGCAGGGAGCGCCCGCATGCCTGACGGTGACGGGCAGCGCTGCAAGGTCGCGCGGGCTCGCGTAAGCGGTGTATTACCCTTCCGCCCGCAGGTTGTCGCTCCACGCCCCGCGGCCTGACTGAGGCGCGCTCTGGCCGGGATGATTGACGGAAGCGGCAGCATCGCTTTTACTTGCTCCGGGTTTGCCTTTTTCAATCGGGTCCATCGTTTTTGATGTTACGTGCTGGTGTTCTTGTTCTCTCGGTCGGGCTCGTCGCGCTCGCGGGTGGCGCCGCCTATCTGGCCTTACGCTCCTGCGCGGTACATGTGCCGGGCGTGCCGGGCTGGGTCGGGCGCAGCTGCTCCGATCCCGCGGCGCGGGAGATGGCAGGGCGCCTTGATGAGCTCCGCCGCGCCCGCGAAACGCTTCTGGCCGATATCCGCATTGCCGAACGGCGGCTGGCGCAGATGCGCTGCGAAGCCGAGATCCCGCCGCCGCCCGCCCCGGAGCCTGCGGCGGAACCCGCCCCAACCGCGCCTGAGATCGATACCGACGCCTGGCGCGGGCGCGATCTGGGGATGCTCGATGGCTGCTGGGAGCTCGATTCCGATTACCGCGTCCGCAATTCGCAGACCGGCAAGGTCACCGAATATCGCGAATGGTCGATGTGTTTCGACGCCAGCGGGCGGGGCCGCACCGCCATGCGCGCGAGCGATGGCACCACCTGCCAGGGAACCGTCTCCGGGCGCTTCGATGGCGGCGGGCGGCTCGTGCTGGAGGAGCCCGACGACCCGGAATGCTCCGACCGCACCGCGATCCTGCGCCGGATCATCACCTGCAGCCTGACGCCGGACGGCGCCGCGGCCTGCGATTCCCACCAGCCCTCCGCCGACCTGACCGCCCCGGTCCGGTTGCGCCGCAGCGCAGGAGCCCCGTGACATGGCCGATCATTTCCTGACCAAGACCCAGGTCGAGCTGGCCGATTGTCTGCCCTGGGGGCCGGGCCTCGCGCTCGATGCCCATGCCGCGCTGCATGCGGTGCTTTCGGCGCGGGTTTCGCCCGAGGTGGCGGACCTGTTCGCCGAGCCCTTGCTGAACCGGGGCAACGATGCGGCGCCGGCCTCCATCGCCTGGTATTGCGCGCATGAGGGCGAGGGGCATCCGCTGTCGGAGCTGGATGGGCCGGCGCAGGCGCGGGTGGGGGCGCTGCTGTCGCAGCGCCTGCAGGCGTTGCGCGGGCTCCTGGCCGACAGCGAGGATGGTACGCTGATCGGCGCCGCGCTGCATCTGGCCGATAGCCCCAAGGGCGATATCTGGGTGGTGGCGGGCCAGCCGGTGATCCTGAACTGGGGGATGGTGCCGCATGGCATGGCCCGCGATCCGGCAAGCCGTGCGGCGCTGTTCGCGCGCACGCTGGGCCGGTTCTTGCCGCTGAAGGACGCACCACCGCTGACCGAGGCGGAGCGCGCAGCCCGCGCGGCCCCCGTTTCTCCCGCTGCCGTGGCGTCTGCCGCGCCGCCGCCGGAGCCCGCTGCCGCTGCGCCGGCCATGGCCGCGCCGCGCCGCGTGGGGCTGTGGGACTGGCTTCCGCTGCTGGTGCTGGTGCTGCTCGCAGGGGCTGCGGTGGTCTGGCTGCTGATCCCCGGCAACCGGCTGTTCCCGCCTCAGGCGCCGGTTGCGGTGGAGGATGCCCGCGCGGCCGAGATCCTGGCCGAAAGCAATGCCGCGCTCATTGAGCGCCGCAATGCGCTGCGCGCGGCGCTGGAGGGCGCGCAATGCCGCGCCGATGGCACGCTGATCATGCCCGGCGGGCGCACCATAGAGGGGCTTCTGCCCCCGGTGCCGGGTGACCGCGCCGATGGCCCCGGCGCGTCTGTTCCGGGGGCCACCGCCTCCACCCTGCCGCCCGATCCGGCGCGGGTACAGGTGCCCGAGCAAGGCGGCGCCGAGCCGGGCAGCACGGCAATCGACAATGCCTCGCTCCTCGAGGTGATCGAGCGGCGCACGGTGATGGTCATCGCGCAGGGGCCCGAGGGGCTCTCCACCGGCACGGGCTTTTTCGTCGCGCCCGATCTGGTGATGACGAATTTCCATGTGGTGGAGGGCGCTGCCGCGGAGGGCGTGTTCGTCACCAATGCCGCGATCGGCGCGCTGCATGCGGCGCAGGTCGTGCGGGCGGAAGGCCCGTTCGAGCAGACCGGCACCGATTTCGCCCTGCTGCGGGTCCCGGGCGTGGCGGCGCGGCACTTCCCGCTCTATCTGCCGCAGGGCTCGCTGAAGCTGCAAAGCGTGATCGCGGCCGGGTTCCCGGGCGATGTGCTGGCCACCGATACCGCCTTCGCGGCGCTGCAGGCGGGGGATGTCTCCTCGGTGCCGGACCTGACCGTGACGGATGGCACCGTGAGCACCGAGCAGACGATTTCCGCCGAGGCCCGTGCGGTGGTCCATTCGGCGCCGATCTCGCAGGGGAATTCGGGCGGGCCGCTGGTCGATGTCTGCGGCCGGGTGGTGGGGATGAACACCTTCGTGCGGCAGGGGAACCTGCGCACGCTGAATTTTGCGCTTTCGGCGGCGGATGTGGCGCGGTTCCTGCGCGCGGCCGGGGTGACGCCGATGGAGACCGATGCGCCCTGCACGCCGGAGGTGCGCCGCCCGGGCGTCGCCCCCGAGGCTGCGGCCCCGCAACTGCCGGATTTCGGCACCGGATCGGGGAATTAGGGCAGGGCCATGCACGAAGCCTTCCTCACCACCACCACCTCGGAAGGGCTCAGCGCGCTTGGCACGCGCGAGCAGCGCTCCTATGAGCTTCTGAGCGAGACCCTGCGCGAGCGGCTCGGGCCGGATCTGGCCGCGCTGCTCGCGGAGCCGGTGGCGACGGATCTGGGCGACCGGAGCGACTGGTATGCCGCGGTGCCGGGCCGGGCGCGGCGGCTGACCGATCTGCCTGCGCCTGCGCAGGCGGCGGCGCGGGCGGTGCTGAGCGAGCAGATCGCGCAGGTAGAGGCGCTGGCCGAAAGCCTCGCCGCGGGCGGCGGCGCCGAGGCGCTGCGCCTCGCGGATGCGCTGCGCCATGCGATGCAGGTGCCGGGAGACAGCCACATCTTCGTGGTGGAGCGCGCCGGGGCCGCGCCGCAGCCGGTGCTGGTGAACTGGGCCTGGGTGCGCGACGACCGGCGCGCCGTGCGCGGCACGCTGACCGGCTCCATGGCGCCGCCCCCGCCGCCGCCCCAGCCCCCGCCGCCGCGCGTGACCCCGGCGGCCGCGCCGGAGCCGCGGCCCGCCCCGGTGCTGGCGGAGCGGGCGGCGCCTTCGGGGCTGTGGTGGCTTCTGCGCGCGGGCTGGCTGCTGCTTGCGCTGCTGATTGCCTGGATGATCTGGCTGCTGATCCCGGCCTGCGGCCTGCGCGGGCTTTTCGCGCCCGGGGATTGCCCGGGGGCGGCGGTCGTGGCCGCCGCGGCCCCGGCGGAGCGCAGCGTTCTGGAGGACGAAATCGCCCGGATCGAGCGCGAGATCACCCTTGCCGACAATGCCTGCCAGCCGCTGCCGCCCCCGCCTGCGCCCCAGCCCGCTCCCGCGCCGGAGCCGCCGCAGGATACCGGCATGCTGGACCGGCTGGACCGCGCAGGCGCACAGCGCGGGCGGCTCGCCTTCTCGCTTGCCTGGGATACGCCGGCGGATCTCGATCTGTGGATCACCTGCCCGGCGGGGGCCACGATCTCCTATAAACAAGACCATGCCTGCGGCGGGGTGCTGGACGTGGACAGCAATGCCGCAGGCACCCGGCTGCGCCGCGATCCGGTGGAGAACGTGTTCTTCGCAGAGCCGCCGCCCGGCGCCTATGTGATCCGGGTGGATTTCTTCGGCCGCAATGGCGATGCGCCGCAGCAGCCGTTCCGTGTCATGATCCGCGACGGCGAACAGGTGACGCTGCGCGAGGGGGTCGTGGCGCTCGGCTCGGGCGGGCGGCGGCAATGGATGATGACTTATAACTACACGGGAAACTGATGATATCGGACCGCAAAGAGCACCTGCGCCCGCTGGTGAAATGGCATGACGAGATCACGCTGGTCCCGTTCTCGGGGATCCAGATCCTGGATTTCGGCTTCCGGCTGGATGCGCTGACGCTGCGCCCGGGGCGGTTCATCGAACGCACCACCGGCGAGAGCGGCGGGCGGGTGGAGCGCAAGCTGATCCCGCTCACCGGGCGCGAGGAGGACGATGCCGAGATCGAGAATGCGGCCCGCGCGGACGACGACGAATATTCGGTGCGGCCCACGGCGGCGCTGGAGCCTTACCTGGGCAAATGGGTGCCGGTGCCGGTGCTGCGGCTGAAAAGCGAGCGCGGCCCGGGCGGGGAGGAGCGGTTCGATCCCGGCCCCTCCAGCTGGGCGCGGCTGCGCACGGTGGAGCTGGCGGAGCCCGAGCCCGAGACCGGCTACACCCACCGGGTGCAGCTCGCGCTCGACACCACGCTGATCGCGCAGGATGCGGGGCGGCAGTATCTGGCCCCCGATCTCGCCGATGCCGAGAACCGGCGCGGCTTCCGCTTCGTCTCCGATCCGGCGCAGATGGACTGGTTCCTGCGCCGGCTGGAGGCGGGCGAGGACGGGGTGATGGTGGACCTGCAGATGTGGGTGTCCGATTGGCTGAAGGAGCTGTTCCTGGCGTTCAAGCGCGCCGAACGCCCGGGCCGCACCATCACCGAGGAGAGCCTGCCGCATCTGTTCGAACACTGGGCGCGCTACCTCGCCTATCTGAAGGTGATCGACCATGCGGTGAAGATCCCGCAGATGCGCTTGGTCAATACGGTGACGGACCGCGATGCGGTGACGCCGGTGGATGTGGATCTGGTGCTCGATATCGGCAATTCGCGCACCTGCGGCATCCTGATCGAGCGGTTCCCGGGCGAGGGGCGGGTGGATCTGGCGCGCTCCTTCCCGCTGGAGATCCGCGATCTGTCGCGGCCGGAGCTGCATTATTCGGGCCTGGTGGAGAGCCGGGTCGAATTCGCCGAGCTGAAATTCGGCGACGATCATTTCGCCAGCCGCTCGGGGCGGCGCAATGCCTTCGTCTGGCCCGGTTTCGTGCGGATCGGGCCGGAGGCGCTCCGGCTCATCCAGGGCGAGGAGGGCACCGAGACCACCTCCGGCCTGTCCTCCCCCAAGCGATATATCTGGGATGACGAGGCCCGCCAGCAGGACTGGCGCTTTCACAACCATCTCGATCCAAACAACCTGCCGAAATCGGTGCGCGCGGCGATGCGGCTGATGAACGAGGCGGGCGATGTGCTGAACCAGATCGGCTATGAGGAGCAGGCCCGCCTGCGCCCGCGCGGCAAGACGGCCAAGGCCCGCGCGATCCGGCCGCGGTTCTCGCGCTCGGCGCTGTTCGGCTTCATGCTGACGGAAATTATCGCCCATGCCTTCGTGCAGATCAACGATCCCGGCTCGCGCGCGAAGCGGGCGCAATCGGATCTGCCGCGGCGGCTCGCACGCATCATCCTGACCCTGCCCACGGCCACCTCCGCGCAGGAGCAGGCGATCATCCGCTCGCGCGCGGAAGGGGCGCTGGAGCTTTTGCGCGCGACCCTCGGCCTGCCCGAGGACGACGACGCGCGGCTGCCGCGCCGGGTGGATCTCGTGGTGGAATGGGACGAGGCGAGCTGTACCCAGCTCGTCTGGCTCTACAGCGAGATCACGCAGAAATTCGATGGCAACATCGACGCCTTCCTGGCGCTGAAGGGGCGGATGCGGGGCACCGAGCCGAGCCTGCGGCTGGCCTGCATCGACATCGGGGGCGGTACCACCGATCTGATGATCTGCACCTATCGCGGCGAGGCGAACCGGGTGCTGCACCCCGAGCAGACCTTCCGCGAGGGCTTCCGCATCGCGGGCGACGATCTCGCGCAGCGGGTGATCTCGGGGATCATCCTGCCGCAGCTGCAGGCCTCGATCGAGGCTGCGGGGGGGCAATATGTGGGCGGCAAGATCCGCGAGCTGTTCGCGGGCGATATCGGCGGCCAGGACCAGCAGGTGGTGCAGAAGCGGCGCCAGTTCGCCCTGCGCGCGCTGATGCCGCTCGCGGTGGCGATCCTGTCGCATTGCGAGACGGCGGGCGAGTTCGACCGCTTCGATCTGAACGTCGGGCAGACGCTGCGGATTTCGTCCGATCCTTCGGTGCCGGGGGCGATTTCGCCCGAGATCCTGAGCTATCTGGAGGCGGCGGCGCGCGATCTGGGCGCGCCGGGCTGGCGGCTGGCCGATGTGGTGCTGAGCACCTCGCGCGAGGATGTGGATGCGATCGCGCGCGAGGTGTTCCAGAAGGTGCTGGGCAACATGGCCGAGGTGATCGATCATCTCGGCGTCGATGTGGTGCTGCTGACGGGGCGGCCCTCGCGGCTGCCTGCGGTGCGCGCGATCATGGAGGAGATGCTGGTGGTGCCGCCGAACCGGCTGGTCTCGATGCACCGCTACCGCACCGGGCGCTGGTATCCGTTCCGCGACCCGATCAGCCAGCGCATCGGCGACCCGAAGAGCACGGTGGCGGTCGGCGGCATGCTGATCGCGCTGGCGGAAAGCCGGGTGCCGAATTTCAAGGTCTCGACCGGGGCGTTCCACATGCGCTCCACCGCGCGCTTCGTGGGCGAGATGGACAACAACGGCCAGATCCGCACCGACCGGGTGATGTTTTCGGACCTCGATCTCGATACCCGCGGCGCGCCGAAGCCGGCCGAGGTGCGGATGTTCGCGCCCATTCACATCGGGTCGCGGCAGCTGCCGCAGGAGCGCTGGACGACGACGCCGCTGTTCCGGCTGGATTATGCCAATACGGCGGCGCAGCGGCGGCCCTCGCCGCTCAAGGTGACGCTGGAGCGCGCCGATTTCGACGACAGCGACGGCGACAGCTCGGTCGAGAAGCTGCGCCGCGAGGCGCAGCGCGAATTCCTGCGGGTGATCGAGGTCGAGGATGGCGAGGGCGACGGGATGAAGACCGGCGATGTGGTGCTGAAGCTGCATACGCTGGGCTTCGATGACGAATACTGGATCGACACCGGCGTGTTCCGGTTCTGACGGGGTGGGCATGACGACGCAGCAGCAACTGGGCGAACGGTGTGATCGGGTCAGCGCGGCGGCGCAGGCGGCGCTGGACTGGGTGAGCGACCCGGAGAATGCCGAGACCGTGGGCCATGACCGCAAGACGCTGATCCGGGCGTTGCGGCGCGGTACCCGGCGGGCGGCGAAGCTCGGGCGGGCGGCGCGCACGAAGATGAGCGTGAGCGTCTATGGCCCCTCGCAGGCGGGCAAATCCTTCCTCGTTTCGGTGCTGGCGCGGCCGAAGGACGGCCGGCTGACGGCGGATTTCAACGGGCCGGGCGGGCAGCTGGACTATATCTCGGAAATCAACCCGGCCGGGGATGGCGAGAGCACCGGCCTCGTCACCCGCTTCACCATGAGCCGCGCGGACACGCCCGAGGGCTTCCCGATCCGGCTCGTGCTGCTGTCGGAGGCAGATATCGCGCGCACGCTCATCAACAGCTTCTACGAGGACGGCGACAAATCCGAGGAGCTGCCGGAGGCGGAGGTGCTCGGCGCCCATATTCGCGCGTTCGAGGCGAAGATGCAGCCCGCCGATGCCCCCGGGCTGAGCCTCGAGGACGTGTATGAGATCGGCGAATATGTCGAGCATACCTTCGGGCGCACCGCCTATGCGGCCGCGCTCAAGACCTTCTACGACGAGGCCGCGCAGATCGCGCCGCGGCTCGCGCCTTCTGATCGGGGGGCGTTCCTGTCGATCCTCTGGGGCGGCTACGGGCCGCTGACCGAGCTCTATGTGCAGCTCGCGGGCGCGCTGGCGCAGGTGGAGCAGGCGGAGGTGGTGCATGTGCCGCTCGCGGCGCTGACCCCGCGCGAGAGCTCGATCATCGACGTGAAGACGCTGCAGGGCCTGTTCGGCCCGGGGGGCGATACGCTGCCGGTGCGTGCGCCCTCGGGCCGTGTCGCGCAACTGAGCCGGGCCATGGTCTGCGCGCTGGCGGCAGAGCTCGTGTTCCCGATGCGGGACCAGCCCTATGACCTGTTCGCCGAGACCGACCTGCTGGATTTCCCGGGTGCGCGCAACCGCTTCGAGCAATCGCTGGCGAAGACGCTGAAGACGCCGTCGGAGACGGTGCCGCAGATGTTCCTGCGCGGCAAGGTCGCCTATCTGTTCGACCGTTACGTCGCCAATCAGGAAATCACCTCCATGCTGCTGTGCATCCCCGACAGCAACATGGAGACGCTGCCGCTGCCGCCGCTGGTGGAGCAATGGATTGGGCTGACCCATGGCGCGACCCCGGCGCAGCGCGCGCTGACCGAATGCATCCTGTTCTTCGTGCTGACGAAATTCGACAAGCACCTGGGCGACAGCGCGGCCGGTGCCAGCGCCGAGGAGCGCTTCACCCGCCGGATGAAGGCCTCGCTGCTGGAGGGCTTCGGCAAGGAGACCACGAACTGGGTTCATGAATGGGTGCCGGGGGAGCCGTTCCGCAACTGCTTCTGGCTGCGCAATCCGAACTATTTCGTGGAGGGGTTGCTCGATTACGCCGAGGACAGCACCGAGCTGCGGATCCGCCCCGAGAAGGAGGCGCGGGTGGCGGAGCTGCGCGCGGGGTGCCTCGCCACGCCCGCGGTGCAGGCGCATTTCCGCGAGCCCGCCCGGGCCTGGGATGCGGCCTTGCGGATCAATGATGGCGGTGTGGGCTATCTGATCGAGGAGCTGACCCGGGTCTGCCGCCCCGAGAGCAAGCTGCGCCAGATCTCGGGGCAGATCGAGAAGCTGGCGGCGGATCTGTCGGCGCAGCTCCGGGTGCATCACGTCTCCGACGATATCGGCCTGCGGATCGAGGAAAAGCGGATCGCCGCGGCCGAGGTGATCGACGGGCTCGAGCTCGCGCTGCAGCGGCATCGGTTCGGCGCGGTGCTGGCGGCGCTGATGGTGGATCAGGACCTGGTGCAGGACCGGATCAGCCGGGTGCCGAGCTCGATCCGGATCAGCAGCGCGGTCTCTTCGGCCGCGGCCGTTGCGCCCGCGGCCGCACCCGCGGCGCCGTCGCGGCCGCTCTTGCGCCCGGGCCGCCCCGCGCCTGCGGCAGCGGCCCCCCCGCCCGCGCCGGAGGCCCCCGCGGCCCCGGATATCCGCACGATGACCCCGGAGGCCTTTCAGGCGGAATCCGCGGTCGAGGTCTGGATCGAGGGGCTGAAGCGCTTCCGCGAGGACGAGGATACCATCGGCCATTTCGGGCTGAGCGTGACCGGGGTCACCACGCTCGGGGCGGAGCTCGCGCATGGGCTGCGCCGTTCGGGCGTGGTGGAGCGGCTCAAGGGGCGGCTTCGGGCGATGAATTTTGGCCACACTATAGACAAACAGGCCGAACCTGCCGCGATCGTTTGCGCGGAGGGGATAAATGGCTTCGTGGCCACGCTGGGCTATGCCGATATGCCCGAGGGGGCGCGGCCGCGGGTGGATCTGGGCGAGGGGCGCTCGCGCGCGGTTTTTGCCGCGCGCCCCGTGGCCGACAGCGCCGACAGTCTGCCGCCGGTGCCGCGCGCGGCGGCGGAGGACCATTGGACGGATTGGGTCTGGTCGCTCGATGCGCTGGTGATCGAGAACGCCAAGGATGGCGGTGGCGGCGCGGTGAACCTGGAGCAGAACCTGCGCCTCGGCGGAATCCTGTCGGATCTGGACCGGCGGGGGGTGGCGGCATGAGCATCACCATCCGCCCCGACCCGGAACGCCCCTCCGGCGGCTATGCGCTGCTCGAACTTCCGGAGGCGGAGCTCGCCGGCGAGAGCGCCCTGATTGCGGTCTTCGATGCCTTCTCGGAGCGGTTCCTCGGCGAAAGTGGCTGGCACGCGACGCGCGCCGATTTCGGACCCTATCCGGTCACGCGCGCGGGTGGGCTGGCGCGCATTGTCATCGGCCCCGAAATCGTGAACCAGATCGAGGAATATGCGGCGCTGCGGCTGCATGTCGGGCCGCGGAGCTACGAGACCACCTGGCCCGATGACGTGGTACCGCGGCCGGGCGCTGCGGTGCTGGGCGGGCTGCATGTGCCGCGCGCGGCCGGGCCTGTACCGAGCGACAATCTGGTCGGCCGCCCCGCTGTGCCCGAGCCGGAGGCGCCGCCCGCCGATACGCCCCCCCCGGTGGCGGAGCCCACCGGGCGCGGCAAGGGGCTGCTGCTGGCCGCAGGCCTCGCGCTCTTGGCGCTGATCGCCGGGGCGGCATGGGTCCTGACCCGGCCCGATCCGGAGCCTGCGCCCGCCCCCGCCCCGGTGGCCGCAGCGCCCACGCCCTGCAGCGCTGAGACGCTGGATGCCCTGGCCGGGCAGCCCTTCGCCAGCGTGCTGCCGCAGATCAGCACCTGTGGTGCGCGCATCGGCGCGGACCGGGTGCTGAACCTGCTGGAGGACGCGGCCGCGAAGGGGGACGCAGCCGCGCTCATGCTGTTCGGGCAGCTCTATGATCCGAAGGCGCAGAACCCGCTTGCCGCCGTGCCGGGGCTGGCGCTGAGCCCGAACCCGGCGCTGGCCGCGGGGTATTACAAACGCGCCCTCGCGGCCGGGAACGGCGCGGCGGAGGCGCCGCTTGGCGCCGTCTGTGCCGGGCTCGCTGCGGCGGGCGACACGCTTTCCCAGGCGGCCCACGAGGAGCATTGCCCGAAATGATCGCCCGTACCGCCCGCCACGCCACGCTCGCCCTGTCGCTCTTGCTGGGGCTGCCCGCCTGGGCCGAAACCGCGCGCCCGCTGCTGATCGAGGGCACGCAGACGCTCTACCAGCGGGTGCTGACCCGGCCCGGCGCGCCGCTGCATGCCGCAGCCGTGGGCGCCGTTTTGCGCGCCTATCCCGCGTTCCAGCCGCTTTATGTATTTGCGCGGCAGGACGGCTGGGCGCAGGTTGGCCCCGCGGCACGCAGCGCGCCCGAGGGCTGGGTGCGGCTGAGCGATGTGGTCGAGTGGAAGCAGAACATCATCGCGGCCTTCACCAACCCGGCCGGGCGCGAGCCGAGCCTGCTGTTTGCCACGCCCGAGAAGCTGCGCTTCCTGATGGAGCACGAGGCGATGGCCGATCTGCAGCCGCGCCTGATCGAGAAGGCGCGCCACGGCGGGCTCACGCCGGAGGATGGCGTGGTTTCGATCGAGCCCGAGAATTTCGTCAATATCCGTGACGAGCTCTACCTGATGCCGATCCTGGATTTCGTGCCGGAGCTGCATCCGCTGAATTACGAGCCGAACCTGCTGATGCAGGTGGCCTCGGTGCCGCTGAATGCACCGCCGCCCGCCTCCGGGGCAGCGGCGCCGCAGCCGCGCGCGGATTTCGACGTGGGGGTGGTGTTCGTCCTCGATACGACGAAATCCATGGGGCCTTATATCGACCGCACGCGCAAGGCGCTGGCGCGGATCGTCGAGGGGATGGAGGGGACCGAGACCGGCGCGAAGATCAACTTCGGCGCGATCGGCTTTCGCGACAGCCCGGAGGCGGTGCCGGGCCTCGATTACCGCACCAAGGTGCTGGTGCCGCTGGAGCGGCGCACCGATCAGGGGCCGGTTCTTGCGGCGATTGCCGAGGCCACCAATGTCGCGACGGCGAGCTCGCCCGGCTTCAACGAGGACAGCCTCGCCGGTGTGGAGGATGCCATCGACAGGATCGACTGGGATCAGGGCGGCGCCGATCCGGTCGACGGGCGCTATGTGATCCTGGTCACCGATGCCGGCCCGAATGACGTGAACGACCCCAACAGCCGCTCCACCATCGGCCCGGCCGAATTGCAGCGCGATGCCGAGGGGCGCAACATCGTGGTGATGACGCTGCACCTGAAGACGCGGGCGGGGCAGGGCACGCATGATTATGCCGCGACCCAGTACCGCAAGCTGTCGCGCTTCGGGGATGGCACGTTCTACTATCCGATCGAGGGCGGCTCGGAGGACGCGTTCGAGGCCACGGTGACGACGCTGGTCACCGCGCTCACCGATCATGTGCGGGCCGCGCGCGGGGAGGCTGCGGTGCTGCCGGAGGCGGAGGCGGGCGCGGATCTGGTGAACCTCGGCCGGGCGATGCGGCTGGCGTGGCTCGGGCAGCAGGAGGGCACCCGCGCGCCCGATGTGATCGAGGGCTGGGTGACGGAAAAGGCCGCCGAAAACCCGCAGAAACGCGCGATCGAGCCGCGCCTGCTGATCACCAAGAACGAGCTTTCGACCATGGCGCAGCTGCTCGAGAACCTGCTGCGCATCGCCGAGAGCACCCGCACCGATGCCGAGGCCGCGACCTTCTTCACCCAGGTGCAGGGGCTGCTCGCGGGCATGGCCCAGAACCCCGATACGGTGGTGAACCCCGAGACCCGCACATTGGGCGGCGCGCTGGAATATCTGGGGCGTCTGCCCTATCGCAGCCAGCTGCTGGAGATCGACGAGGCGACCTGGCGGCAAAGCGCGATGTTCCGCCGCCCGGTGATCGACGGGATGGCGCAGAAGCTCGCGCTCTATCGCAAGTGGCTCTACGACAGCTCCGTCTGGACGGCGCTGTATGAGGGCGCGCCCGATGGCGAGACCGTTTTCGCCATGCCCTTCGATGCGCTGCCCTAGGCCCGGCCGATGAGCGCGCTGTTGGCCGAGGAGCTGGGGGTTTCGCTGCGCGACGGAGAGCGGCGGTTTCGCCTCGGCGTTCCGCGCTTCGTGCTGAATGCGGGCGAGGTGGTCGGTCTGACCGGCGCCAGCGGCACCGGCAAGACGCTGCTTCTGGAGCTGCTCGGCCTGCTGCGCCGCCCCGATCCGGGCGGGCGCTATGTGGCGGCCGAGGGCGAGGACCTGCTGGCGCTGTGGCAGGCGGGGCGGCGCGCGCGGCTCACCGATGTGCGGGCGGGGCATTTCGCCTTCGTGCCGCAGGCGGGCGGGCTGATGCCCTTCCTGACGGCCGAGGAGAATATCGCGCTCAGCCAGCAGATCAGCGGCCGGATCGACCGGGCCCATGTGCGCGCGCTGATCGCGCGGCTGGGCCTCGGGCCGGTGGCGGGGCTGCGGCCGGACCGGCTCTCGATCGGGCAGCGGCAGCGGGTCTCCATCGCGCGGGCGCTGGCGCACCGCCCACCGGTGGTGATCGCCGATGAGCCGACGGCGGCGCTGGATCCGGAGGCGGCGGCACAGGCGATGGCGCTTTTGTTCGGCGCGGCGGCCGAGAGCGGGGCGGCGGTGCTCGTCTCCTCGCACGACCACGGCCTGCTGGAGCGTTTCCCGATGCGCCGCATCCGGCTGGAGGCGCAGACGCAGGGCGCCACCACCGTCTCCACTCTGGTGGCGGAGGGCGGGGCATGAGGCTGGTTCTGGGGCTTTCGCTGCGCGATCTGGCGCGGGACTGGGTGCACCTTCTGTGCAACGCGGCGGTGCTGGCGGGGATTCTGGTGCCGCTGCTGGTGCTGTTTGGGGTGCGCAACGGGGTCTATGAGGCGCTCTTGGGCCAGCTCACGCGCAATCCGGCTGTTCTACAGATAGATACCCGCGGCAATACCCGCTTCAGCGCCGCCGATGCCGAGGAGCTGCGCGCCTGGCCCGAGGTGGCCTTCGTCACGCCGAAGACCCGCAGCCTGTTCGATTATGTAAACCTGCGGCCGGCCGGGGGGCGGGCGGTGCGCGATGCCGTGGCGGTTCCGAGCGGCAGCGGCGATCCGATGCTGGCGCCGCTCAGGGAGCTGGGGGCGGAGGATGTCGCACTCTCGGCGATGCTGGCGCAGCAGCTCGGCGTGGGGGTGGGGGAGCGGGTCGAGCTGATCACGCAGGCCACCGACCGCCCGCGCCAGCTCTTGCTGCCTCGCCGGGTGGCGGCAGTGCTGCCCGAGGACCGGCTCTCGGGGCGCAGCGTCCTTGCAGGGCTCGCCACGCTCGATCTGATCGAGGCCTTCTACGACGAATATGCCCTGCCGGAGCATGGCATCACGCAGGGCCGCCCGCTGGCGCAGCGGGTGCCCGATTACGCCGGGCTGCGGGTCTATGCCGCCGATCTGGGCAGCCTAGCGCCGCTGCAGAACCGGATCGAGACCCGCTTCGGCGTGGATACCGAGGCGCAGACGGCGCGGGTGATGCAGGTGCTGGGCCTCGGGCGCAATCTGGCGCTGGCGCTGGCGCTCACTGCGGCCGTGGCGGGGATCGGGCTTGCGGCGGCGCTGGTGTTCGGCTTCTGGGCGGAGGTGGCGCGCAAGCGGCGGATGCTGGCCAACCTCGCCCTGCTCGGGCTGCGCCCGGGGCAGATCGGGCTGATCCCGCTGATCCAGGCGCTGGCGACGGCGCTTGTCGGGCTTGGGCTCTCGTTCGGGCTGTTTGCGGTGGCGGCACAGGTGGCGGAGCATCTGTTCGACAGCGGGCTGACGCAGGAGGGCGGGCTGGTGCGGCTGAGCCTCGCGCAGGGCGCGGCGATCGCGGCTGCGGTCGTGGTCTTCGTCACCGCCTCGGCGCTGGCGGCGGCGCGCAGCGCGCTGCGCATCGATCCGGCCGTGGTCCTGAGGGAGAGCGCATGATCCGCTGGGCATTCCTGCTGCTCGCCTGGCCCGCCGCCGCGCAGACGCCCGCGCCCTGGCCGGTGGAGCAATACGATCCGGGCGCGCCCGCGCATCCGGCCGATCTGGTCCTGCCGATGCCCTGCGGCGGGGCGATGGCGTTTCAGCGGGTGGTGGTGCCGGTTTCGCCCGCCGATCCGCTGGATGACCGGCGGCTGCGGCTCGGCCAGTCTCAGCCCGAGACCGGCTATGCCGACTATCTGCATACCGAGCACCTGCGCGGAGCCTTTGCCGCGCCCGAGGGCTCGATGTTCTACATCGGCCGCTACGAGGTCACCCGGGCGCAGCTGAAGGCGATGGCTGGGGATTGCGCCCCGCCCGGGCGGATGGACCGTACGGCGGCGGCGGGCCTGTCATGGTTCGACGCGGTGGATTTCACTCGCCGCTATACCGAATGGCTGCGCGGGCAGGCGGGCGCGCTGCCGCCCGAAACCGGGGGGCTGGGCTATCTGCGCCTGCCGACGGAGACGGAATGGGAATATGCGGCGCGCGGCGGCGCGGTGGTGGATGCCACCGATTTTCCCGCACGGCGGTTCTTCGGCGATGCCGATCCGGGCGAATATGCGATGTATCAGGGCGCCGGGTCCGCGCGCGGGCAGGTGCTGCCGGTGGGGCTGCGCAAGCCCAATCCGCTCGGGCTCTATGACGTTTACGGCAATGCCGAGGAAATGATGCTGGAGCCGTTCCGGCTCAATGTCGTCGGGCGGGCGCATGGGCAGGCGGGCGGCATGGTCACGCGCGGCGGCTCGGTGCTCTCGGTGCCCGATGATTTGTACAGCGCGCAGCGGCGTGAATATCCGCTCTACCGCGCCGAAGACGGGCAGGCGCTGGCAGCCGCGACCTTTGGTATGCGGCTGGTGCTGAGCCGCCCCGTGGCCGGCACCGATGCGGAGCTGCGCGCGATCCGCGATGCCTGGGGGGCGCTGGCCGCAGCCCCTTCCGATACCGGCGATCCGCTGGCGGCGCTCGCTGCGATGATCGAGGACGAGACCGACCCGCGCCGGCAGACCGCGCTCACCGATCTGCAGCACGAGATCCGCCTGTCGCGCGAGGAGGCCGCGGCCGCCATGCGCGAGGCTGCGCGCTCCACGCTGCTCTCGGGGGCGGTGTTCATCGGCGCGATCCGCAGCGGCACCGAAGAAATCGCGCGCCAAACCGGGAACGTGCGCGCGATGGCCGATCAGGTGCGGCTGGCCACGCAGGCGCAGCGCGAGACGCTGATGACGGCGGCGCGGCGGCTCACCGTGCAGCTGGAAACGCTGCGCGGGCTGCAGCGGACCTATCTTCTGTCCTATCGCGGGGCGCTGGAGGCGCTGAGCCGCGAGCTGGATCCGGCCGCGGTGGCCCCGGCGCTGGCGCTGCTGAAGCAGGATCTGTCGCAGGCGGGGCAGGTGGGCCTGCTCAACGACCTGACCGGCTTCGAGGCGGATCTGGCGGCCTATGCGGCGCAGCCCGATATGAGCGAGGGCGCGCTGGAGGCGCTGGCGCTGGCGCGCTGAGCCAAAAACCGGCCGCGCCGGGCGCCGATGCCGAAAAAGAGACTTGATCCCCCCGGCGGAATTCCCCACGCTTTCACTCCGTCGCCCGACCTGTTTCCGATCTCACCCAACACGGGGTATCCTATCATGAGTATCAAGGCGCCTCTCATTCTCGCTCTCACGGCCGGTCTGGCCGCTCCCATGCCGGTGCGTGCCGCCGATACCGGCGACGTGGTGAAGGGGGTCGCCGGTGTGGCGCTGCTGTGTTACGCGACCGGGGTTTGCGGCGGCGGCAGCCAGGCGCAGCCCGCGCCGCGCGCGAGCTCCTCGGGCAGTACCCGCAGCCAGACGCGCGCGCCGGCCGCGCCCCGGGTCGATCAGACCGTGAAGCGCGACCAGCAGGCGCTGAATTATTTCGGCTTTCCGGCCGGGGCTGCGGATGGCCAGAGCGGCGCCAAGACCCGCAGCGCGATCAGCGGCTATCAGGCCTATATGGGCTATCCGGCCACCGGCCAGCTGTCGGATTACGAACGCTCCATGCTGCATTCCGGCTATGACCGGGCGCAGGCCGGGGCCGGGGCGGCCTATCCGAATGTGGTCGCGGCTGAAGGGTCGCGCGGGCTGCTGAAGGCCTTCGCCGCGGATGCGCGGGGCGAGCGCTATACCCCTCCCGGCGCCATTCCCGCCGCAACGGCGCCCGTTCCCGCGCCCGCGCCGCAAAGCCCGGCTGGCCTGCCCGATTTCGGCCAGACCCAGGACGCGCGGTCGATGGCGGGGCATTGCCAGTCGGTCGAGCTGCTGACCCAGGTCAACGGCAAGATGATGACCCCGGATGCGATGACCGACCCGAACCAGGCGCTGGACGAGCAGTTCTGCGCGGCGCGGGGCTATGCGATTTCGCTGGGGCAGCAGCGCGCCGCCGCGGTGCAGGGCGTGGATGATGCCGGCCGTCAGCAGCAGTGCCGCGGACTGGTGGAAACCATGGCCCCCGAGACCGACAAGATTGCGGCAATGCCGCCCGCGCAGGCGATCGCTTCTGCGGAGGCCTTTGCCACGAAGCTCGGGGCGCAGCGGGCGAAGATGGTCAATATCGGCGAGATCTGCATGGGGATCGGCTATCAGACGGACAATCCGGAGATGGTGCTCGCATCGGCCGCGCTGCTGATCGGGGCGGGCGAACGACCCTATGCGGAGGTCTATGGCCATCATCTGCGGCAGGGCTTCGGCGTCGCGGCGGATCCGGCCGCGGCGACGGAATGGTACCGCGCGGATCTTGCGGCGCTGGATGGCGGGGCTGCCCCGGTGTTCCTGCCCGCGCAGGGCGGCCAGCGGGCGGAGGTGATCCGGGCAGCGCTGGCGCCGCAGCCTGCGGCGAATGCTGCGGTGAAGCTGCCGGATTTCGGGGGCGGATCGAACTGATTTCTTTGGCGGTGACGCCCCGCGCCCTTGGGCGGGCCGTTGCAGGCCCTTGTTCGCCGCGCGCGGCGTGCCACTGAGGCGTGGCGGCCGCGCTTGCGGCGCGCCCCGCGCCGAGCACTAGACATCTTCGGCAGCGGAGTACGCCCTGCCTCGCGGATCGCTGGGCTGCGCGGGGAATGCCACCCGCCCTTGTCCTTTCACGCGAGGCGCGCTTGGGCAGGCCTGTCCCCGTATCTTCGCGCGCAGCGCGCTACCATCGGCGGCTCCCTGCGCGGCGCCTGGGCCGGGGGCTGCGTGGTGTGGCGCGGGGTCTCGTCCGCGCTGATGTGTCAGGTGCGCTTGCCGATGCGTATGTGGGATGTCGCGCCTGCGTGGGCTCGCGAGCGGTTGGGCCTGCGGTGTTTCGGGCCGCCCTGCGCGCGCCCTCGGGGCTCGTGGGCGGTGCGGCCTGTGCTGTTTCGGGCCGGGGCGGCTGCGGCAAGCGGGCACACGCCCCCATCCGCCGCGCCCGCGCCTTCGGGCGCATCCGGCGCGCCAGTGCGCCCCGCCCCATCCGCCGCGCCCGCGGCCCGCCCCTGTCGTCTGCCCCGGGGGCGCCCCCATCCGCCGGGGCTTGCGGCCCCGGGCCCGCGCATGGTCCTCGGGATCAGCAGTTCGGGACGTTGACCGCGAGCCCGCCGAGCGAGGTCTCCTTGTAGTGCTCGTGCATGTCGCGCCCGGTCTGGCGCATGGTCTCGATCGCGGCATCGAGCGGCACCAGATGCGCGCCATCGCCGCGCAGCGCCAGCGACGCGGCCGCGATCGCCTTGATCGCGCCCAGGCCGTTGCGCTCGATGCAGGGCACCTGCACCAGCCCCTTCACCGGGTCGCAGGTCATGCCCAGATGATGCTCCAGCGCGATTTCGGCAGCGTTTTCCACCTGCTCGGGGCTGCCGCCCAGCACCGCCGCCAGCCCCGCCGCCGCCATCGCCGCCGCCGAGCCGACCTCCGCCTGACAGCCGCATTCCGCCCCCGAAATCGAGGCATTGGTCTTGATCAGCCCGCCCACGGCCGCCGCCGTCAGCAGGAATTCCCCCACCCGCGACGGCGCCGCGCCGGGCACATGGTCCAGCCAGTAGCGGATCACCGCGGGCACCACCCCGGCCGCGCCATTGGTCGGCGCCGTCACCACCTGGCCGCCGGCCGCGTTCTCCTCGTTCACCGCCATCGCATAGGCCGAAACCCAGTCGTTGATCGTGTGCGGCGCCACCAGGTTCATGCCGCGCTCGGCCAGCAGCGCCTGGTGAATGCCCTTCGCGCGGCGCCGCACGCTCAGCCCGCCGGGCAGGATCCCCTCGGTGCCCAGCCCGCGGTTCAGGCAGCCCTCCATCACCGCCCAGATCCGCGAAAGCCCCGCGTCGATCTCGGCCTCCTTGCGGAACACGCGCTCGTTGCGCCGCTTCATCTGCGCGATGCTCAGCCCGGAGGCGCGCGCCATCGCCAGCATTTCCTCGGCCTTGCGGAAGGCGAAGGGCACCGGCGAGGCCGCGTTCAGCGCCGCGTCATCCACCGCCGCCATCTCCGCGGCCGAGCGCACGAAGCCGCCGCCGATGGAATAATAGATCTCCTGCAGCAGCACGTCGCCCTGCGCATCGAGCGCCTCCAGCACCATGCCATTGGCATGGCCGGGCAGGGGCGGGCCGAAATCGAACACCAGGTCGCGCGCGGGGTCGAAGGCCATTTCCGGCAGGCCGGGCGGCGCGAGGCGCAGGCTGGCGCGGTTCGCCGCCAGCGCGGCCTCGGCGGCCTCCGCCTCGTAGCTGTCGGGCAGGAAGCCCGCGAGGCCGAGAATGGTGGCGCGGTCGGTCGCGTGGCCCTTGCCGGTGAAGGCCAGAGAGCCATGCAGCCGCGCCCGCAGCCCCGCCGCCTGGAACGGCGAGCCCCGGAGCGCCGCCAGAAACCGCCCCCCCGCAACCATCGGACCCATCGTGTGCGACGACGACGGACCAACACCTACCTTGAATATGTCAAATACGCTGAGAAACATGCCTGGCCTTCCTGTTCGCCCGCCCAGATTGCCACGCCGCCGCCCGCAGGCGCTGCGGAAAGCGACATGTTGGCGCGCAAAGGCGCAGCCCGCCCCGGATTTCGCGGTGCAGGGCGGTGCGGGGAATTTGGCCTCGCGCGCGGGGCGGGGCTTGTCTATAACCGGGGCGCGCAGACCCCTTTGAGGATGATCCCATGCCCGCAGATCTCTCGCCCATCGACAAGGCGAAATACGCCGCCGCCCGCCGCGCCTTGGACCTGGTCGAGGACGGGATGAAGGTCGGCCTCGGGACCGGCTCGACCGCGGCCTGGATGGTGCGCTGCCTGGGCGAGCGGGTGCGCGAGGAGGGGCTGCGGATCACCGGCGTGCCGACCAGCTCGCGCACCGCGGCGCTGGCGCGCCAGCTCGGGATCGAGGTGGTGACGCTGGATGAGGCGAAATGGCTCGACCTGACCATCGACGGCGCCGATGAATTTGATGCCGAGATGAACCTGATCAAGGGCGGCGGCGCCGCACTCCTGCAGGAGAAGATCGTGGCCTCAGCCTCTGACCGGATGGTGGTGATCGCCGATGCGGCGAAGGAAGTGGCGCAGCTCGGCGCCTTCCCGCTGCCGGTGGAGGTGGTGACCTTCGGCTGGCAGACCACGCGCACGGTGATCGAGGAACTGCTGATTTCCATGGATGTGCTCGGGCGCGCCACCAGCCTGCGGCTCAACGGCTCGCAGCCGCTGGTGACGGATGAGGGGCATTATATCATCGACCTGCACCTGAACCGGATCGGCAATCCGCGCGCGCTGGCGCTGGCGCTGAACCAGATCCCAGGCGTGGTCGAGAGCGGGCTGTTCATCGACATCTGCGACATGGTGGTGATCGGTGGCAGCGACGGCCGGGTGGAGATCCGCGACCTGCATACCGGCACGATCACGCAGGAGCTCGTGGAGATTTCCGAAGACGACAACATCTTCGGGGATATCGACTGATGTCCTTCGACCTCGACCTTTTCGTGATCGGCGGCGGCTCCGGCGGCGTGCGCGCCGCGCGCATCGCCTCGGGCGAGCATGGCGCCCGGGTGGCGATCGCCGAGGAATACCGGATGGGCGGCACCTGCGTCATCCGCGGCTGCGTTCCGAAGAAGCTGATGGTCTATGCCTCCTCCTTCCCGGCGCTGGCCGAGGAGGCGCGGGCCTATGGCTGGTCCTCCGATGTGGGCGCCTTCGACTGGACCGCCTTCCGCACCAAGCTCGACGCGGAGCTGGACCGGCTGGAGGCGATCTATCGCAAGGGCCAGGTGGGGGCGGGTGTCACCGTCTATGACCAGCGCGCCACGGTGGCAGGGCCGCATGAGGTGGCGCTGGCCGATGGCCGCCGCCTGAGCGCGAAGCACATTCTGGTGGCCACTGGCGGGCGCCCCTTCGTGCCCGATTTTCCGGGCAGCGAGCATGTGCTCACCTCGAACGACATGTTCAGGCTGCCGAGCCTGCCGAAGCGGCTCCTGATCGTGGGGGGCGGCTTCGTCGCCTGCGAATTCGCCTGCATCATGAAGGGCCTGGGCGTGATGGTGACGGTCTGGAACCGCTCCAACCTGCTGCGGGTCTTCGACCGCGAATGCGCGGAGCTGATCGTCAACAAGATGAGCGAGAGCGGCATCGCGGTGGAGGCCGGGCGCGTGGTGGAGCGGATCGAGAAGGGCCCGAACGGGCTTTCGGTCACCTCCGGCACGGTGAGCGAGACCTTCGATGCGGTGCTCTATGCCACCGGCCGGATGCCCAATACCGAGGGGCTCGGGCTGGAGGAGGCGGGGGTGAACCTCGCAGGCAATGGCGCGGTCGTGGTCGATGACTGGTCGCAGAGCAACGTGCCCTCGATCTATGCGGTGGGCGATGTGACCGACCGGATCAACCTGACCCCGGTCGCGATCCGCGATGGCCATGCCTTCGCCGATACGATCTTCGGCGGGCGCCCGCGCGCGGTGGACCACGAGCTGGTGGCCTCGGCGGTGTTTACCCAGCCGGAATTCGGCACCGTGGGGATGACCGAGGATGCCGCCCGCGCCATCGAGGAGATCGAGGTCTATGCCGCGCGGTTCCGGCCGATGCGCTCGGCCTTCGCGGGCGGCGACGAGAGAGTGCTGATGAAGCTGATCGTCTCCAAGGCGACGCGCCGGGTGCTGGGCTGCCATATCGTCGCCCCGGATGCGGGCGAGATGATCCAGCTCGCCGCCGTGGCGGTGAAGATGGGCGCCACCAAGGAGCAGTTCGACGCGACCTGTGCCGTCCATCCCACGATGGCCGAGGAATTGGTGACAATGCGCCATCCTGTGCGCTGAAAATCCGCGCGGGCGCTTGATTTACGAGGAATAGTCCCCACCTCGGCAGGGACATAGAGAAAGGCGAGGAAAGCATGACGAACGGAGGTCCCTGGGGGTCTGGCGGAGGCCAGGGCGGGGGTAATGATAACGACCGCGACCCGAACCGGCGGCCCGGCCGCCGCCCCGGCGAGGGGTCCCCGATCCCCGAGATCGAAGACATCATGAAGAAGGGCTCGGAGCAGCTGCGCGTCCTGATGGGCGGGCGGGGCCCGGGCGGGCGCGGGCCGCAGGGCAGCCGCCCGCAGGGGCCGGGCTTCAGCAAGGGGCCGATCGGGCTTGCGGCGCTGGCGCTGGTGGCAGCCTGGGCCTGGGGGTCGTTCTACACCGTGCAGCAGAACGAACGCTCCATCGAGCTGATGTTCGGCAAGTATCACAAGACCGGTAACCCGGGCCTGAACTTCGCGCCTTGGCCGGTGGTGACCGCGGAGGTGATCCCGGTGACCGACGAGCGCACGACCGAGCTCGGCACTGGGCGCGGCGGCGACATGGATTCGGGCCTGATGCTCACCCGCGACCAGAACATCGTCGATATCGAATATCAGGTCGTCTGGAACATCTCGGACCCGGCGAAATACCTTTTCAACCTGGCCGATCCGGAAGACACGATCCGCGCCGTTTCTGAATCCGCGATGCGCGACATCATCGCGCGCTCGGAGCTGGCGCCGATCCTGAACCGCGACCGCGGCGCCATCGCCTCCGATCTGCGCCAGTCGGTGCAGGCGACGCTGGACAGCTATGGCGTGGGCATCAATGTGGTGCGGGTGAACTTCAACCGCGCCGACCCGCCGCGCGAGGTGATCGACAGCTTCCGCGACGTGCAGGCCGCGCAGCAGGAGCGCGACCGGCTGGAAAAGGAGGCCGATGCCTATGCGAACCAGGCCACGGCGGGCGCCCGCGGCCAGGCTGCGCAGCTGAGCGAGCAGGCCGAGGCCTACCGCGCGCAGGTGGTGAACGATGCGCAGGGTGAGGCCGCGCGCTTCATCTCTGTCTATGAGGAATATGTGAAGGCACCCGAGGTGACCAAGCGGCGGATGTTCTTCGAAACCATGGGCAAAACCCTGTCCGACCTCGATAAGGTCATGATCCAGGAAGGCACCGGCGCGGTGCCCTATCTGCCGCTCGACCAGCTGCGCCGCAAGGGCGCCACCACGACCACGGGGGGGAACAACTGATGCGCGCGCAATTTCTGATCCCCGCCGCCGTGATCCTGGCCGGGGCGGTGCTGTCGTCGATCTATATCGTGGACGAGCGCGAGAAGGCGCTGGTGCTGCAATTCGGCGAGGTGAAGCAGGTGCGGACGGAGCCGGGCATCGGCTTCAAGCTGCCGCTGGTGCAGACGGTGGTGAAATACGACGACCGGATCCTGAGCCTGACCACGCAGCCGCTCGAAGTCACCCCGCTCGACGATCGCCGTCTGGTGGTGGATGCCTTCGCGCGCTGGCGCATCACCGATACGGTGCGCTTCCGCGAGGCGGTGGGCGCGGGCGGCGAGACATTTGCCAAGAGCCGCCTGGACGGCATCCTGAACAACGCCATCCGCGAAGTGATGGGCTCGGTCCCCTCGACCGCGGTGCTGTCGGATGACCGGACCGCGATGATGAACCAGATCCGCGATCTGGCGAAGCGCGAGGCGGCCTCGCTCGGCGTCGATGTGATCGACGTGCGGCTGACCCGGACCGATCTGCCGGAGCAGAACCTGGCCGCGACCTATGCCCGGATGCGGGCGGAGCGCGAGCGCGAGGCCGCCGACGAGCGCGCCCGGGGCGGCGAGGCCGCGCAGCGGGTGCGGGCGGCCGCGGACCGGACCGTGGTGGAGCTGACCTCGGCCGCGCGCAAGCAGGCGGAGATCATCCGCGGCGAGGCCGATGCGGAGCGCAACCGGATCTATGCGGAGGCCTATGACAAGGATGCGTCCTTCTTCGCCTTCACCCGCGCGCTGCAGTTCTATGCCGAAAGCCTGAAGCCGGGCACGACCTCGCTGGTGGTGCAGCCGGACAGCGTCTATTTCGACTATGACCGCTTCCTGCAGAGCCTGGGGCAGGCTGGCGCGGCGCAGTAAAACGCGCCCGATATGTGAACGGGGGGGGGGCTGGCCGCAGGCTGGCCCTCTTGCTTTTGGGGGCACGCGCGCAACCTGTGGCTGTTAACCAATCGTTAGGTATTCCATTGAAGCGAATCCGGGAAAGCGCGATCAGGAAGGCGTGATCGACGGTTCCGGGGCGTCCCGCCGCTGCATCACGTCATGTGTTAACCAGTGAGCAGGAATGTGATCATGAACCAGCTTGGTCTGGTCGCCGTACTGGCGACGAGCGCTAGTCTTTTCGGACTGAACACCGCCTCCGCGGCCACCATCGTCACCGGGTCGGTGGAGCGGACCTCGGATGCGGCTTATGCCTTCACCTCGGACAATCTGCAGTATGAAGACGGCAGTTCCTTTGGCGGCACGAACCTGACGCTGTTCTGCATCGAGCCGTCCAAGGATGCACCGCGCAACAACACCGTGTACCGCTTCTCCGAAGATCCGGACGGCGGCCTGCTGTCGGGCGGCGTGAAGAGCGCGGCCGCGCTGAACTGGTATGTGGACAGCTACTACGACAGCTATTTCGTGAACGGCACCGCCGGCCAGCAATGGGCATTCCAGAACGGCATCTGGGAGCTCGCCGCGGATTACAAGGGCACCCAGAACAGCATCAGCCCCTACAGCGGCCAGTCCCGTCCGGGCATGGACGGCACCACGCTTGCCGGTTTCCGCACCGCGTGGAAGACGATCTATGCCGATTTCGGCATGGCGCTGAACGGGCTGAGCGATGATTACCGCTCCAGCACCTATACGCTGACCTACCTCGATACGCCGCGCAACCGCCAGAACCTGCTGGCGATCTCGGAAGCCGATCCTCAGCTGCCCGCGGTCCCGCTTCCGGCGGCGGGCTGGCTGCTGGTGGGCGGCATCGGCGCGCTGGCGGCCGCGAAGAAGCGGCGCAGCTGATCCCGACTGCGCCGGGTTCCGGGGCCCCGTGGCATCTGCCGCGGGGCCTTTTTCTTGCCTGCGGGTTTCTTGCCTCAGGGCGGCCCGTCACCGCGATGTGACGCGCCGCGATGGCCTTTCATTTGCGCGCCGGGCGCCTTAGGTTTTTAAGCAAGGAGCAAGCCGGGTTCCCCGGCCGAGGATTTCGGGAGCCAAAGATGATCAGTTCGACCCTTACCCCCACCCCCCGCCGGCCTGCCGGGCGCATGTCGCGCCTCGTCACGGGCGTGATCGGGGCCGCGATGCTGTCCACCGCGCTGAGCGTGGTGCCGCTCGCCCCGGCCTTCGCGCGCGCCGCGCCCGACAGTTTCGCCGACCTCGCCGAGAAGGTCAGCCCGGCGGTGGTGATGATCACCACCACCCAGACCGTCTCCACCCCGGCGCAGAATTCGCCCTTCCCGGAAGGCTCGCCCTTCTCGGACCTGTTCCCGAATTTCCCCTTCCCGAACGGCCCACAGCAAGGCCCGGCGCAGCCGCGCCATTCGCAGGCGCTCGGCTCCGGCTTCGTGATCTCGGAGGACGGCTATATCGTCACCAACAACCACGTCATCGAGAACGCCGACGAGATCCAGATCGAGTTCTTCGGCGGCCAGAAGATGGATGCGAAGCTGATCGGCACCGATCCGAAGACCGACATCGCGCTTTTGAAGGTGACCTCGGACAAGCCGCTGCCTTTCGTGCCCTTCGGCGATTCGGATGTGTCGCGCGTGGGCGACTGGGTGATGGCGATGGGCAACCCGCTGGGCCAGGGCTTCTCGGTCTCGGCCGGGATCGTCTCGGCGCGCAACCGCGAGCTCAGCGGCACCTATGACGACTACCTGCAGACCGATGCCGCCATCAACCGCGGCAACTCGGGCGGCCCGCTGTTCAATATGGATGGCCAGGTGATCGGGGTGAACACCGCGATCCTGTCGCCCAACGGCGGCTCGATCGGGATCGGCTTCTCGATGGCCTCGAACGTGGTGCGGAAGGTTGTCGATCAGCTGAAGCAATATGGCGAGACCCGGCGCGGCTGGCTCGGCGTGAAGATCCAGGAGGTGACCCCGGACATGGCTGATGCCATGGGCCTGCCGAAGGCCGAGGGCGCGCTCGTCTCCGAGGTGCCCGATGGCCCGGCCAAGGATGCGGGGATGCAGGCGGGCGATGTCATCGTCAATTTCGACGGGGGTGAGGTGAAGAACTCCCGCGATCTGGTGAAGCGCGTGGCCGATGCGCCGGTGGGGCAGGGGGTCCGCGTGGTGGTGATGCGGGGCGGCAAGGAGCAGACGATCCTCGTCACGCTCGGCCGGCGCGAAACGGCCGAGGGCGAGGCCGTCCCGGCTGCGATGCAGAAACCCGCGGAGACCCAGGGTGAAGTGCTGGGCATGACGCTGGTGCCGATGAACGATCAGGTGGCGCAGGAGCTGAACCTGCCCACCGGGCAGAGCGGGCTGCTGATCAAGAGCATCGACGAGACCTCGGCCGCCTTCGACAAGGGGCTGCGCGAGGGCGATCTGATCGTCGAGGCGGCGCAGAAGCCGGTGGCGGCGCTTTCGGATCTGCAAGACCAGGTGAAGGCCACCAAGGAAGCGGGGCGCAAATCCCTGCTGGTGCTGGTGCGCCGGGGCGGCGAGCCGCGGTTCGTCGCGCTGCCGATCGAGTAACGGCGCGCCGGTTCGCGCCTTCGCCCAAGGCAAGGCGCTGTGGCCTCAGTGATTCTGCGGAGGTGCCCTTGCGGGCGCCTCCGTTTTCATGTGCCGGCTCATCTGCGGCGGCCGGAGCGCTATGAGAGCGGGCCTTTCGGGCGCTTCTGTCGCGCCGGCGCGCCCCACGCCCCCGAAAGGCCCATGCACGGCGGTGCCTCTGCTGCAGACAGGGGTACAGCGGCCCGCCGGGCTTTGCGGCCTCGGCCGCCGGCGGCGGCGTCAGGGCTCGGCCGTCCATGGCGCTTTCGGGCCGGCGCGCTCGGTCTGGCCCCTAACGGCGGTACTGGCCAAGGCGCCGCGCTTGTCCTAAAGCTCGTGCGACGTCCGCAATTCCGCCCCCCCGAGCAGAGGTAGCACCATGGCGAAGATCATCTACATCGAGAACAACGGCACCCGCCATGAAGTGGAGGTGAAGCCGGGCATGACGGTGATGGAGGGCGCGCGCGACAATGGTGTTCCGGGGATCGATGCAGATTGCGGCGGCGCCTGTGCCTGCTCGACATGCCACGTCTATGTTGATGAAAGCTGGCTCGACCGGATCCCGCCGAAGGATTCGCTGGAAGAGGACATGCTCGATTTCGCATGGCAGCCCGATCCCGCAAAATCGCGCCTGACCTGCCAGATCAAGGTGACGCCGGAGATCGACGGGTTGGTCGTGCATATCCCCGAACGGCAGATCTGACGGAAGCAGCGCGAAACACGCTGCGGCTTCAGACAGGGGTGGTGCGCGTTGCACCACCGACGTTCACCAACAGGCCGTTGTCTGTTCTCAAGGCGGGAGCGTCCCCGACCCCGTTGAACAGATAGTGCCTCCACGGCGCAATGGCCGTTGCAGCCTTTGCACTTGCGAGAACGTTTGCAAAGGTAGAACGACAGGTGCCGATGAAAACATCGGCATGAAGCGCCACCTGGAAATCAAGCTCCGTATTTCGAGCATATCCGAGATCCGCAGTGCACACATCCGATTTCCACATTGTTTTCAATCCTATTGACTGTGCATAGGCATCCACAACATCTCTACCGGGTTCTATCGACTGCTCGTCGCACGTGAAAAAGACACGGTCCGATTGAGAAATTTGCGCGGCCTTTCCGATAATTCTCTTGTAATCTACCGAATTGTCTTCGTTCTTGATTTCCGCAAGTCTTCTCGGAGCATAGGCATGCCAGTCCTTCTCGATGCGTAGCTGCACAACAGAAGTATGTTTGTCAGGATAGATAACGGGAAGAATGGACGCCAGAATATTCCCTATCTCGAGAGAAGGGCGCAAATGCGCGAGGAAGACAAATCTCTCCCTGCCTTCGACCAAATTCCCAGCCTTGAACATTTCAGCCGGATCGACGTATGTGTCAATTCTATCCCACTGAATTTCTACGCCCACCTGTGCCGCATATTCAGAAATATGTTCACAGGAGAAAACATCCCCAAACGGTATCGATTTCACTGAACGCTTTTGCTCCGGAGAGAAATCAACCAGGCCCGGAATTGAAACGCCCTTGCCAAGGCTCTTTGCTGTCGCGAACAAACCGAGAATAGCGAATTTCTGATTGTTCAACCCGGCATTCAACTCCTTGAAACCGATAAACTCCACATTTCCCTCCAGATAACTTTCTCTTGCGCGTCGACATCGATCAGAACCGCCGATTGCGGGTCTCTGCACACAGTGGTACCGTCACTATCGAGAACCGAGACGATTGTGCAAGTGAAACAATGCCGCTTTTTGCGCCCTTCTCGTCGCATCCCGGCTGGCCTTTTTCGAGCGCTTGCGCCCAATAGGACCAGACCGCGACGCGAAAGGATTTGCGATGACTTCCCACGTGCTGACCGTTACATGCCCGACCACACGGGGCATCGTTGCCGCGATTTCCAGCTATCTGGCGGAGGCCGGGTGCAACATCACCGACTCGCACCAATATGACGACACCGTCACCGGGCAATTCTTCATGCGCGTCAGCTTCGACCCGCAGACCGGCGCGACGCTCGATGCGCTGCGCGCGGGCTTCGGCCCCGTGGCCGAGACCTTCGGCATGAACTGGGCGTTCCACGACGCGGCGCACAAGATGAAGGTGCTGCTCATGGTATCGAATTTCGGGCACTGCCTGAACGATCTGCTCTACCGCTGGCGGATCGGGGCGCTGCCGATCGAAATCGTCGCGGTGATCTCGAACCATCTGACCTATCAGAAAGTGGTGGTGAACCACGACATCCCCTTCCACCACATCAAGGTGACGAAGGAGAACAAGCCCGAGGCGGAGGCCCGGCTGATGGCGGTGGTGGAGGACACCGGGGCGGAGCTCGTGGTGCTGGCGCGCTACATGCAGATCCTGTCGGATGAGCTGTGCAAGAAGATGTCGGGCCGGATCATCAACATCCACCACTCGTTCCTGCCCTCGTTCAAGGGCGCGAACCCCTACAAGCAGGCCTATGAGCGCGGCGTGAAGCTGATCGGGGCCACGGCGCATTACGTGACCGCGGATCTCGATGAGGGCCCGATCATCGAGCAGGACACCGTGCGCATCACCCATGCCCAGTCGCCCGATGATTACGTCTCGCTCGGGCGCGATGTGGAGGCGCAGGTCCTCTCGCGCGCGATCCATGCCCATATCCATCACCGCAGCTTCATCAACGGCAACAAGACCGTGGTGTTCCCGGCTTCGCCCGGCTCCTATGCTTCGGAGCGGATGGGCTGAGCCCGACATCGACAGTCGTTTTCGAGATGGACGGAATGCCCCCGGCAGGTTAGCCGGGGGCATGACACATCCGGACCGCATCCTGCCCGGCGTCGCTCTGATGCTCGGCTTCTGTATCATCGCCCCGTTGATCGACGTGGCTTCCAAACTGGCCGCGCAGCAGGTGCCCGTGGGCACCGTCACGCTCGGGCGCTACCTGGCGCAAGGCGTGCTGATGGCGCCCTTCGTGCTGGCGATGGGGCTGCCCTGGCGGCTCTCCGGCCGGGCGCTGTGGCTCAGCCTCGGGCGGGCGGCGGTTTCCGTACTCTCCACCTATTGCTTCATCGCCGCGGTGCAGGTGATGCCCATCGCCGATGCCCTCGCCATCGCCTTCGTCGAGCCCTTCATCATCCTGTTCATCGGCCGGTTCGTGATGGGCGAGGAGGTCGGGCCGCGGCGGCTTTCGGCCTCGGTCGTGGGCTTCATCGGCGCGCTGTTCGTGATCCAGCCGTCCTTCACCAAATTCGGCGCCGTGGCCTTCTTCCCGCTCGGGACCGCCTTCGGCTTCGCGCTTTATATCCTGCTCACGCGGGCCCTTTCGCGCCATGTGCATCCGGTCGCGATGCAGCTGCACACGGCGGTTCTGGGCGCGCTGATCTGCCTGCCGATGCTCGCGGTGGGCAGCGCTTTCGGCTCGCAGGAGGTGCGGCTGGCGGCGCCCGAGGGGATCTTCTGGGTCTATTGCGCCTGCGTCGGCCTCGCCTCCACGATCAGCCACATGTCGATGAGCTATGCGCTGAAATATGCGCCTTCGGCGACGCTGGCGCCGCTCCATTACTTCGAGATGATCACCGCGACCCTGTTCGGCTTCCTGTTCTTCGGCGATTTCCCGAATGCGCTGACCTGGGTCGGGGTCGGGATCATCACCGCCTCCGGCCTCTATCTGATCCACCGTGAGCGGGTCAACGCAGCAGCGCGCCGAGCACCTGCGGCAGCCACCGCTTCGGCAGCAGCAGAAGCGCCGGCCCGCTGAGCGACAGCGCGATCGGGCCGGTCGCGGCATTCGAGGTGCCCACCCGTCCGGCGGGCTCCAGCAGCAGCCCGTCGATCGGCCAGCGCAGGCCGGTGGAGCGGCCCGTTACCCGCCCGAACGGGAAGATCGAGACCCGCTCGCCCTCCGGCAGGTCGAGTGCGAAGCGGGGCGGGGCGCGAAAGATCACCTCGTCCTCGGCAATCAGGATCACGCGCTGGTCGCGCTGCGCGATCTCGCTGAAGGCGGCGAGGGTGTGGTCGATCCGCATGCCGGTAAAGCCAAGCCCGAGGTAGAACGGCGCCGCGACGAGCCGCAGGCATTTGCCGAAATCGGTGCTGTCCTGCTCGGCCACGCCATGCACGCGGGCGCCCAGCCGGGCGCGGGCCGCTTCGCTCAGGCTGTCCAGGTCGCCGATCACCGCCTCGGGCATCTGGCCCTCGGCCAGAAGCCGGTCGCCGCCGCCATCGGCCGCAATCAGATGCGGCGCCAGCGTCAGGGCATGGCGCAGGTCCCCGGCCTCCAGCGTGCCGCCGCCCACGAGCGTCACGCCCGCCCCGAATGTCGCGATCAGATCCGTCATGGAGGAGTGATGCCCCGGCCGCCGCGAAAGCTCAACCGCGAAGCGGCTGCGGCGATGTTTATCCTTCATTAAGCGCCCCGCCCGCAAAATGCGCGGGAATCGCATGTCGGAAGGTGACCATGGGTACCGGAGCCAGCAAGATCCTCACCGTGTCCTACGGGACCTTCTCCTGTACGCTGGAAGGGTTCGATGAGCCTTTCGGGATGATGAAGGCGATTGCCGAGTATTTCCGGGGCCTTGCTGCCGAAGACCGCTATTTCGGCGCGGTGCCGCCGCAGCCGGATGCGGAGACGCTGCACCGGATCGCCGGGGCGCAGGTGCAGCACCCGATCGAGGCTGCGGTGGAGAACGAGACGGTGGTCCTGCGCGCGGCCCCGGCGGCGCGGCCCACGAGCGACGCGCTCGCGGAAAAGCTCGCCCGCATCCGCGAGGCCGTGGCGGCCGCGCGGGCGGCCGCAGCCGGGGAGGCCGTGTCTGAGGCGGATCTGGGTCTGCCCGAGGAGGAGGAGCCCGCGCCGCTGGCGCAGGTGGTGCCGCTGCGGCTGGTGGAGCCGGAGCCGCCCGAGGCGGAAAATCTCGCCGCAGTGGAAGTCAGCCTGCCCGATGAGCCGGGTGGGGCAGAGGGCGTGCCGTCCGTGGAGGGCGCTCCGGCGGAGCCTGAGGTTCATCTGGCGGCGCCGCCGGACTGGTCCGAACCCGAGGGTGCCTTCGATCCTGTGGAGCGTACTGCGGAGCCCGCGCTGGCCGCCTGGATCCCTGAGCCCGCGCCGGAAGTGGCCGCGATCCTCGCGCGCATCGCGCCGAGGGTACCGCCCGAGGGAAGTGTGCCCGGCCCCGATCCTGCCCTGGAGGCCTACGCCATTCCTGAGGCGGCCGAGGAGGATCCGGCAGACGCTCGTCCGCTGCTGCTGGAGCACCCGCTGTCGTCGATGCTGTTGCCCGAAGAGGAAGCGGCCGAGCCGGAGCCTGCCGCGCAGCCTGAGCCCGAGGCGCAACAGCACCTGATGGCTCAGACGGAGCCGTTGGCCGGGGCGGAGCCGCTCGAAGAGCCGGAGCCCGCGCGCAAGCCGCGTGGCCTGTTGCACTTCACGGCCGCTGTGGCCGCGACCTTCGGGCGCGGCCCGCGGCGCCCTGCCGAGCCCGAGGCGGCCCCCCTGGTGCTCGTGTCGGAGCAGAGGGTCGCGCCCGCGCGGCCGGCAGAAGATGACACAGCCGTCGCCTTTGATCCCTTCGATGGCGAGGCCGCCTCCGGCCCGAGTGGTTTCGCCGGATATGCCCGGGCGCTCGGCACCGACGGGTTGCAGGACCTGCTGGAGGCCGCGGCCGCCTATACCGCGCAGGTGGAAGGCCGCAGCCTGTTCTCGCCGCCCGAATTGATGGACAAGATCTCGAGCGTGCCGAGCGACGGGTTCACGCGCGAGGAGCGGATGCGCGTGTTCGGCAAGCTGCTGCGTCAGGGCAAAATCGTGAAGGTCAGCCCGGGCCAGTATGCGATCACCGAGGCGTCGCGGTATTACCACGGCTGATCTCGGCCAATGCGGCCCGAGCAAACGCGGGCGCATCCTTGGGGTATCAAGCCGGAACGAGGCCGCCAGTGCCTTTCAACCGCCTGGCCGCACAAAACACATCTCCGCGCACCTCACAAAACACATGTCCACGCAAGTGCCGTTCGGCGCAAGCATCGGCGACCCAGCCTGAGCGCTTGGCGTGCTGGCGCCTGAGCAGTCTGTGCCGCCAGTTCAGGCGCGGCGCAGACTGTGCTTTCGTTGCGCCCTTCCGATCATCCGCGAGCTAGCCTAAGATACGGGAGGTTCAGGCCGGCGCGAGCTGTTCATCCGCGGTGCCCGGTGCCTGCGCTACTCGCGCCAGGCATCGGCGACCCAGCGGGAGGGTTTGGTGTAGTGGCGCAGGTAGCGCCAGAGCGAGCCTTCTTTTTCCGGGCGGTTCGGAATGTTGCGCAGATGGTCCATCAGCGAAAATCCTTCGCGCCCGGCCCAGCCCCCGCGAATGGCGACTTCGGGATAGACCCCGCCCGGGAAGATCACCACCCGGGCATCGCGCGGCAGCCGCGGCGGCAGCATCCAGTTCAGCGGGAATGTCGGCAGGCACTGATAGCGGAAGTGCCGCACCCAGGCGCGCGGGAACAGGGTGATCCCGCCCGGCGCATTGCGGGTGACGAAGCGCTGCTCCCACACATATTCCTCCGCGATCTTCTGCGGATTGGCCATGAAAACCTGCTGCATCGGCGCGAGCTTGCCCACCGGGAAGCGGAAGCAGGAGGTCTGGCCGATCCGCTCGAAGGGCTTCGCGGGATTGCGCGACAGCACCACCCCGTCCGGGTCGCCATAGCTGAACAGATCGTCGAGCGAGCCGGTGATCACCAGGTCCAGGTCCAGGAACAGCACATTGCCGCTCAGATCGCCCAGCGTCGGCCCCCAAAGCCGCGCCTTCGGCCAGATGCCGCGCTTCGTCTTCGGGATTTCCACCGCGATCTCGGGCAGCGGCTGGCAGTCCACCTCGGGCCGGATCCCGGCGGTATTGTCGGTAAAGCAGGTGAAGCGGAACGGCGGCGTGATGTTGCGCGCCACCATCGCATAGAGGCGGTTGATGAAGGGCGGGCCGTATTTGG
Source organism: Paenirhodobacter sp. (assembly GCF_041916475.1). Lineage (GTDB taxonomy): Bacteria > Pseudomonadota > Alphaproteobacteria > Rhodobacterales > Rhodobacteraceae > Rhodobacter. The sequence goes on from NZ_JAYRZN010000035.1 coordinate 34,361, forward strand.
TGCCCCAGTTGATGCAGATGACCTGTTTCATGCGCCCCTCCGTTTGGTCGGGCTTAGCCCGGCTGCCCGGTGCCGTCCAGTTCCCGCATCGGAATGATCGGGAAGAACGTGCCGCAGGAGGTCAGCCCGAGCCAGTCCTCGCCCTGCCAGGGCGCGGGGCAGCCGATTTCCACCAGCCGGTAGAAGGTCTTGCGGTCGATCAACGCCTCCAGCCCGCGGCGCACCATGACATAGGGGCTGGGCTCACCCGCCGCATCGCGGATCACGCGGATCGGATGCGCCGCATCGGCGGTGACGGTATCGCCCACATTGGTGATGAAGCGCAGCGCGCCCTCCGCGGCCTCGCAATCCACCGCGACGAAGGGCGCATCCACCACGCGGATGCCCACCTTTTCCACCGGCGTCACCAGGAAATACTTGCCGTCCTCCAGCTTCAGGATCGAGGCGAACAGCTTCACCAGCGCCGGCCGCCCGATCGGCGTGCCGAGGTAGAACCAGGTGCCGTCGCGGCGGATCTCCATGTCCAGGTCGCCGCAGAACGGCGGGTTCCACAGGTGCACGGGCGGCGGCCCCTTTTTCGTGGCCTTGGCGGCGGTGGCGGCCAGGCCATCGGCGCTCACGGGGTTTTGCGGCGGGCGTGTGTCGGTCATCGTCTCTTTGCGTTTGGGTCCGGGGCGTTTATCTGCTTCTATGAGGATATAGCGCGAAGGGAGAGCCTGTCATGTCCGAACCCCCCGATCTTGTCGCCGATATCGAACGGCTGGGCGAACGGCTCGCCCTCGCGCGCGAATCGGTCAACCGGCGGTTCATCGGGCAGGAGCGGGTGGTGGAGCTGGTGCTGGCGGCGATGCTGTCGGGGGGGCATGCGCTGCTGGTGGGGCTGCCGGGGCTCGGCAAGACCATGCTCGTCGATACGCTCGCGACCGTGATGGGGCTGAAGCCCAGCCGGATCCAGTTCACGCCGGATCTGATGCCTGCCGATATCCTCGGCTCCGAGGTGCTGGAAACCGCGGCCGATGGCAGCCGGGCGTTCCGCTTCCTCGAAGGACCGATCTTCTGCCAGCTGCTGATGGCCGATGAAATCAACCGCGCCAGCCCGCGCACGCAATCGGCGCTGTTGCAGGCGATGCAGGAGCGCGAGGTCACCGTCGCGGGCGTGCACCGCCGCCTCGGGCCGCCGTTCCACGTTCTGGCCACGCAGAACCCGATCGAGCAGGAGGGCACCTATCCGTTGCCCGAGGCGCAGCTGGACCGGTTCCTCGTGCAGGTGGATGTGGAATACCCCGACCGCAATACCGAGCGCGATATTCTGCTCGCGACGACCGGCGCCACCGAAGCCCGGGCGCTCGCGATCTTCACCCCGGAGGAGCTGATCGCGGCGCAGGCGCTGGTGCGGCGGATGCCGGTGGGCGAGTCTGTAGTGGAGGCGATTCTGGATCTCGTGCGCGCCTGCCGCCCCGGCGAGCCGGAGGCTCTGGGCGTGGTGCGCGAGGCGCTGGCCTGGGGGCCGGGGCCGCGCGCGGCGCAGGCGCTGATGCTTACCGTGCGGGCGCGCGCGCTCCTCACCGGGCGGCTCGCGCCCTCCGTTGAGGATGTTGCGGCGCTGGCGCGGCCGGTGCTCAGCCACCGGATGGCGCTGAGCTTCGCCGCGCGGGCGCGGGGCGAAACCCTGAGCGCCGTGATCGGGCGTGCCGTTTCCGAGACGCTGGGCCTGCGCGAGGCGGCTGCGTGAGCGCAGCGGCGGGCAGTGAGGGCCTCGGGCTCCGGCGCGAGGCCGAGGGCCAAGCCGCGGCGCTGCCGGCGCTGCTTCTGGCGGCCGAGCAGCTGGCCGCGACCGTGCAGATGGGCGGCCATGGCCGCCGCCGCGCCGGGCCCGGAGAGGAATTCTGGCAATACCGCCCGGCCCATGCCGGCGATACCGCGCGCTTCATAGACTGGCGCCGCTCGGCGCGCTCGGATGTGCAATATGTGCGCGACCGGGAATGGCAGCTGGCGCAATCGCTGCATCTGTGGGTCGATGGCTCCGCCTCGATGGGCTTTTCTGGCGCGCGGGACCGGGCGCCGAAGGGCGCGCGTGCGCGGCTGCTGGCGCTGGCGCTGGCGGTTCTGGCTATTCGCGCGGGGGAGCGTGTGGGGCTTTCGGGGCCGCTCGCGCCCGCGCGGCCGGGGCGGGCGCAGCTGATGACGCTGACCGCGTTGCTGTCCGGCGCGGAGGCGGCGGGCGATTATGGCCGCCCGGAGGTGACGGGCGTTTCCGCCCGTGCTCGCGCGGTCTTCCTGTCGGATTTCTTCGGCGATATCGCGGCGGTGGAGGCCGCTGTGGCGCAGCTCGCGGATAGGGGCGTTACCGGCGTTCTGCTCCAGGTGCTGGATCCGGCGGAGGAAGACTTCCCCTTCGATGGCCGCACCATTTTCGAATCCATGTCGGGCAGCCTGCGCCACGAGACGCGCGAGGCGCGCGACCTGCGCGGCCGCTATCGCGCCCGCCTGGCCGAGCGCCGGGACCGGCTCGAAACCCTCGCCCGCCATGCCGGCTGGCAGGTCTCCCAGCATCACACCGGCACCCCGCCGCAGGCGGCGCTGCTGTGGCTGCATGCGGCCCTGCAACGGGGGCGGGGATGACGGTGCTCGGCCCTCTCGGGTTCACGGCGCCCTGGCTGCTTCTGGGGCTGGTGGCGCTGCCGGTGCTGTGGTTCATCCTGCGCGCCGTGCCGCCCGCGCCGGTCCGCCGCCGGTTTCCGGGGGTGGCGTTGCTCCTTGGCCTCGCCGATGAGGAGGTGCAGGCCGAGCGCACGCCCTGGTGGCTGATGCTGCTGCGGATCCTTGCGGTGGCGGCGGCAATTCTGGGCTTCGCCGGGCCGGTGCTGAACCCGCAGCCGGTGGCCCAGGGGCAGGGGCCGCTGCTGATTCTGGAGGACGGCAGCTGGGCCTCCGCGCGCGACTGGGCCCGCCGCATCGAGCGGATGGATCAGGCCCTGGCCGAGACCGCCGCGGCCGGGCGCCCGGTGGCGGTGGAGCTGCTGAGCGCGCCGCCGCCCGCCCCGCCCGTCTTTGCCGATGCAGGCACGCTGGCGCAGGGCCTCGCGGGGCTGCTGCCCGCGGCCTGGGAGCCGGGCGCGCCGGATCTGCAAAAGCTGCCGGAGGGCCGGTTCGATAC
>NZ_JAYRZN010000036.1:0-33591 GCF_041916475.1 Paenirhodobacter sp.
GGGACTTGAACCCCCAACCAAGGCGTTATGAGCGCCCTGCTCTGACCATTGAGCTACAGGCCCCCAATGTCCCTCATGGGACTAGGCGGGTTTGGCCTCAGGGTCAAGAAAGACCACATGGTGCCCGTTGCCCCGCAGCGGCCTTTGCGCTAAGGGCGGGCAACGGGTTCCACTGGCGGAGATGCGGGCAATGACCAAGGGCAAGAACGGGCTGACCTATGCCGATGCGGGCGTGGATATCGACGCCGGAAACGCGCTGGTCGAACGCATCAAGCCGGCGGCGAAGCGGACGGGGCGTGCGGGCACGGTGTCGGGGCTGGGCGGCTTTGGCGCGCTGTTCGATCTGAAGGCCGCAGGCTACTCCGATCCGATCCTGGTCGCCGCGACCGATGGTGTCGGCACCAAGCTGCGCATCGCGATCGACACCGGCAATGTCGATACGATCGGGATCGACCTCGTCGCCATGTGCGTGAACGATCTCGTCTGCCAGGGCGCGGAGCCGCTGTTCTTCCTCGATTATTTCGCCACCGGCAAGCTCGACGTCGATCAGGCCACGCGGATCATCGAAGGCATCGCCGAAGGCTGCGCGCAGTCGGGCTGTGCGCTGATCGGCGGCGAAACCGCGGAAATGCCGGGCATGTATGCCAAGGACGATTTCGACCTCGCGGGCTTTGCGGTGGGGGCGATGGAGCGCGGCGCTGATCTGCCTGCGGGCGTGGTCGCGGGCGATGTGCTGCTTGGGCTTGGCTCGAACGGCGTGCATTCCAACGGCTACAGCTTCGTGCGCAAGGTGGTGGAGCTTTCCGGCCTCGGATGGGACGCGCAGGCGCCCTTCGCTGAGGGTGCGCTCGGCGCGGCGCTGCTCGCGCCGACCCGACTCTATGTGAAGCAGGTGCTGGCCGCGGTGCGGGCGGGGGGCGTGCATGCGCTCGCGCATATCACCGGCGGCGGCCTGACCGAGAACCTGCCGCGGGTGCTGCCCGAAGGGCTCGGCGCCATGATCGACCTCTCCTCCTGGCCGCTTCCGGGCGTGTTCCGCTGGCTCGCGGAGACCGCGGGCATGGCGGAGCCTGAACTGCTGAAGACCTTCAACTGCGGCATCGGCATGATCGTCGTGGTCGCGGCCGACCGGGCCGACGCGATCGCCGCGCTGCTCGCGGAGCAAGGCGAAACGGTAACCCGGATCGGCACCGTGACCGAAGGGCAGGGCGTGAGCTACGCAGGCCGCCTGCTGTGAAACGCATCGCGATCCTGATCTCGGGGGGCGGGTCGAACATGGTCCGCCTCGTCGAGACCATGCTGGCCGAGGGCTATGCCGCCCCGGTTCTGGTGGGCTCGAACGACCCGGCGGCCGCTGGGCTCGCGCGGGCGCGGGATCTGGGCGTTACGACGGTCGCGGTGGATCACAAGCCCTTCGGCAAGGATCGCGCCGCTTTCGAGGCCGAACTGCTGCGCCCGATCCTCGCAGCCGAACCCGATATCCTGTGCCTTGCCGGTTTCATGCGGGTGCTGACGCCCGATTTCGTGCGCCGGTTCGAGGGACGGATGCTGAACATCCACCCCTCGCTTCTGCCGAAATACCCGGGGCTGCATACGCATCAGCGCGCGCTGGAGGCGGGCGATACCGAGGCCGGATGCACCGTGCATGAGGTGACGCCGGTCCTGGACGACGGCCCGATTCTGGGCCAGGGGCGGGTGCCGGTTCTGCCGGATGACAGCGCGGAGACGCTGGCCGCGCGCGTGCTGAAGCGCGAACATCAGCTTTATCCGGCGGTGCTGCGCCGCTATGTGCGCGGGGACCGCAGCCCGGTTCTGCTCTGATCTGTGGCACGGCGGCCCCGTTTGCGGGGATTCGCGCGCGGGCTGCTTCCTTTTCCGGTAACGAAGACCTAAAGGAAAAGTGATGGCGGGATGACCCCGCGGACAGGATGCGCGCATGCAGACCATTACCACGACCGAGGCCCTCGCCGAATTCTGCGCCAAGGCCAAGGCTCAGCCCTATGTCACCGTCGATACCGAATTCCTGCGCGAGCGGACCTACTGGTCCAAGCTGTGCCTGGTGCAGCTCGCGATCCCGCCAGCGAAGGACGGCGAGGCGGTGCTGGTGGATCCGCTGGCCGAAGGGCTGGACCTGGCGCCGCTCCACGACCTCTTCCGCCATGAGGCGACGGTGAAGGTGTTCCATGCCGCGCGGCAGGATCTGGAGATTTTCTTCGTGGAGGCCGGGCTGTTCCCGAAGCCGCTGTTCGATACCCAGGTCGCGGCGATGGTCTGCGGCTTTGGCGAGCAGGTGGGCTACGAGACGCTGGTGCGCAAGGTAGCCCGCCAGCAGCTGGACAAGACCTCGCGCTTCACCGACTGGTCCCGCCGCCCGCTGACCGATGCGCAGAAGACCTATGCGATCGCGGATGTGACCCATCTGCGGGTGATCTACGAATTCCTCTCGAAGGAGCTGCGCAAATCCGGCCGCGAGGAATGGGTGCATGAGGAGGAGGAGATCCTGCTCAACCCCGAGACCTATATCACCCGGCCGGAGGAAGCCTGGCTGCGGGTGAAGACGCGGACCACCACGGGGCGGTTCCTGGCGGTGGTGCGGGAGCTCGCGCGGTTCCGCGAGGGCTATGCGCAGAACAAGAACATCCCGCGCTCGCGTATCTTCAAGGACGATGCCCTGCTGGAGCTCGCCTCGACGAAGCCGGTGAATTTCGACGAGCTGAACAAATCCCGCCTGCTGCTGCGCGAGGCGCGGCGGGGCGATATCGCCGATGGGATCATCACCGCGGTGAAGGCCGGGCTCGAGTGCAAGCCCGAGGATTTCCCCGAGGTGCCGGACGAGGATCAGCAGCTGCAGGTGAATACCGCGCTCGCCGATCTGCTGCGGGTGCTGCTGAAGGCGAAATCCGAGGAGACCGGGGTCGCCGCGAAGCTGATCGCGAGCTCGTCCGACCTCGATCGGATCGCGGCGGGCAAGCGCGATGTGCCGGCGCTGAGCGGCTGGCGGCAGGAAGTCTTCGGGCATGACGCGCTGCGGCTGGCGAAAGGCGAGCTTGCGCTCACGGCGGCAGGGGCGGCGGTACGGCTGGTTCCGGTCTGACAGAAGGGGTGCCGACCGCTGCGCGGTCCGGCCCGAAGGCGCGCCCTGCGGGCGCGCCTGCACGGATTCTCAGCGGCTCGCAGAGCGTGAATTCTCCGCGCCGACGACCACGACCTGATGCACCGTGGCCAGACGCGGGCCGCGGATGAAAGTGGCCGCCGTCACTTCGCGCGAGGCGGGCGTGGAGACACGCAGCGCATCCGGATCCCCTTCCGGCGGCACGGCAACGAGGAAGCGGTAGGTCATCACCCCATCGACCGGGTAGCCATCGTTCTCCGCGACCAGACGCGCGGCCCACCAGCCCTGCGTCGGCGGCAGGCCGGTTGCCCGGACAATCGCGCCCGAAAGCGTCTGCTCCACCGTCACATTCGTCACCTGCTGCACCAAAACCCGCTGTTCTTCCTGCGGCTTGCGGTACCCGCCCTTCGGCTCCAGCGTCTTGGGCGGATCTTCGAACCAGCCGCAACCGGGCAGGGCGGCGGCCATAGCCAGCATCAGGGCGAGGGCGGGGCGAAGCGGCGTCATGGTGTCTCCGGTCTGTCGCGCGCGGGCGCGCGGGATGGCATTGGGGTAGCCCATCGCGGCGGATTTGAAAAGCCGCCACTGGACCGCCGGGCGCGCCGGCGCTAGGAGGGAGCGAAACCGATCGGGAGGGGCAGATGGCCACCGCAGCCTTCGAAGACATCGCCGAGACCTTCGACTTCCTGGACGACTGGGAAGACCGCTACCGCCATGTGATCGAACTCGGCAAGGCGATGGCGCCGATGGCCGATGCGGTCAAGGTGCCGGCGACGAAGGTCGAGGGCTGCGCGTCGCAGGTCTGGATGCTGCCGCGGATCGAAGGGCAGGGCCCACAGGCGCGGTTCGATTTCGAGGGCGAATCGGATGCGTTGATCGTGCGTGGGCTGATCGCGATCCTGCATGCGCTTTATGCCGGGCTGACGGCGGAAGAGGTGCTGAAGGTGGATGCGGCGGCCGAGCTTGCCCGGCTCGGGCTCGACGAACATCTCTCGCAGCAGCGCTCGAACGGGCTGCGCGCGATGGTGGAGCGGATCCGCCTGCTGGCGCAGACGGCCTGAGGCAGACCCCCGCGGCCCGTGCAGCGCCCCGCAAGCGGATGCCTCCGCCCCGAAGGGCGGAGCGCAGATCACTTCACCGCAGCGGTGACGATCACTTCCACCCGGTAGTCCGGGGTGGCGAGCTTGGCTTCGCCGGTGGCGCGCGCCGGGGTGTGGCCCTGCGGCACCCAGGCATCCCAGACGGCGTTCATCTCGGCGAAATCGGCCATATCGGCGAGCCAGATCTGCGTGGACAGGATGTGCTCCTTGTCCGAGCCCGCTTCCGCAAGCAGCCGGTCCACTTCGGCCAGCGCGGTCCGGGTCTGCACGGTGACGCTTTCGCCCGGCGCGCCGACCTGGCCTGCCAGCCACACCAGCCCGTTATAGACCACGGCTTCGCTCATGCGCGCGCCGACCCCGATACGTTTGATCCCGGCCATCTGGCCCTCCTGCGGTTGTTTTCAGGGCTGTCTTAGCGGATGGCCCTCCGGGGTGAAAGGTGGCTCAGCGCATCCGGCAGGGCGAAACCGAACGCAGCACCCAGGAGAGCGGGCCGATGGAGCTGCGGCGCACCGGCGCCAGCTGCACCGAGACCGTGCAGCGCTCGGTGCGCAGCTCCCAGTCGGTGCGGCCATCGGGGTGGATGCGGCCGCGCACCAGCGCCTCCACCGGCGTGCGCGAGACGGCATCGGCCACCAGCGCGCTTTGCGCGATCACGGCGATCTGCGCCATGCGGTCGTCATACTCCGTGCGCGCGGCCTGCGCGGGCAGCGCCAGAAACGGCAAGGCAAGAAGAACGGCGCGCATGGACCCTCCGCAGCTGGCCCTCTGTGCGCCGGGCGGGCGCGAATGTCCAGATTTCTCCGCCCGGGGTTATGGTTGCGGTTGCCCCCACGGCCCGGGTGAGTAGATTGGCCGCACTTTGAAAAGGGGGAAGCCATGTACCGGGTGTGGACAGTCATCTCGACCTATTCGCTGCTGCTGATATCGGGCGCACTGGCTGCGCTGGTCTGGGCGAACCTGTCCCCCGAGAGCTACCACCATTTCGTGGAGACCCCGCTCTGGACCGGCGGCCCCTTCGGCGTGCTGGAGACCCATGACGGCGTGACCACCCGGGTGCTCACACTGCATTTCCTGGTCAACGACATGCTGATGGCGCTGTTCTTCGCCATCGCTGCGAAGGAGGTCTGGGAGGCGGTGATCCTGCGCGAGGGCTCGCTGCGCGGCAAGAAGGCGCTGACGCCGCTGATCGCCACCGCGGGTGGCATGGTCGGGCCGGTGCTGGTCTATCTGCTGATCGCGGCGGTTTCGGGCGTGTTCAACGATATCAGCCATGGCTGGGCCGTGCCGACCGCGACCGATATCGCCTTCAGCTATCTGGTCGGGCGGATCGTTTTTGGCCCCGGCCATCCGGCCATCGGCTTCCTGCTGCTGCTGGCGATCGCCGATGATGCGGGCGGGCTCATCATCCTTGCGACCTTCTACCCTTCAGCCCCGCTCGCGCCGGGCTGGCTCGCGCTGTCTTTCGGCGCCGCGGTGGCGGTGTGGCTCTTGTGTAACTGGCTGCCGCTGCGGCTGGACCGGAACCGGCCGGGCCGCCCCTGCTCCAGCTGGGTGCGCCGGGTCCTCGGCGCCTGGCCCTATGCGCTGGCGGGGGCGCTCAGCTGGTATGGCTTCCAGCAGGCGGGCATTCACCCGGCCCTCGGGCTCCTGCCGATCGTGCCCGCAATCCCCCATGCGGACCGCGATTTCGGCGTCTTCGCCGAGGGCGAGCGGTATCAGACCGACCTGCTGAACGCGATGGAGCATGCGCTGAAGCTGCCGGTCGAATGGGTGCTGCTGCTGTTCGGGCTGATGAACGCCGGGGTGGAGTTCAGCGCGATCAGCGCGCCCACCTTCGCGGTGCTGGGCGGGCTGCTGATCGGCAAGCCGCTCGGGATCTTCGCACTCGGCTGGCTCGCGGCGGTGGGGCTTCGGCTGGGCCTTCCGCGCGGGATGGGGCTGCGCGATCTGTTCGTGGTGGGCTGCGTGGCGGCAATTGGCTTTACCGTGGCGCTGTTCGTGGCGGCGGTGGCCTTCGAGCCCGGCCCGCATCAGGATGCGGCAAAGATGGGGGCGCTTCTCAGCCTGGCCTGTTCGGTCGTGGCCATTGCCACCGGGCGGATCCTCGGGATCCAGAAGCACGACGGAACGATCAAGCTCTCCTAAAGGCCGCGGGAGGCCATGGCCGCGCGCAGCCGCTCCAGCGCGGGCGCGTCCCAGCCTTCGGGCGAAAGCAGCGCGAGCCAGCCGTTCAGGTAATCGCGCCCGGCATAGACATGGCCATGCCCCTGCGGCGTGGTCGTGGCGGTCAAGACGTCGAAGCCGATCTGCAGGAAGCTCACCAGCGGCAGCCAGCGCAGCTCCGCGGCCACGCCCGGGCCCTGCGGCGCCCGCATCCAGTCCGGCTGCCGCCACAGGATCGAGGGCGCAAAGAAGGTGATCGGATCCGAGGCATATTGCAGATAGACGATCCGCAGCGGCCCCCAGGGCGCGCCATCGGGCAGGCCGCTCTGGTTCAGGAACCGGACCACCGAGCCATCGCGGAATTCGGGCAGCCATTCGGGCGAGCCGGGGTTGCGGGCATCGGTGATGTGGCGCCAGCTGCGGCTGCCGAAGGGCGGGCCCACCCAGAAGGCGCCCTGATACGGCGCGCCGACGAGATCGTAGAAATCGGCCGAAAGGTCCGAATTCAGCGCGCCGAGGCTGAGCCCGAACAGATAGAGCTTCGGCCGCTGGTCCCGCGGCAGGCTGCGCCAATATCCGTGAATGGCGCTGAACACGGCGCGGGCGGTCTCCTGGCCGTATTCGGGGACGGTCAGCAGTGAAAGCCAGCTCGGCAGGTAGGAATACTGCACCGAGATCGTGGCGACATCTCCGCGGCTCAGTGCTTCCAGCGGGAACATCGCGGCCGGATCGACCCAGCCGGTGCCGGTGGGCGTCGCGATCACCAATGTGGCGCGGGCAAAGGCGCCGACGCGGATCGCTTCCTGAAGTGCGAGACGCGCGCGCTCTTGCGGCGTCTCGGCGGAGCCGAGGCCCACATAGATGCGCAGCGGCTCCTGCGCCGGGGCGCCCGCGATGGCGGCAATGCCCTGTGCATCCAGCGGATCGGCGATGCGGTTGCGTCCCTCGGCGCCCAGATCCTCCCATCGCAGCAGCGACGCGGCGGATCCCGTTTTCAGCGGATCCTGCGGCGGGGCGCCATCCTCCTCCGGAAAGGCCGCATCGAGCCTGCGGTAGCTCGCATCGAAGGCACCGAGCGCCTGGCGCAGGAGCAGCTGGTTGCCAAGCATCTCCACCCCCACGAGCGCCACCAGAACGCCCCCGATCAGCGCCACCCGCGGCGGCAGCGCCGCAGAGAGCCGCCGCGCCACCGCCTGCACTACATGGCCCAGCAGGCGCCCGAGCAGGATCAGCACGCCCGCGACCAGCAGCGCCGTGAGCGCGATGGTGATCGGGCGCACCGTCTCCACCGGGGGCAGGCCCATCGCCTGATGCAGCGCCTCCTGCCCGCGCGCCGCGCGCCCGAGGGACCACAGCATCGCCCCGAGCGCGGCCGCCAGCACCGCCAAGGCCAGGCCACGGTGCCGCTGCGGCATCCCGAAGCCGAGCCAGCGCCAGAGCATGCCGCCGGCCACCGCCACGCCGTAGCCCGCCGCGAAGCCAAGCCCCGCGAGCGCGCCTTGCAGCAGGCCGCCACGCGGCACCAGGCTCGGCGTCAGCGCCGCGCAAAAACACAGCGCGCCAAGGGCGAGGCCGGGAAGGAAGGGTGCGGCGGGGATCAGGCGGGCAGGAACCATGGCGCGAGCCTGCCAGAGGCGCGCGCGCCTGTCCACTCAGGCAGGGAGCCGCCGCGCCAGATCTTCCAGCGCGGCAATGGTCGCATCATAGGAATGCAGCGCTTTGGGATGCTGATCGCGCAGGCGCTTGTAGAACGCGATCCAGAACGGCAGATCTGCGAGCGGATAATCGTTGAACCAAGCATCACGGCGGATGCGGAAGCTCGCCCCATCCGCCGAGAGGGTGGCGCTGCAATCGCTGGCCATGGCGGCTCAGAGGCCGAGCTTCTGCGCCACCAGATCGTTCACCGCGGCCGGGTTGGCCTTGCCGCCCGAGGCCTTCAGCACCTGGCCCACGAACCAGCCCGCAAGCTTCGGATTGGCCTTGGCCTTTTCCACCTGCGCCGGGTTGGCGGCGATGATCTCGTCCACCGCCTTTTCGATCGCGCCGAGGTCGGTCACCTGCTTCATGCCGCGCGCTTCCACGATGGCGGCCGGGTCGCCGCCCTCGGTATAGACGATCTCGAACAGGTCCTTGGCGATCTTGCCCGAAATGTCGCCCTTCAGGATCAGCGCGATGATGCCGCCGATCTGCGCAGGCGTTACCGGGCTGCCGGCGATCTCGGTGCCGTCCTTCTTCAGCCGGCCGAAGAGCTCGTTGATGACCCAGTTCGCCGCCTGCTTGCCATCGCCACAGACCGCGACCACGCCTTCGAAATAATCCGCATTCTCCACGTCGGCGGTCAGCACCGAGGCGTCGTAATCGCTCAGGCCCAGCTCCGCGATGAAGCGCGCCTTCTTCGCATCCGGCAGCTCGGGCATGCCCGCGGCGATATCATCGACCCAAGCCTGCTCGATTTCCAGCGGCAGCAGGTCCGGGCAGGGGAAGTAGCGGTAATCATGCGCCTCTTCCTTGGAGCGCATGGAACGGGTCTCGTTCTTGTCGGGGTCATACAGGCGGGTTTCCTGCACGATCTCGCCGCCATCCTCCAGGATCGCGATCTGGCGCCGGGCCTCATAATCAATCGCCATCTGGATGAAGCGCATGGAGTTCATGTTCTTCAGCTCGCAGCGCGTGCCGAGGTGGCCGAAATCGCCCGTCGCCTGATATTTCTCGTATTGGCCGGGCTTGCAGACCGAGACGTTCACATCGGCGCGCAGGTTGCCGTTCTGCATGTTGCCATCGCAGGTGCCGAGGTAGCGCAGCACCTGGCGCAGCTTCACCACATAGGCGGCCGCCTCCTCGGGCCCGCGGATGTCGGGGCGGCTGACGATCTCCATCAGCGCGACGCCGGTGCGGTTCAGGTCCACGAAGGACATGTTCGGGTCCATGTCGTGGATGGATTTGCCCGCGTCCTGTTCGAGGTGGATGCGCTCGATCCGCACCTTGCGCGCGACGCCGGGCCCCATTTCCACGATGATTTCGCCCTCGCCCACGATCGGGTGGTAGAGCTGGCTGATCTGATAGCCCTGCGGCAGGTCCGGGTAGAAGTAGTTCTTGCGGTCGAAGGCCGAGCGCAGGTTGATCGCGGCCTTCAGGCCGAGCCCGGTCTTCACCGCCTGCTCCACGCAGAATTCGTTGATCACCGGCAGCATGCCCGGCATCGCCGCATCGACGAAGGCCACATGGCTGTTCGGCTCCGCGCCGAAGCCGGTGGAGGCGCCGGAAAACAGCTTCGCGTTCGAGCTGACCTGGGCGTGGATTTCCATCCCGATCACCAGTTCCCAGTCGCCCTTGGCGCCGGCGATGACTTTGGGTTCGGGGGAGGTAAAGCTGAGGTCGAGCATGGTCCGCTTCCGTGATCCGGGGTCTTGGGCCTGTCTTAGGGCAGAGGGCGGCGCGAGGCAAGCCGCGCCGCCCGCGCTGTGTCAGCTGAGCAGCCGCGCGGCCATTTCGCCGAGGTCGCGGCTGAGCGCGGGGGTCTGGGCGATCCGCTCCAGCTCCGCGCGCGCCAGCCCCTGCCGGGCCTTGTCATAGCGCCGCCAGGTCTCGAAGGCGGTGGACATCCGCGCCGCGGTCTGCGGGTTCAGCGGGTCGAGCCGCAGCAGCCAGTCCGCATAGAAGCGGTAGCCCGCCCCATCGGCGCGGTGGAAGCCCGCATGGTTCGCCGAAAGCCCGCCCATCAGCGCGCGGAACCGGTTCGGGTTCTTCCAGTCGAAGAGCGGGTCTTCGGCCAGGCGTGTGGCAAGACCCGCGGCCGCAGCGGGCGGGGCGAGTGAAAGCTGGGTCGCGAACCATTTGTCCATCACCAGCGCATTGTCCTGCCAGCGCGCGCGGAAGGCCGCGAGTTCGGCCTCGGCCGCGCCATTGGCCACCAGCACCGCGAGCGCGCCGAGGCTTTCGGTCATGTTGTCGGCCGCCTTATAGAGCGCGCGGGCGCGGGCGCCGCCATCGCGGGTGCTGAGCAGGCTCAGCGCCGCGAGCCGCAGCGCGCGCAGCCCCGAAGGCCCGGCATCCGGCGTGTAGGGGCCGGGCACCGCGGCCGCCTCATAGAGCCGCGCCAGCGCCGCCTCATGCCGCTTCGCGAGGACCTCCATCAGCCCGCGCCGCGCCCGGTGGATCGCGTCCGGATCGGGGGTTTTCTTCGCCGCAAACAGCGCCTGCGCGATTTCATCTTCGCCCGGCAGGCGCAGGATCAGCGCCCGGAACGCCGGATCATTGGTCTCGCCCAGAAGCGCGCCGATCGCGTCCAGATAGGCGGGCTCCGGCTCCTCGCCCTCGGCCATTCCCATCAGCGTCTGCCGCGCGAGCACGCGGCCCGCCTCCCAGCGGTTGAACGGATCGGTATCATGCGCGAGCAGGAAGGCGCGCTCCTCGGCAGGGGCCTCATGCTCCAGCACCACCGGGGCCGAGAAATTGCGCAGGATCGAAGGCACCGGCCGCGAGGCCAGCCCCTCGAAGCGGAAGCTCTGCCGCGGCTCGGTCATCTCCAGGACCGTCGTCGGCACCACCTCGTCGCCATTCGGCGACAGCAGCCCGACCGCGACCGGAATATGCCGCGCGGGCTTTTCCATCTGGCCCGGCGTCGGGTTGGTATGCTGCGTGAATTCAAGCGTATAGACGCCGTCGCTGAAGCTGTCCGTTACCTTCAGATGCGGCGTGCCCGCATCGGTGTACCAGCGCATGAACTGGCTCAGATCGCGGCCGGAGCTGTCCTCGAACACCTTGATCCAGTCCTCGATCGTGCAGGCCTGGCCATCGTGGCGCTCGAAATAAAGGTCCAGCGCGCGGCGGTAGCCCTCTGGCCCCACCAACGTGCGCAGCATGCCTACCACCTCGGCGCCCTTTTCATAGACGGTCGCGGTGTAGAAGTTGTTGATCTCGCGGTAATGGTCGGGGCGCGGCGGGTGGCTCAGCGGCCCGGCATCCTCGCGGAACTGGCGCCCGCGCAGCGTGATCACATCCTCGATCCGCTTCACCGGGCCGAGCCGCATGTCTGCGGTGAAGCTCTGGTCGCGGAACACGGTGAGGCCTTCCTTCAGGCAAAGCTGGAACCAGTCGCGACAGGTGATGCGGTCGCCGGTCCAGTTGTGGAAATATTCGTGCCCGATCACCGCCTCGATCCGCTCATAATCCGCATCGGTCGCGGTTTCGGGCGAGGCCAGCACCAGCTTGGAGTTGAAGATGTTCAACCCCTTGTTTTCCATGGCGCCCATGTTGAAATCGTCGACGGCGACGAGGTTGAACAGGCTTAGGTCATATTCCCGGCCATAGGCGTCCTCGTCCCATTTCATCGAGCGCTGCAGCGCGCCGAGCGCGAAATCGGTGCGGTCCTCATCGCCCGGGCGCACCCAGATATTCAGGTCCACATGCTTGCCGGACATCGTGGTGAAGTGGCCCGGCGTGGCGCGCAGATCGCCCGCGACCAGCGCGAACAGATAGGCGGGCTTCGGCCAGGGGTCGTCCCATTCCGCCCAGCCCGGCCCCTGCGCCACCGGATTGCCGTTCGACAGCAGCACCGGCAGATCGCCCTCGATCCGCACATGGAAGCGCGCCATCACATCAGGGCGGTCCGGATAGAACGTAATCTTCCGAAAGCCTTCCGCCTCGCATTGCGTGCAATACATACCTTTCGACATGTAAAGCCCCTCCAAAGCAGTATTTTCCGCAGGCGCGATTTGCACCTCCGTCTCCAGCGTGAAGCGGCCTTCGGGGAGCGCCGCGGGATGGATCGTGAGGCCGGTCTCTGTGAGCAGGTAATCCGCGGGCGTGAGCGCCACGCCGTCGATGCTGGCCGAAATCAGGTCAAGCTCCTCGCCATCCAGCTGCAGCGCCGCGCCGGCCTCCCGCGCCGTCAGCGTCATCCGCGCCGTGACCCGCGTGGCCGTGGGCGCCAGCCGGAAGCGGAGCGCGACCTCGTCCAGCGTGAACGGATAGGGGCGATAATCGGAGAGATAGGTGGTGCCGTCCATGAATGTCCTGCCTTTCGCTGCGCCGAGCCTAGGCCGCGCGGCCGGGAACGGCAAGGCGCAGCCGATGCGGCGCGCGAACGGGCAATGACCGGCCGGTGCCGCGCCGCGGCGGGGTTTGGCACTGGACAGATGTTCCGGCAGCCCCGACAACGGTCCAGAAACGGAACAGGAGGATGCGATGACGGCACGGGTCGCACGCGCGGGGTTGCAGGTGGCGGCGGAGCTGGCCGCCTTCGTCGAGGAGCAGGCGCTGCCCGGCACGGGCGTGGAAGCCGCAGCCTTCTGGGGCGGGTTTGCGGCTCTGGTGGCGGATCTGGCGCCGAAGAACCGCGCGCTTCTGGCCACCCGCGAGGCGCTTCAGGCGCGGATCGACAACTGGCATCTGGAGCATCGCGGCCAGGGCCATGATGCAACCGCATATCGCGCCTTCCTGCACGAAATCGGCTATCTGATGCCGGAGGGGCCGGATTTTGCCATCGAAACCCCGGAGACGGACCCGGAATTCGCCAGTGTCTGCGTGCCGCAGCTGGTAGTGCCGGTGATGAACGCGCGCTATGCGCTCAATGCCGCCAATGCGCGGTGGGGCAGCCTCTACGATGCGCTGTATGGCACCGATGCGCTCGGCGATCTGCCACAGGGCACGGGCTATGATGCGGCGCGGGGCGCGCGGGTGATCGCCTGGGCAAAGGCGTTTCTCGATGACATCGCGCCGCTGGTCGCCGGCTCCTGGGCCGAGGTGACCGGGATCCGGGTCGCGGAGGGCGCGCTGCTGGTGCAGACCTCGGAGGAGACCGGGCTGCGTGATCCCTCGGAATTCGCAGGCTATCTCGGTTCGGCGGAAGCGCCGACGGGAATCATATTGAAGCACAATGGCCTGCACGCCATTGTTGAGATAAACTCCGAACATCCGATCGGGCGGACCGATCCGGCCGGGATCGCCGATCTACGGCTGGAATCGGCCATTTCCTCGATCATGGACTGCGAGGATTCGGTCGCGGCCGTGGATGCGGCGGACAAGGTTCTGGCCTATGGCAACTGGCTCGGGCTGATGCAGGGCAGCCTCAGCGAAACGGTGGAGAAGGGCGGGCGCAGCTTCACCCGCCGCCTCTCGGGCGACATCGCGGCCCATACACCCGAGGGCGCGCCGCTGCTGCTGAAGGGCCGCGCGCTGATGCTGGTGCGCAATGTCGGGCATCTGATGACCAACCCCGCGATCCTGCTGCCCGACGGGGCCGAAATTCCCGAAGGGCTGATGGATGCGATGGTCACCACGCTCTGCGCGATGCACGATCTGCAAAAGCCGGGTGGCGCGCGCAATTCGGTGACCGGGTCGGTCTATGTGGTGAAGCCGAAGATGCACGGGCCCGAGGAAGTGGCCTTCGCCTCCGAGATCTTCGACCGGGTCGAGGCGGTGCTGAGGCTGCCGCGGCATACGGTGAAGCTCGGGATCATGGACGAGGAGCGGCGCACTTCGGCCAACCTGAAGGAATGCATCCGCGCCGCGCGCCACCGGGTGGCCTTCATCAACACCGGCTTCCTCGACCGCACCGGCGACGAGATCCACACTTCGATGGAGGCCGGGCCGATGCTGCGCAAGGGCGAGATGAAATCGCAGCCCTGGATCCAGGCCTATGAGGACCGCAATGTCGATATCGGGCTGAAATGCGGCCTCGCGGGGCGGGCGCAGATCGGCAAGGGGATGTGGGCGATGCCGGACCGGATGGCCGATATGCTGGCGCAGAAGATCGCGCATCCGATGGCGGGGGCGAACTGCGCCTGGGTGCCGAGCCCGACCGCCGCGACGCTGCATGCCACGCATTATCACCGGGTGAGCGTGCCGGCGCGGCAGCGCGAGATTGCCGCGATGAACCGCCCCGCGCGGCTGGAGGATCTGCTGACGATCCCGCTTGGGCTCGGGCGCAACTATTCCGACGCCGAGATCACCGACGAGATCGAAAACAGCGCGCAGGGCATCCTGGGCTATGTGGTGCGATGGGTCGATCAGGGCGTGGGCTGCTCCAAGGTGCCCGATATCCACGACATCGGCCTGATGGAGGACCGCGCTACCTGCCGCATCTCCAGCCAGGCGCTGGCGAACTGGCTGCACCATGGGCTCGTGTCCGAAGGCCGGGTGATGGAGGCGCTGCGCAAGATGGCGGTGGTGGTGGACCGCCAGAACGCGGGCGATCCGTCCTATGTGCCGATGGCGCCGCGCTATGACGGGCTGGCCTTCCAGGCGGCCTGCGATCTGGTGTTCCTCGGCCGGGTGCAGCCCTCGGGCTATACAGAGCCCGTGCTGCATGCACGCCGCCTGCAGGTGAAGGCTCAGCGCGTCTGAGCCGCCTGGAAAGGCGGCATATGCCGATTTGCACAGAAACTGCGCGGCCCTTCACCTTTTCGGAAGCCTCTCGCCGGATTACTTTTCAGGCGAAAGGATGCAGCATGACCAGACCAGTCGTAGGAATCATCGGCAATCGGGGCCTTATCAACAACCGCTATCCGGTCCATGAGGGCGGGCAGCTGAACTCTTGCGCCGTCAGCCATGTGGCCGGGTGCATTCCGCTGCTGATCCCGGCGGATCCGGACTATGTCTCGGTGCCGGAGCTGCTGGAGGTTTGTGACGGGTTTTTGCTTACTGGCGGGCGGCCCAATGTGCATCCCGCGGAATATGGCGAGGCCGAGACCGACAAGCACGGCACCTTCGACCGCGCCCGCGATGCGATCACGCTGCCGCTGATCCGCGCCTGCGTGGAGCGGGGGCAGCCGTTCCTGGGCATCTGCCGCGGCTTTCAGGAGGTGAACGTGGCCATGGGCGGCACGCTGCATCCGGAAATCCGTGAGCTTCCGGGGCGGATGAACCACCGGATGCCGCCCGATGGCTCCATGGAGGAGGTGTTCGCGCTGCGCCACAGGGTGACGCTGGCCGCGGATGGCCGCTTCGCGCGGCTGTTCGGCGCGGCGGAGGTGATGACGAATACGCTGCACGGCCAGGGCATCGCGCGGCCCGGTGCGCGGATCGTGGTCGAGGGCCATGCCGAGGATGGCACCCCGGAGGCGATCTGGGTGCGCGATGCGCCGGGCTTCACGCTGGCGGTGCAGTGGCACCCGGAATGGAACGCCGATTCCGATCCGGTCTCGCGGCCGCTGTTCGAGGCCTTCGGCTGCGCGGTGCGCGACTGGTCGGCGGGGCGGCGGGCGGCGCGGGTGGCCTGAGCCCGGGGCTCAGTCCTTCAGGATCCGGCGCAGCTCCGCGCGCAGCCCGGGCGGCAGGGCGGCGCCATGGCCTTCGGCCCAGCTCCGCACCAGCCCCGCATCATGCCGCGCCAGCGTGCGCAGCCAGGGCGCCACCGATTTCGCCACGCGGTGATCGGGGTCGCGCGCGAGGCGCAGGCCCCAGTCAAGCACCAGCACCCGCACCGCATGCTGCACCGCATCGGGATGGTTGAGCTTGGCAAAGGGCAGGGTGGCGATCAGGGCGGCGCGCCGGGTCCAGGGATTGGGCGCACAGACCCATTCCGCCAGCTCCGCGACCCGCGAGGGCTCTGCGATGAGGCGGCGCCCGAGGGCCGCGCTGGCCGCATCCGACGTGGCCGTGCCCGCAAAATCGGGCGCCCAGCCCCGCAGCAGCGCCCAGACCTCCGGATCCGGCCGGATCCGCGCCTGGGTCAGCATCTTCGCCGCGGCGAGCATCGCCTCATGCAGGCCGCTGCGCCACAGCGCTTCGGCGAGGCGCAGCCGCTCCGGCAGATCCGCCTGCATGCGCCACAGCCAGGCCATGGTGTCGATCTGCGCCGGCGTCACGCCGCAGGCCGGGCGGCCCTCCTTTTCAAGAGCGCCGATCCCGGCCGCGCGCAGCGCGCGCAGCGCCTCCTCGGGCGTGGGCGGCGGGCCCAGATCGCCGTCATCCGCCTCCTGATAGGCGCTGTATTCGGCGTCCGAGGCGGCGTAGGCCGCGAATTCGGCTTCCAGCCGCGCGGTGTCCTCTGGGGCGGGGCGCTTTGGGTCTTGCGGCAAAGCCTAGGGTCCTTTCGCTCTGTCGGGCAAGCCTAAGCCATTGCGCGCGCGCCGAACAGGGGCGGGCGGCAGTCACTTTTATCTTGAGCCTTTTTATCTGGATTGACTTTATATCTCGAAATGTATCATGTGCCCCCTCAAGCGGCCATCGGGGCGGTTCCCGGCGGCGCCCGAGGATGCTCCCGCCCGTCAGCCCGAACATCCGTCGTGGCAAGGAACATAGGAGAGGGCCGGGCATGCTGGCACCGTTTCTGATCATGTTGCGCGAGGGGCTGGAAGCGGCCCTGATCGTCGGGATCATCGCGGGCTACCTGCGCCAGACCGGGCGCGGGCAGTGGCTCCCGGCGGTCTGGATCGGGATTTTCCTCGCGGTGGCGACGGCGCTTTTCGCGGGCGCGGTGCTGCAGCTGCTGAGCGCGGGCTTCCCGCAAAAGGCGCAGGAGATGTTCGAGGCCGCGATCGGTTTCATCGCCGTCTGCGTGCTGGTCTGCATGGTGTTCTGGATGAAGCGCGCGGCCCGCTCGATCAAGCGCGAGCTGCAATCCTCGGTCGATACGGCGCTGGCGGGCGGCGCGGCCTGGGGCCTGATCGGCATGGTGTTCCTGGCCACGGCGCGCGAGGGGCTGGAATCCATCTTCTTCCTGCTGGCCGTGTTCCAGCAAAGCCCCTCGGCCGCGGCGCCGGTGGGCGCGCTTCTGGGCGTTCTGGTCGCGGTGGCGGCGGGCTGGGCCATCTATGCCGGCGCGCTGCGGCTTGATCTGCGCCGCTTCTTCCGCTGGACGGGGGTGTTCATCCTGTTCGTGGCGGCGGGGCTGCTGGCGGGCGCGGTGAAGGCGCTGCACGAGGCCGGGCTGTGGAACGGGCTGCAGGGCGTGGTGTGGGATATCAGCCATGTTTTGCCCGAGACCGGGCCGGTCGGCACCGTCCTTTCCGGACTGCTGGGCTACCGCGAAGCGCCGACGCTGGGCGAGGTGATCGTCTATGCCCTGTTCCTCGCCGTGACCCTGTTCCTGTTCCTGCGCCCGGTTGCACCGGCCGCAATTCCTGCCAAGAGCCTTTCTGATGCCTGACGCGAAAACTCCCGGTAAATCCCTCAAATGGGCCGTCGCTGCGGCGGCCTGCCTGGCCGCGGCGGGTGGGGGGGCGTTCTTCTACGCCTCGCTGCGCAATGCGGAGGCCACGCGCGGGCAGAAGGCCGACCATGTGATCCGCATCACCGCCACCGCCTGCGAGCCGATGGAGCTCACCACCCCCGGCGGGCGGCGCAGCTTCGAGATCGTCAATGCCTCCGACCGGCCGATCGAATGGGAGATCCTCGATGGCGTGCTGGTGCTGGCCGAGCGCGAGAACATCGCGCCGGGCTTCCACCAGACGCTTTCGGTGCAGCTGCAGCCGGGCGAATATGCGATGGCCTGCGGGCTCTTGTCGAACCCGCGCGGCGTGTTGAAGGTGACGCCTTCGGACGAGGCATCGGCCGCGGCCTCGGAGGTGACGCTGCGCAAGTTCCTCGGGCCGCTTTCGGAATACCGGGTCTATCTGGTGATGCAGGCGGGGGCGGCGGTCGCGGCGGCGGAACAGCTGCAGGCGGCGATTGCGGCGGGCGATCTTTCGGCCGCGCAGGCGGCCTGGGCCGCGGCACGGCTGCCGTACCGGCGGATCGAGCCGCTGGCGAACCGGCTGTCGGACCTCGCCAATACCATCAACCCGCAGGCCGCTTTCCTCGCCGCGCGCGAGGCGGATCCGGCTTTCACCGGCTATCACCGGCTGGAATATGGGCTTTTTGCGCAGAATACCACCGAGGGACTGCTGCCCGTGGCGGAAGGGCTCGTGCGCGATCTGGAAGCGCTGAAGGCGCGGGTGAAGGAGCAAAAGCTCGACCCGCAGCTGCTGCTGGAGCTGCCCGCGGCCCAGGCTGCGCAGATCGGCGAGAGCCAGCTGCCTTCGGGCGAGAATATCTATGCGGGCAATGACCTCGCGGATCTGGCGGCATCGCTGGAGGGGATCGGCAAGCTGACGGCGCTTTTGCGCACGGTGGTGGCGCCGGTGGACCCGAAGCTCGATGCGGATCTCGGGGCGGCGCAGGCCGCGGCGGAGGCCGACCTGGCCGCGCTGAAACAGGATGCGGGCTTCCCGGCCTATGGCACGGTGAGCCCGGATGAGCGTGCGAAGCTGGCGGCAGACATGGCTGGGCTTGCCCAGGCGCTGGACCGTCTGCCGGCCGTGATCGGAGTGAATTGAGATGAACGGGAACGCAGCCGGGCCGAGCCGCCGCCACGTCCTGATGGGGTTCGGGGCAGGGGCCGTGGGCGCGCTTGCCGCAGGGCAGGCCGGCGCCGAAGCACAGCCGCAGGTGAATGACGCGCCGCAGGGCGATGCCGTCAGCACCGCGCAACGGGTGGAATTCCATGGCCGCCATCAGGCCGGGATCACCACGCCGCGCCCCGCAAGCGGGATCCTCGTGGCCTTTGATCTTGCGATCACCAGCCTCGCGGAATTCGAGCGGATGATGAAGCTCCTGACCGAGCGCGCCCGGTTCCTGACCCAGGGCGGCGCGGTGCCGGAGCGCGACCCGAAGCTGCCGCCGGCCGATTCCGGGCTTCTGGGGCCGCATGTCGCCTCCGACAACCAGACCATCACCGTGAGCCTCGGCGACGGGCTGTTCCAGCGGTTCGACTGGCTGCAGGCGCACAAGCCGCGCCGGCTGCAGCCGATGGTGCAGTTCCCGAACGATGCGCTGGCGGCCGATCTGTGCCATGGCGACATGACCATCCAGTTCTGTGCCAACTTGCAGGACACCAATATCCACGCGCTGCGCGACATCATGAAGAACCTGTCGGAATTCCTGGTGATCCGCTGGATGCAGGCCGGGGATGTGCCGCCGGTGGTGCCTGCGGCCGATGGCTCCACGCCGTCTGCGCGCAATTTCCTGGGCTTCCGCGACGGCTCGGCCAACCCCGATTCCAACGACGCCGCGCTGATGGAGTCCATCGTCTGGGTCGGCGCCGGTGAGGGCGAGCCCGACTGGGCCGAGGGCGGCAGCTATCAGGTCGTAAGGCTGATCCGGAACATGGTGGAACGCTGGGACCGCACGCCGCTGCAGGAGCAGGAGCGCGATTTCGGCCGCCGCAAGATGTCGGGCGCGCCGATGGATGGCGGCCCCGGCGCCACGGAACGCGACGTGCCCGATTATGCGCGCGACCCGGAGGGCAAGCACACCCATCTGCAGTCGCATATCCGGCTGGCCAATCCGCGCACCCCGCAGACGCAGAAGAACCTGATCCTGCGGCGCGCCTTCAACTACTCCAACGGCGTCATGAAGAACGGCCAGCTCGATCAGGGTCTGCTGTTCATCTGCTATCAGGCGGATCTGGAAGCGGGGTTCATCACCGTGCAGAACCGGCTGAACGGCGAGCTGATGGAGGAATACTTCAAACCCATCGGCGGCGGCTATTTCTTCACGCTGCCGGGGGTGACGGGGCCGGAGGATTACCTGGCCTCCGGACTGATTTCCGCAGCCAAGGGTCTCCTGTGAACCCGCGCCAGCCCACCACGCCTCAAGGAGAGACCTCCATGTTCGCACGTTTCCTCAGGACTTCGGCTCTCGCGCTGGCGGTGGCCGCGCCGTCCTTCGCGGCCGAGCCGTCGCTCGACCTGGTCGGGCCGCTGTCCGACTACAAGATCTATGTCGCCGAGAATACCGCGCAGCTGGTGGGCGATGTGGAGACCTTCGTCGCCGCGATCAAGGCCAATGACATCGAGAAGGCGAAGGCGCTGTTCGGCCCGACCCGCACCAGCTATGAGAAGGTCGAGCCGATTGCCGAGCTGTTCGCTGACCTCGACAGTGCCATCGACGCGCGCGCCGACGATTTCGAGAAAGGCGAGGCCGATCCAACCTTCACCGGGTTCCACCGCCTGGAATACGCGCTCTGGGTCGAGGGCAAGACCGATCATGTGCATGACTATGCCGATGGCCTGCTGGCGAATGTGAAGGAGCTGGACAGCCGCATCAACGCGCTGACCTTCCCGCCCGAGGTGGTGGTGGGCGGTGCTGCGGTGCTGATGGAAGAGGTCGCCGCGACGAAGATCTCCGGTGAGGAAGACCGTTATTCGCACACCGACCTGTGGGATTTCGACGCAAACTTCGAGGGCGCGGAGAAGATCTATGTGCTGTTCCGGCCGCTCGTGGCCGATCAGGACTCGGAGTTCGTGGCGAAGGTCGATGCCAATTTCGCCTCGGTGAACACGGTTTTGTCGAAATACGAACGTGATGGCGCCTTCGTTTCCTATTCGGAACTGACGGAGACGGACCGCACCGTGCTGTCGACCAAGGTGAATACGCTGGCCGAGGACCTCTCGATGCTGCGTGGCAAGCTTGGCATGAACTGACGCGATCCGGATCCGGCGCGTACGGGCGGGGCAGGGGACTGCTCCGCCTGTTTGCTTCTGGCGGGGCCAGAGGACTTCCATGGGAAATGGGCACGGGCGGAAGGGCCGGCAGGTGGGCTGATGGTACGCTGACGGACGAGGAGCGCATCCCTGTAACTGGACAATTTAATTAGCCTGCCGCCAGATAAGACGGGGCGAACGGCCTGGCTGACGAACGAGTTTAGGACCGCGCGCGCTTCATGGCGGGGTTTTCATTATCCTTTGGCCATCGTGGATTGGCCGCCCCGAGGCGGCAGGCGTGTTGGTATTTGCATCGCAGCGTTGGAGGGAGGCCGTGGCTCGGTCGTTTTATAACTGCCGGCACCCACATTATGAGTTCGCACGACGAGCACCGGCCGAGGCCAATCAGGCCCAAGGCTTGAAGCCGACGCCATGATCAACCGGCAAGCTGAAAGCCGCCACAATTCCAGGATGCGTTAAGGTTACGCCGAGGATACAGGTGAGCGCCTGCGGCAAACGTGCTATCGATGCCCTGTTGAAGAGTGTCTGCACTGAGGGGAGTGCGCGTTGTGAAGACTATTCGCGTGATCGCCATGATCACGTCCATCGGCGGCTATGCGTGCGCCGCCAGCGCCGTGACAGTTTCCTACGACATCGTGCCTGAGCCGACGAATCCGAACGCAGATGACAGCAGCTCCGCCACATCGAGCGGGCCGACGATCAGTATCCCGGTCAGTACGCCAGCGGAGTCGGTGCTCGGGCCGATCAAGCCAATGCTTGAGCAGGACTGAGAGCCGCAATGCTCTGGGTGCCCGAAAACACCGGGCCGCAGAGCAGCGATAGCAACTCGGCCTGTCCAGCCTGCTCAGCAGGGCCATCGTGTCGGAAAACATCGTCGCAAACCTCCTGCCATAGCGGCGGCTGCGGGCGGCTTCCAACTGTACCGTTGATCCGTTTGCGTCCGTCGCGTAGAGTGTGAGCGTGGTCGGTGGTTCGGCGGCTGGGTCCGTCATTTTCCTCGGTCATTTCTTTCCCTCAGTTTTGATATTGTGCACCATCAAAATAGAGGGAAAGAGCCTCGGCGGAAATCCGATAATCAATGTTATGTAATTTTAATTAAATCAACCGGTTTCAAAATCACGGCGCTCCAAGGCTCCATGACCAGCGCCGCGCCCTCTATCTCCGCCGGCTCATCAAGGCCTGCGACCGGCTCCCATGCACAAGTGGGCAGCGCCACCTGGGCCTTGCTCTCGGAAAGATTGAAGACGCACAGCAACGTTTCATGGCCATCGTCGCGTATGAACTGCAGCACCGATCCTTCCACGGCAACTTGGGTCATCAGCCCACGGGCCAATGCTCCATGGGCGTGGCGCAAGGCAATCACGCGGCGATAATGCTGCAAAATGCTCGCGGGCTCCGCTTCAGCCCGATCCACCGCCAAAGCCAGATGGCTTTGAGGGATTGGCAACCAAGGCCGCGCCACACTGAAGCCCGCGTGAGGCTCGGAGCCGGACCAGACCATCGGTGTGCGAGCCCCGTCGCGGCCCTTGAATTCAGGCCAGAATTCAATCCCGTATGGATCGCGGAGGTCTTCATATGCAATCTCAGTTTCCGGCATCCCCAGTTCCTCTCCCTGATACAGGCAAACAGACCCGCGCAAGCACATCAGCAAGGTCACGTAGCATCGGGCGGCCTTGTCGGTCAGAGACCAGCGGCTGACATGGCGCATCACGTCATGGTTCGAGCAAGCCCAGCAGGCCCAGCCTTCCGGAGCGACTTGCGCCACTTTGCGAAACACCTCGGCAATGAACGCTGCCGGCAAGGGTTCGTGCCCGGACAGCAGCTCGAAGGCATAGGACATATGGACCGCATCCTCCCCGGAGGTATATTCTCCGAGGATCTCCAGGCCGCGCTTGCTATCGCCGATCTCGCCGACGGCCGCAGCCTTGTAAGGATCCATGATCCTCCTGAGTTTCCGCAGAAATTCAATGTTTTGCGGGTGATTCTTGTCGTAGATGTGGTGCTGGTGATTGTACGGGTTGACCTTTGGCGCCGTATGGTCGTTGCGCTCTTCCGGCGGAAGTGGAGGATTGTCGCGCAACATATTGTCGTGCATATAGAAATTGATTGTGTCGAGGCGAAAACCATCGACCCCGCGCTCCAGCCAGAACCGCGCCACATCCAGCAGCGCCGCCTGCACGGCATCGGAATGGAAGTTGAGATCCGGCTGCGCGCTCAGAAAATTGTGCAGATAGTACTGCTCGCGCCGCGGCTCCCATTGCCATGCCGAGCCGCCGAAGACCGACAGCCAGTTGTTGGGCGCCGTGCCATCGGGTTTCGGGTCGGCCCAGACATACCAGTCCGCCCGGGCATTGCTGCGGTCGCTGCGGCTTTCACGGAACCATGGGTGCTGATCCGACGTATGGCTCAGCACCAGATCGATCATCACTTTCAGCCCAAGCGCATGGGCCACCTCGAGCAGCCGGTCGAAATCATCCAGCGTTCCGAACAAAGGGTCGACACCACGGTAATCGGCAACGTCATAGCCAAAATCCTTCATCGGCGAGGTGAAGAATGGCGAGATCCAGATCGCATCGACACCAAGCGTGGCAACATAGGGCAGGCGCGCGGTGATCCCGGCCAGATCCCCTACCCCGTCGCCATTGGAATCCTGAAAGCTGCGCGGATAGATCTGATAGATCACCGCACCGCGCCACCAGTTCGGATCCTTCTTCAGCACCGACATCTCAGCCTCCCTTCACTGCTCCGGTCAGCATGCCACGCATCAGATATTTCTGCATCAGCACGAAGACGGCCAGAGGAATCATCATCGACACGAAGGCCGATGCCGCGAGGATATTCCATGCGCCGCCACGCGAGCCCAGCATGTCGCGCAAGGCCCCGGTCAGAACCAGTTGATCGGGGCGGTTGCCAAGGAACACCAGCGCCACCAGCAAATCGTTCCAGACCCACAGAAACTGGAGCGCGGCCAGAGCCGCCAGCGCCGGCGCACAGAGCGGCAGCACGATGCGCGCGAAGATCCGCAGCTCGGAGGCACCGTCCAGGCGGGCGCTGGCAATGATCGCCGTGGGCAGCCTGAGCATGTATCCGTGCAGCAGATAGACCATCAGCGGCAGCCCGAAGCCGGTATGCGCCAGCCAGATCCCGACATAACTTTTGCCGATCCCAAGGATCCCATGCAGCTTCAGCAGCGGGATCAGCGCCAGCTGAAGCGGCATCGCCATCAGGCACAGCAGCGCCGCGATCAGCAGCGATTTTCCCGGCAGCTCCATCCAGGCCAGCGCATAGGCCGCAAAGGCGGCGATCGCGATCGGGAGCACGGTTGCCGGGATCGTCACCGTCATGGTGTTCAGAACCGCGCGCCCCAGGCCCTCGGCCCCGATCACCCGGGCGTAATTGTCGAGCTTGAGCCGGGGCGGGGAGCGGGTCGTGATGAAAATGCGCGTGCCACGGTCCGCGTCGGTGCGCTCGGGCGTCCACAATGTGTAGCGGCCATCCGCCAGAACACTCAGGCGCCGCCCCTGCCCCAGATCCGCAGTCTCTCCCGGCCGGAACGCATCGGGCGCGCGCGCATCCACCCCCCAGCCGATCAACGACTGCTCCGGCGCAAGCACGCTGCCCGCAGCGACCCAGCCGCCCGCAAGGGGCTCGGTCGCAGCACCTGTGCGCACGAACCCGGCAAGCATGACCGGAGAGGCCGCCCGCCACCAGCCCGATTGCGCGATCTGATCCGGCGTGCGCAGCGAGGTCAGCAGCAGCCCCAGCGTCGGCACGACCCAGAGAACCACCAGCAGCGCAAGCGCTCCCCACGCCACCGCGCGCATCAGGCCCCTGCCCTGCGCAGGTTCGCGATCATCATCGGCACCATCAGCGCCATGAGCACCACGGCGATGGCCGATCCGCGCCCGTAATCCGGCGCCCCGCGGAACATCCAGTCATACATGAGATTGGCCAGAACCTGCGTGCCCCATTGTCCGTTGGTCATGACATGGACGATGTCGAAAACCTTGAGCGCCACCACCGTGACCGCCGTCCAGACCGCCATGATCGCACCGCGGATATGCGGCAGCTGGATCCGGAAGAACGCCTGCCAGGGCGTCGCGCCATCCAGCACCGCCGCATCGAGAATGTCCTGCGGGATCCGCCGAAGCGCGCCTTGCAGAAGCACCATGGCAAAGCCGGTCTGGGCCCAGACCAGCACCGCCATCAGGCACAGATTGTTCCAGCCGGGCAGGCTCAGCCAGTTTTGCGCCGCGCCGCCCAGAGACGCCAGCACCGCGTTCAGAAGGCCCGTCTGCGCCTGCCCGGCTGCGCGGTACTCATAGACGAATTTCCAGATGACCCCCGCCCCGGTGAAGGACATGGCGACCGGCATGAGGATCAGCACCGTCGCGAGCCCGCCCCACCGCGCAGCCACCGTCAGCCGCGCGGCCAGCAGCCCCAGTGCCGTCGTCACCGCCGGGACGAGCGCCAGCCAGAGCAGCGTGTTGCGCAGGGCTTCGCGAAACTTCGGGTCTTGGGCGAGCCAGCGGTAATTCGTACCCCCGGCCCATTGCGCGCCATCCGCATCCTTCAGGCTGAGCCAGAGCGAACACAGCACCGGATAGGCCAGGTACATGCCCATGAGCAGCACCGCCGGCCCCAGAAACAGCCAGGGCCGGATCACCCCGGCGCGGCGCAGATGCCCCCCCTTCCGCAGCAACAGATCCAGCACCGCATTCGATATCCAGAGCCACAGGACGCAGCCGAACGTCCCTACGACGATCATCCCCGCAGCGCCGATCAGCTGCTCCATCCGCCGCGCATCCTATTTCTTCACCCCGTCCCAGGTCGCCTGGATCCGGGAGGTGACCACCTCTGCGGAGGTGCCGCCCACGAAATCCACCATCCCCGTCCAGAAGGCGCCTGCGCCGATCGCTCCGGGCATCAGGTCGGAGCCGTCGAAGCGGAAGCTGTTGGCCTGAAGCAGCATGTCGTTCATCTTGCGCAGCACCGGGTTGGCATAGACATCGGCGTTCACGTCCCGGTAAGGCGTGGTGAAACCCTCCTGCGCCATCCAGATCTCATGCGCGATCGGGGTTTGCAGGAAGGCGATGAAGGCGTCGGATGCCGGATTGTCGGTCAGCTTGGCAAACAGCGTCGCCGCGCCCAGCACCGGCACCCCCGGCCCCCGCGCCGCATAGGGCGGCAGCGCAAAGACATCCACATCGCGCCCGGGCTGCACACCCTCCGGAAAGAACGACGGTATGAACGAGCCCTGATGGTGCAGATAGCATTGCGGCGGCACAGTGAAGAGGCCGCGCACACTGTCGCGGAAATCGGTCGTGGCGACGGCCTGCGCGCCGCCCGCCACATGGGCGTCCGTGCCGGCGAACCAGCCGAATTCCGTCACCGCCGCCACCACCTTCGGATCGTCGAAGCGGAGCCTGTTTGCGACCCAATCGTCATATGTTTCGGGCGGATAGAGGCGGAGCATCAGATCCTCCACCCAGTCCGTCGCCGGCCAGCCGGTTGCGCCGCCGGAGGCAATGCCGATGCACCAGGGCGTGCCGCCATCGGCCACGATCCGCTCGGTGAGCGCCTTCAGCTCCTCCATGCTGTGCGGGACATTATACCCCGCCTGCGCGAAATTTTCCGGCACATACCAGACCAAGGATTTCACATCCGCCTTGTAGGGGAAAGCATAGAGCCGCGCCGCGCCATCCGGCCCCGGATAGGTGCCATACCCGGCCCAGGTCTCGCCAAGGGCATAGTGCTCTTTCAGCCAATCGGCGGTCGCGGGCCGCAGCGGGCGCAGGTAGCCCTTGCGCGCCAGGTCTGCCGCAAGGCCCGGCTGCGGAATGCCCGCGATATCCGGCGGCGCACCGGCCTCGGCATCAATGACGATCTGCTGCTCGAAGCTGGAAGAGCCGGAATAGATCACCTTGATCCCGGTCGCCGCCTCGAAATAGGCCAGCACGCTTTCAAACAGCACCTTGTCTGGCCCGAGCCACGGCGCCATCACGGTGAGGGTCTGGCCGCGCAGATCCTGCGATTTCAGGGCTTCGAAGCTCTCCCAGTGAAAGCGCGGATCCGCGCCCGGCCTGAACACCAGCTCATCGGCGCGCGCCGGTGCTGCCGCCAGCGCAGCCCTGCTCAGCCGCGCCCCGACCGGTATCATCCCAGTTCTCATGCATGTGCGCGCCCAGCCGAAATTCAATCCAGAGCCAATGATAAAGGGCGCGGCAACGTTTCACAATTGGAGACATTGTTGTTCTTAAATGGGCTTTGGCCGCATCCATGTGTAATATGACGCCAGCCCGCGTCCCGCGCCGAAAGCCCCGCGCATCGTGGAACCTTGCGGCCCGGGCAAAAGCCGTCCTATCACGCTGAAACGACGGATCTGGAGCGCTGACATGTCCCGTTACACCCTGCTGGCCGATATCGGCGGTACCAATACCCGCGTTGTCCTGTCGCAGGAGGGGCGGCTGCTGCCTGAAACCATCAGCCGCTATGCCAATGCCGGGCAACCCGCGCTGGAGCCGGTTCTGCGGGCCTATATCGCCGAGAAAGGCATTGCCGACCTGGATGGCGCCTGCATCGCCGCGGCGGGGCCGGTACGCGACGGGGTCGCGACGATGACGAACCTTTCCTGGGTCATCGAATCCGGCGCAGTGGCGCAGGCCTTGCGCGCCGGGCGCGTCTCGGTCCTGAACGATCTCCAGGCCCAGGGCTATGCGCTCGGCCGGATCGCCCCGGAGATGCTGCGCCCGATCCTTCCCGGCCGCCCCGCCCTGCCCGATGCGAGCCAGCTGGTGATCGGGATCGGCACCGGCTTCAATGCCGCCCCCGTACACGAAGGACCGGGCGGGCGGATCGTCACGGCTTCCGAATGCGGCCACGTCACCCTGCCCGTCAGCTCCGAGGCCGACGAGCGCCTGGCGCGTTTCGTGGCCCGGGAGCATGGGTTTGCGTCGGTCGAGGACGTTCTGTCCGGCCGCGGGCTGGTGCATGTCTATGATTTCGTCTGCGCCGAGGCGGGCCAAGAGGTGTCGCGCGATTCGGCCGCGATCATGGCGGCGATTGCTGCTGGCGATCCTCTGGCGCGCGACGCTGCGCGGCTTTTCGTGCGCGCCATGGGCGCCGTCGCGGGCGATCTCGCGCTCACGCATCTGCCGTTCGGCGGCATCTATCTGATCGGGGGCATGGCGCGGGCCTTCACACCCCTGCTTACCGAATACGGCTTTGAGCAGGCGTTCCACGCAAAGGGCAGATTCTCGAATTTCCTGAGCGCTTTCCCCATGCACCTGATCGAGGACGACTATGCCGCGCTGCTCGGCTGCGCGGCCTACATGAATATGATCAAGTAGAGGAATTCGGTTCGCCATCAAGCGATTGTTAAGGGAGCAGACGTTAGCTTCAACCTCGTAACGACCGAGGTATGAGTGGCATGAGATCAGGCCCTGCTAACGCCCTAGAGATGCCCGCAACTTTGCAGCTGCCCCCGCGGCTGGATCTGGCACATATCGGGCCGGCTGCCGAAGCCCTGCGCGAGAATCTCGGTAGGGATCTGGTGCTGGATGCGGGCCAGGTCACGCATCTCGGCGCGCTCGGGCTGCAGTTGCTGATCGCCTCTGCGCAAAGCTGGCGCGCCGCGGGCCTGACCCTGCGGATCGAGCCACGGTCCGACGCCTTTGATTCCGCGCTGCAGTGTTTCGGTGTTCCGCTCCGCGATCTTCAGACGGGAGAAATCACATGTCACTGACAGTGCTCGCCGTGGATGACAGCCGGACGATCCGCGACCTCGTCAGTCACACGCTCCGGGAGGCGGGTATTACGGTGCACACCGCAGAAGATGGGATCGCCGGGCTGGAAAGGCTGCGCGACGTCACGCCGGATGCTATCATTTCCGACATAAACATGCCCCGGCTCGACGGGTTCGGCTTCATCGAAGCAATACGTCAGCAAGATTGCTTCCGCGCGATCCCGATCCTTGTCCTCACGACGGAAGCGGCTCCAGAACTCCGCGCCCGCGCCCGCGCCGCCGGAGCGACCGGCTGGATCGTGAAGCCGTTCGACCCGGCGAAGCTGGTCAAAGCCTTGCATATGGTCGCAGGCTGAGGAGGCGAGAATGACGACAGATCCACTTGCCGAAATCCGTGCAGGCTTTTTCGTCGAATGCGAAGAGCTTCTCGAATCCTTTCAGGACGGCCTGTCCGATCTCTCGTCGAAGGCGCCGAGCCCCGATACGATCAATACCGTTTTCCGCGCCGTGCACTCCATCAAAGGGGGAGCCGGGGCATTCGGATTCTCCGATCTGGTGAATTTTTCCCACAGGCTCGAATCCGTACTGGATGCGCTTCGGGAAAATCACGTCGATCTGAACGACCAACTTCTGAAGCTCTTGTTCCAAGGGGCGGATCTGCTGCAGGATTTCTTGCGCGCCGCGCGCGATGGTAGCGCCCTCCCAGATGGTGAGCCCTGCCTGCGGCAACTGGAAGCGCTGATGCCGGACATGGGCGATGCATCGGATCTGGTGTTTCAGCCACTTGCGCTGGATTTCAGCCTGATTGATAATGAACCGATGACGGTCGGCTGGCACGTCTTCTTTCGACCCTATGCAAAGCTCTATCAATCGGGCAACGAGCCGCTGTTCCTTCTGCGTGCTCTGCAAGATCTCGGAGCGACGCATATCGGCTGTAACCAAGAAGATGTGCCACCGTTGACAGCACTCGACGCCGATGAGGCGGCGCTGTCCTGGACGATCGAGCTGCCCGGAAATCTCAACGAGACAGACATTCGCGAGGTTTTCGAATTCGTCGATGATCTTTGTGAGCTATCGGTATCCAGCGCGGTATCGGAAAACACGGTAACGACTGACTTTTTGCCGACAGAGCCCATTACTGAGAAATTTTCAGCGCCTAACCCGGAACCGGAGCCAAAAACGGCTGCCGGAGAACGCGAGGCCCGTCCCGCCAGAGATGAGGTCAGCACCACCGTCCGCGTGGACCTTGATCGCGTGGATCGGTTGATGAATCTAGTTGGCGAGCTTGTGATCAATCAGGCAATGCTCGCACAAAGCGTCTCTGAAGCCGGAATGCAATCGAACTCAGCCGTTATGACCGGGCTGGAATCGTTCAACAGCCTGACCCGGGAAATTCAGGACAGTGTCATGCTGATCCGCGCACAGGCGGTTAAACCACTGTTTCAGCGCATGGCGCGCATTGTCCGCGAGGTTTCTGCGGCAACCGGAAAAAACGTACGTATGATCATGTCGGGAGAATCGACAGAAGTCGACAAAACCGTAATCGAGCGTTTGGCCGAACCGCTCACGCACATGATCCGAAACGCAATAGATCATGGTATAGAATCCCCAGAGAAACGCCGGGCTGCAGGAAAAACTGTGGAAGGCGAGGTGAACCTCTCTGCGAGGCATAGAGCCGGTCGCCTCGTGATTGAACTTTCTGACGACGGAGCGGGGATCGACCGCGACAAGGTTCGTCGTGTCGCGGCAAGTCGCGGCTTGATCACCTCGGATCTTGCACTCTCAGACGTTGAAATAGACAATCTTCTATTTCTTCCAGGATTTTCGACTGCATCAGAGGTGTCTGAGGTATCGGGCCGCGGCGTCGGAATGGACGTTGTGAGACAAGGAATTCATCTCCTAGGCGGTCGCATCGTGATCGAATCGGATCCAGGATTAGGGACAAAATTCACGATCTCGTTACCGCTAACGCTCGCGGTTCTAGATGGAATGGTCGTGACAGTTTCGAACGAAACACTCGTGGTTCCACTATCCTCGATCACTGAGACCGCCGCACTTGCGCCTTCCGATGTACGCACGATTGCCGGAGGTCATCAGGTGCTTCATGTTCGCGGAGCATTCTTGCCGATTTTCGATTTAGGATCAGAGCTCGGGTACCGCCCTCCGCGTTCAACAGAAGATGGTGGGATAGTACTCCTTACAGCCCAGGAAGACGGCGCAAGAGCCGCACTGATCGTTGACGGAATCGTCGAACAGCGTCAGGTCGTAATCAAGGGTTTGCAACGCACTTTTGGCCACCTTCCAGGAATTGCGGCAGCAACTATCCTCGGCGACGGGCGGATAGCGCTAATCCTCGACCCCGCAGATCTGGTTCAAAACGCGGGCCAATCTAAACGAACAGAATATTTCGCCCTTGCAGGATAAACCGATGAGTACCAGCCCATCCTCAACATCCAACCCTCAATCCTCAGAGGAACTTGAGCTTCTTGCTTTCCGGTTGGGCGACGATGAATATTGCATTGACATCATGTCAGTACGAGAGATTCGTGGCTGGACACGCCCGACGCCACTCCCACATACGCCTCCGCATCTTCGTGGCGTGATAAACTTGAGGGGCACAGTTCTCCCGGTAATCGACCTGCCCATGCGCCTCGGTCTGGCGGCAGTTACGGGCGACTCACGTAATGTCATCATTGTAGTTAATCTAGGTTCTCAACTTGCAGGTCTACTGGTTCATGCGGTATCAGATATTCTCACGCTTGAGAGCGGAAACCTGCAACCTCCTCCCGAAGTTGGAACTTATGTTCAACAAAAATTTGTTCGTGCGCTCGCAGTTGTCGAGAACCGGATGATACGACTTCTCAATCTCCCTGCCGTGCTGCCAGACATCTCGGCAGAAGTTGCATGACAACCTCGAAACGAATGAATTCCCCTATGCCACTGGGAACTGCGGAGCAGCACCGTATTGCGGAGATTCTTCGAGAAAAAGCCGGAATGCGGCTTCTTAGCTCTCAAGCCGCAATGTTGCAGTCGCGTCTATCGCGCCGCTTACGCGAAACTGGGATCAAGAATTTCGAAAGTTATGTGGCCTTCGTTCAAACAGACGAAGGCTCCGATGAACTTCGCGCAATGATTTCGACCATGACAACCAACTTCACCCAGTTCTATCGCGAACGACATCACTTCACTTTCTTTCGAAACACAATCTTGCCACCCCTAATCGAAGCAGCGCGTCAAGGTCAGTCAATCCGCATGTGGTCTGCAGGTTCTTCCAGTGGTCAAGAAGCATATTCGATGGCAATGGAGATCGCAGACGTGGCTCCAGATTTTTCGCAATGCGACATCCGGGTTCTTGCGACGGACATAGACTCAAAGATGGTATCAATTGGCCAGGAAGGGGTGTATTCATCTGACACGGTAACGCCGATCCCGGAGATCCTAAGAGAAAAATTCTTAATCCCAGAAGTCTCTGGATTTAGAATTTCCGCGGAAATCCGGAATATGGTGTCTTTTAGAGAACATAATCTCTGCGATGAGTGGCCGATGAGAAAGCTATTTAATGTAATTTTCTGCAGGAATGTTGGAATTTACTTTGAGGCGCGCGCCCAGATACAGCTTTGGAAACGGTTACAGGAGCGCCTTGCTCCCGGTGGTTGGCTTTTCGTTGGTCACTCTGAGAGGATCCCTTCTTTTGAGGGTTTCCGGCTTGAGCCAGTGGCACTGACGACATACCAGCTTTCAGCTCAATCGACTTACAACTAGGTTAAGATGTCTATAAAAGATAAACTCAAGGTCTTGGTTGTCGACGACACTTCCACAAGCCGTGGCCTACTAACTCAGGCACTTGAAGCGATCGGCTTTCTAAGTATTGAGACCGCTACTGATGGGCAATCGGCAATGCAGACACTTCATAAAAAAAATGTTCATTTAGTGCTGTCCGATTTTTTTATGCCCGACATGAACGGAATTCAGTTACTTCATCATATCCGCACAAATCAAAACCTTAAAGGAGTTGGTTTCATCTTAGTTACAGGTCGAGCAACTCCGGAGATAATACGATCTGGACAGAAACTTGGAATGAACAATCTGCTACACAAGCCATTCTCACAAAGCGAATTGCGTACTGTCATTGAGTCGGTGGTGGGCCGCATATGACGGAAATGGATTAGATTGGAAGCCATGAAATGAACCTCTCTGAAAACGGACCAATTAATGTTCAGGATCTTGCGTCACGCCTGTCGACAGATATGGAGACAATATGTATATTGGCGAAAGAGGTTCAAGATGCATTATCAAATTGCGACCTTCACGGCACTGCGCCGTCCGACATAAAAAAACTGCAGCATCTTGATATAATTACGCAGTCAATGAAAATCTATGCCGAGGCCGTTCGTGAAATCTCGAAGCGAGTCCCGTTCGACATCACGATTCCCGATGGAATATTATCCTTGCCAACACTTCAGCCACTCGACAGCATTAACGAAGGCCCCGAAAACTCCGTGACATGGCTATAAAACAACAAAATTACCTTCAGGTATTCTTCGAAAATTTTTGATCAGGACAAGTCTCCACTTTTTTATGCTGCGACGAAAGCCTTCATTGTTTCCGACTGCGTTTTGTCTATTTTTGGTTTCGGAGGATCGTGATCAGCCGTTCAATTTCACCAAAAGCGGCCATAATTGGAAATTACATAGCTTTCGTGACAATTTTGTCCGAGCGGGCCATTTTGCGCCGATGAACGTTGAGTCTTACCTCTTCTCTTCCATTCTCTTTTCAGGCGCGGATTTTGGTGAGGGCCTTACCCTGGGTCGGACAACGCTCTGTGACGGCGATGCTGATCTGGATTTGTACCCTCTGACGGTCTGGATCACTTTATCTGATCCGCTCATCAGCTAGATTGCGACGGTTCATCTAGGGCCCAGACTCATTGCTTTTGACAGCCAGAACAAGACGGTTGCGGCGAGCATGATCGCGGAGAAGAAGGTTTCCGGACATCGGTCGTATCGTGTGGCGACCCGCCGCCAGTCCTTGAGGCGGCCG
>NZ_JAYRZN010000037.1:0-31927 GCF_041916475.1 Paenirhodobacter sp.
AAAAAAGAAGGAGACAAACCCGACCTTGACCCCAGCATGAACCGAAATCCATAATCAGAGGTGGCTCACTTCTCGGTGAAAAAACCGGCTCAGTTCTGAGTGAAAATCAACACGGCATAGTCCGCAAACTGCCGCTGTTTGTGCCTTGGCAAAGCGCTGAAGGCGGCGACGAGATAAGCATCAAGCTCGGCTACACTCGCCGAGGCTGCCCATATCTGCGCTTCAGATAGCGGATCGACAAAGGAAGGATGCGGGGCTCCGTAACCGATTGTACGCCGCCCTGCGATAGTCGCGGCTTCCTCTGGTAACGAGAACATGGCCGCCATCGCGACGGCCGCGCGCTCGTTCATTGTCAGGCGCGCAGCCCATATATAGGCTACTCCGCTCCAACTATGGGCATCACCGAGCACAAGTGCATGGAGCATCGTCTTCGACGCACGCCTATAGCGGTCACCGGTCAGATCCAACGACATGATAAGCCGCCTCCCACTGCTCCTGGAGCAGCTCCCGCGCACGGCCGGCCTTCTCCTCGATCGTCTCCAAGAGGGCGAACAGGGAGGATGCGCCTGGAATATCCGGCCCCAGCATCTGCCGTTGCAGCATCACATCGATCGCAGCGGCCGCCACACCCTCAATAATCATGACGACATCATCGGTCTTTTCATGCGCATCGCGGTATTTGTCGGTGATGCTCATGCTTCACCGCCTTTCGGAAGGTTGACCCATTCCGAGCCGGACGAAAGCCTCTCCGCGATCTGGGACATGGCGACAAGCAAGGCCGCGAGATCCCATTCCGGACGCTCGCAACAGATACACTCCGCGAGCTCGCACAGCCCAGAGAGCGTGACCGCATCTGAATGGAGCTCGTCGAAATTCCGATAGGGCGCGCTCATGCCAGCCCCTCCCGCGCATCGAGCCAGGTCAGGACATCGGCCTCTTTCCAGTAGCG
The DNA here is from genome assembly GCF_041916475.1 of Paenirhodobacter sp. Classification (GTDB taxonomy): domain Bacteria; phylum Pseudomonadota; class Alphaproteobacteria; order Rhodobacterales; family Rhodobacteraceae; genus Rhodobacter. The sequence goes on from NZ_JAYRZN010000037.1 coordinate 950, forward strand.
GAGGCGCCCGATGTAGATCGGCTTCGGGAAGTTCATCTCCGGGGAGTTGAGCCAGCGATAGATGGTCATCGAAGACACGTTTCCGCAAAGATTGCGCACGGCATGGATGCCGATACGCTTCCCGTTCAGGTCAGGCCCGAGCGAAAAGGATTGCGATTCAGCGGCCATCATGATGATTTGCCTCCTGATGGTTCACTTGCTGTTCCATCTGCGCAGCGGGGGCGTTACCGCCAAGTTCTTCCCCCGCTGCCTCTTTCAGGATCATTGCGACATGGGTGTTGAACGAACACCCCGCGCGGATCGCTTGGATCTTAAGTTCCTTCAGAAGCTCGTTCGGCAGGCGCAATGTCGTAGATACGACATCACCGCCCGCAAGGTTCTTGAGTGTGGACATGGTTTCCCTAAGTGCTACGTTGATGCAATCATCTTGATTACAATCAAACTGATTGCATTGACTGTCAAGTGGAAAATCATATTGATTGCATTCTTGATGGGGGGCCAATCATGTCAGACCAAAGGTCAGATCAAGGAACAGTTCAGATAGCTTTGCGCATATCTCCAGATCTGCGAGACAGAATTCGGTCGGCAGCTAGTATGAATAATCGTTCTGTTAACAGTGAATTAACTGCCGCACTTGAGGAAAAATATCCAGATAACAACGCAGTAGAAATTCTCAGGCGCTCTTTGGAGGAGATGGCGTCTGTGATATCGAAGTCGCCCGTAAAATATGAGATGACACGAGAGATCAGCGTTGCTGTACGGAATATTCGAAGCCTGATGCGGCAACTAAGTGGCGAGATTATCGAGGCTCAGGCAAAAAGCCTTTTGAAAGACACGCCTCTCCTAAGAATGATGCAGGAAGATGGAAGTGGCGAGGGGGATGGATCTGGAGACGGCGCCGGAACCGCCACTGGCGCAGGAGACGGGGACGGCAGCGGGCGCGGGTAGCGCCATCACGAGGAGACGAACATGTTTTACCCGAAGACATCGGCCGACATTTTCAAGACGTCCTACCAGCTCATGGCGATGGCCGTTGAGGCCCAGGCCGTGATCTGGATGCGCCTCTGGGGCATGGCAGGCGCCTGGAACGTCACCCCAAGCGAGAACCATCGCATGGTCAGCGAGAAGATTGCGGCCGCGATGCAGGCTCAGACGGCGGTGGCCATGGCGATGATGTCCGGAAAGCCGACGGCCAAGGTGGCGGCTGCTGCTATCCGGCCCTATCGCCGCAAAACCTCGTCGAATGTGTCGCGGCTGTCGAAGCGCGGCCCGCACCTGAAAATCTGACAAAATGTCCGATTTGCCCCGACGGACCTCTTGCCGGGCGTCACTCGATACAGTTGCGACGCTTCATTGAATGTTAGGCGGTGATACGCTATATGATATCGCTCAACGGAGGCTAGGCATGTCCAAGAACAGCATCATCGTTCGCGCAGATTGGGATCCGGAAGCCAACGTGTGGGTTGCAACCAGCGCCGATATTGACGGGCTGGCGATCGAGGCCGAGACGATCGAAGCCCTGTATCCCAAGCTGCAAAGCGCGCTCGCCGATCTGATCGAACTCAACGGCTTCCCCACCGATGGCGGCGATGTTCCCGTCCACGTCATGGCGGATCGACTCATGCGCGTCAGCACCGCCGCCTGAGAATGGCAGGCTTCTATCGTGATCTGATCGCGGTCCTTGCAGCGGCAGGATGCTATCTTGTCCGTCCCGGCAAAGGGGATCACGAAATCTGGTTCAGCCCCATCAATCAGAAACACTTCACGGTCGATCACGGCACGAAATCGCGTCACACCGCCAATGAGTCGTTGAAGCAGGCCGGGCTGCCCAAGCAATTCTAACCCATGATCTGCACTACGTTATCCGGCTTTCCCTCCACCAGCGACAGGACATAGCCCGCCCAGGCATCTAGGGCCTGTCGCTTTTCGCCGGCATAGTCGTGGCGCTGGTACACCGCCACGATGCCCGCGCCCGTGCCGGAGATGTGGTTCAGCACCGCCTCAGTGACACGCACCGGGATGCCAAGCCGGGCCATTCCGGTTGCGGCCGTCCGCCTCAGGTCGTGCCAAGTCCAGTGCGGGATCTCGACAGGCTCGCCGCGCTCTTTCTCGGCCGCCGCACGCATGCGCTTGGCAATGGCATTCTGAGCTCGGGAGAGGCCGCTGACGCGCGTGGTTCCGGTCGTGGTGAGGATATATCCGAAAGGCCCGTCAACGCGCTCCGCGCCCGCCAGAAGCGCGCACACGGCTGGTGAGAGGGGCACGTCATGGGCGCGCCGGTTCTTCGTGCGATCGGCTGACAGGTGCCACAGGTCTCCGCGGATCTCTGCCGTTGAGATACGGGTGACTTCGCCCTCCCGCTGGGCTGTGAGCAACAGCAGCTTGCCCATCAGTCCGAAGGGGTAGCCGGTTTCGTCGCAGGCTTGCCAGAACCACCGGATTTCATCATCGCTCAGGGCCCGGGCGCGCGGCCGTTCTTTCGCCACAGGTCTCATTCTGGCGATTGGGTTCACTTCGAGCACATCACGCTCGATGCACCAGTTCAAGAAGGTCTGGAAATAGGTTCGGACGCGGTTCGCCGTGACCCCTCGGCCAGAGTCCGCAATTTCCTCCAGCAGGTCGATCAGGTCGCGCCGGGTGATACTCTTTACGTCGCGATCGCCGAGCTTCGGCAGAACGTTCCGGGATATCTGTCGCTTCTGCTCTCCGCCTGATCGCAGGTTGGCCAGGTGGCGCTTTTCGTAGAGCGCAAATAGGGCGCGAACCGTGTCCCGATCCCGTTCATCTTCTGAGGCCTTTGCGGTCTTCTTTGCCGCCGCGGGGTCTGAGCCACTCTGAAGGCGCTCAAGCGCATCGGTCGCGGCTCCGCGCGCGTCCGCCACCCCCATGAGCGGCCAGCGCCCAAGGGTCAGTTTTGCGGGCTTGCCGTGAAACCGATAGCGCAGCGCCCATGACTTCGAGCCGCTTGGTTGCACCACCAGATAGAGCCCGGAGAGTGCCGGGTCGGGGATCTCGTATCGCTTCGCGGGGTCTGGCTTTGCAGCCTCAACCGCCTTTGTCGTCAGTGCTCGCGCCATATACAGTCAGTCCTGCGGGGTAACACAGGGGTAACAGATTCGCGCGTATCGCGTCGTTACGTCCTGTTGCTAACATTCCGCAACATCGCGCATATTTCTATTGTTTTCAAGGTGGATAGGGCGCTTCAAATGTTCTTGGCCGTTATGTCGCGATATGTCGAAAAATCTGTTTTGGGTACAGTAGGTCGTGAGTTCGAATCTCGCCGCCCCGACCAATTCACTCAGATGGTTCTAGAAAATCCCTCCGCTCAAAGGCTTTTCCTGTGTTTGTGGCGGAGTATGGTGATGCCTGAGGAGGCCGCGAAGCCGATGTGGGCCGGGCGGCCGGCTCGTGCCGACTGCGGCCGTGGCTGCAACCGGCCGTCAGGCGGGTGTTGGGGTTCACGAGGTCGTAGCCGTGCAGGTTTCGCGCAGATCTGCTGCCGTCTCAGGCCCAGAGCACGCTGCGGTCGATGTCGGAAAGCCGCCGCCGCCCGGTGAGCGCCATCGCAACCTCCAGCTCCGCACGCAGGATCGAGAGCATATGCGCCACGCCCGCGGCCCCGCCCACCGCCAGTGCATGGATCTGCGGCCGCCCGATCAGAACCGCATCCGCGCCGAGCGCCAGCGCCTTCAGCGCATCGGTGCCGCGCCGGATGCCGCCATCGGCCAGAACCGGAATGCGCCCGGCGATCCGCGCCGCTACCACGGGCAGGGCGTCGGCGGTGGCGGGCAGGGTATCGAGCGCCCGGCCGCCGTGGTTCGAGACGATCACCCCATCCACACCCGCCTGCACCGCGAGATCCGCATCATGCCCGGAGAGGATGCCCTTCAGCAGCAGCGGCAGGCGGGTCTGCGCGCGCAGCCAGCGGATGTCGTCCCAGCGGGGGGCTGCGTCCATCAGGCCCAGGAACACGCCGGCCCGCCCTGGCGCCGTGCGGACGGCGGCCGGGGCATAGCCTTCCAGGTTCACCGCCCGGAGCCCGTCCGGCAGGGCGAAGCCCGCCCGCGCCTCCATGTTGCGCAGCCCGGTCACCGGCGCATCCACCGTCACCACCAGCGCGCGGTACCCCGCAGCCTCGGCGCGGCGCAGCAGATGCAGCGTATCGGCGCGCTCGGGCTGCATGTAGAGCTGGAACCACAGCGGCCCCTGGGCGCGCGCCGCGATCTCCTCCAGCCGCAGCCCGGCCTGGGTAGAGACCACCATCAGCCCGCCCGTCGCCGCCGCGCCCAATGCGGTCGCGTGCTCGGCCTCCGGGTGCGCGAGCCCGTGCCAGGCCACCGGCGCCAGCAGGAAGGGATGCTCCAGCGCGAGGCCGAACAGATCGAGCTCCGTTCCGCCGCCGCGCAGATCTGCCAGCACCCGGCTTTCCAGCCGGATCCGGCGCCAGGCCTCGGCATTGGCCGCGGCGGTCAGGCCGTCTGCCCCGGCCCCATCCACATAGGCGCGCACCGGGGCGGGCAGGATCGCCGCGGCATGGCGGGCGTAATCCTCCAGCGCGAAGATATCGGGCGGGATCGCCGCCATCACATCTCGGCCCAGGCCCGGATCAGGTTGTGGTAATGCGCGGTCAGGCCGGTGGCGGCCGGGTCGTCGTCGGGCACCAGCCCGCGCACCCGCATGATCGTGCGGTCGAGGTCATAGAGCATGTGCCGCTGCCAGTCGTCGCGCACCATGGACTGCGCCCAGAAGAAGGAGGCCCACCGCGAGCCGCGCGTCACCGGGCTCACCGAATGCAGCGAGGTGGCGGGATAGACCACGGCATGCCCCGCGGGCAGCTTCACCGCGTGCTGGCCGTAGGTATCGTGCACCACCAGCTCGCCGCCGTCATATTCCTCCGGCGGGGTCAGGAAAATCGTGGTCGAGACATCGGTTCGGATCCGCTGGGCGCTGCCCGGGATCACCCGGATCGAGCCATCGACATGGGCGCCGAAGGTCATGCCGGTGTCGTAGCGGTTGAACATCGGCGGCAGCACATGCAGCGGCAGCGCGGCCGAGGAATAGGTGGCATTGCGCCCGAGCGCGCGCAGTACGATCGCGCCCAGCTCGCGCGCCTCCGGTGCATCGGTCGGGACCTGCAGGTTGTTCTTCACCTTGCCGGCCTGGTCGCCCGCGGTGCGCCGCCCGTCGATCCATTCCGTGCCCTCGAGCACCTGGCGGATATAGGCCACTTCTTCGGGGGTCAGCAGGTCGGGGATGGTCACCAGCATGGTCGGGCCTTTCTGTGTTCCGGGCAGGATAGGCACCCTGCCCGGAAATGTTAAGTGTTTTTGTCGGAAAATATCAGAACCGGTGGTTCAGCGTCACCGCGAAGTTCCGCCCCGCCTCGACGATCACATGCTGGCCCACATGCGAGTCGCTGTAGATCTGCTCGTCCAGAACGTTGTTCACGTTCAGCTGCACCAGCGTGTCCTCGGTCAGCTTGTAGGAGGCCATCAGATCGAGGCGCCAGGTGGCGGGCAGCTCATATTGCGCCGGGGCCGTGGCATTGGGGTTCCAGTAGCTCTGGACCCGCTTGTCGGTATAGGTCGCCCCGCCGCCGAGCGTCAGCGCATCGTCATAGGCATAGGTCGTCCAGAGCGCGAGGCTGTTGCGCGGGATCTTCGTGACCTGCTTGCCGTTCAGATAGCTCTTTACATAGTTCGGCGCATCGGTGGTGCCGATGTTGGTGTAGCCGTTGTCCACATATTTCACGTCCTGATAGGTGTAGCCGGCCGAAACCCCCCATTTCTCGGTGATCTGGCCTGCGACGCCGAGCTCGATCCCCTGCGACCGGGTCTTGCCCAGGTTCTCGGTGGTGCCATCCACATTGGTGACGCGGGCATTGGTCTTCTCGGTCTGGAACAGCGCCGCCGACAGCATCAGCTGATCGTTGAACAGCGCCCATTTGGTCCCGATCTCGTAGGTGTTGGTTTCCTCCGGATCGAGGTTGTCCTGGGTGATCAGTGTATCCGCGGAGGCGTTGCTGAGCGTGCCCGCGCCTTCGCCTGCCGGGCTGGAGGAGGAGGAGATGCTGGCATAGATCCGGCCGTTCTGTGTCGGCTTGAACACCAGCCCGGCGGAGCCGTTCAGCAAGTCCGTGCGCGAGGTGGCGATGGATTCAGGCGTATACACACCGCGCGACACCTGCGCGAAGCTGTGTGCGGTGACCTTGTAGTGGTTGTAGCTGATGCCGAAATTCGCTTCCCATTTCGGATCGAGCTGCACCGTATCGAACAGGTAGAGCGTGCGGCTCTGGGTGGTGCCGATGGAGCTGATCGGGCCGTAGTCATCGGCGTAGGTAAAGGTGCCGTCCCAGGCATCGTTGCTGTTCGGGTTCTCGTAGGGGGCGCTGGCGGCGGTGCTGGGCGTGCCGATGATCTTGCGCGCCGTCGCTTTCGAATTCGAGATATCGACCCCGAGCGCGAAGCTGTGCTGGCGCCCGAACAGGTCGATGTCGCCCGAGAGCTGCGAGTTGAAGGCGGTGGTCTCGTTGTCGCGGTTGGTGCTCTTGTTGCCGCGCGTCACCTGGCCGTCGGCGCCCGAGGTCGGTTGCGTCACATAGTATTTCGTCTTGTCCTTGCCGTGGCGCAGGGTGGTGCTCCACGTCAGGCTGTCCGAAAACGCATGGTCGAGCCGCAGATAGCCCGAGGCATTGGAGCGGTCGCCGAAATCGCGGTCCTGCAGGCCATAGAACGTGTCGGTTGCCACATCCACCGGCAGGTAGGGGTCCGAGACCGTGCCCGAGCCGCGGGCATACTCCGCGGGCGTATCCGCCGTGGTCATCGGGATGCCGTAATCGGGCATGTCCTTGTTACGGTAGTAATACAGGCCCACGGTCAGGCTGGTCTGCTCGGTCAGGTCGTAGCGGAAGCTCGGCGCGATGCCGTAGCGCTCCGACGTGACGCCTTCGCGGCCGCCGAGGTCGTTGGCGTCCTGATACATCAGGTTCAGGCGGGCGCCGATACGGCCGGTGCCGCGGTTGCTGTCGAGCGTTACGCGCTTGTAATCGCCGGTGCCGAAGGAGAGCGAGCTGCGGTCGAAGCTGCCTTCCTGCGGCGCCTTGGTCACGAGGTTGATCGTGCCGCCGCCGCCGCCCGCGCCCATCACTGCGCCATCGGAGCCGCGGGTGATCTCGATCGATTCCAGGTTGAACGATTCATAGCTCGTGCGCGACGAGTTCCGGATCCCGTCGATCATGATGTCGTTCGCGGCATTGAAGCCGCGGATATAGGGGATGTCGCCCGCGGGCGTGCCGCCTTCGCCGGCCTGCAGCGTGATGCCGGGCGTGGTGCGCAGCACATCTTGCAGCGAGGTCGCGCCGCGCTCCTCGATCTGCCGCTCGGTGATGACGGTGACGGATTTGGGGGTATCGAGCAGCGGCGCAGTGGCCTTGCCATTGGCGCTTTTCTCGAGGGTATAGCTGGTCTCGGCGCTTTTCTCGTTGCCGGAGACGAGCAGCGGATCGAGCTGCACGGCATCTTGTGCAAAAGCGGGTGCGGCGCTGAGCGCGAGCACCGGCAGCAGCCCGAGCGTCGGGCGCAGCAGCGCGGATTCAGTGGGTCTTTCGGGGCGGGTCGGATGGTCCATGAACAACGGCTCCCAGTTTGAACAGCAAGGACCGCCGCGGGCGCGGCGGGGTGGGGAGGCGTGCTGGCTTTTGGCTGGCGAGCGGGGCCGAAACGGTGTTTTCGGCGCATTTCCAAGGCCGTCCCTACCGTCTTGTCGCAAAATGTCAACGACTCTCTTCGCGGATTCGTCAGCGCGGGTGAGCATTTCGTGATCGGCGCCCAGCCCCGGATCGGCCGCAAGCAGGCCCTGCCGCGTTATAAGTTGACTGTTTTTATATAGATTGATACCCGCGGGGCAGGCAAACCGGAGGCTGCGATGACCGACCCCGTCCAGATCTGGCCAGAAGAGCTGGCCGCGCGTTACCGCGCGAAGGGCTATTGGCAGGGAGAGACCTTCGGGCAGCTGCTCGACCGGCTGGAGCGCAGCTTCGGCCCGCGCGTGGCGGTGGTCGATCGGGAGCAGCGCTGGAGCTATGCCGAGCTGGCGCGGCGTGCCCGTGTGGCGGCGCGCGGATTTCGCGATCTGGGCCTCGCGCCCGGGGACCGGGTTCTGGTGCAGGTGCCGAACCGGGCCGAGTTCCTGGCGGTGGTGTTCGGGCTGTTTTACGCCGGGCTGGTGCCGGTCTATGCGCTGCCCGCGCACCGCGAAACCGAAGTGCTGCATCTGGCGCGCAAATCGCAGGCCCGCGCCTATGTCTGTGCCGATCGGCACGAGGGCTTCGATTATCTGCCGCTCGCGCGTCAGCTCCGTGCCGAAGGGGTGGAGGCTGTCGTGGTGATTGGCGATGCGGCGGAGTTCACGCCGCTGGAAACCGAAGGCGCGGGCCTCGCAGCCCCCGCGCCGCGCGATCCGGGCGCGGTTGCTTTCCTGCAGATCTCGGGCGGCTCCACCGGCCTGCCGAAGCTGATCCCGCGCACGCATGACGACTACATCTACAGCTTCCGTGCCTCGGCCGAGATCTGCGGCCTCGGCCCCGACAGCGTCTATATGGTGGCGCTGCCGGCCGCGCATAATTTCCCGATGTCCTCTCCGGGCTTCTTCGGGGCGCTGATCGTGGGCGCCCGCGTGGTGATGGCGCCGAACCCCGCGCCCGAGACCTGCTTCGCCCTGATCGCGGCAGAGGGGGTGACCCATGTCGGGCTGGTGCCGCCGCTGGCGCTGATGTGGATGCAGGCCGCGCCGCGCAGCCGGCACGACATTTCCAGCCTGCAGGTGCTGAACGTGGGCGGCGCGAAATTCATGCCCGAAGCGGCGGCGCGGGTGCGCGGCGCGCTCGGCTGTACCTTGCAGCAGGTGTTCGGCATGGCCGAGGGGCTGGTGAACTACACCCGGCTCGATGACCCGGAAGAGACCATCATCGCCACCCAGGGCCGCCCGATCAGCGCCGATGACGAGATCCTGATCCTCGACGACGAGGGCCAGCCGGTGCCCGAGGGCACGCCCGGCAACCTGCATGTGCGCGGGCCCTACACAATCCGCACCTATCACGAGGAACCCTCCGCGAATGCGCGCAGCTTCACCGCGGACGGGTTCTACCGCACCGGCGATGTGGTCCGCCGTCTGCCGGGCGGCTACCTGGAGGTGCGCGGCCGCGCGACCGACCATATCAACCGCGCCGGCGAGAAGATTTCGGCCGAGGAGGTGGAGGACCACCTGCTGGCCCATCCCGGCGTGTTCGATGCGGCCGTGGTCTCGATGCCGGACCGGTTTCTGGGCGAGCGCAGCTGCGCTTTCGTCGTGCTCACCGACCCCGCGCTGAGCGTGCGCGAGCTGAAGGCCTTCGTGCGCGCCCGCGGCATCGCCGAATTCAAGGTGCCCGATCAGATCGTCTTCGTGCCGGAATTCGCCACCACCGCCGTGGGCAAGATCAGCCGCAAGGCGCTGCGCGCGGCGCTGAAGGAAAAATTCCTGGAAGAGGGAGCCTCCGCATGATCACGTTCGACCGGATGCGCGCCGATGTCGCCGCTGCGCTCGACATGGCGCCCGAGGCGCTGGCGCCCGAGGACAATCTCTACGATCTGGGGCTCGATTCCATGCGGCTGATGGCGCTGGTCATGGAATGGCAGGAGCAGGGCGTGGAGCTGGATTTCGGCCTGCTGATGGAGCGCCAGACGGTAGGCGCCTGGTGGGATGCGGTCGCTGCGGGGCGCGCCGGTGCGTGATACCGCGCCGCAGCTGCGCCCGCTGACCGAAGCGCAGGAGGGGCTGTGGTATGCGCAGGCGCTGGACCGCGGCAACCCGATCTTCAATGCCGGGCAATATATCACGCTGACGGGCCCGCTGGACGTGGCGGCCTTTGCGGCGGCCCATGCCGAGGCGGTGGCGCAGAGCCCGGCGCTCGCGCTGCGCTTCGGGCTGCGCGAGGGGCGGCCGGTGCAATGGCTGGCCGCGCCGCCGGAGCTGCGGATCGTGGCGGCGACGGAGGCCGAGGCCCATGCGCAGATGGCGGCCGACAGCAGCCGCGCGATCGACCTCGCCACCGAGCCCGCTGCAGCCTTCACGCTGTTCGTGCTCGGGCCGGAGCGGCACCTGTGGTATGAGCGCATCCACCATCTGGCGGCCGATGGCTATGCTTTCGTGCTGTTCACGAACCGGGTGGGGGAGCTTTATTCCGCGCGGATACAGGGCCGCCCTGCGCCCGCGCCCCTGGCCGCGCTGGGGCAGGCCTTCGAGGCGGATGCCGCCTGGCGGGCATCAGAGCAGCGGGCCGGGGACCAGGCCTTCTGGCGCGCAGAACTGGGCGGGCTCGAATCTGTGGCAGGCCCCGCCGAGGGGCGCGCAGTGACCGCGCGCCGCTTCGACCGGGCGCGGCTGGATCTCCCGGCGGAATTCTGCGCGGCGCTGCGGGCGCGGGCCAAGCAGGCGGGCGTGGGCTGGCCCGATCTGCTCTCGGTGCTGACGGCGGCCTATTTTTCGCGGGTATCGGGGGAGGGCGCGCGGGTGTTCGGCCTGCCGTTCATGGCGCGGATGGGCACGCCGGTGGCGCGCGTGCCCTGCATGTGGATGAATGTGCTGCCCTGGCGCTGCGACCCGGACGAGGACCGGCCGCTCGATGAGGTGCTGGCCGAGGCCGCGGCGCATATGGCCCGGCTGCGCCGCCATGGGCGCTACCGGTCGGAGCAGCTGCGCCGCGACCTGCGCCGCACCGCGATCGATGCGCGGCTCTATGGCCCGCTGATCAACGTGCAGCCCTTCGACCTGCCGCCGCGGTTCGCGGGGCTGGGGGCGGAGCTGCATATCCTGAGCGCAGGCGCGGTGGACGATCTCACCGCCACCTTCCGCGGCGATGCGGTTGCGGGCCTGTCGCTGGAGATCGACAGCAACCCGGGGCTCTATAGTCCACAGGCGGGCGCGGCGCATCTGCAGCGGCTGGCGGGCTTCCTGCGCGCGGGGGTGGCGGCGGAGCGGCTGGCCCAGGTGCCCACGCTCGGCGCCGGGGAGCTGGGCTGGCTGGAGGCGCTGAACGCCACCGCGCATCCGCTGCCCGAAACCACGCTGAGCGCGCTGATTACCGCGCAGATGGCGCGCACTCCGGATGCCCCGGCGGTGCACTATGAAAATACTGTGCTGAGCTATGCCGAGCTCGACCGGCGTTCGGGCGCGCTGGCGGCGGCGCTGCGGGCGCGGGGGGCAGGGCCGGGGGCGGTGGTGGCGGTGGCGCTGCCGCGCTCCGAGCATCTCGCTGTGGCGCTGGTCGCGGTGTTGCGGGCAGGGGCGGCCTATGTGCCGCTCGATCCCGAGAACCCGCCCGCGCGGCTTCAGGCGCTGATCGCGCGCACGGGTGCGGTGGCGGTTCTGGCGGAGCCGGGCTTCCCGGGCGGCGCTTTCGCCCCTGCGCAGTGGCCCACCGAAGGCGCGGCGCCCGAGCCTGTGGCTGGGCCGGATGACCTCGCCTATATCCTCTTCACCTCCGGCTCCACCGGCGAGCCGAAGGGCGTGATGATCGAGCACCGCGCCATCGTGAACCGCCTGCTGTGGATGCGGGAGCATTACGGCTTCGGCCCCGATGACCGGATCTTGCAGAAAACCCCCACCACCTTCGATGTCTCGGTCTGGGAGCTGTTCCTGCCTTACTTGTGCGGCGCGACGCTGGTCTTCGCGCCGCCCGGCGCGCACCGCGACCCGGCGGCGATTGCGGCGCTGGTGCGCGGGCAGGGGATCACCACGATGCATTTCGTGCCCTCCATGCTTTCGGCCTTCCTGGAGGCGCCGGCCTCCGAAGGGCTCCGCCTGCGCCGCGTGTTTTGTTCGGGCGAGGCATTGGGCGCGAGCCACCGCGCCCGCTTCCATGCGCGGATCGAGGCGGAGCTGCACAACCTCTATGGCCCGACCGAGGCCGCGGTGGATGTGAGCTTCTGGGAGGCCGGGCCGCGCGATACCTCGGACCCGATGCCGATCGGCCATCCGATCTGGAACACACAGCTGCGGGTGCTGGATGCGCGGATGCGCCCGGTGCCCCCCGGGGTGCGGGGGGGGCTGTGGCTCGGCGGCGTGCAGCTGGCGCGCGGCTATCTCGGCCGGGCGGACCTCACGGCGGAGCGCTTCGTGCAGACGCCGTTCGGGCGGCTCTATGATACCGGCGACGTGGCGATGCTGCGGCCCGATGGGGCGGTGGTCTATCTGGGCCGGGCCGATCATCAGGTGAAGATCCGCGGCATGCGCATCGAGCCCGGCGAAATCGAGGCCGCGATCCGCGAGACCGGCCTTGTGCGCGATACGGTCGTGATCGCACGCGCCGATGGCGGCGAGGCGCGGCTGGTGGCCTATGTGCTGGCGGATCCGGGCTTTGCCCCGGCGGCGCTCACGGCGGAGCTGGCCGGGCGGCTGCCCGCGCATATGGTGCCCGCGGCGGTGGTGGCGCTGGAGGCCTGGCCGATGACGGTCTCGGGCAAGCTCGACCGCAAGGCGCTGCCCGCGCCGGTGCTGGAAATGGCCCGGGGCACGCCGCCCGAAGGGCCGGTGGAGGCGCGGCTGGCGGGGCTGTTCCGCGAGGTGCTGCACCTGCCGCAGCACCCGGGCCGCGAGGGGGATTTCTTCGCGCTTGGCGGCGATTCCCTCTCGGCGGTGTCGCTGATCCTGCGCATCGACGAGGTCTTCGGGCGCGATCCGGGCCTCGGCCAGCTGTTCGAGACGCCCACGGTGGCCGGTCTTGCGCGGGCGATGTCGCTTGCGGAGGAGGCGCGCGCGGGCCTCGCGCCGATGCTGTCGCTCGGGGCCGGGGCGGGCGCGCCGCTGTTCATCCTGCACCCGGCGGGGGGGCTCGGCTGGGGCTATCGCAGGCTCGCGCGGGCGCTGCCGGGGCACCCGGTCTGGGCGGTGCAGTCGCCGCTTCTGGAGGGCGGCGCCTTCCCCGAAAGCCTGCGTGCGCTGGCCGCGGATTATGCCGGGCGGATCGCGGCCGCCCATCCCGCGGGCCTGGTCCATCTGGCGGGCTGGTCCGTGGGCGGCATCCTCGCGCAGGAAGTCGCGGTGGAGCTGCGCGCGGCCGGGCGCGAGGTGGGCCTTCTGGCGCTGCTCGATGCCTATCCGGCCGAATGCTGGCGCGCGGAGCCGGAGCCCGATCCCGTTGCGGCGCTGCGGGCGCTGCTGGCCATCGCCGGGCATGACCCCGATGCGCACCCCGAGCTGGCTACGCGCGAGGCGGTGGTGGCCTTCCTGCGCCAGGGCGCGACGGCGCTCGGCAGCCTGCCGGAGCCCGTTCTCGATGCGGTCGTGCGGCTGGTGACGGGGACGAACCGGCTCATCCGCGCGCACCGGCACCGGCGCTATGATGGGCCGCTGCTGCATGTGCGGGCGGCGCGCGATCATGCCGGGCGCGGCTTCGTCTCATCGCTCTGGGCGCCGCATGCGGCCCGGGTGGAGGCGCTGGACCTGCCGCTCCTGCATCCGGAAATGGTGTCTCAGGCGGCGGCCGACCGGCTCGGCCCGCTGTTCGCGGAGATCATGGCGCGGCCGCGAGGCTGAGCGCTGCGGGCAGCGAGGCGGGCAGCGTCGCGATATGCACGGCCCCCGGATAGATCTGCAGCCGCAGATCGACCCCGGGCCGTGTGCGCAGCTGCCCGGCGGCCGCCAGAGTGAGCGGCGGCGGCCCGGCGGGCGCCTCGCCCGAGCCGGTGCGCTTCTCGCTGTCGCCCATCGCTATCAGCACCGGCGTGCCGGGCGCCAGCGTGACCCGCGCGATCATCTCCTGCGCCAGCGCTTCGGACCACCAGATCGAAGGGCTGATCGCCGCATAGCGCGCGAAGGCCCCGGGCGCCTGCGCCATCACCTGCAGCGCACAGAGCCCTCCCAGCGAATGGCCCCAGAGCATCCGCCGCACCGGGTCCACCTGGACCCCGGCCTCGGCCTCCTGCCGCAGCGCGCCGATGAGCCGCGCGATGAAGCCGGGGCCGCCCCCGGCGATCCGGCCTTCGTGATGCGGGTCGGGCCAGCTCTGGCCATCCGGGGTAGGGGTGTAATCGAACACCCGCTCCGCGCGGGCGAACTGCTGCTCGGTGGCATAGCCGATGCCGATCACCGCCAGATCGGGCACCTGCGCCAGCAGATCCACCGTCAGGAAATCGAAGGCGGCGATGCCGTCCAGCATATAGAGCACCGGATGCGGCCCGCGCGCCGCACGCGGCACCGCGCGGAACAGCCGATAGGGCGCCCCGCCCGGAAGGTTCGGCGCGGCGGCGGCGGTGAAGCTCTCCACCCGATGCGTGGCACAGGGCAGGTGCAGGATATCGAGCGTGGCCTTGCGGCCCTTATGCGGCGGGAGCGGTTCGGTCATGTCCGATACGGATTGATGTTGACAATAGTAGTCAACTAAAATCACTTGCGCCCGACTGCAATATCCGGAGATGGACCACCATGCACAAAGCCCTGATGGCCATCTTTCTCGTTCTGTGTGCGGCGCTGCCGCTGCGGGCCGAAATCCGGGCCACGGATCTGGCCGGGCGGGAGGTGGTGCTGCCCGCGCCCGCGCAGCGCATCGTGCTGGGCGAGGCGCGGCATCTGGCGGTGCTGGGGATCCTGATGCCGGATCCGGCGGCGCGGGTGGTGGGCTGGCGCGAGGACAAGGGCCTCGATCCGGCGACGCTCGCGGCCTACCGGGCGAAATTCCCCGAGGTGGCGCAGATCGCCGCCGTGGGGGCGGGCAACCGGCAGATTTCGGTCGAGCAGGTGATCACGCTGGCGCCCGATCTGGTGCTGCTGAGCCTGATGGATGCGAAGGACCCGCAGATGGCGATGCCGCTGCAGCAGCTGGAGGCGGCGGGCATCCCGGTGGCCTTCGTGGATTTCTTCACTCGCCCGCTGGAGCATACGTTGCCCAGCCTGCGCCTGATGGCCCGGCTGACCGGAACCGAGCCCCGCGCCGAGGAATTTGCGGCCTTTTACAGCGCGCATATGGCGCCCATCGCCGCGCGGCTGGCTGCGGCGCAGGCCGCGGCGCCCCGGGTGTTCGTCCATGTGCATTCGGCGCCGGTGAATTGCTGCGCCACCGTCGGCCCCGGCGTTTTTGATGATTTCGTGGCGGCCGCGGGCGGGCACAATATCGGGCGCGAAACGGTGCCGGGGGTGATGGGCAATGTCGGGCTGGAAAACCTGCTCGCGGCCGACCCGGATGTATATCTGGCCACCGGAGGGGCGCATATGGCGGCACGGGGCGGCTTCGTCGTCGGCGTGGGCGCCGCGCCCGAAACCGCGCAGGCGAGCTTCCGCGCGCTGGTCTCGGCGCCGGGCCTCGCCGATCTGCGCGCGGTGCGCGATGGCCAGGCCTATGGCATCTGGCACCTGTTCAACGATTTCCCGGCCCATGTCGCGCTGGTGGAATATCTCGCGCGGGCCTTCCACCCCGACCTGTTCGCCGATCTGGAGCCGGATGCGACCATGGCCGAATTCGAGCGCCGCTTCTCCCCGGTGCCGCTGAGCGGCACATGGTGGGTGAAATGACGGGACTGATCGCCGCGCACCGGGCCCGGCTTCGGCGGCGGGCGCTGCTGGTGGGGCTGCTGGGGCTGGGTGCGCTGGCATCGGTGCTGCTCGATCTGGTCTCCGGGCCTTCGGGCCTGCCGCTCGGGCAGGTGATCGGGGCGCTGGCGGGCGCCGAGGACGTGCCCCGCGCGGCGCAGGTGATCGTCTGGCAGGTGCGCCTGCCGGTCGCGCTGATGGCGCTTCTGGTCGGCGCGGCGCTCTCGGTCTCGGGGGCGGAGATGCAGACGGTGCTGGATAATCCGCTGGCCGAGCCCTTCACCCTCGGGGTCTCGGCCTCGGCCGCGCTCGGCGCGGGGGTGGCGATCGTGCTTGGGCTCTCGCTGCCGGGGCTGCCCGCGATATGGGGGGTCTCGGCCAATGCCTTCCTGTTCGCTCTGGGCGCGCTCGGGCTTCTGCAAATGGCCTCGGCCCTGCGCGGGGGCGGCACCGAAGTGGTGATCCTGCTCGGCATCGCGGTCAATTTCACCGCCGCGGCGGTGCTGGCGCTGGTGCAGTTCGTCGCCTCGCCGGATGCGCTGCAGCAGCTGGTGTTCTGGACGATGGGCAGCCTCACCAATGCGCGCTGGCAGGGGATCTGGCTGGTGGCTGCGGTGCTGGCGCTGTGCCTGCCGTTCTCGGTGGCGGCGGCCTGGCGGCTGACGGCGCTGCGGCTCGGGGCCGAGCAGGCGCGGGGCTTCGGCGTGGATGTGGAGCGGCTCCGGCGCTGGACACTGGTGCGGGTGAGCCTGCTTGCGGCCGCGGCCGTGTCCATGGTGGGGGTGATCGGCTTCGTGGGCCTTGCCGGGCCGCATATCGCGCGCCTCGCCGTGGGCGAAGATCACCGCTTCCTCCTGCCGGCGAGCCTGTTCACCGGGGCGCTGCTGATGTCGCTCGCCTCGGTCGCCTCGAAGCTTCTGGTGCCGGGGATCCTGCTGCCGGTGGGCATCGTCACTTCGCTGGTGGGGCTGCCGGTGTTCTTCCTGCTGGTGCTGCGGCGCGGGGGGCGGGCATGACGCTGGAGATCCGCGATCTGAGCGTCCTGCGCGGCGCGCGGCGGGTGATCGGCGGGCTCAGCCTGCCGCCTTTCCAGCCTGGCGAATTCGCGGTGATCGCGGGGCCGAATGCGGCGGGCAAATCCACGCTGCTGCGCGCGATCGCGCGGCTGCTGCCCGCCAGCGGCCATGTGGCGCTGGACGGGGCGGATCTCGCCCAGCTGCCGCGGGCCGAGCTCGCGCGCAGGGTCGGCTTCATGCCGCAGAGCCTGGAGGCGCGCTCGGGGCTGAGCGTGCTCGACAGCCTCCTCGTCGCGCTCAATGCCGGGGGCGGCATGACTCGTGCGGCGGTCGGCGGGGTTGCGCGGGCGGAGGCGGTGCTGGCGCGCTTCGGGCTCAGTGAGCTCGCCTTGCGCCCGCTGGAGGCGCTCTCGGGCGGGCAGCGGCAGGCGGTCGCGCTGGCGCAGGCGATGATCCGCGACCCGCGGCTTCTGCTTCTTGATGAGCCCACCTCCGCGCTGGACCTCGCGCGGCAATACACCCTCCTGCGGGAGGCTCGCGCGCTTGCGCGCGAGGGGCGGATCGTGATCGCGGTGCTGCACGACCTGGCGCAGGCCGCGCAATGGGCGGACCGGATCGTGATGCTGTCGGGCGGGGGGCTGGCGGCCTCGGGCGCGCCCGGTGAGGTGCTCACGCCCGATCTTCTGGCGCGGGTCTACGGGATTTCCGCGCGCGTGGAGCATTGCTCGCGCGGGCGGCTGGTGGTGATGGTGGATGGCCCTGCGGAGGACTAGATGACGATGCGCGATACTGAAGCGGCCTATGGCCCGGTCACCCGCCTGCTGCACTGGGGCATCGCCGCCCTGATCCTGTGGCAGTTCCTCGGCATGGGGCTGCGGCTCATCTTCGGGCGCACGCCCCTCGTAAGCTTCTTCGTCGGCAGCCATCAGCCGGTGGGGCTGGTGCTGTTCGTGCTGATCGTGGTGCGGGTGCTCTGGGCGCTGGCGAACCGGGGCCGTCGGCCGCCGCATGCAGGCGCGCTCGGGCGCGCCGCGCGGCTGGGCCATGGCGCGCTCTATGGGCTGATGCTGGTGGTGCCGGCGGTGGCGCTGCTGCGCGCCTGGGGCGGCGCGCGCGGCTTTGCGCCCTGGGGCATCCAGATCTTCGCGCCACGGGCCGAGGGGGCGGAGATCACCTGGGCGGTCGATCTCGCCGGGCTGCTGCATGGCGAGCTGGCCTGGGTCCTGGGCGCGCTGGTGCTCGGGCATGTGGCGATGGTCGCGCTGCACGAGCGGCTCTGGCACGACGGGACGCTTTCGCGCATGCTCGGGCGGCGCTAGGCGCGCCCGGCTTCGGCCTCCAGCTGCGTGAGGATCGGCGTTTTGGCGCGCCAGGCATCGTACCAGGCGGGCACCGCATCGCCAAAGAATTCCGCGCCCACGGTGCGTACGGGGAAGCCCGCGGCCTCGATCTGGCTGCGATAGGTGGTGTCGATGCCCTGATAGGCATCGAGGATCTCGGTGAGGCTCGCCTGCACCTCGGCGCCCACGAGCGTGCGGACCTCCTCGGGCAGGGTCTTCCAGCGCCGCCCGGAGGCCACGGCCAGCATCGGGAACATCATGTGGTTCGAGGCCAGCATCTCTTGCGCGAGGTCGAAATAGCGGCTGTTCCAGGTGCCCTCGAAGTCGATCTGCATGCCGTCGATCTGGCCATTGGCCAGCGCATCATAGAGGGCGGGCAGCGGCAGCGGCGTCGGCGTGGCGCCGGTGCGGCTCCAGAAATCGAGCTCCTGCGGCAGCGGCAGGGCGCGGATCTTGCGCCCGGCGAGATCGGCGCCGGTGGCGGCCGGCTTGCGCAGCAGCGTCTGGCGCATGCCCGCCAGCCCGAAGCCGAGCCCCACCAGCCCGAGCGCTGCGGTGCGCGCGAGCAGCGTGCCCGCCGCGGGCTTCTCCAGCAGCCTGCGCGCGGCCGCGATATCGGGCACCAGATAGGGCGCGAGCAGCGCGCCGAATTCCGCATCGCGGTTCGCGAATTCGCCGATGGTGAGGAAGGCAAGGTCGAGCGCGCCGGTCTGCAGCTGCTGCAGCATCTGCGATTCCGAGCCGAGCTGGCCCGCGGGCAGCACGCTGAGCGCCACCGCGCCCTGCGTGCGCTCCGTGATGCGCGCGGCAAGGGCTACGGCGGATTTGCTCCACTGATGCGCGGGCGGCGTGATCAGCCCGATCCGCAGCGCGGTGCCCTGCGCGAGGGCGGGGCGCGCCAGCATCAGCCCGGCGGCGGCGAGGAAGGTTCTGCGATACATGGGGTGTCTCCCTAGAGGACAGGCCAGAGCGAGATTGCCAGCAGCACGGCGAAGGCCGCGGCGAGATAGGGGGTGAGGGCGGAGGCGACCTTGCCGGGGCTGAGGCCCGACAGGCTCGCGGCGGCAAAAAGCGCTGCGCCGACCGGGGGGGTGAGCAGGCCGAGCGACAGGTTGATGCTGATGACCACGCCGAGGTGGATCGGGTCGATGCCATAGTGCTGCGCGAGGGGGGTAACGACGGGCACGACGAGGAGGAGCGCCGGGATCGGCTCCAGCACGGTGCCGATCACGATCAGAAGCACATTGAGCAGCAGCATGAAGCCCACGGCCGAGCTTGCCGCCTGCGCCAGCACGCCGGCCACGCGGGCGGGCAGGTCCGCATAGGCCAGCACCCAGCCCACCAGCTGCGCCGCAGCCACGAGAAACAGCACCACCGCCGCGCCGAGAGCCGCACGGGTGAACAGCCCGGGCAGATCCGCGAGGCGCATCTCGCGGTGCACGCAGAGCCCGAGCAGGAGCGCGATCAGCGTGCCGATGCCGCCGGCCTCGGTGGGCGTGGCAAAGCCGGTCAGGATGGAAATGACGATGAAAAGAGGGATCAGGGCGGAGGGGAGCGCCGCGCGCAGCGCCCGGCGCCGGGTGCCCGGAAGTGCCGGCGGCGCGACGGGGTAGGGCACGCGCCGCGCCCGCACCGCGATTACCACGAAGAACGCAAGCGCCATCAGTGCACCCGGAACCAGCCCTGCCGTGAACAGCGCACCGATCGGGACCTGGGCAATGACGCCATAAAGGATGAACATCATCGAGGGCGGGATCACCGGAGCGAGCAGCGCGCCCGCGGCGGTGATCGCCACGGCATCGCTGCGCGGATAGCCCGCCTTCTCCATTTCGGGGACGATCATCCGGATCATGACCGTGAGCTGCGCCACGGTGGAGCCGAGGATCGCCGCCAGCATCACATTGGCGACGAGGCTGACATGGCCGAGCCCGCCGCGCACCGGCCCGACCAGCACCGCCGCCAGCCCGACGAGGCGCCGCCCCGCGCCCGAAAGGCTCATCGCCTCGCCGAGCAGGATGAACAGCGGCAGCGCCAGCAGGCCGTAGCTGTCGATCCCGGCGATGAGCTGCTGGGGCAGGCTGTCGAGCAAGATGGCATCGCCACCGGCGAGGATGATCACCACCGCCGTGAGCGCCAGCGCGACCGAAATCGGCACCGCCGCCAGCATCAGCCCGGAGAGGGAGAGAAGCCCGATCATGCGCGCCGCCCGGCCAGATGCGCGAGGCTGTGCAGCGTGCCGCCGAGGGCGAAGAGGGGCAGCACCAGCCAGACCCAGACCTTGCGCAGGCCGAGCGTCTGGGTCGGCTCCAGCCAGATGAAATTGAAGCTCTCCTGCGCCAGCGCCTCGGCGGAGCCCGCGCGGAGGAGACCGGGCAGGTCGAACCAGCGCCAGACGAGCACGCAGAGCCCGAGAAAGGCGAGCAGCACCACCGCATCGGCGAGCCACTGCAGCCGGCGCCGCCCGGCGGGGCCGAGGCGCTCGGGGAGGTAGTCCATCGCCATGTGGCCGCGCTGCCCGAAGAGGGCGGAGGCGCCGAGGAAGGCGCCCCAGGTCATGGCGGCGATGGCGGCCTCGTCCGCCCAGAGGAGCGGCGCGCCGAGATAGCGCAGCACCGCCCCGAGCACGCAGATGACGAGCGTGGCCGCCGCCATCAGCCCCGCGGCCCCGGCCTCCAGCCGCGCAAGGCCGGCACTGAGGCGCAGGAGCACCGGGCCCGCCTGCGCAGGCGCATCGAGGCGGCGGGCCAGGCTCATTTCTTCGGAACGATCCGCCAGATCTGGTCGCCTTCACTGTCGTCCTGGCCGCGGGCCTTGTTCACCGCATAGACGGTGCCATCGGCGGTGACGATGCCATGGTTCGGGAAGGAGCCCGCATCGAGGTTCGCGACCAGCGCGCCTGAAGCGCCATCCACCACGGCGATGGAATCCGAGCCGCGGTTCATCACATAGGCATGGCCGGTCAGCGGATCGAAGAGCGCGTTCAGCGCCTGCGCGCCCACCGGGGTGTCGAAGGCCACAGTGCCGGTCTTGCCATCGAGGCCGACCAGATCGTCGCTGCCCTGGGAGGCCACGAAGATGCGATCCGCCTTCGGATCATAGGCGATGCCCGAGGCCCGCACCGCGCCCGGCACGGAGAGGATCTCGGCCGCTCCGGTGGCGAGATCGATCCGCGCGACCTCCGGGGTGGAGAGCGAAACCGCATAGAGCCGGTTCGATGCCGCATCGAGCGTGAGGCTGAGCACGGTGAAGCGCTCGCCGCGGACCTTGGAGGCGATGCTGATCGGCGCGAGCGGCTCCAGCGTCTTGGTGTCGAAGACCATGACCTGATTGCCCATCGCGGCGCTGGCATAGGCGCGGCCGTGGACCGGGTCGATCACCACGTCGCGCGCATGCAGCACGGTGCCCGCCGGGAACTGCTTCACCAGCGACAGGTCCTTCTGCGCATAGACGGCGACCGTGTCCTGCCGCGTATTGGACACCCAGATCGTGTCGTTCGCATCATCCACGGCGATGCCATAGACGGCATAGGGCAGGGCGGGGCGCTCGCCCTCGGCGGGCGCATCCGCGGGGGTGGCCTCGGCAATCACCTTCAGGCTCTTCGGGTCGAGCTTCAGGAGCTTCGAGGCGATCTTCGGCGGGCGGCCCGCGGCGGAGGTGACGAACAGCGCGTCGTTCTTCGCGCTGTAGCCGACCTGATAGAGGCCCGGGGCCACCTTGCTGGCGGTGATGTCGTAGCGTTCGGCGCCGGAGAACGGGATCTTCGGCGAGATCTGCAGCTCGATCACATCGGCGCTGTCGGGCTTCGTGGTCTGCACGACGATGGGCTGCAGCCCGGTCGCGGCTTCGGCGGGGAGATCGAAGCTGAAGCTGAACCCGCCCTTGTCATCGGCCTTCAGCCCCTCGGGAGACAGCCGGGTCTGACCGCGCAGCACGGTGATCTCCTGCTGCGGGGCGAAGCCGCGGCCCTCCGCCGTCACCGGCGCGCCGCTATAGGCCGGGGTGCCCTTTTCGCCCGAGAACCGCACCGTGCCGGTGAAGGGGGCGGGCGTGTCGAACACCGGCCCGGCGAAGGCCGCGCTGCTGGCGAGCAGCGCCGCGAGCGACAGGACCGCGGCGATACGGGGGGCGATACGGGAGGAGAGAAGCTGAGCCATGATGATCCTTCATGCGTGTCGGACCGTGGCTGGCGAAACGGCAGGGTGTCGCGGGCTGGGACTGCGAGCGCTTTTACATGGCTGAGAGTTATTGTCAACAAATCGCATCCGCAGGTATCCGGGATGCAAACGGGCGGTGCGGCATGGAAGCCGACCGCCCGCCAGGCTGGCCCCCCGCGTGGGGCCTTGCCCTGCAATCACATATTGCTTTGCGCCTTGGATGCCTCGTGGGTCACCGCGTTGCCGGCGGTGGAAATGTCTTGCCCCGCACCCTTCACGGTTTCGCAGGCGCTCAGCGCGGCCAGAGCCAGAAGGGGGAACAGGATCTTGCGCATGGTATCTCTCCTCTCAGGATCGTTTCGGTGATGCAACGCGGTGATGTTACACGGGTTCCCACGGCGGGCAGCAAAAATATGCGGTGCTCAGGGGCTCTCGCAGGCGGCCTTGCGGCTGAGATGCGAGGCAAAGAGCGCCGTCGCCCCGGTGAGCACCAGCATCCCGCCGAAAGTCACGAGAACGCCCAGGAACACGATCGCCGCCGTCATCATCCCGAGGCTGAGCGCCAGCGCGGGCAGGATCCACCAGCCAGAGACCAAAGCCTCCTGCGGCCGCTCTGCCCGTGGGAGGGCGCAGAGCGGGTCCGGTGTATTTGCGGGCGGGGGATGCAGGCTGGCCATAGGATTCCGGAGCAAGCAGAAAGGATATCGGAGCCATTCTGGCCGCGGTTTCCATGCCATTCCGTTAACATCCTGCTAAAAAATTGGGCAATATGGTTTACAGTCCCGCGCCGCGGCCCGCATTGTCTGGGCCTGGGCGCCAATCTCCTTTTCTTGTGCCTCCGGGCCGTCTGAAGCGCCCGTTACCGGGCGTCCTCGAGAATCATTCGGGCGGCCTTTTCGGCAATCATCAGCGTGGGCGAGTTGGTATTGCCACTGGTAATTGTAGGCATGACCGAGGCATCGGCGATACGTAGCCGACCGAGCGCCCGGAATTTCAGCCGCGGATCGACGACGGAGCCGGCATCCGCGCCCATGCGGCAGGTGCCGACCGGGTGGAAGATGGTGGTGCCGATATCGCCTGCGGCGCGCGCGAGGTCGGCCTCGGTCTGGTAGCTGGGGCCGGGCTTGTATTCCTCGGGGTGGTAGCGCGCGAAGGCCGGCTGCGCCGCGATGTGGCGGGTGAGCTGCAGCGAGCGGACGGCGACGGCACGATCGCCCTCGGTCGAGAGGTAGTTCGGCCGGATCGCCGGATGGGCGCGGAAATCCGGGCTCTTGGCATGGATCGAGCCACGGCTCTCGGGGCGCAGATTGCACACGCTCGCCGTCATCGCGGGGAAGGGGTGGACCGGGTCTCCGAACTTGTCGAGGCTCACCGGCTGGATGTGGTATTGCAGGTCGGGCGTGGCCTTTTCGGGGCCGGAGCGGGTGAAGATCCCGACCTGGCTCGGCGCCATCGACATCGGGCCCGAGCGTTTGAGCAGATATTCGAGCCCGATCGAGGCCTTGCCCATCAGCCGCGAGGCCTTCTCGTTGAGCGTCGGCACGCCGGTGACCTTGAACACCATGCGCAGCTGCAGGTGGTCTTGCAGGTTCTCGCCGATCCCTGCGACCTCCACCTGCGGGGTGATGCCCGCGGCCTGCAGCGCGGCGCCATTGCCAATGCCCGAGAGCTCCAGCAGATGCGGCGAGCCCACCGCCCCGGCCGAGAGGATGGTCTCGCAGTTCGCCCGCGCTTCCTTGCGCTTGCCGTCCTGATGGAAGACGACGCCCTTCACCTCGCCGCTCTCGATGATCAGCCGCTCCACCTGGGCGCCGGTGAGCACGCGCAGGTTCGCGCGGTTCGCAGCCGGGCGCAGGAAGCCCTTGGAGGTGTTCCAGCGGATGCCCGAACGCTGGTTCACGTCGAAATAGCCGCCGCCCTCATTGGTGCCGATGTTGAAATCCTCGGTGCGCGGGATGCCCGCCTGCTCGGCGGCATCGAGGAAGGCATCGAGCACCGCCCACCGAACGCGCGCCTTCTCCACCCGCCATTCGCCGCCCGCGCCATGCAGCGCCGAGGCGCCGCGGTAGAAATCTTCCTGCGCCTTGAACAGCGGCAGCACATCGTCCCAGCCCCAGCCGGTGCATCCCATCTGGCGCCAGCCATCGTAATCCGCCGCCTGGCCGCGCATATAGATCATGCCGTTGATCGAGGAGCAGCCGCCGAGCACCTTGCCGCGCGGATAGATCAGCGCGCGCCCGTTCAGCCCCGGATCTGGCTCGGTCTTGAAGCCCCAGTCGGTGCGGGGGTTGCCGATGCAGTAGAGATACCCCACCGGAATGTGGATCCAGTGGTAATTGTCGCGCCCCCCGGCCTCCAGCAGCAGCACCTTGTTGCGCGGATCGGCCGAGAGCCGGTTGGCGAGAACGCAGCCTGCGCTGCCGGCACCGATGACGATGTAATCGTAATTTTCCATGTCTCTCTCCTGCCCCTGCGCGGGGCGCGCGCAGGGGGGCTCTGGGCCCGGCGCGGGACGCGCTTCGGGGGGTATTCGGGGGCTTTCGGGGGAGGGCGCGGCCCCGGGGGCCGCGCGCCATCTCAGTTTTCGGAGCGGAAGCCGAGCGAGCGGCCGAGCTTCGAGGCGTAGAATTCGCCGATCAGGCCGCGGCGGAACAGCAGCACGCAGACCATGAACACGAGGCCGGTGATGATCGTCACCGGGAAGTCCGAGGTGGCGAGGTAGTTCTGCAGCGTCACCACCAGGCCCGCGCCGAAGATCGGGCCGGGCAGGGTGCCGATGCCGCCAAGGAGCGTCATCAGGATGACTTCGCCCGACATCTGCCAACCCACATCGGTGAGGGTGGCGAACTGGAACACCAGCGCCTTCACCCCGCCCGCAAGCCCCGCCAGCGCCGCCGACATCACGAAGGCGCCGAGCTTGTATTGCGCCACCGCATAGCCCAGCGAGACGGCGCGCTGCTCGTTCTCGCGGATCGACTTCAGGATCATGCCGAAGGGCGAATTGACGAAGCGCCAGATGATCGCGAGCCCGAGGATGAACACGCCCAGCACGAAGAAATACATGTTGGTGGTGTCGCTCAGGTCGATGATGCCGAACAGATGGCCGCGCGGCACCGACTGGATGCCATCCTCGCCATGGGTGAACTTAGCCTGCAGGCAGAAGAAGTAGAACATCTGCGACAGCGCGAGCGTGATCATCGCGAAATAGATGCCCTGGCGGCGGATCGCGATCGCGCCGATGATGAGGCCGAGCAGCGACGCCCCGGCCACGCCCACGACCAGCCCGAGCTCGGGGGAGAGGCCCCATTCCTTCACCGCATGCGCCGTGAAATAGGCCGAGCCGCCGAAGAAGGCCGCATGGCCGAAGCTCAGCAGCCCGGTATAGCCCAAGAGCAGGTTGAACGCAGCCGCGAACAGCGCGAAGCACAGAAGCTTCATCACGAAGATCGGATAGAGCATGAACGGCGCCGCGATCAGCAGTACGAGCGCCGCGACCAGAGCCACGATTTTCACCGTGCCGGCGGCCGGATTGACCTTGATCGCCTGGCCGGGGATGGGTTCGGATTTGTGCGCCATATCAGCTATCCTTTCCAAACAGGCCCGCGGGTCGCAGGATCAGCACAATGCCCATGATCACGAAGATCACGATGTTGGAGGCCTCGGGATAGAAGACCTTGGTGAGGCCCTCGGCGATGCCGAGCATGTAGCCCGTCACGATCGCGCCGAGGATCGAGCCCATGCCGCCGACCACGACGACCGCGAAGACGACGATGATCAGGTTCGAGCCCATCAGCGGCGAGACCTGATATACGGGCGCTGCCAGCACGCCCGCAAAGCCCGCGAGCGCCGCGCCGAGCGCATAGGTCAGCGTGAGCAGCAGCGGCACGTTGACGCCGAAGGCCTGCACCAGCGTGGGGTTTTCCGTGGCCGCGCGCAGATAGGCCCCGAGCTTCGTCTTCTCGATCATCAGCCAGACCGCAATGCAGACGGCGAGCGAGGCGATCACGACCCAGCCGCGATAGATCGGCAGGAACATGAAGCCGAGGTTCACCGCCCCGGTGAGCGCCTTTGGCGGCGCATAGGGCTGGCCGGAGGCGCCGAAGAAATAGCGGAACGTGCCCTCGATCGTCAGCGCGAGGCCGAAGGTGAACAGCAGGCCATAAAGGTGATCGAGCTTGTAGAGCCGCGAGAGCATCGTGCGCTCCACCACCGCGCCGCCGAGCCCCACCAGGAGCGGCGAGAGCACCAGCGCGACCCAGTAGTTCACGCCCGCGAATTTGGCCAGAAGCAGCGCCGCGAAGGCGCCCAGCATGTATTGGGCGCCATGGGCGAAGTTGATCACCCGCAGAAGCCCGAAGATCACCGCGAGCCCGAGGCTCAGCAGCGCATAGAACGAGCCGTTGATCAGCCCCACCAGCAGCTGGCCCATCAGGGCCTGCAGGGGGACGCCGAAAATGGTTGTCATGTCACACCCCCAGGACCTGATGGAGCATGTCCATCTTCTGCGACAGCTCTCCCACCGGGAATTCCGCGACCATCTCGCCGTGATCCATCAGGTAGAAGCGGTCTGCGACCTTGGCCGCGAAGCGGAAGTTCTGCTCCACCAGCACCACGGTCATGCCGCGTTGTTTCAGTTTCACCAGGACGTCGCCGATGGCCTGGATGATCACCGGGGCGAGGCCCTCGGTCGGCTCATCGAGCAGCAGGCAGCGCGCGCCCGTGCGCAGGATCCGCGCCAGCGCCAGCATCTGCTGTTCGCCGCCCGAGAGCTTCGTGCCCGGGCTGTTGCGGCGCTCCTTCAGGTTCGGGAACAGGTCGTAGATCTCCGCCACTGTCATGCCGCCCTCGGCGACCTTCGGCGGCAGCATCAGGTTCTCCTCCACCGTCAGCGTCGCGAAGATGCCGCGCTCCTCGGGGATGAAGCCCAGGCCCGCGCGCGCGGTATGGTGCAGCGGCACCCCCATCATGTTCTTGCCCGCGAAGGTGATCTCGCCGGTGCGCTTGCGCAAGATGCCCATGATGGTGCGCAAGGTGGTGGTCTTGCCCATGCCGTTGCGGCCGAGAATGCAGATCATCTCGCCTTCGTTGACATGCAGGTTCACGCCATGCAGGACGTGGCTTTCGCCATACCAGGCCTGCAGGTTCGATACGGACAAAAGCGCCGTCATTCTTCGGTCCCCATATAGGCGGTGCGCACGCGCGGATCGGACGAGACATGGGCATAATCGCCCTCGGCGATGATCTCGCCGCGCTGCAGCACGGTGACGGTGTGGCAGATGTCGGCCACGACGCTGAGGTTGTGTTCGACCATCAGCACGGCGCGGTGGCGGGCGACCTCGCGGATGATGCCCGCTACCATGCGCACATCCTCCTGGCCCATCCCGGCCAGCGGCTCATCGAGCAGCAGCACCTCCGGGTCGAGCGCCAGCGTGGTGGCGATCTCCAGCACGCGCTTGCGCCCGTAGCTCAGATCGGCCGCGCGCGTATCGCGGTACTGGGTCA
Organism: Paenirhodobacter sp.; assembly: GCF_041916475.1. Lineage (GTDB taxonomy): Bacteria > Pseudomonadota > Alphaproteobacteria > Rhodobacterales > Rhodobacteraceae > Rhodobacter. The sequence continues at coordinate 28,523 of NZ_JAYRZN010000037.1, forward strand.
GGCCCAGATCCTCGATCAGCACTTCGGCGCGCTCATCGAGCCGGTTCAGCGACGAGAGCGGCAGCCAGAACTGGGTGGCCAGGTTATTGGGCCGCTGCAGCGCCACGCGCACGTTCTCCAGCACCGTCAGATGCGGGAACACCGCCGAAATCTGGAACGAGCGCACCAGCCCCATCCGCGCCACCTTGTCGGGGCGGGTGCGGGTGATGTCGCTGCCCAAGAGCGTGATCTTGCCGCGCGTGGGCTGCAGGAATTTGGTCAGCAGGTTGAACACGGTGGTCTTGCCCGCGCCGTTCGGCCCGATCAGCGCATGGATCCGGGCGTGATGCACGTCCAGATCGACGTTGTTCACCGCGGTGAAACCGGCGAAATCCTTCCCAAGTCCGCGGGCGGAAAGCACCACCCGCGGCTCGGCCTGTTGTGTCACAGGAGCCCCCATCACTTCACCAGCGGGCAGCCGCTCTTGGCCGGGTCCGTATAGGCTTCTGCGCCGGGGATGGTGGCCACGACCTTGTAGTAGTCCCAGGGCGTGGTGATCTCTGCGGGCTTCTTCACCTCCATCAGATACACGTCGGAGATCATGCGCCCGTTCGCGGCCACCTTGCCGTTGTGCGAGAACACGTCATCCACCGGCAGCTCGTGCAGCTTCTTCGAGACCGCTTCGGTTTCGTCCGTCCCGGCGGCCTGCACGGCCTTCAGATAGGAGGTGACGGCCGAATAGGTGCCGGCATGGACCATGTTCGGCATGGCGCCGGTACGCTCGAAGAACCGCTTGGCGAAGGCGCGGGTCTCGTCGTTCATGTTCCAGTAGAAGCTCTCGGTCAGGTTCAGCCCCTGCGCCGCTTCGGCGCCGATGCCGTTGACCTCGGCGATGGTGAACAGCAGCGCCGCCATCTTCTGGCCGCTCTGGGTGATGCCGAATTCGGCCGCCTGCTTGATCGCGTTTTGCGTATCCATGCCTGCGTTCGCAAGGCCGATGACCTTCGCCCCCGAGGACTGCGCCTGCAGCAGGAAGGAGGAGAAATCGGTGGTGGCGAGCGGATGGCGGACCGAGCCCAGCACCGTGCCGCCCTGCGATTTCACGAAGTTCGAGGTGTTTTCCTCCAGCGAATAGCCGAAGGCATAGTCTGCGGTCAGGAAGAACCAGCTGTCGCCGCCTTCTTTCACCAGCGCGCCGCCGGTGCCCACGGCGAGGGCGTGGGTGTCATAGGCCCAGTGGAAACCGTAGGGCGAGCATTGCTTGCCGGTCAGCTCGGTGGTGGCCGCGCCGGTGTTGATGGTGATTTTCTTCTTTTCCAGGCTCAGCGCCTGTACCGCGAGGCCGACCGAGGACGAGGTCAGCTCCATGATCGTATCGACCTGGTCGGTATCGTACCACTGCCGGGCGATGTTCGAGGCGATGTCCGCCTTGTTCTGGTGGTCGGCGGTGACGACCTCAACCGGCGCATCGAGCACCTTGCCGCCGAAATCCTCGACCGCCATCTTCGCGGCCTCATAAGAATATTTCCCGCCGAAGTCGGCATAAACGCCGGACTGGTCGTTCAGGATGCCGATCTTTACCTTACCATCCGAAACTTCGGCATGAGCAGGCATGGCCAGCGCCGCGACCGAAGTCGCGGACAGAAGCAGTTTTCGCATGTGTCTCCTCCCCTAGAGAGCACGCGCCCCGTGATCGGGGCCTCCCTCATCAAATGCGGGACGGCGGCTCCTCGACCGCTGACCCTTACGTCAGTTTGCGGGTAATCGGGCTTTGACACAAGAGTTCAGCTCTGATTGATTTCATACAGGATGTGTTCGTTTTCGTACATGAGGCCGCCGTTGAACTTCAGCTGGGACGATATGCATTTCTTTCTCGCGGTGGCGCGCGACGGGCAGCTGTCGCGCGCGGCGCGGGCGATGAACACCTCGCATGTCACCGTGTCGCGCCGGATCGACCGGCTGGAGGCGGCGCTGCGGATGCGCCTGTTCGAGCGCAACCCGCGTGGCTACGAGCTGACCGCCGCCGGGCGGCGCCTGATCGAGCAGGCGGAGCGGATGGAGGAGGCGGCGGCCGAAGTCTCTGCGGCGCAGGGCATGGCCGATGGCCGGGGCGGACCGCTGCGGGTGGCGATGCCGGAGGGCTTCGGGCGGTTCTTCTCCGCGAACCTGCTGCCCGAGTTCGTGGAGCGGTTTCCGCGGATCTCGCTCGAGATGATGACGCTGTCTCAGGTGCTGTCGCTGTCGCGCCGCGAGGCGGATATCTCGATCACGCTCGATCCCTACAAGGGCGGCCCCTACCGCTCGGAGCGGATCGCAGATTACACGCTGCAGCTCTATGCGACCGATGCCTATCTGGCGGCGCATCCCCCGATCCGGACGCGCGACGACCTGCCCGGACACCGGTTCATCGGCTATATCGAGGAGCTGATCTTTGCGCCCGGGCTTGATTACCTGGGCGAGGTCCACCCCGATATCCGCCCCGCCATCAAGAGCGCGAGCGTTTTCAATCAGCTGACGGCGGCGCTGCATGGGCTGGGGGTGGTGGTGCTGCCGCATTTCCTGGCGACGCGCTATGCCGCGCTGCGGCTGGTTCTTCCGGATGAGGTGGAGCTGCACCGGACCTATTGGCTGACCTGTCACCGCGATGTGCGGCAGGCGTGGCGCGAACGCGCGGTGATCGCCTTCATCATGGAGGGCATCCGGGCGCGGGCGGCGATGCTGCAGCGGCTCCCTCGGGAGTGACGACGCCCGAGCCGGCGGGGGGTAATCCTCTCCAAGGTTAATGGGATGCGTAAGTAGAATTTTCTCGTCGCGTGAGCTGAGGAGATTCGAATGAGAAAGAGCCGTTTCACCGAGCCGCAGATCATGGCTGTGATTCGTCAGACCGGGAACGGCGTGGCCGTGCCTGAACTTTGCCGGGAGCATGGGAACGTCGCAGCGAGCTTCTACAAGCGGCGCTCGAAGTGTTGATTTTCACCCGGAACTGCGCCGGGTTTTTCATCGAGGAGTGAGCCGCCTCTGGCTATGGATTTCGGGTCATGATGGGGTCAATGCATTGTTTGTAATTATTTTTATGTCCGCTGCGGCTGGGCTGACCTTGAAGCGGAAGCTGTCATTTGCTGTCTCGCGGATGTGGCAGCGCTGGGTGAGGCGGTCGAGCAAGGCTGTGGTCATCTTGGCGTCACCAAAGACGGTGGCCCATTCGCTGAAGCTGAGATGACCTACTCCCTGCTCCTTGGACAGTTTTTCGGGTTGTTTAAGCTACGGCCTGCCCCTGCTGATCGGTTTGAGTTGCGTTAGAGAAGCCCACGGCGTGCTCTGCTCCCTTGGTTTGGACCGCCGCGATCTGGAGTTTCGCGGCTCTGCTCACAGGGGCGGGCTGGCTGCGCCACCGGGAATGCGCAGGTTGATCGGCACGTTGTAACT
>NZ_JAYRZN010000038.1:0-30040 GCF_041916475.1 Paenirhodobacter sp.
TCTTCGATGCGGATCAGCTGGTTGTACTTCGCCAGCCGGTCCGAGCGGGCGAGCGAGCCGGTCTTGATCTGGCCGCAGTTGGTCGCCACGGCGAGGTCGGCAATGGTGGCGTCCTCGGTCTCGCCCGACCGGTGCGACATCACGTTGGTGTAGCGCGCGCGATGCGCCATCTCCACCGCCTGTAGCGTCTCGGTGAGCGAGCCGATCTGGTTCACCTTCACCAGCATGGAGTTGGCGATGCCCTTCTTGATGCCCTCGGCCAGACGCGCCGGGTTGGTCACGAACAGATCGTCGCCCACCAGCTGCACCTTGGCGCCGAGCGTGTCGGTGAGCAGCTTCCAGCCCTCCCAGTCATCCTCGGCCATGCCGTCCTCGATCGAGATGATCGGGTAATCGGCCACCAGCTTCGCCAGATAGTCCACGTTCTCGGCCGAGGTCAGGCTCAGGCCTTCGCCCTTCATCTCGTATTTGCCGCCCTTGAAATATTCGGTCGAGGCGCAGTCGAGCGCGAGGTAGATGTCCTCGCCGGGCTTGTAGCCGGCCTTTTCGATCGACTTCAGGATCAGGTCCATCGCTTCGCGCGCGGAGGCGATATCGGGGGCAAAGCCGCCCTCATCGCCGAGGCCGGTCGAGAGCCCCTTGGACGACAGCTCCTTTTTCAGCGTGTGGAACACTTCGGAGCCCATGCGCACCGCGTCGCGGATATTGCCCGCGCTCACCGGCATGATCATGAATTCCTGGATGTCGATCGGGTTGTCGGCATGCTCGCCGCCGTTGATGATGTTCATCATCGGCACCGGCAGGACCCGCGCCGAGGTGCCGCCCACATAGCGGAACAGCGGCTGGGTGGTGAAATCGGCCGCGGCCTTGGCGCAGGCGAGCGAGACACCCAGGATGGCATTGGCGCCGAGGCGGCCCTTGTTCGGGGTGCCGTCGAGCTCGATCATCATGCGGTCGATCGCGACCTGCTCGGTCACGTCCTCGCCCACCAGATTCTCGGCGATCTCGCCGTTCACGGCCATGACGGCTTCGAGCACGCCCTTGCCCATATAGCGCGCCTTGTCGCCGTCGCGGCGTTCCACGGCCTCATGCGCGCCGGTCGAGGCGCCCGAGGGCACGGCGGCGCGGCCCATCGTGCCGTCTTCGAGGATGACGTCGACCTCGACGGTCGGGTTGCCGCGGCTGTCGAGGATTTCGCGCGCGTGGATGTCGATGATCGTGCTCATGGAAGATCTCCGGTCAAGCGTTGCCGGAGTCCTATAGCCCGTTGACGGGATTGCGGAAAGGGGCGGCGCAGCTGTTAGCGACGAACAACCGAATTTCTTCGCGCGCGGCGCGAGACCAGTGCCTGACGCCACAGCATATAGAGCCCTGAGCCGACGATCACGGCGCCCCCGATCAGGGTGGCGCCATCGGGCGCCTCGCCGAAGGCGATCCAGCCGAGGATCAGCGCGAAGATCAGCCGGGTATAGCGGAACGGCGTGACCACCGACATTTCGCCCGTGCGCACCGCGCCGATGAGCATGTAATAGCCGAAGACGCCGCTCATCACCGCGCCAGTGATGCCGAGCCATTCGCCCAGATCGGGCGCTTTCAGCGGCGCGGGCATCACCGCGAGCATGATCAGCCCCGCGGGCACGATGGCGGCGAAGCCGAAGGTCGCGAGCTGCAGCGACGAGACGCTCGCGGGCACGCGCCTGGTGATCACGTCGCGCACCGCGAGCCAGAACACCGAGAACACTGCGAGCAGCGCCAGCACTGAGAAATCCGCCCCCGGCCGCACCACGATCAGCACGCCCACGAAGCCCACGGCAATAGCGCTCCAGCGCCGCCAGCCGACCTGTTCTTTCAGGTAGAGTGCGGCGCCCATGGTCACGGCGAGGGGCGTCGCCTGCTGAATCGCGGAGGCCTGCGCCAGCGGGATGAACGCGAGCGCGGTGATGTAGAGGATGGCGGTTGCCAGCTCCGAGAAGGAGCGCAGCAGCACCGGCACCGTATAGAGCGCGCGGTCGCGCAGGCTGCGGCCGCTGGCCATGGTGGCGATGGCGAAAATGAGCGCGCCGGGCCCGCCGATCGAGAGCAGGATCTGCCCGGTCGACAGGGTCTCGCTCAGGCTCTTGATGAACATGTCTTCCAGCGCGAAGGCCAGCATCGAGGCGACCATCAGCAGGCTGCCGCGCAGGTTTTCCATGCATTCCCCCAGGGTAGTCCCCCCGGTTTGCCTCATGCGCGAAGGCCGGTCCAGCGCCCGATTGTGCCGGGCACAATTGCGCGGCTCAGCCGGGGGGCGGCAGGGCGGGCTGGGCGCTCAGATCGGCCCAGATCGGCAGGTGATCGGAGGCGCGCCGGGCGAGGACACTGTCAAACACCCCCATCCGCAGCACCCGCAGCCCCGGCCCGGTGACGAGCCGGTCCAGCCGCCCGATCGGGGCGCGGGCGGGGAAGCTCGGGCCCGGGGCATGCACGTCGAAGCCGCTCAGCGTCTCGAAGCCGTGGCGCGCGGACCATTCGTTGAAATCGCCAATCGCGAGCGCGGGGCTTGCGGCGGCAATCATCTCGCGCGCGATGCGGCTCCATTGCGCGCGCCGGTCCGCCCGGCGCAGGCCCAGATGCGCGGCCACGAGCACGAACGGCACCCCGCTTTCGGGCTCGATCCGCAGCCGCAGCGCGCCGCGCGGCTCCAGCCCCGGCAGCTCGAACCCTGAGGCTTCAAGCACATGCGTGCCCTTGCGCACCAGCACCGCCTGCCCATGCCAGCCGAGCGACTCCGGCCCCGTACGCGGCAGGTCCGCCAGCCGGAAATCGGTCTCGCGCTCGATCAGCCCGGGCGGCAGCGCGGAGGGCCGCTGGCCCATGCGCCGGTCCACCTCCTGCAGCGCGACCACATCGGCAGAGAGCGCGTTGATCACGCTCAGCACCCGCTCTGGATCCCGGATCCCGTCGGTGCCGACGCATTTGTGCAGATTGTATGAGGCGATACGGAACGTCATGTTTTCCGATGGTTGCGGATCATAGTTCAGGTTCCGCAGAAGGTGCGCTGCACGGCTTCCTCGGGCCATGGCGCGGCCTCGAAGGCGGCGAAATCCGGATCCGGCCGGAACGGATCGGCCAGCGCAGCATTCAGCCGGTGGAACGGGGCGAAATCGCCCTCGACCGCCGCGGTGATCGCCTGTTCGATGCGGTGATTGCGCGGGATCCGGACCGGGTTTGCGGCCGCCATCACCCCAGCGGGCTCGCCTGCAATCCGTGCGCGCCAGGCGGGCTCCCAGCTGTCGAAGGCGGCGGGATCGGTGAATTCGTCGCGCGCCTTCCCGGTGCTGAGGCCGTGGAAAGTGCGGGTGAAATCGGCGCGCTCCGTGGCCATCCGGCCGAGCAGGCTTTCGATCAGCGGCAGGTCGGCCTTCGTGGCGGCGCTCAGGCCGATCTTGCGGCCGAACCGGCGCAGCCACGCGCCCTGGAACGCGGGGGCGAAGCCATGCACGGCCTCGGTCGCGGCCGCCACGGCGGCCTCGCGTTCGCCCATCAGCGGCAGCAGGCAGGTCGCGAATTGCGCGAGGTTCCAGGCCGCGATCTGCGGCTGGTTCGCATAGGCATAGCGGCCATACTGGTCGATCGAGGAGAAGACCGTATCCGGGTGATAACCGTCCATGAAGGCGCAGGGGCCATAGTCGATGGTTTCGCCCGAAACCGCCATATTGTCGGTGTTCATCACGCCGTGGATGAAGCCGAAGGACATCCAGGCCGCAATCAGGCGCGCCTGCGCCGCGACCACCGCCTGCAGCAGCCCGAGCGGGCCGCGCGCTGCCGGGTAATGCCGGGCGATGACGTGATCGACCAGCAGCCCGAGCGCCTCTGCATCGCCGCGGGCCGCAAAATACTGGAAGGTCCCGACGCGGATATGGCTGGCCGCCACCCGGGCCAGAACCGCGCCCGGGCGCAGGAAGCCATCGCGCAGGATCTGCTCGCCTGTGCTGACCGCGGCGAGGGCGCGCGTGGTCGGCACGCCGAGCGCCGCCATCGCCTCCGAGACGATATATTCGCGCAACACCGGCCCGAGCCAGGCCCGCCCGTCTCCCCGGCGGGAAAACGGGGTCTGGCCCGCGCCCTTCAGCTGGATATCGAAGCGCAACCCGTCGGGCGCCAGCACCTCGCCAAGCAGGATCGCGCGGCCATCGCCGAGCTGCGGCACCCAGCCGCCGAACTGATGCCCGGCATAGGCCTGCGCCAGCGGTGCGGCGCCTTCGGGCACGGCATTCCCGGCCAGGGCCGCGGTGCCTTCCGGGCTTTCCAGCCAGTCCGCGTCGAGCCCCAGACGCTCGGCCAGCGCCCGGTTCACGCTGATCGGCGCCGGAGCGCGCACCGGCACCGGCGCCTGGCGCGCATAAAACCGCTCCGGCAGCCGGGCATAGGAATTGTCGAAGGGCAGGGTCATCGCGGTCTCCTTGCCCCGAATATAGGGTGCGGTTACAGCCGGGCCAACCGTTCGGTCAGCAATGTGTAGAAGCCTTCGGCATCGACGCCGCCGAGGAAGGTCGCGTTCGGCGCGCGGTCGGTGACGCGCCACCAGTCGGCCACGGTCATCCCCAGTGTCAGGGGCGAGGCGGTTTCGACCTCCACGTTGATCCGGCGGCCGGAGAACAGCTCCGGGCGCAGCAGCCAGGCGATGACGCAGGGGTCGTGCAGGGGCGCGCCTTCGGTGCCGTATTTCGCCTCGTCGAAACGCTCGAAGAAGCCGAGCCAGTCCGCCACCACGGAGCCGACCCGGGTGCCGATCGCGCGGATCGCCTCCACCCGTGCCCGGGTGGTGAGGACCTTGTGTGTGACGTCGAGCGAAGCCATGATCAGATCGATACCGCTTTTCATCACGATATCAGCCGCTTCCGGGTCGACGTAAATGTTGAATTCGGCGGCCGGGGTGATATTTCCCACCTCGAAATAGGCGCCGCCCATCAGCACGATCTGCCGGATCCGCGCGGCAATGTCGGGGGCGCGGGTGAGTGCGGTGGCGATATTGGTGAGCGGCCCGAGCGGGCACAGCGTCACCGTGCCGGGGGCTTCGGCGCGCAGGGTGTCGATGATGAAATCCACCGCATGGCCGGGGGCCAGAGGCCGCGTCGGCTCCGGCAGGTCCGCGCCATCGAGGCCGGTCTTGCCATGCACGGCCTCCGCCGTCACCAGCGGGCGCTGCATCGGCGCCTCGCAGCCCGCGAACACCCGCACCGGCTTCCCGGCGAGCTCTGCCACGATCCGCGCATTCCGGGTCGTGAGCGGCAGCGGCACGTTCCCGGCCACGCAGGTGATGCCCAGAACCTCCAGCTCCGGGCTCGCCAGCGCGAGCAGAAGGGCGACCGCGTCATCCTGCCCGGGGTCGGTGTCGATGATGATCTTGCGTGCCATTTTCTTACCTATCAATCCGTTGCGCATCGAAGCGGAGGCGCGGCATCAGCTCGCCTCCGCGGTCTCCAGCGCTTCCAGCGCCTGCATCCACAGCTCTTCGGCGCGGCTCATCGCATCGCGCGCCTCGGCATGCTTCAGCAGCCATTTGTCGCGCTCCGCCGCGCGCGCGGCCTCGTAAAGCCCCGGATCGGCCAGCTTCTCATCCAGCTTTTCCAGCATTTCCGCGAGCTTGCCCACCCGCTCCTCGCATTTGCGGGCCTCGGCGCGCAGCGCAAGGATCGCATCGCGCGAGGGCTTCGCGGGCTTGTCTTTCTTCGGTGCCGCGCGCTCGGCCGGCTCGCCGGCCAGAAGCTCCGCGCGGTATTGCTCCAGGTCGCCCTGATAGGGTGCCACCTGGCCGCCCTTCACCAGCCAGAGCCGGTCCGCGACCATGCCCAGGAGGTGCATGTCGTGGCTCACCAGAACCACGGCGCCGGTATAGGCGGTCAGCGCCTCGACCAGCGCCTCGCGGCTCTCGATGTCGAGGTGGTTGGTCGGCTCGTCGAGGATCAGCAGATGTGGCGCCTCGAGCGTGCTCAGCAACAAAGACAGCCGCGCCTTCTGCCCGCCCGAGAGCTTCTTCACCACGGTTTCGGCCTGATCGGCCAACAGCCCGAAGCCCGCCAGCCGCGCGCGCAGCTTGGACTGGTGCTCCTCTGGCCGCAGGCGCTGCAAATGCACCAGCGGCGTCGCGTTCAGGTCCAGCTCATCGACCTGATGCTGCGCGAAATAGCCGATCCGCAGCCGCGAGGAGCGGGTGATGGCACCATCCATCACCTGAAGTTTTCCGGCCAAAAGCTTGGAAAGCGTGGATTTCCCCTGACCATTCCGGCCCAGAAGCGCGATCCGGTCGTCCTGATCGATGCGCAGGGTCAGCCGCCGCAGCACCGGCGCGTCATAGCCCACAGATGCGCCTTCCAGCGCGATGATCGGCGGCGAGAGCTGCTCTGGCGCGGGGAAGGTGAAGGCCACCTTCGCGGCCTCCTCGGGCGCGGTGATCGGCTCCATCTTCTCCAGCATCTTCACCCGCGCCTGCGCCTGCACGGCCTTGCTGGCCTTGGCGCGGAAGCGGTCCACGAAGCTCTGCAGATGGGCGCGGCGCGCCTCCTGCTTCTTGGCCTCGGCGGCCTGATTGGCGCGTTGCGCGGCGCGCAGCCGGGCGAACTGGTCGTAGGGGCCGTTCCAGAGCGTGAGCTTGCGGTTCTCCAGATGCAGGATCGAGCCCACCGCGCGGTTCAGCAGCTCGCGGTCGTGCGAGATGATGATGACGGTATGCGGATATTTCGCCAGATAGCTTTCGAGCCAGAGCGCGCCTTCCAGATCGAGGTAGTTCGTCGGCTCGTCGAGCAGGAGCAGGTCGGGCTGCGCAAACAGCACCCCCGCCAGCGCCACCCGCATCCGCCAGCCGCCCGAGAAATCCGAACAGGGCCGCAGCTGCGCCTGCGCGTCAAACCCGAGCCCCTTCAGGATCGCCGAAGCGCGCCCCTCGGCGGACCAGGCGTCGATATCGGCGAGCCGGGTCTGGATCTCGGCGATGCGGTGCGGGTCGGTGGCGCCTGCAGCCTCCGCCATCAGCGCGCTGCGCTCGGTATCGGCCTCGAGCACGGTGTCGAGCAGCGTCTTCGACGAAGAGGGCACCTCCTGCGCGACGCCGCCGATGCGCGCGCGCGCAGGCAGGCTGATCTCGCCCGATTCCAGCGCGAGCTCGCCCCGGATCAGCCGGAACAGCGTGGTCTTGCCCGCGCCATTCGCGCCCACCAGGCCCACCTTGTGCCCGTCCGGGATCACCGCCGAGGCCTGATCGAACAGCGGGCGGCCCTCGACCGCGTAGGAAATGTCGGATATCTTCAGCATGCCGCAGTCCTGCCCGAGGCCATCGCCCGCGTCAACGCCGATCGCGCGGCCGGGCAGGCGGTGCGGCGCACATTCTGGCACGCTGCGTTGCGCGGGGGTTTTCAAGGTTCTTCGGCCATGCTAGCAGGCGCAGCGTAAAACCTGACCGGACGGACAGAGCCGGTATTTTCATTGGAAAGGCTTCCCTCATGGCCATCGAACGTACCCTCAGCATCATCAAACCCGATGCGACCCGCCGCAACCTGACCGGCAAGATCAACGCGAAATTCGAAGAAGCGGGCCTGCGTATCGTCGCGCAGAAGCGCCTGAAGCTCTCGGCCGAGCAGGCTGGCAAGTTCTACGAAGTCCACAAGGACCGCCCGTTCTACGGCGAGCTGGTCGAATTCATGGCTTCGGAGCCGGTCGTCGTGCAGGTGCTGGAAGGCGAAGGCGCGATCGCGAAGAACCGTGAAGTGATGGGCGCGACCAACCCGGCGCAAGCCGCCGATGGCACCATCCGCAAGGAATTCGCGCTCTCCGTCGGCGAGAACTCGGTCCATGGTTCGGATGCGCCCGAAACCGCCGCGCAGGAAATCGCGTTCTTCTTCTCGGGCCTGGAACTGGTCGGCTAACGCCGCACCCCCACCCCGATCAGATCGAGGGCCGCTTCCATCGGGAGGCGGCCCTTTTCCATGCCGCTGTTCGTGCGGGCCTTCATCGCGTCGAACCGGCTGCGCAGGGCGGCCTTCTCGGCGCCGCGGCAATCGTTCCAGGGCCGGCCCTGCAGGGTCATGACCAGCGCATAGTAGCCGATGAAATGGGGAGGGTTGCCGGCGGCGAGCCAGGCGGCATAGGCGGCATCCGCGCCCATGGCAATCAGCGCATCGGCATCGGTGATGCCGGCGCGCGCAAATCCTTCGGCCGTTGCGGGGCCGATCCCGGATATCTCTGTGATGGGGCGTGGCATGGCGGACCTCGGCGTGTCACCGCAGTCTCGTCTGTCCCATGGCAATCCGCAAGGCCGCATGGCCCCGCCGGAGGGCGATCAGATCGCTGCCCAGTCCTGGAAACGGACGCCACCTTGCTGTGCGGGCTTGGCGGTCTGCGCCTGCTGCTGCGCCGCGGGGGCCATCTGCGCGCCCGGCTGCTGGGCAGGCTGCGCGCTCTCTTGCGCGCCCATCTGTTGCGAATGTTGCATCACATGCCTCATGTCGCGCCGCGCTTGCCTCATTATGAGGCTGTTTGAAAAGTCGCGACGTGAATGGGCAGGTATGACGGCAGGCCCGATGCGTCAAGCCGCCGCAGGCGGGCCGCCGCCATGCCTCGCGGGGATGTTACAATTCTGCCATGCTGGGGGCGCCGGGGTGCTGCGGCGGGCGCAGGGACGCGGCCTCCGCGGTGCCACAGATCCGCAGGCTGCGGGCGCCCGAAAGGTGCAGCAGCCGGTCCAGCGCCGCGTTATCCGCAACCAGATCCGCGAGAGACCAGCGGTCGAGCGTGGCATAGAACGCCTCCACCGCCTGTTGCAGCGCATCGCGCAGCAGGCAGGCGTCGCGCAGCGGGCAGGTATTCGCCTCCGGATCGAAGCATTCGGCGAAGGGCAGGGCGCCCTCGAAGCTGCGCAGCACTTCGCCCACCGAAATATCCGCCATCGGCCGTGCCAGCCGCAGCCCCCCCGCGCGGCCCCGCTGGGTTTCGATGAAGCCCTCCTGCGCGAGCGTGTTCACCACCTGCGCCAGATGGTTTTCGGAGGCGTTGCAGGCGGCGGCAACGTCGTGCTTGCGCACGATCCGGCCATTGTTGACGGCACAGAACATCAGCGTGCGCATGGCAAGGTTGGTTCGGATCGTCAGTCGCATGAATCCCCCTTCGATTTGACGCAGGATAACCGGCATGCGGAGCGCATGATTTGATGCAGATCATGAAAACGTGAGAATCGCCGCCGCTGCGCGGGCCCCGGTTGCCTCCGCGTCAGCTTTGCAATGCTTGACCTTTGAGCGGGAGCAGGTCAGTTCTGGCCAAAACAGGAGACGTGCATGGCGCTCGAAGACGCGAAGCATCAGATCGACATGGCCTTCACCCGGACGGACCGGCGCGGCCTTGCCTATGAGAATGCCTTCGGCGGTGCCGTGAGCTTCCTGCGCCGGGCCTATTCCAAGGATCTCGCCGGGGTCGATCTGGTGGTGACGGGCGTGCCCTTCGATCAGGCGGTGACGCACCGCCCCGGCACCCGCTTCGGGCCGCGCGCGATCCGCGAGGCCTCCACGCTGCAGGCCTTCGATGCGCCCTATGGCTGGGGCTACGATCCGCTTTCGGAGCTGAGCGTGGTGGATTACGGCGATGTCGCCTTCGACTATGCCCATACCGCCTCCTTCCCGGACCGGGTGCAGCAGCATATCGCCGGGATCCTGGCGGCCGGCGCGGGCACCGTGACCCTCGGGGGCGACCATTTCATCACCCTGCCGATCCTGCGCGCCTATGCCGAGAAATTCGGGCCGGTGGCGCTGATCCAGTTCGACGCCCATTCCGACACCTGGGCCGATGACGACATGAGCCGGATCGACCATGGCACCTTCCTCTACAAGGCGCTCCGCACCGGGGTGGTGGAGGCCGCGACCACGGTTTCCGTGGGTATCCGCACCGACAACCCCGATACGCTGGGCGTGACGATCCTCGATGCGCCCTTCGTGCATCAGGCGGGCGTGGCCGATACCGTCCGGCGTATCCGCGATGTGGTGGGGGACCGGCCAACCTATATCACCTTCGATATCGACTGCCTGGACCCGGCCTTCGCGCCCGGCACCGGCACGCCGGTCTGGGGCGGGCTCGCCTCCTGGCAGGCGGCGGCAATCCTGCGCGGCCTCGCGGGGGTGAACCTGGTCGGGGGCGATGTGGTGGAAGTCTCGCCGCCCTACGATACCACCGGGGCCACGGCGGTGGCGGGGGCCCATGTCGCGATGGAACTGATCGCGCTCTACGGCTGGACGCGCCGCGGCGGCGCATGAAGGGGCGCTGGCTCGCACTCCTTGCGCTCGCCGTGCTGTGTGGGCTGGGGCTGTGGGTCCGTTTCGCGCCGATTTCGGCCGATGTGGTGCACCGGATGGGGGCGGGCGCGCGCGATATCGGCGACTGGCCGGATCCGGAGGGGTTCGAGGCGGTGCGCCAAGTGCCCGCGCCGAAGGCCGCGCTCTCCGACCTGATCAAGATTGCGCTTGCGAATGGCCAGACCGAGCTTCTGGAGGGCGATGCCGACGAAGGGCTGGTGACGCTGGTGACGCGCAGCTCGCTCATCGGCCTGCCCGATATCACCAACCTCTGGATCGAGGGCGACCGCGTGCATCTGCGTGGCCATTCGGTCTTCGAGATCATCGACCTCGGCGGCGAGACCCGCCGCGCGCAGGAGCGCATCCGCGACTGGCTCGCGCTGGCCGGGCTGAAGTGAGCGCGCCCTGTGGCGGGGCCGGCACGTCCGGCCAAAGCCGGGCATCGCTGCCTTGCGGCGCGGGGGCTGCGGGCTTATGTGGCGCTCTGAGCTGAGCGGAAATCGGAGGCCGGCGCATGCAAACCACATTGAAATATTTCGGCGGCGCCTTCGCCTTCACCTTCGCGGGGCTGGTGCTCTCGGGCTGGCTCGGCTGGGCCTATTCGGGCAATCTGGCGGGGACGATGTCGTTCCTGCTGATCGCGGGTATCCTCGCGGTGCTGGAAATCTCGCTCTCCTTCGACAATGCCATCGTCAACGCCAACCGGCTGCGCGAGATGAGCCACAAGTGGCAGCACCGGTTCCTCACCTGGGGGATCGTGATCGCGGTCTTCGGCATGCGCATCGTCTTCCCGCTCCTCGTGGTGGTGATCGCGGCCAAGATCGGACCGGTGGAGGCGATCCGCCTCGCAGCCACGCAGCCCGCCGAATATGCGCGGATCATCGGCGAGGCGCATGTCTCGATCGCGGCCTTTGGCGGCGCCTTCCTGATGATGGTGGCGCTGAGCTATTTCGTGGATGGCGAGAAGGAAGTGGACTGGATCGCCGCGCTGGAGCGGCGCCTGCGCGCCTGCGCCTCCATTCGCGGGCTCGAGATCGGCTTCGTGCTGCTCCTGGTGATGGTCTTCACCTGGATCCTGCCGCCGGCCACCGAGAACACCTTCCTGTTCTCCGCCATCGCCGGGCTGGTGACCTTCCTCGGCGTGGAGGTGCTGGGCCAGGTGCTGGACCGCGCCGCGCTCGCGTCGGACGCCGCCAAGGGGGGGATCGGTGCTTTCCTCTATCTGGAGGTGCTCGATGCGTCGTTCAGCTTCGATGGCGTGATCGGCGCCTTCGCCCTGACGCAGAACCTGTTCCTGATCGCCATCGGCCTTGGAATCGGGGCGATGTATGTGCGCTCGATGACGATCATGCTGGTGGAGCGCAACACGCTGGCGCAGTTCCGCTACCTGGAAAACGGGGCGTTCTGGTCGGTGCTGATCCTGGCGCTGGTGATGTTTGCGCAGACGCTGATCCATGTGCCCGAGGTCATCACCGGCCTTCTGGGCGCCACGCTGATCGGGCTGTCGTTCCTGTCCTCGCTGCGGTTCCGCCGGCACAATCCGGCCTGAAGGTTTCATCGAAACGGAAGGTTTGCGTGCCAGGGTGGCCCGCGCCACGATCGGAGGAGGTTGGCCATGATTTCGCGATACCTGCGGTATTCGGTGCTGGGCGCGGCGATGATCCTGACGCTGGTCTGCCTGTCGGGCATGGCGTGGTGGGGCTGGCTGTTCCCGCTCGCGATCCTGTTCGGGCTGCTCTCCGCGCTCGGCGTCTACGACCTGATCCAGACCCGGCATTCGATCCTGCGCAATTATCCGATCCTGGGCCACCTGCGCTTCATGTTCGAGGAAATCCGCCCCGAGATCCGCCAGTACCTGATCGAGAGCGACGCCGATGAGGAGCCGTTCTCGCGCGATGAACGCTCTCTCGTGTATCAGCGCGCGAAGAACATCGAGGCCGCGCGCCCCTTCGGGACCACGCAGCGGATCTACGATTCGGGCTATCAGTGGCTCACCCATTCGATCCGGCCGAAGCATATCACTGATACCGATTTTCGCGTGCGCGTCGGCGGGCCCGATTGCCTGCAGCCCTATGATCTCTCGATCTACAATATCTCGGCGATGTCCTTCGGGGCGCTCTCGGCCAATGCGATCCTCGCGCTGAACACCGGGGCGAAGGCGGGCGGATTCGCCCATGACACGGGCGAGGGCGGGATTTCGCGCTATCACCGGCAGGGCGGCGGCGATCTGATCTACGAGATCGGCTCGGGCTATTTCGGCTGCCGCAACGACGATGGCAGCTTCAGCCCGGAGCGCTTCGCGACACTCGCGGCCGATCCGCAGATCAAGATGATCGAGATCAAGCTGAGCCAGGGCGCGAAGCCCGGCCACGGCGGGATCCTGCCCGCGGCCAAGGTGAGCCCCGAGATTGCCGAGGCGCGCGGGGTGCCGCTCGGCGTGGATTGTATCTCGCCGCCGTCGCATTCGGCTTTCTCCACACCGCTGGAGATGATGCAGTTCATCGCGCAGCTCCGGGAGCTGTCGAAGGGCAAGCCCGTGGGCTTCAAGCTCTGCATCGGTCATCGGCGCGAGTTCATGTGCATGGTCAAAGCCATGATCGAGACCGGCATCACCCCGGATTTCATCGTGGTGGACGGCAAGGAGGGGGGCACCGGCGCCGCCCCGCAGGAATTCGCCAACCATATGGGGATGCCGCTGATCGAAGGGCTGACCTTCGCGCACAACACGCTGCGCGGCGCGGGCCTGCGGCACCGGATCCGGCTCGGGGCCTCGGGCAAGCTGATTTCGGCTTTCGACATCGCCAAGGTGCTGGCGCTCGGCGCGGACTGGGCGAATTCAGCGCGCGGCTTCATGTTCGCGGTCGGCTGCATCCAGGCGCAATCGTGCCACACCAATCGCTGCCCAGTGGGCGTCGCGACCCAGGACAAACGCCGCCAGCGCGCGCTGGTGGTGCCCGACAAGGCGACGCGGGTCACGAATTTCCACCGCAACACGCTGAAGGCGCTGGCGGAGATGACCGGAGCGGCGGGGCTCGACCATCCGGGCAAGTTCATGCCGCAGCATTTCATCATGCGCGAGAAGGATCGCAACATGGTGGTGGGCGATGAGGTCTATCCCTACATGCCGATCGGCTTCCTGCTGCGCGAGGATGATGACCGCTTCGGCTATCTGCAGCGCTGGCGCCGGGCCCGGGCGCAGGCCTTCGAGCCGGTCGACGACGGCATCTGAGGCTTGCCACGCGCGGCGCGATTGGCTATGGAACCGGGGCCGGAGACATCCTCCGGCGCGGTTCCGGGGACGGCGTCATGGTCGGCTCGG
The DNA here is from genome assembly GCF_041916475.1 of Paenirhodobacter sp. Taxonomy (GTDB): domain Bacteria; phylum Pseudomonadota; class Alphaproteobacteria; order Rhodobacterales; family Rhodobacteraceae; genus Rhodobacter. The sequence continues at coordinate 13,633 of NZ_JAYRZN010000038.1, forward strand.
CGCCGGAGGAAGCCGCGGCCGGATATGCAGCGGGTCCTGAACGGGGCGGTAGCTCAGCGGTAGAGCGGCACGTTTACACCGTGTTGGTCGGGGGTTCGATCCCCTCCCGCCCCACCATTTCCCTGACCTTGTGCCGATGCGAGAAAACTTTCTTTTTTCGTGCACACCGCCTGTGAGGGAAATCGTCACGGTTCCGACTTAGGCCATGCCTGCACCCGGGTTCGGCAGTGCCGCCTGAAAGCCAGGTTCCCCTTTGAATTCGCGGTGCTTTCCGCGCCAATCCAGGCAGATGCGCGCCCGCATAGCAACCAGCCCGAGGAAGAAATCACCACTTCCATGAATGGCGCTTCGATGTTCGTGGCTGCGGTAAGGGTGCGTGCTGCACGGTCGGAACCTGTTTTTTTAGGGGCAGGGCTCCTGGCCAATAGATTCCGGCTTCTGCGCGTGCGATGGCGGGAAGGCTTTCGGGCATCGGTCGGAGCGGGTCGCTACGGGCCTCCGATCCCTGAGCGCGCGAACTGATCTCGATGCAGCTCGAAACGGCGCTTGTCGTATTTCACGGTCTTCTTGCAGTGTGTGCCACCCGGAATGCAGGCATGTCTTATTTTGAGATGCTTGGCTGAACCTGTCGGCGTCATTGCCCCGGCCCCCCGAGCAACCGGTTTACCTTCGGCAGGCTGGACGGGAGTGCCCGCGCCCCGATGGTGCCGCTGGCGTGTCCAGCGGTGAGGAGCAGGCCGAGTGGTTGGCCCTGGCTGTCGCAGATGGCGTGCCGCTTGGTGCTCATGACTTTATTCCGGCCGATCAGGCACGCACGCCCGCCTTCTTCATGCCCATGCTGGCACTGTCCGATGGGCCGTGAGGTGGGCGCGTCGATCATCAGGGTCATCTTCTCGCCGTGCTCAGCGGCCGGACCGGCCATTGTCCGGGCGAAGACAGCCTTGTCGTTCCAGCGCCTCCAACGGCCGTAGAACGTTTTGTGTGGCCCATAGGTTTTCGGGGCGCCCCGCCAGCGCAACTCAATACGATTGATGAAGATAATCCAACTCAGCACGCGTCGGTCGTCGACGTGAGGTTTGCCGTGGGACCTTGGAAAGAAGGGAAAAAGACGCGCCATCTGCGCATCCGTCAGCCAGAAAACATCAGACATGGCCCGCGCCCGATTGTCGGGCCGTGAAACAGGCCGATACCCGGAACTCAATAGATCCTGACCCTTGATTTTCACTCCCTGGATTTAATTGATCGGGCCTTCGGTGAATCTGTCTGGCTCTGGTTTCGCCGGCGGATCCGGAGGAGCGTTCGATCCATACCGATGGCAGCGTGCTGCCCGGGATGGAGCTGCAGATCCGCGGGGCGGATGGCCAGCCGGTGCCCGCGGGCCATGAGGGCGAGCTCTATGTGCGCGGCTGCTCCAATTTCGGCGGCTATCTGAAGCGCCCGCAGTGGAACAACACCGATGCCGAGGGCTGGTTCGATACCGGCGACATCGCGCGGATGGATGCGCAGGGCTATATCCGCATCTGTGGCCGCTCCAAGGACGTGATCATCCGCGGCGCGGAGAATATTCCGGTCGTAGAGGTAGAGGCGCTGCTCTACAAGCACCCGGCCGTACAGCAGGTGGCAATCGTCGCCTATCCGGATGCGCGCCTGGGCGAACGGGCCTGCGCCTTCATCGTGGCGAAACCGGGGCAGGGCATCGATTTCGCCGGGATGGCGGCGTTTCTGGAGGCGCAGCACCTGGCCCGCAAGTATTTCCCCGAGCGGCTGGAGCTGCGCGAGAAGCTGCCCTCGACCGCCTCTGGCAAGATCCAGAAATTCGCGCTGCGCAACGAGCTCAAGGCCGAATACGAGGCCGCGCAGAAATGAGCGCGGTGCAGGGCCGCGTTTCGCGCCCGGGCGCAACAGCCCGGCTCCGTGCGCCGGCTGCACGGGGGCGGCCCGCTATCCCTGCTGGCGCGCCACAGATGGCCCGCTCCCATCGCGGCGAAGCGTCGCCATGGGAGGCGCGCCCTGCCGATCCGTCCCCGCGCCCTTTGTGGCGTGGTCGTCCGCTCAGGAGGTTTCATGACCGATCCGGTCCGCTTTTCGCATGATGGCGCCACGGCGCTGATCACCATAGACAACCCGCCCTTCAATGTGACGTCGCAGGCGGTGCGCGCGGGGTTGATGGCGGCGCTGGATGCCGCCGAAGCGGCGGGGGCGGCGCGCGTCGTCCTGACCGGGGCCGGGCGGGCCTTCATTGCCGGGGCCGATGCGCGGGAATTCGACGCGCCGCCGCAGCCCCCGCATCTGCCCGATGTCGTGGCGCGGATCGAGGGTTTCGCGGTGCCGGTCGTGGCCGCGATCAACGGGGCTGCGCTTGGCGGCGGGCTGGAGCTGGCGCTGGCCTGTGCGGCGCGGGTGGCGGCGCCGGGCGCAACGCTCGGCCTGCCCGAGGTGACGCTGGGCGTGGTGCCGGGGGCAGGCGGCACGCAGCGCCTGCCGCGGCTGATCGGGCTTGGCCCTGCGCTCGCGCTGATCCCGGAGGGCCGGGTGATCGCGGCGGCAGAAGCGCTGCGCCTCGGCCTCGTCGATGCGCTGGCCGAAGACCCCTGCGCGGGCGCGCGCAATATTGAGCTGCCCGCGCGCCCCGCAACCGGGGCGATGCCCGCGCCGGCTGCAGATCCGGAGGCTGTTACGGCGGCCCGGGCCCTGGCGGCGCGGCGCGCCCGCGGGCAGGAGGCACCGGGCCGCGCCATCGATCTCGTTGCGGCCAGCGCCCGCCTCGCGCTGCCCGAAGGCCTCGCGCTGGAGCGCGCGACCTTCCTGGAGCTGAAGGCCTCCGATCAGGCCGCGGCCCTGCGCCATGTCTTCTTTGCGGAGCGCGCGGCGATGGCGCGCGGGCGCTCCGGCGGGGCGGATATCGCGCAGGCGGTGGTCGTGGGCGGCGGCCAGATGGGGGCAGCGATCACCTATGCGCTGGCGGGTGCGGGGCTGTCTGTGGCACTGGTGGAGACGGATCAGGCCGGAGCGGAGCGGGCGCGGGCGGCTGTCGCGCGGCTCTATGCCGAGGCCGTGGCGCGCGGCAAAACCACCCCCGAGGCGGCCCATGCCCCCCAGTCCCCGCGCCACAGCATCCACGCGGGCTATGGCGCCCTGCCGCCCGCGCAGATCGCGATCGAGGCGGTGTTCGAGGATCTGGCGGTGAAGCGACAGGTGTTTACGGCGCTTGATGCGGCGCTGCCCGAAACCGCGATCCTGGCCACCAATACCTCCTATCTGAACCCCGACCTGATCGCCGCGGGGCTGCGCAACCCCGGCCGTTTCCTCGGGCTGCATTTCTTCAGCCCGGCGCATGTGATGAAGCTGGTGGAGGTGATCCGGGCTGCGGCGTCCACGCCGCAAACGCTGGAGACGGTGCTGCGGCTGACGGCGCGGCTGAAGAAGATCGCCGTGCCCGCCGGGGTCTGCGATGGTTTCATTGGCAACCGGATCCTGACCCGCTACCGGCAGGCCTGCGATGTGATGCTGATCGAGGGCGCGTGGCCTGCGCAGGTCGATGCCGCCCTGCGCGGCTTCGGCATGGCGATGGGGCCTTATGAAGTGCAGGATCTGTCGGGGCTCGAGATTGCGCACGCCAATCGCAAGCGGCTGGGCTGGGCCACGAAGCCCGGGTTTCGCTACATTCCCATCGCGGACCGGATCGTAGAGGAGACCGGGCGGCTCGGGCGCAAGACCGGGGCCGGCTGGTACGACTATACGGGGGGCAAGGCCGCGCCATCGGCCCTCGTCGATGCGATCGTGCGGAAGGAAAGCGCGCGCGTCGGGATCACGCGGCGCAGCTTCTCCGATGCGGAGATTACCGATCGCGCGATCACCGCGATGATCGAGGAGGGCGCGCGCATCCTCGAGGAGGGGATTGCCGCCGCGCCCGCCGATATCGACCTGGTGCTGGTGCATGGCTACGGCTTTCCGCGCTGGCGCGGCGGGCCGATGCATTACGCAGAGCGCATCGGCCTGAGCGCGATCCGCGGCCGGATCGAGGCGCTTGCGGCCGAGGATCCGCTCTCCTGGGCGCTGCCCGAGATCCTGCGCCGCACGACCGACAGTGGCCGCACGGCCTGGCCTATCTGACGAGGATATCATGACCGATGCTTTCATCTGCGATTATATCCGCACCCCGATCGGGCGCTACGGCGGCGCGCTGGCGCCCGTGCGCACCGACGATCTCGCGGCAATCCCGCTCGCCGCGCTGCTGGCGCGCAACCCGGGGCTCGATCCGGCGGCCATCGAGGAAGTCTGGATGGGCTGTGCCAATCAGGCCGGGGAGGACAACCGCAACGTCGCGCGGATGGCGTTGCTGCTCGCGGGCCTGCCCGAAACGGTGCCGGGGGTGACGGTGAACCGGCTGTGCGGCTCGGGGCTGGAGGCGGTGGCGGCGGCGGCGCGCGCGGTGCAGGCGGGCGCGGGCGACCGCGCGATTGCGGCCGGGGGCGAGAGCCTGAGCCGCGCGCCTTTCGTGATGCCGAAATCCGCCACGGCCTGGGGGCGGGCTATGGAGGTGCATGATACCACCATTGGCTGGCGCTTCGTGAACCCGAAGATGGCGGCGGCCTATGGCACCGATTCCATGCCCGAGACGGCGCAGAACCTGGCCGATGCCTATTCGATCTCGCGCGCGGATCAGGATGCCTTCGCGCTGCGCTCGCAGGAGCGGGCGGCGGCCGCACAGGAAACCGGCCGCTTTGCCGCCGAGATCGTGCCGGTGGCGGTGCCTCTGGGCCGCGGCAGGAGCATGGAGGTCGTGCAGGACGAACATCCCCGCGCGACCACGCTGGAGGATCTGGGCCGGCTGAGGCCGATCACGCGGCCGGATGGCTCGGTCACGGCGGGAAATGCGTCGGGGGTGAACGACGGGGCGGCGGCGCTGATCGTGGCTTCGGCCGCGGCGGCGCGGCGCCATGGCCTGAGCCCGATCGCGCGCATCGCCGGGGCGGCCGCGGCCGGTGTTGCGCCGCGGGTGATGGGCTACGGGCCGGTGCCCGCGGTGCGCAAGCTGCTGGCAAAGGCGGGGATCGGGCTCGATGCGCTCGGGGTGATCGAGCTGAACGAAGCCTTCGCCGCGCAGGCGCTCGCCGTCACCCGCGGCCTCGGGTTGGCAGATGACGATCCGCGGGTGAACCCGAATGGCGGGGCCATCGCGCTCGGCCATCCGCTCGGCATGTCGGGGGCGCGGATCGCGGGGGCGGCGGCGCTGCAGATGCGCCGGGGCGCGGCGCGCTACGGGCTGGCAACGATGTGCGTGGGTGTCGGGCAGGGGGCTGCGCTGCTTCTCGAGAGGGTCTGAGGCGATTGCCCGCATCGGGCGGTGGGATGCGGGTGCGGAGGGCCTCCGTATCGGCTCAGCTCGGGCGGAGTTCCGGGAGGGGGCGCCTTTGCCTTGTCTGGCTGCGGACGGAGGCCCGGAAAGGGCCAGACGAGGGGGCAGGTGCCCAGCCGTGCGGCGGGTGGCTACAGGCCACATCGCCCGGCGCTGCCGCTTCGGAGCCCGGGGAAACCGGCGAGATTTCGGGGACGAGAGCGCCCGGCCGGGGGGATGCCGGGCCCGCCCCGGGGGTTGCGCCGGGGCGGGAAACTCGGTATCTGCTGTGCACCGGCGCCAGAGGTGCCGACGAAACGGGCGGGTATGGTGTAGTGGTAGCGCCTTAGCCTTCCAAGCTAATGGGGCGGGTTCGATTCCCGCTACCCGCTCCAGTTTCGAAAATGCCCCGCTCCCCGCATTGCCCATCGTTTCGCCACCGCGCTTGCGGCGGCATGGATGCGCTGTCGTCCGCAAAGCCGCGGGGCCGGAGCGGTGCTCTTGCGGTGGGCGCGCGTCGCGATCTATGCTAGGATCACTCGATCGGACCGCGGTCCTTGGCGGCGGTCAGGCACGCGCGCTTTCGGATGCGATCTCGGCCCATCGCCGCCAAGGGGGCGGCGCTCTGCTCCGGGAAGCGCCGCGCGGCGCCACCGCCCGACTGGCGGTGCGACCGCATCAGGGGCCTCCCGGCGGTGCCGGATGTCCGCCGCTAACACGATCGAATCGGTTTTTCGGGCGGCCGGGCGATTCGCCGCCAAAACCCGTGACGATTCTCAAAATGGCCACCGAACCGGCGCTGCGCTGCGGCGCATGCGTTTCTGCGGTGCAAATGAATTGGTCAGTTTCATGCGCCATCCTGGTCGTTCCAAGAACGAGCGATGTCGCATCGCGACGGTTTTTGCGCAGCTTGGAAAGCCGGGCCGCACGCAAACAACGCCCTCTGAAAACGCTGTTGAAATCCTCCGGGGCGGGCGCTTAACTTGCCTCACGGGAAAAACTAACCAGAAAAATCACGGGGAGCCCGATTTTGGCGATTGCTGCATCCGACGAGGGATTCGTCGTATTCGACCATGTCCAGAAGAGCTATGATGGCGAAAGTCTGGTCGTTAAGGATCTGAACCTGTCCATCGGCAAGGGCGAGTTCCTGACCATGCTGGGGCCGTCGGGTTCGGGCAAGACCACCTGCCTGATGATGCTCGCAGGCTTCGAAACCGCGACCCGCGGCGAGATCCGGCTCAACGGCGTCGATATCAACCATGTCCCGCCGCACAAGCGCGGCATCGGCATGGTGTTCCAGAACTATGCGCTGTTCCCGCATATGACGGTGGCGGAGAACCTGGCGTTTCCGCTCGAAGTGCGCGGGCTGGGCAAATCCGACCGCGAGGCGAAGGTGAAGCGCGCGCTCGACATGGTGCAGATGGGCAAGTTCGCGAACCGGCGCCCGGCGCAGATGTCGGGCGGCCAGCAGCAGCGGATCGCGCTCGCGCGGGCGCTGGTGTTCGATCCGGAGCTGGTGCTGATGGACGAGCCGCTCGGCGCGCTCGACAAGCAACTGCGCGAGCACATGCAGTTCGAGATCAAGGCGCTGCACGACCGGCTCGGGATCACCGTGGTCTATGTGACCCACGATCAGGGCGAGGCGCTGACCATGTCGGACCGCGTCGCGGTGTTCAACGACGGCCGCATCCAGCAGCTGGCGCCGCCCGATGAGCTCTATGAGCGCCCGAAGAACAGCTTCGTGGCGCAGTTCATCGGCGAGAACAACAAGCTGCCGGGGAAGGTGGAGACACTGAGCGACGAGGCCTGCACCGTGCGGCTGCTCACGGGCGAACTGATCAACGCGACCCCGGTCAACATCCGCCATCTCGGGCAGGAGACGCTGGTCTCGATCCGCCCCGAACGGATCGAGTTCAAGCCCGAGATGATGCCCGCGGGCGCCCACAAGATCGACGCCGAAGTGGTCGAGGTCGTGTATATGGGCGATATTTTCCGGACCCGCATGAAGGTTGCGGGGACCGATGATTTCGTGATGAAATGTCGCAACACGCTTGGCCAGACCAAGCTCGTGCCGGGCCAGAAGGTCCAGATCGGCTGGCATCCCGAGGATGCCCGCGCGCTCGATCCGATGTGATCCGCCGGGGCCACTGGCCCCGGAGCACTGCCGCCACGGCGGCCACCAATGACGCAAAGACGTCTTTTTGCCCAACAGGGGAGCAAATTATGAAGAAGCTGAAACTGCTGACCACCACGGCGCTGATCGCCGCTGGCCTCGCCCATGGCGCGACGGCCGAGGAGATCACCGTCCTGTCCTGGGGCGGCGCCTATGAGAAGAGCCAGGTGGAAGGCTATGCGAAGCCCTTCACCGCCGCGACCGGGATCGCGGTGAAGACCGAGGCCGCCGACAACCCGGCCGCCCCGGTGAAGGCGCAGGTCGAGGCCGGCAACGTCACCTATGACGTGGTCGATGTGGAATATGCCGACGGCATCCGCCTGTGCGACGAAGGCCTGGCCGAAGAGATCGACCCGTCGATCCTCGTGGCCGCGCCCGATGGCACTGCGGCGGCCGATGATTTCCTGCCCGGCGCCGTGACCGACTGCTTCGTCGCCACGATCGTGTTCTCGACGATCTACGCCTATGACGAGACCAAATTCCCGGGCGACAAGCCCGCGTCCATCGCCGATTTCTTCGACACCGCGAAGTTCCCGGGCAAGCGCGGCATGCGCAAGGGCGCCAAGGTGAACCTGGAGATGGCGCTGATGGCCGATGGCGTCCCCGCCGACAAGGTCTACGAGACTCTGGGCACGCCGGAAGGCGTCGAGCGCGCGTTCAAGAAGCTCGACAGCATCAAGAAGGACGTCGTCTGGTGGGAAGCCGGTGCGCAGCCGCCGCAACTGCTGGCCGATGGCGAAGTCACGATGTCGACCGCCTACAACGGCCGGATCTTCGCCGCGGCGGTGACCGAGAACAAGCCGTTCAAGACCGTGTTCGACGGTCAGGTCTATGAATATGACGGCTACATCATCCCGAAGGGTGCTCCGCATCTGGAAGCGGCGAAGAAATACCTCGCCTTTGCGACCCAGACCCAGCAGCTCGCCGATCAGGCGAAGTACATCTCCTACGGTCCGGCCCGGAGATCCTCGGCCCCGCTCGTCGGCAAGTTCGAAGACGGCAAGACCGAGATGGGCCCCTACATGCCCACCTCGCCGGAGAACCTGACCAACGCGCTGCCCTCGTCCTACGAGTTCTGGGTCGATCACGACACCGAGCTGAACGAGCGCTTCAACGCCTGGCTGGCCAGCTGATCTGAGCGCTATCGCGACCGTACGGACCGCCCCTGGCGGGCGGTCCGTCATATCCCGTGATTACCGTGTCCATACGGGGAAGACCGAATGACCGACGCGACCGTTTCTCTCACTACGGATGACGGCAAGCCGCTGAAGGCGGCGCTTGCGGCTTCGCTGGCCGTGCGCCGGCGCCGCGCGCTGCTGCTGGTGCTGCCGCTGTTCCTGTTCATCGTGGTGACCTTCATCTGGCCGATCGGTCAGATGCTCGTGCAGTCGTTCCACAACGACAGCTTCTCCGCTTCGGCGCCCGCCCTTGGCGACTGGTTCTCGGAGCATCCTCAGGGCGCGGCCATTGATGAAAGCGCCTATGCGGCGCTGGCGTCCGATCTCGCGCGGATGAAGGAGGAGAAGACCGCTGGCTCCGCCGGGACGCGCATCAACTACGATGTGCCCGGTACGCGCTCGCTCTTCACCTCCTCGGCGCGCAACGCCGACAAGCTGAAGCCGCCGTTCAGGGACGCGATCGTCGCGCTCGACAAGAAATGGGAAGATCCGAACCTGTGGCGCGCGATGCGCTCGGCCTCCCATGCCTATACGCTCGATTTCTACCTGGCCGCGCTGGACCTGACCCGCGATGCCGATGGCAAGATCGTCGGCGTCCCGGCCGATCAGGCGGTCTACAAGACGCTGTTCTGGCGCACGATCGTGATGTCGTTCCAGATCACCGCGCTGTGCCTGCTCTTGGGCTTCCCGATCGCCTTCCTGCTCTCTGCGGTGAAGATGAAGCATGCGATGCTGCTGATGATCCTGGTGCTGCTGCCGTTCTGGACCTCGCTCCTGGTGCGGACCACCGCCTGGATGGTGCTGCTGCAGCAGCAGGGCGTGGTCAATGATCTTCTGGTCTGGCTCGGCATCCTGCGCGACGATCAGCGCCTCGCCATGATGTACAATCAGGTCGGCACGATCATCGCGATGACGCATATCCTGCTGCCCTTCACCATCCTGCCGCTCTATTCGGTGATGAAGACGATCCCGCCGAGCTATGTGCGCGCCGCGCGCTCGCTGGGGGCCACCTCCTGGACGGCGTTCCGCCGGGTCTATCTGCCGCAGACGCTGCCGGGCGTCGGGGCGGGGGGGCTGCTCGTGTTCATCCTGGCGATGGGCTACTATATCACCCCGGCCCTGGTCGGCGGCGCAGACGGGCAGATGATCTCCAACATGATCGCCTTCCACATGCAGAAGTCGCTGAACTGGTCGCTGGCCGCGGCGCTCTCGACGATGCTGCTGGTGATCGTGCTCGTCTTCTTCTGGATCTACGACCGCCTCATCGGCATCGACAAGATGAAGCTGGGGTAAGGAGAACATCATGGCGCTTCCCATTTATGCAAGCCCGCTCGAACGCGCCTGGCGCGTGGCCTATCTCACGATCTGCACCCTGATCTTCATCTTCCTGATCGCGCCGATCGTCATCGTGATCCCGCTCAGCTTCAATGCCGAGCCGTATTTCACCTTCTCCTCCGGGATGCTGCACGGCGACCCGGCCGCCTACAGCCTGCGCTGGTATGATCGGCTGATCACCTTCGGCATGCAGAACCCCGAGGCCCCGCGCGATGCGGCCTTCTGGGCGGATTTCTGGGCCAATGCCTCCTGGATGCGCGCAGCAAAGAACTCTGTCATCATCGGTGTGTTCGCAACTCTGTTGTCGGCCGGTCTCGGCACCATCGCAGCGCTCGGCCTGACCCGCGCGGAAATGCCCTACCGTAAGCAGATCATGGCCGTGCTGATCTCGCCGATGATCGTGCCGATCATCATCTCGGCGACGGGGATGTTCTTCTTCTACTCCGCCACGCAGATCCCGGTGCTCACCACCGAAGGCGTCGGCTGGATGCGGCTTGCGGGCTCCTATCTCGGGATCATCATGGCGCATGCCGCGCTCGGCATCCCCTTCGTCATCATCACGGTGACGGCGACGCTCTCGGGCTTCGACCAGTCTCTCGTGCGCGCGGCCGCAAGCCTTGGCGCCAACCCGCGCGTGGCCTTCTTCCGCGTGGTGATGCCGCTGATCCTGCCGGGTATCGTGTCGGGCGCGCTCTTCGCCTTCGTCACCTCCTTCGATGAAGTCGTGGCCGTGCTGTTCATCGCCGCACCGGAGCAACAGACGATCCCGCGTCAGATGTGGAACGGTATCCGCGAACAGATCAGCCCCGCGATCCTGGCCGTAGCGACGATCCTTGTGGTGATCTCCATCCTTCTGCTGACCACGGTGGAGCTCCTGCGCCGCCGCTCGGAGCGCCTGCGCGGCATCAGCAGCTGAGCGTAGGGGCGCGCCGCCGAAGGCGGCGCAATACGCCCCCGTCCCGCCTTCCCGCAGCTAACCGGTCTGTCCTTGCTCCCGTGAGCTATACGTTATCATTGCCGTTCGCTCGGCTTTCAGAGGCGGCTTCCCCAGGGAACCGCGTCCACCGTTCGTGCGGATTTATTTTCGTGCCGGCACCGGTTGGCAAGCCTGTCAACCAGCACCGAAGTCGGCCCCCTTCTAAACCAAAATCCCGCGCCGGGCTCGGTGCACAAATGTAGCTCGCCTATGGCGGCTTTTTCGGGCCGCCCTGACAATCGGTCTGCCCTGGGCGTTAGGCCAGCCTTCACTTTGACCACAGAATCCGGCTCCCGCGCCCACACCACTTGTCCGAAAGGTTCCGCCCCATATCGGCACAAGGTGGCCGTTCGGTGCCGGAGATGCGTTCCGGGTATCAGCGCCATCTGCTGTCGCGATAAGCGGGCGTCCTGCCCGTAGCCCCGCGCCGCGCGCCTGAGGAACTGCGCGTGCGGACTGCCACGGCTAGAGGCCGATGCTGCGCAATACCGCAGGGATCTGCTCCGGCAGATCCTCGGCGATGAGGCCGGGTCCAAAGGCCCGCGCCGCCGCGGCATGCAGCCAGCTTGCTGCACAGGCGGCCTCGAAGGGCGCGGCCCCCCTTGCCAGCAGGCCGGCGATCAGCCCCGCCAGAACATCGCCCGAGCCCGCAGTGGCAAGCCAGGGGGCCGCCTCTGCGCCCGTGGCGCTATGAACCGCCGCCGCACCGTCTGGCGTAGCAATCGCTGTCTCCGCCCCCTTGAGCAGCACGGTGCAGCCCGCGCGCTCCGCGGCCTGCTGCGCGGCCGCGAGGGCGGGAAGGGTGCCTGCCCGCAGGGCTTCCGCCAGATTGGGGAAAAGGCGCGCGAATTCCCCCATGTGCGGGGTCAGGACCACGCCCGGGTGGAGCGCGCTCAGGAGTTGCCGCGGCTCCTCGGCGAAGGCCGTAAGCGCATCGGCATCGAGCACCGTCGCCCGCTTCGCCCAGAGCGCCGCCGGGACCATGTCGCGCGCGCGCGGCACCCCGAGCCCCGGGCCGAGCAGCAGCGCATTCAGCCGCTTGTCCTGCATCAGGCCGCGGAGCGAATAGGAATCGGGCAGGACCTGAAGCATCACGGAGGTAAGCTGCGCCGCATTCTCCGCCATTGCCGATTGGGGCGAGAGCACCGTCACCAGGCCCGCGCCCACCCGGAGCGCCGCGCGTGCCGCCAGCCGCGCGGCCCCGGTGCGCCCGGCGCCGCCCGAGAGCACCAGCGCATGGCCGTAGCTGTATTTGTGCGCATCCTCGCGTTTGGCCAACAGGGCGCGCAGCGCATCGTCGGCTTCGATCCGGCGGGTCATTCCCTCTCCTCATGCGGCAGGCCGATATCGGCCACGACCACCCTTACCCCCGAATTCCTGAGCATTTGGTGAACGGGTTTTTCAGCATGAAACGTCACCACGAGTTCGGGCTCGAACGGCGCCCGCGCCAGAAGCGCGCCGCTGTCGCTGCACAGGCCGGTGGGGACGTCCAGGCTGACGGTGTGGATGTCGCGGTCGCGGCCGGTGCCGGAGCTGAGCGCCAGAGCCTGCCACCAGGGCGCGAGCAGCTCCGAGCAATCCCGGGCCTGACCGATTCCGAGCAACGCATCCACCACCAGGATCGGCCCGTCGCCCGTCGTGAGCAGATCCGCGACCGCCTCGGCCGACCAGGCGCGCGTTGGCAGGCCAGCGCAGCGCAGGGCCTGCGCGGCCGCATCCGGGGGAAGCGCCGCGGCCTCCCGCGCCGCACAGACGGCCACCCGCCAGCCCCGGGCATCGAGGAGCCGCGCAACGACATATCCGTCGCCGCAGTTGTTGCCCGGGCCGCACAGGATCAGGGCCGCGCGGGCCTCGGGCCATTGCGCCGCGATGGCCTCGGCAGCGCCCTGGCCTGCGCGCTCCATCAGCTCCAGCCCCGTGACCGTGCCACTTGCGATTGCAGCGGCTTCTTTGGCGCGCATTTGGGCAGTACTCAGGGATTGCGACATGTTTTACACCGCTTTTGTTTTCATATTGGTGAAATATAGTGCTAAACGATTAAATGTTGCGCGCATCGGCGGGATTCCCCCGGTGGGCCCGCAGGGCTTCATCCTAGCCGATTGCGGCCCTGCGCGGAAAGTGGTCAGACGGTTGCGGCATATCCTGATGGGGGGAGTCGACGGGAATGAAAAAGGTTGAGGCGATCATCAAGCCCTTCAAGCTCGATGAGGTGAAGGAAGCGCTTCAGGAGGCCGGAATTCAGGGGCTTTCGGTGATCGAAGCCAAGGGCTTCGGGCGTCAGAAGGGCCACACCGAATTGTATCGCGGCGCAGAATATGTCGTCGACTTCCTGCCCAAGGTGAAGATCGAGATGGTCCTGCCCGACGATATGGTGGAGATCGCGGTCGATGCCATCATTTCCGCCGCGCGGACCGAGAAGATCGGCGACGGCAAGATCTTCGTCTCCCCCGTGGAACAGGCGATCCGCATCCGGACCGGCGAAACCGGCGACGACGCGGTGTGAACGATTTCGGGCCGTAGCCCGGATACCCATGCTCAAGGAAAGGGTAATTTAATGAGCGCAGTCAAAAAGGCTCTCGAGCTGATGAAGGCGGAGGAAGTCGAATATGTCGACGTCCGCTTCACCGACCCGAAGGGAAAGCTGCAGCACGTGACGCTGGTCGCGGATCTGGTCGATGAGGACTGGTTCGAGGAAGGCTTCATGTTCGACGGCTCGTCGATCGCCGGCTGGAAGTCGATCGACCAGTCCGACATGAAGCTGATCCCGGATCCGTCTTCGGTCTATATCGACCCGTTCTATGCGGAAAAGACGATGTGCGTGCACTGCAACGTCGTCGAGCCCGATACCGGCGAATCCTATTCGCGCGACCCGCGCGGCACTGCGGTGAAGGCCGAGGCCTATCTGAAGTCCTCGGGCGTGGGCGACGCGTTCTACTGCGGCCCCGAAGCTGAATTCTTCATCTTCGACGACGTGCGCTACTCGGTCACCCCGGCGAAAGTGTCCTATCAGATCGACGCGGAAGCGGCGGCCTGGAACACCGATGCGGAAATCGAAGGCGGCAACCTGGCGCACCGTGCGGCCCACAAGGGCGGCTACTTCCCGGTGAACCCGGTGGACGAAGCCCAGGACCTGCGCGGCGAGATGCTCTCGACGATGAAGCGCATGGGCATCAAGGTCGACAAGCACCACCACGAAGTCGCGACCTGCCAGCACGAGCTGGGCATGATCTTCGGCGGTCTGGTCGAGCAGGCCGACAACATCCAGAAGTACAAATACGTGATCCACAACGTGGCCCATGCCTATGGCAAGACCGTCACGTTCATGCCGAAGCCCATGAAGGGCGACAACGGCTCGGGGATGCACGTCAACATGTCGATCTGGAAGGACGGCAAGCCGCTCTTCGCCGGCGACAAATATGCTGACCTGTCGCAGGAAGCGCTGTACTTCATCGGCGGCATCCTGAAGCACGCGAAGGCGCTGAACGCGCTGACGAACCCCTCGACCAACTCCTACAAGCGTCTGATCCCGGGCTTCGAAGCTCCGGTGCTGCGCGCCTATTCGGCCCGCAACCGCTCGGGTTGCGTCCGTATTCCGTGGACCGAATCGCCGAAGGCGAAGCGCGTCGAAGCCCGTTTCCCCGATCCGTCGGCGAACCCCTACCTGTGCTTCGCCGCGCTGATGATGGCCGGCATCGACGGCATCAAGAACAAGATCGATCCGGGCCCGGCTTCGGACAAGGATCTCTACGATCTGCCGCCGGAAGAGCTGGCGGAAATCCCGACCGTCTGCGGCTCGCTGCGTGAAGCGCTCGAAGAGCTGGAGAAGGACATGGACTTCCTGATCCAGGGCGACGTCTTCACCAAGGATCAGCTCGAAGGCTACATCGCCCTGAAATGGGAAGAAGTTTACGCCTACGAGCACACGCCGCACCCGGTGGAATACGCAATGTACTATTCCTGCTGATCAACAGCGGAACAGGGACGGAAAAGGGCGCCTCCGGGCGCCCTTTTTCTTTGGCGGAGCGGCCGGTGCTGCGCTGCGGCATTCATCCGTCGCAGAGCGCGATCACGTGGGTGTGCGGCGCCAAACAGCTCATGTGAGCCAATAGGGAATTGCTCCTTCTGCGTCCGCACATCACTCTGCGCCTCACACGACGCATCCCAAGGAGTTGTCTGATGCTGAAATCCGTTCTTCTGGCCGCCGGCCTTGCCTCCGGTCTCTCGCAAGCCGCTTTCGCTGCTGCAGAAAAATACACCCTCGATCCGAGCCACAGCCAGATCGTGTTTGAATACAACCACCTCGGCTATTCGAACACGACCGGGATCTACTCCGGCTTCAACGGCACCATCGATTTCGACGCGGCCGATCCGAAGGCCTCCTCGGTTGCCGTGACCGTGAAGACCGACACGCTTTACACCGGCTGGGAAGAGCGCACGAAGCACTTCCTCTCGGGCGATTTCTTCAACGCCGCTGCGCATCCGGAAATCACCTTCAAGTCGACCGGCATCGAAGTGACCGGCGACAAGACCGGCAAGATCACCGGCGATCTGACCATCAACGGGGTGACCAAGTCGATCGTGCTCGATGCGGCGCTGAACCAGCAGGGCGAGCACCCGATGGCGAAGAAGCCGTGGATCGGCTTCGAAGCCACCACCACCGTGAAGCGCACCGACTTCAACATGGGCGCCTTCGCTCCCTACGTCAGCGACGAGGTGAAGGTGCATATCTCGATCGAAGCGCAGAAGGCCGAGTGATCCGTCAGCCTGGTGCAGACGAACACTTCCGGAAGGCGGCGATGCATATCGCCGCCTTTCTGCTGTCTGGCGCATGTCCCGCTCAGCTGGCGTTGCGAGAGGTGAGATACACGCCATATGCGCGGGCTGGGGGCGCTTCGGCGCTGGAGCATAGCGCGGATCGCGCCGGAGCTCTGGCGCGGTTTTCCCCTTATCAAGGTGCCTGGAGGGATTGTCGATCAGGAGGCCCGGCTATGCCCTTGTTGTTTGTGCAGGCAGGCGTGGTTGCTGATCGGCTGGAGCGGCTGGTCTTGGTGGCAGGGTCATCTGAGCCCAGCCCCTCGCAGCTTCTGAGCAGGGTGCTGAAAAAAAGGCTGCCGCGAGGCACGGTTCCCTTCTCCCCTGATGCTGGGGCGTGCTGGCTCATGAGCGGGCAGTCCCGAGCGCGGCTTCTCTCGTCAGGCCGCGAGCAGTTTTGGCAGCCTCGCCAGATTGCAGGCCGCCATTGTCACCGTCAAACGGGGGCGCACCCGCTCGATGCCGCGATACAAGGGCTCATCCTGACCTGCCACTGGTCTTTCATCCAGCCGCGACCGGAGCCGGTAGCTGATTTACGCCTTTCGGCGTGGGATGAGCAATCGCCCGGCGCGCGGAACCCTCATCGCGTGCAGCGG
>NZ_JAYRZN010000039.1:0-28973 GCF_041916475.1 Paenirhodobacter sp.
GAGGCGGTTGATGCTGGTTATTCCGACATTGTTCGGGATCATGCTGGTCAATTTCACGCTGACGCAATTCGTCCCCGGCGGCCCGATCGAACAGATCGTCGCCCGGGTGCAGGGCGAGGCGGATTCGCTGCGCAACATTTCGGGCGGCGGCGATGCCGGGGCACAGGGCGCGGGCGGCGTGGAGGACACCGGCTATCAGGGCGCCCGCGGGATTTCGCCCGAACTGCTGGCGCAGCTGGAGGTGCAGATGGGCTTTGCCCGGATCACCTGCCCCGAAGGGGTGACCCCGGACCTGAAGAACCCCGCCTGCGTGAAGGAGAAGATCCCGGCCTGGCAGCGCTTCACCAAGATGATCGGGGATTACCTGACCTTCGATTTCGGCAAGAGCTTCTTTCACAACAAATCGGTGATCGACCTGGTGCTGGAGAAGATGCCGGTGTCGATCTCGCTCGGGCTGTGGTCGACGCTGCTGGCCTATCTGATCTCGATCCCGCTCGGCATCCGCAAGGCGGTGAACGATGGCTCCACCTTCGATACCTGGACCTCCGGGGTGATCGTGGTGGCCTATGCGATCCCGGGGTTCCTGTTCGCGGTGATGCTGATGGTGCTGTTTGCGGGCGGCTCCTACTGGAAGATCTTCCCGCTGCGCGGCCTGACATCGGACAATTTCGAGCAGCTCTCCACCATGGCAAAGGCGCTGGATTACCTCTGGCACATCGCCTTGCCGACGATCGCGATGACGATCTCGGGCTTTGCCACGATGACGCTGCTGACGAAGAACTCCTTCCTCGATGAAATCAACAAGCAATATGTGATGACCGCGCGGGCGAAGGGGCTTTCCGAGCGGCGCGTGCTCTATGGCCATGTGTTCCGCAACGCGATGCTGATCGTGATCGCGGGCTTCCCGGCCACTTTCCTCGGCGTCTTCTTCGGATCGTCGATCATCGTGGAGACGATCTTCTCGCTCGACGGGCTCGGGCTGCTGGGCTTCCAGGCGGCAGTGGAGCGCAATTATCCGGTGATCTTCGGCACGCTCTATGTGTTCGGGCTGATCTCGCTGGTGGTGGGGATCCTGTCGGACCTGACCTATGTGCTGGTCGATCCGCGGATCGATTTCGAGAAGAGGGCTGGCTGATGTCTCCGCTTGCCGCGCGCCGCCTGCGCAATTTCCGCGCGAACCGCCGGGCCTTCTGGTCGCTGATCCTGTTCTCGGTGCTGTTCGTGCTCTCGCTCTTCGCCGAGCTGATCGCGAATGACCGGCCTATCGTGGTCAGCTATCGCGGCGGGCTGTATTTCCCGGTCTACAAATTCTACCCGGAGACCACCTTCGGCGGAGATTTCCGCACCGAAGCGATTTACAAGGACCCTTCGGTCGAATGCCTGATCGTGACCGGAGGCCGCGAGGAATGCTGGGACGACCCTGAGGCCACCGAGCGGGAAGCGCAGGACACCGGCATGGTCGGCGGCGCGGCCATCGAGAAGGGCTGGCTGCTCTGGCCGCCCATTCCCTACAGCTACCGCACGATCAACAACGTGGGCGCCGCACCCTCGGCGCCCGATGCGCGGCACTGGCTCGGCACCGACGATACCGCCCGCGACGTGCTGGCCCGCGTGATCTACGGCTTCCGGATTTCGGTGTTCTTCGCGCTGGTGGTGACGGTCATCTCCTCGGCCATCGGCATCGCGGCGGGCGCCGTACAGGGCTATTTCGGCGGCCGCACCGATCTCATCGTGCAGCGGTTGATGGAGATCTGGTCCTCCACGCCCTCGCTCTATGTCATCATCATCCTGTTCGCGATTCTGGGGCGCAGCTTCTGGCTTCTGGTGTTCATCGTGATCCTGTTCGGCTGGCCCGCCCTCACCGGCGTGGTGCGGGCGGAATTCCTGCGTGCGCGCAATTTCGAATATGTCCGCGCGGCACGGGCCCTCGGGGTGGCGGACCGGGTGATCATGTTCCGCCACATCCTGCCCAATGCGATGGTGGCCACGCTGACCATGCTGCCCTTCGTCATCACCGGGGCGATTTCCACGCTCGCCTCGCTGGATTATCTGGGCTACGGGCTGCCGTCCTCGGCGCCCTCGCTGGGCGAGCTGGCGCTTCAGGGCAAGCAGAACCTGCAGGCGCCCTGGCTCGCCTTCACCGCGTTTTTCACCTTCTCGATCATGCTCTCGCTCCTCGTCTTCATCTTCGAGGGCGTGCGCGATGCTTTCGACCCGAGGAAAGTCTTCCGATGAGCGCCGTCCTCGAGGTCCAGAACCTGCGTATTTCCTTCCGGGCGGATGGCGCGCTGGTGCCCGCGGTGAAGGGGGTGAGCTTCTCCATCCGGAAGGGGGAGACGGTGGCGCTGGTGGGCGAATCCGGCTCCGGCAAATCGGTGACGGCGCTCTCCACGGTGGCGCTGCTCGGGCCGAATGCGGTGCTGGAGGGCTCGGTCACCTATGATGGGCGGCAGATGATCGGCGCGCCCGAGCCCGAGCTGCGCCGGGTGCGCGGCAATGACATCAGCTTCATCTTCCAGGAGCCGATGACCTCGCTGAACCCTTTGCACACGCTGGAAAAGCAGATCGGCGAGAGCCTCGCGCTGCATCAGGGGCTGAGCGGGGCCGCGGCGCGGGCACGGATCGTGGAGCTGCTGACGCAGGTGGGGATCCGCGACCCGGAAAGCCGGCTGCAGGATTATCCGCATCAGCTTTCGGGCGGGCAGCGACAGCGGGTGATGATCGCGATGGCGCTGGCGAACGGGCCGGAGCTGCTGATCGCCGATGAGCCCACCACCGCGCTCGACGTGACGATCCAGGCGCAGATCCTGGAGCTTCTGGCCGATCTGAAGCGCGCCCATGGCATGAGCCTTTTGTTCATCAGCCACGATCTGGGTGTGGTGCGGCGCATCGCCGACCGGGTCTGCGTGATGCAGAACGGCGAGATCGTGGAGCAGGGGGAGGCGGCGCAGATCTTCGCCGATCCGCAGCACCCCTATACGAAAAAGCTGCTCGCCGCCGAGCCGAAGGGGCGGGCGGATCCGATTGCGGCGGATGCGCCGGAGCTGCTGCGGGCGGATCATCTGAAGGTCTGGTTCCCGATCAAGCGCGGGCTGCTGCGCCGGGTGGTGGGCCATGTGAAGGCGGTGAACGATGCGTCGCCCGCAGTGCGCGCGGGCGAGACGCTGGGCATCGTGGGCGAATCCGGTTCGGGCAAGACGACGCTGGCGCTGGCGCTGATGCGGCTGATCGAGAGCGAGGGGCCGATCGTCTATGCCGGGCAGGATATTTCGCGCTGGCAGTCGCGCGAACTGCGCCGCCTGCGCCGCGATATGCAGATCGTGTTCCAGGATCCGTTCGGCTCGCTCAGCCCGCGGATGACGGTGGAGCAGATCATCGCCGAGGGCCTCACCGTGCATGGCGTCGAGCCGGGCCGCAACCGGCAGGACATGGTGCGCGAGATCATGCAGGAAGTGGGCCTGGATCCGGCCGCGATGACCCGCTACCCGCATGAATTCTCGGGCGGGCAGCGGCAGCGGATCGCGATCGCGCGGGCGATGATCCTGCGGCCGAAGGTGGTGGTGCTGGATGAGCCCACCTCGGCACTGGACATGACGGTGCAGGTACAGATCGTGGAGCTGCTGCGCATGCTGCAGCGCCGCCATGGGCTGGCCTATCTGTTCATCAGCCACGACCTGCGCGTGGTGCGCGCGCTGGCGCACCGGGTTCTGGTGATGCGCCAGGGCGATGTGGTGGAGCAGGGCACGGCGGCGGAAATCTTTTCTTCACCACAGACGGAGTATACCCGGGCCCTGATCAAGGCAGCGCTCGGGGAGGCCGTTTGAGGATCCTGTTCGTCCACCAGAATTTCCCCGGCCAGTTCCTGCATCTTGCCCCGGCGCTGGCCGCCCGCGGCCACGAGGTTCTGGCGCTGACGGCGGAAGACAACAACCGGCCTTCGCCGGTAAAGGTGATGAAATACCGCAATCCGGATCCGGTCGGCCCGGACCGGCGCGCGGGGCGGATGTATGCCGAAGCCTGTGCGCGGGGCTACCGCGCCGCCCGCGCCGCCCGGCAGATGCGCGACGGGCTCGGCTTCGTGCCCGATGTGATCTTCGGGCATTCCGGCTGGGGTGAGACGCTGTTTCTGAAGGAAGTCTGGCCGGAGGCGCGGCTCCTCGTCTATGCGGAGCTGATGTACCGCACGGAGGGGCTCGATACCGGATTCGATGCGGAATTCGGCGTGAACGATCTGGAGGCGCGGGTCTCCACCGTGGCGCGGTCTGCGCATCTGGTGCAGGCGATGGTGCACGCCGATGCGGCGCTGAGCCCGACCCGCTTTCAGGCCGATACCTTCCCGCCGGAGCTGCGCGCGAAGATCACCGTCTGCCACGACGGGGTGGATACCGCGCGGCTGTGCCCGGACCCGGCGGCGGAGGTCACCTTGGCGGGGCATAGCTTCCGCGCGGGCGATGAGGTGATCACCTTCGTCAACCGCACGCTGGAGCCCTATCGCGGCTATCACATCTTCATGCGGGCGCTGCCCGAGGTTCTGGCCGCGCGCCCGCAGGCGCATGTGCTGATCATCGGTGCGGAGGGGCAGAGCTATGGCGCGGCGCCGCCGGAGGGCAGCTGGAAGCAGCGGTTTCTGGAGGAGGTGCAGGGCCGGCTGGACCTGAGCCGGGTGCATTTCCTCGGCCGTGTGCCTTACGAGACCTATATGGCGGTGCTGCGGGTCGGGCGGGTGCATGCCTATCTGACCTATCCGTTTGTGCTCAGCTGGTCGCTGATCGAGGCGATGAGCATGGGGGCGATGGTGCTCGGCTCCGATACCGGCCCGGTGCGCGAAGTGCTGCGGCATGGCGAAAACGGGCGGCTGGTGGATTTCTTCGATACCGCGGCCTGGTCGCGCGAGATGATCGCGGCGCTGGCCGACCCGGCCGCCTGCGCGCCCCTGCGCGCCGCCGCGCGGCAGACGGCGCTGGCTTATGGATCGGAGCTGTGCCTGCCGCGGCTGATCGCTTTCGTCGAAGGGGCGGGGCGCTCAGATGGCGGAGCTGTGCCCGGCCGTTGACAGGTCGTAAGTGTCGAAGTGGCGCGCGATCATGCGGGTCAGGGGTCGTGCGCGCTCGGGGATAGACAGCCCCTCATCGCTCAGCTGAACCATATCGCCGAAATGCGCCGCGCAATCGGCGAGCAGGGCGCGAACCACGGCCGGATCGGCCTTCTGGCGCGCGCAGATGTCGCGCAGCGATACCCGGAAATCGCACATCAGCGCCTCGATCAGGCGGCCACGCAGCCGGTCCTCGGGGCTGAAGGCATGCCCGCGGGAGATGGAGAACTGCCCGTCGCGGATGGCGGCCACATGCGCCGAGGTGGCAGGGGCGTTTTGTGCATAGCCCTGCGGGAAGCGCGAGATCGCGCTGGCGCCGATGCCCACCAGAACATCCGCCTGATCATCGGTATAGCCCTGGAAATTGCGCCGCAGGAGGCCCGCCTTCTGCGCCCGGGCCAGGCCATCGCCGGGCAGGGCGAAATGGTCGATGCCGATTTCGTTATAGCCATCGGCGAGGAACAGCTCCCGCGCCGTTTCGAACAGCTGCAGCCGCTCGGGCGGGGTGGGCAGGTGGTCCGACGGGATCATCACCTGCCGCCGCGCCATCCACGGCACATGCGCATAGCCATAGAGCGCGACCCGGTCCGGGTTCAGCGAAAGCAGCTTCTGCACCGATTGCGCGATTTTCTCGCGGCTTTGATGCGGCAGGCCGAAGAGGATATCGGCGTTCAGGCTGGTGATGCCGCGCTCGCGGATCAGCTCTACGGCGGCGCGGGTTACTTCGTAGCTCTGGTCACGGCCGATCACGCTCTGGATCTGGGCGTCGAAATCCTGCACCCCGATCGAGGCGCGGGTCATGCCCGCGGCCGCCAGCGCATTCATGCGCTCGGCATCGATCTCGTTCGGGTCGATCTCCACGGAAAATTCTGCGCCATCGCCCATCGGAACCGCGTCGAAGACGGCATCGGCCACGCGCCGGATCATGTCGGCGGGCATCAGCGTCGGCGTGCCGCCGCCCCAATGCAGCCGCGAGAGCCGCACACCGGGCGCGAGCCGGGCCTGCAGGAGCCGCAGCTCCTCAAGCAGGATTTCGGAATAGGCGCGGACGGGCTCGTCGCTCTGGGTGCCCTGCGTGCGGCAGGCGCAGAACCAGCACAGCCGGCGGCAGAACGGCACATGCAGATAGAGCGAAATGGACGCGCCCGCCGGAATTGCCCCGACCCAATCGGCAAAATCCGCAGGCCCCACGGCCGCGCTGAAATGCGGAGCGGTGGGGTAGCTCGTATAGCGCGGCACGCGCGCATCAAAGAGACCCAGTCGGGCGAGTTGCGATTCCTGTTCCATATGCATATGTTTAGGGACAAGACGCGCGACAGAAATTGACCCAAATCAAGTGATACTGACCGATGGCGCATGACGACGCTCACACGGTGACAATGGCCTGCGGCGATTGCCCGATCCGGCATCGCGCTGTTTGTGCGCGGTGTGAGGCCGACGAGCTGGAGGCGCTCGAGCAGATCAAGTACTACCGGCGCTTCGAGGCCGGGCAGACGCTGATCTGGGCCGGGGACCAGATGGATTTCGTGGCCTCGGTCATCACCGGGATCGCGACCCTGACCCAGACGTTGGAGGATGGCCGCACGCAGATGGTTGGCCTTCTGCTGCCGTCGGATTTCGTCGGGCGGCCGGGGCGGGGCCGGGCGGCCTATAACGTGACCGCGACCACCGATATCCTGATGTGCTGTTTCCGCAGGCGGCCCTTCGAGGAGATGATGGAGCGCACGCCCCATATCGCGCAGCGCCTGCTGCAGATGACGCTCGACGAGCTCGATGCGGCGCGGGAATGGATGCTGATCCTCGGGCGCAAGACCGCGCGCGAGAAGATCGCCTCGCTGCTCTCGATCATCGCGCGGCGCGATGCCTCGGTGAAGATGCGGGCGGCGAAGGGGACCATGAGCTTCGATCTGCCGCTGACCCGCGAGGCGATGGCGGATTACCTCGGGCTCACGCTCGAAACCGTGTCGCGCCAGATCTCCGCACTGAAGCGCGACGGGGTGATCGAGCTTGAAGGCAAGCGCCACGTCATCATCCCCGACATCGACCAGCTGCTGATCGAAGCCGGAGACGACAGCGACGGCGGCCTCTACTAGGCGCGGGCGCTGTAGACCGGTACGAACCCGCCCCAGATCATCCGTTTGCCGTCGAAGCACATGTCGGGCAGGTCGTTCCAGCGCGGATCGGTGCCCATCGAGGCCGCGCAGGCATCGGCGCTGGCCTTGTCAGGCCAGATGATCCAGCTGAACACGACCGTCTCGCCATCCGCGCGCTTCACCGCCATCGGGAAGGATGTGACCTTTCCCTCGGGCACGTCCTCGCCCCAGTTCTCGGCCATTTCCAGCGCTCCGTAGGCCCGAAACAGGGGCCAGCCCGCGCGGGCCATCGCGATATATTCTTCCTTCCGGTCCGTCGGAACCGCCAGAACGAATCCCTGAACGTAGCTCATCTCCGCCTCCCTTGCCGGGAGGGGAAACGCGGTGGGGCGGCCCGGGTTCCCCCGGGCCGTGCCGCATCAATGCGCCATCACCACCGGGATGTCGGCGACTTCGAGCATGTTGCGCGTGGCGCCGCCCAGAATGGCCTCGCGGAAGCGCGAATGGCCATAGGCGCCCATCACCACCAGATCGGCGTTGGTGTCGCGCACATGGCGGTTCAGAATGTCGGAGATCCGCGGCATGGTTTTGGCCAGCACGGAAACTTCGGCGTGAACACCGTGGCGCGAGAGGAACTGGCTCAGCTGGCCGCCCGGGTCCGAGCGCTCCGGCCCGTGCGCGGGCGGGTCGATCACGGTGATGTCCACGGTCTCGGCCGCTTTCAGGAACGGCAGCGCCTTGCGCACCGCATCGAGCGATTCGTTCGACTGATTCCAGGCGACGACCACGCGGCGCGCAGGCACGGCGCCGTCATAGCCATCGGGCACGATCAGCACCGGCACCCCGCCTTCGAACATGGCCGCTTCCAGCGCCGCCTCGATCTCGATGCCGCGGCCTTCGCCATAGGGGCGGCCGGAAATCACCAGATCGGCGAAGCGCGAGCGCATGCCGACCACGGTGCCCACGACGCCGATCTGCGCCACCAGCGCCTCCGCCGACCAGCGGACATCCTCGAGCGCCATGCGCGTCTTGACCGATTGCTCGATCGCCGCCGCTTCCTGCTGGGCGCGGTCGATCGCCTCTTGCTGCACAAAGGCCGCGGCCCCTGCGTAGTAATAGCCGGTTTGCGTACGGTCGACGCCCATGCACAGGATTTCGAGATGCGCATCCTGACGACGGGCGACGGCGATCGCCGTGTCCAGCTGCGCCTTCGCTGCGGCGAGGTCGGTGACCACTGTCAGAATTGTCTTGTAGCCCATGGTATCCTCCGGATCCTTCGTCCTGTTTGCGCTGCCATTCTAGCGCCCGGCAAGCGCGGGGACTTTGACACGGATCAACCGGGGCGTGGCCAAAAATCATCCTTTCGACAAAAGGATGCTGCGGATGCGACGAAAGCGCTCACCCCTTCGTGAAGGGTTTGATACAGATCAAGGTGTCGGGCATATGCTCGGACCACAACGGCTGAAGTCTCGGAATCTGTCCGCGGGGAGCCCGAATCCGCGGGGCAGGAGGAGACAGGACGAAGGGACGCACACATGTGGGATTATTTTAAATTGCTCGCGCTGGGCCTCGGGGTGGTGCTTGCCGCCATCGCAGCCAATTACGCGCGCGATCTTCCGTACATGGTGAACGCACTGCAGATCATGTTGGCCGCTGCCATCGCGTTCATCTGGGTATTGCGGGGAGTCGGCGAGCCGAAGCCATCGCAGAGCGAATATGTTGACGGCGTGATCCGCGCCGGGGTCATCGCAACGGTGTTCTGGGGCATCGTCGGTTTCCTCGTGGCGGTCGTCATCGCCTTCCAGCTGGCCTATCCGTCGCTCAATTTCGAATGGGCGCAGGGCTATCTGAACTTCGGCAAGCTGCGGCCCCTGCATACCTCGGCGGTGATCTTCGCCTTCGGCGGCAATGCCCTGATCGCCTCCTCGCTCTATGTGGTGCAGCGGACCTCGGCGGCGCGGCTGTTCGGCGGCGATGCGCTCGGCTGGTTCGTGTTCTGGGGCTACAACCTGTTCATCGTGCTCGCGGCCTCGGGCTATATCCTGGGCGCGACGCAATCCAAGGAATACGCAGAGCCGGAATGGTACGTCGACCTGTGGCTGACGATCGTCTGGGTGGCCTATCTGCTGGCCTTCCTCGGCACGATCTTCAAGCGCAAGGAACCCCACATCTATGTGGCGAACTGGTTCTACCTGTCGTTCATCGTGACCATCGCCATGCTGCACATCGTCAACAACCTGGCGATCCCGGTGTCGCTCTTCGGGTCGAAATCGGTGCAGCTGTTCTCGGGCGTGCAGGATGCGATGACGCAGTGGTGGTACGGCCACAACGCCGTGGGCTTCTTCCTCACCGCGGGCTTCCTGGGCATGATGTACTACTTCGTTCCGAAGCAGGCTGAGCGCCCCGTCTATTCCTACAAGCTCTCGATCGTGCACTTCTGGGCGCTGATCTTCCTCTATATCTGGGCCGGTCCGCACCACCTGCACTATACCGCGCTGCCCGACTGGGCCTCGACGCTGGGCATGGTGTTCTCGATCATCCTGTGGATGCCCTCCTGGGGCGGCATGATCAACGGCCTGATGACGCTCTCGGGCGCGTGGGACAAGCTGCGCACCGACCCGGTGATCCGGATGATGGTGGTCTCGATCGGCTTCTACGGCATGTCGACCTTCGAAGGCCCGATGATGTCGATCAAGGCGGTGAACTCGCTCAGCCACTACACCGACTGGACCATCGGCCACGTGCATTCGGGTGCGCTCGGCTGGAACGGCATGATCACCTTCGGCATGCTCTACTTCCTGACGCCGCGGCTGTGGAAGCGGGAGGGGCTGTATTCGATCCGCGCCGTCAGCTGGCACTTCTGGCTCGCGACGATCGGCATCGTGCTCTACGCCGCCTCGATGTGGGTGTCGGGGATCATGGAAGGCCTGATGTGGCGTGAAGTGGACAGCCAGGGCTTCCTCGTGAACGCCTTCGCCGACACCGTGGCCGCGAAATACCCGATGTATGTGGTGCGGGCGCTTGGCGGCGTGATGTATCTCACGGGGGCATTGATCATGGCCTGGAACCTCTGGGCCACCGTCGTGAAACAGCCGCGTCAGGCGCCGATCGGCGTCGCGGTTCCGGCGGAATGAGGAGGAGAGACCATGGGACTTCTTGACCGGCACGGCGTCATTGAAAAGAACGCCACGCTGCTGCTGATCTTCTCCTTCCTCGTCGTGACCATCGGCGGGATCGTGGAAATCGCGCCGCTGTTCTATCTGGAGAACACGATTGAAAAGGTGGAAGGGGTTCGCCCCTACACCCCCCTCGAGCTGACCGGGCGCGATATCTACATCCGCGAGGGCTGCTATGTCTGCCATTCGCAGATGATCCGGCCGATGCGCGATGAAGTGGAACGCTATGGCCACTATTCGCTCGCGGCGGAATCGATGTACGACCACCCGTTCCAGTGGGGCTCGAAGCGGACGGGGCCCGACCTCGCCCGCGTCGGCAACCGCTATTCGGATGCCTGGCACGTCGATCACCTGACCAACCCGCAATCGGTGGTGCCGGAATCGATCATGCCGAAATACGGCTTCCTGAAGCACCGGATGATCTCGCCCGAGCATATCGTCGACCGGCTGAAGACCGACCAGCTGGTGGGCGTGCCCTATACCTCGGACATGATCAAGGCGGCGAAGGCCGATTTCGCGGCCCAGGTCGACCCGGATGCCGATACCGACGGGCTGAAGGCGCGCTACGGCGAGAAGGTAAACATCCGCAACTTCGATGGCCAGCCCGCGCTGACCGAGATGGATGCGCTGATTTCCTATCTGCAGGTGCTGGGCACGATGGTCGATTTCTCGACCTTCCAGCCGGCTCCGAACCGCTGAGGAGGATGCGATGAACTATCACATCTTTCGCGAATTCGCCGACAGCTGGGCGGCGCTCGGCCTGCTGATCATCTTCGTCGGCGCGGTCGTATTTGCCTTCCGTCCCGGATCGGGCCGGGTGCACCGCGATATCGCGGGTATCCCGTTCCGCAACGAGGACCGGCCCGCACCGGCCCCCCGTGGCCCCACGTTGTAAGGAGGCGTGGAGATGAGCAAAAAACCGACGATCCGCAAGGAAGTCGAGACCACGGGCCATTCGTGGGACGGCATTTCCGAGTATAACAATCCGCTGCCGCGCTGGTGGCTGTGGACGTTCTATGCCTGCGTGGCGTTCGCTGTCGCCTATTCGGTGGCCTATCCGGCCTGGCCGATCTTCTCGGGCGAGGCGACGCCGGGGGTTCTGAAATCCTCGACGCGCGCCGATGTGCAGGCCGAGATCGACCGCTATGCCGCGGCCAACAAGCCCATCGAGGACAAGCTGGTCGCGACCGATCTGGGCCAGATCCAGAACGATCCGGAGCTGGTGGACTATACCCGCAACGCCGGTGCGGCCGTATTCCGTACCTGGTGCGCGCAGTGCCATGGCGCGGGCGCGGGCGGCAACAAGGGCTACCCGAACCTGCTCGACAGCGACTGGCTCTGGGGCGGCACGATCGAGGACATCTACACCACCGTGCAGCACGGGATCCGCAATGCCGAAGACCCGGAGGCGCGCTTCTCGCAGATGCCGTCCTTCGGCAAGGACGGGCTGCTGACCCCGGAGCAGATCTCGGAAGTGGTGGCGCATGTCCGCAAGATCTCGGGGCAGGAGTTCGATGCGGCGCTCGAGCCCGCGGGGGCGACCGTCTTTGCCGAGAACTGCGCCGTGTGCCACGGCGAGGCCGGCACCGGCGATCACGCCCAGGGCGCGCCGAACCTGACCGATGCGATCTGGCTCTATGGCGGCGACGTCCATACCCTGACCGAAACGGTGACGAATGCGCGCTTCGGCGTGATGCCGTCCTGGAGCTATGCGCCCGATGGCGTGAAGCCGCGCCTGAGCGAGGCCCAGATCCGCGCAGTGGCGTCCTACGTCCATGCGCTCGGTGGTGGCCAGTAAACCCGGATCCCATGGCGCCTTCGGGCGCCATGGGCGGCACCGGCGCCCCGTCCTGTTCGCGCGTTTCCTGGGGCGCCGGTGGTCCAATCCCGCAGAACGGGGCGCTTCGGCGCCCTTTTTTCATTCCACGGCAGGGCGTCAGACAAATCTGCATTTTTGACGCATGTCAAAGCCTTTCCGAATCGGCGATAGCAAAAGCATTACAGGAACTGCCAACGGAGACCTGCCGTGAGCTCGACTGACCCCAGCGAACCCGCCCCCCTCTATTCCGCGCGCGAGCCGATTTTCCCGCGCCGGGTGAAGGGGCATTTCCGCAGCCTGAAATGGGTGCTCATGGCCGGCATGCTCGGTGTGTATTACCTGCTGCCCTGGATCCGCTGGGATCGCGGGCCGGCGCTGCCCGATCAGGCGGTGCTGGTCGATCTCGCGAACCGGCGCTTCTTCTTCTTCATGATCGAAATCTGGCCGCATGAATTCTATTTCGTGGCCGGGCTGCTGATCATGGCGGGGCTCGGGTTGTTCCTGTTCACCTCGGCGGCCGGGCGGGTCTGGTGTGGCTATGCCTGCCCGCAGACGGTCTGGACCGATCTGTTCATCCTGGTCGAACGCTGGGTGGAAGGGGACCGCAACGCCCGGATCCGCCTGCTGCGGCAGAAGTGGAACCTTGAGAAGACCCGCAAGCGGCTGCTGAAATGGGCGCTCTGGCTGCTGATCGGCCTCGCGACGGGTGGCGCCTGGGTGTTCTATTTCGCCGATGCGCCGACGCTGCTGAAAAACCTGGTGACGGGTCAGGCACCGGCGGTCGCCTATATCACCATGGGGATCCTGACCGCGACGACCTTCGCCTTCGGCGGCTTCGCGCGCGAGCAGATCTGCATCTATGCCTGCCCCTGGCCGCGGATTCAGGCGGCGATGATGGACGAGGACACCATCACCATCGCCTACCGGGAATGGCGCGGCGAGCCCCGCGGCAAGCCCGGCGTGGCGGGGCATGGCGACTGCATCGACTGCATGGCCTGCGTCAACGTCTGCCCGATGGGGATCGACATCCGCAACGGCCAGCAGCTGGAATGCATCACCTGCGGCCTGTGCATCGACGCCTGCAACGAGATCATGGACAAGGTCGGCAAGCCGCGCGGCCTGATCGGCTATATCGCCCTGAAGGACGAGACCCGCGAGCGCGCGGGCGCGCAGCCGGTCTCGGTGTGGAAGCACATCTTCCGCCCGCGCACGATCGTGTATTTCACGCTCTGGGCGGGGATCGGGATCGGGCTGATCGCGGCGCTGTTCCTGCGCTCGCCGATTGACTTCAACGTGACGCCGAACCGCGATCCGCTCTATGTGGTGCAGGGCGATGGTGCGATCCGCAACATCTATACGCTGCGCCTGCGCAACAAACATGGTGCGGATACCACCTACCGGATCGTCGCCCATGCCGAGGATGGCGGGGCGCCGCTCGTGCTGAGCCTCGAAGGGCAGGAGGGCGATACGGTGACCGTGCGCGCCGACGAGACCGCGACCCAGCGGATGTATCTGGAGGCACCGAAGGGATCCGCGCTGGCCATCGCGAAGCGCTCCGAGGTGCGGATCGAGGTGCAGGATGTGCAGGGCAGCGATCACGCCCGCGCCGAGGCGGTGTTCAACGGCCGCGTGCCGCAGTAGACTGAACGCAGCAGACGGGCCGCAGCAGACTGGCCGGAGGAGGCCGCGATGGAAAAGACCGAAAAGCCCTTTACCGGGCGCAAGTTCCTGATGATCGTGATCGCCTTCTTCGCCGTGGTCATCGCGGTGAACGTGACGATGGCGGTGAAGGCGGTAAAGACCTTCCCGGGGCTCGAGGTGTCGAACTCCTATGTCGCCTCGCAGACCTTCGACAAGGACCGCGCGGCGCAGGAGGCGCTCGGCTGGGTGGTGGAGCCCAGCTACGAGCGCGGCTTCCTGTCGCTGGTGATCCGGGACCGTGGCGGCCTGCCGGCGCCGGTCTCCGATATATCGGTCCTGGTCGGGCGCACCACCATGGCCAACGAGGATATGCGGCCGGAATTTCGCTATTCGGGCGGGATCTTCTCCGCGCCGGTGGAGCTGGGCCATGGCGCCTGGCTGATCCATCTGGAGGCGAAGGCGCAGGATGGCACGATGTTCCGCCAGCGGCTGGATCTGTTCGTGGAGAAGTGAATGAGCGTCTCTCCCGTCCTGAATGAGGAGCATGTGTCGGCTTCGGCCTGCCCGGCCTGCGTGGCGGCGCCCGCCGCGGAGGCGCTGGCCCAGGCTGCGCCGCGGGATGCCCGGATCATGCTCTCGCTGCCGAGCGCGCATTGCGCCACCTGCATCTCGGATGTGGAGCGGCAGCTCTCTCGCCAGCCCGGCGTTCATTCGGCCCGCGTGAACCTGACGCTGAAGCGCGTCTCCGTCTCGGCGGCGCCCGAGGTCACGCCGGGGCCTCTCGTCGCGTCGCTGGCGGAGATCGGCTACGAGGCGCATGAGCTCGATCCGGATCTGCTTTCCGCCACCGAGACCGACAAGCGTGGCCGCGACCTGTTGATGCGGATCGGGGTCTCCGGCTTCGCGATGATGAACATCATGCTGCTGTCGGTCGCGGTCTGGTCCGGGGCGGAAAATGCCACGCGCGACCTGTTCCACTGGGTCTCTGCGGCCATCGCCCTGCCGACGGTGGTCTTCGCGGGGCGGCCGTTCTTCGCTTCGGCGCTGAACGGGCTGCGGCACGGGCGGGTCAATATGGACTTCCCGATTTCGCTGGCCATGGTGCTGGCCTCGTCGATCTCGCTGTTCGAAACCATCAAGCACGGCCATCACGCCTATTTCGACGCGGCGGTGATGCTCACCTTCTTCCTGCTGATCGGGCGCTATCTGGATTACCGCACCCGCGCCATCGCGCGTTCGGCGGCGGAGGAGCTCGCGGCGCTGGAGGTGCCGCGGGCGCATCTGCTGCGCGATGGCGCCGAGGTGGAGGTGCCGGTGGCACAGCTGCAGGTCGGCGATCTGATCCGGATCCGTCCGGGCGGGCGGATCGCGGCGGATGGCGTCGTGGTCGAGGGGATGTCGGAGACGGACCGGTCGCTGCTCACGGGCGAGTCTCTGCCGGTGCAGGCGGCGCCGGGCGTGGCGCTGAGCGCGGGCGAAGTGAACCTGACCGGGCCTCTGGTGCTGCGGGTCACGGCGGCGGGGCGCGACAGTTCGCTGCACCGGATGGCGGATCTGGTCGCGGCGGCGGAATCGGCCAAGACGCGCTATACCACGCTGGCCGAACGCGCGGCGCGGTTCTATTCGCCCTCGGTGCACACGCTGGCCTTCGGCTCGTTCGTGACCTGGATGTGGATCACCGGGGGCGATCTGCGCCACGCCATCAATATCGCGGCGGCGGTGCTGATCATCACCTGCCCCTGCGCGCTTGGCCTTGCGGTGCCTGCGGTGGTTACGGCCGCTTCGGGGCGGCTGTTCCGGCTGGGCATGCTGATCAAGGATGGCACCGCGCTGGAGCGGCTGGCCGAAGTCGATACGGTGGTGTTCGACAAGACCGGCACGCTGACGCTCGGCACGCCCGCGCCGCAAAACCTCGACACGCTCGATCCGGCGCAGCGCGCGATCGCGGTGGCGCTGGCGCAGGGATCGTCGCATCCGCTGGCCCGCGCCATACGCGAGGCGGCGGTGAGCGCCCCGGCAGAGGTCCATGACCTGCGGGAGGTCCCTGGCCACGGCATTGAGGCACGGGGGCCGCAGGGCGAGATCCTGCGCCTCGGCCGGGCAGATTGGGTGGGCGCCGAGCCCGCTGCGGTCACGGCGACGCATCTGCGGATCGGCTCCGCGGCACCGGTGGCACTGACTTTCGCCGACCGGCTCCGCCCGGGAGCGGACACGGTGGTCGCGGCGCTACGGGGGCAGGGAATGCGGGTGATATTGCTCTCAGGTGATACCGAAGCGCCGGTGGCCGATCTGGCATCGCGGCTCGGCATCGCGGAATGGCACTCGGGCGCGCGCCCGGAGGACAAGGCTGCCCGGGTGGCGGCGCTGCGTGCGCAGGGGCGCCGGGTGCTGATGGTTGGCGACGGGCTGAACGATACCGCCGCGCTCGCATCGGCCCATGTGTCGATCTCGCCGGCCTCGGCGCTGGATGCGGCGCGGGCGGCCTCCGATATCGTGCTTTTGGGCGGGAACCTGGAGCCGGTGGCCGATGCGCTGCGCATTTCGGTGCAGACCCGGCGCCGGATCAAGGAGAATTTCGCGATCTCTCTGGCCTACAACGTCGTGGCCGTACCGCTGGCGCTGGTGGGGCTGGCGACGCCGCTCGCG
Organism: Paenirhodobacter sp.; assembly: GCF_041916475.1. Classification (GTDB taxonomy): domain Bacteria; phylum Pseudomonadota; class Alphaproteobacteria; order Rhodobacterales; family Rhodobacteraceae; genus Rhodobacter. The sequence goes on from NZ_JAYRZN010000039.1 coordinate 16,468, forward strand.
GCGGCGCTGGCGATGTCGCTCTCCTCCGTCACCGTCTCGCTCAACGCGCTGCGGCTGAAATAGACACGAGCCAAGGGGGCGCCATGTCCATCCTGACCTATCTGATCCCGATTTCGCTGTTCCTCGGAGGCTTCGGCCTCGTCGCCTTCTTCTGGTCGCTGCGAACGCGGCAGTTCGAGGATCCGAAGGGCGACGGCGAGCGGATCCTGTCGCCGGATTACGACGACCACCCGAAGCCCTGAAACGCAAAAGGCCGCCCTGAGGGGCGGCCTTTCTGTTTCCCGGGAAGGCCCACTCAGGGCCCGATCACCGAACAATCCGTGGCCCGCGCTGCCAGCCGGGCGCAGGCGAGCTCCGCCGTGGATTGCGACATGCCGACGAAATTCGCCTCGAAAGCGGTCTTGGTCTTGGCGACCTTGCGCAGGGCATCGCCCAGCGTGTCGCTTTCCATCAGCGCCGTGTTCAGCAGCGCGCGTTCGGCCGCATATTGCGAATTGAACTTTCCAACCGTGATCCCCCAGTTGCGCCCGCCGGAGCTGGACGCCCGGGCCACGACTTCGCGGGTTTTGGCTGGTGCGGGCGCAGGCGACATATTCGCGAGGATCACCGTATCGTTGCGGCTCGATTTCTGCTTTGCCAGCGCGAGCGTCTCGGGCTGCGGCGCGGCGCTCTGGATGAACACGGGGTCCTTCGGATCCGCATCGCCCTCGGCGGGCATGTTCGGATCGAACTTGGGCTCATCCACCAGCGCGAGCTCCTCCGTCGGCGCCGCCGCTGCCGGGGCAGGGGCCTTCTGCGCGGCGACGATCGCCGCCGCAATCGCTTCGGCCTGCCCGTCCCGTGCGGGCTGAACTGGTGCCTGGGCAATCAGGGCCTCTTCCGTCGCCGGGCGCCGCGATGGGCGCGGGCTTTCCTTCGGCGCCACCTCGATCGTGGCTTCCGCTTCGCCGTCATCGGCAACCTGCACCTTGCCGCTCACTTCCGGCCCGGCGAGGTCGTTGGCCGCCATCACCGCCGCGGGCGGCGTCGGGGTCACCGGCGTCACCTTGCCCGGCGCACGGGCGAAGCCGATATCCAGCAGCTCGGAGACCTTGGCATTGCGCTGCGCGGTCGATGTGCCGCCGAAGACCGTGGCGATCACGCGTTTGTTGCCACGCTGCGCAGAGGCGACCAGGTTGAAGCCTGCGGGCACGGTATAGCCGGTCTTGATCCCGTCGGCGCCGTCGTAGCTGTCGAGGAAACGCCGGTTGGTCGAGGCCACCTTGGCAATGCCCGCATCGGCCGTCCGGCGCGAGAAGATGTTGTAATACTGCGGATAATCATAGATCACATGCCGCCCGAGAAGGGTCATGTCATGCGCGGTGGACAGATGGCCCTCCCGCGTCAGGCCGTTCGCGTTGCGGAAGCTGGTGTTCTTCATGCCGAGCGATTTTGCCGTGCGGTTCATCATCGCGGCAAAACCGGCCTCGTCGCCGCCGAGGAAATCGCCGATGGCGGCCGCGGCATCGTTGGCCGATTTCACCGCAGCGGCGCGGATCAGATAGCGCAGCTGGATCTTCTGCCCCGGACGCAGGCCGAGCCGCGAAGGCGGCTGGCTTGCCGCATGGGCCGTGACCGTGACCACGGAATCGAGGCTCGCCCGGCCGTTCTCGATCGACTGGAACGCCAGATAGAGCGTCATCATCTTGGTCAGCGATGCCGGATGCAGCCGCGTGTCGGCGTTCTTCTCATAGAGAACCTCGCCGGTGCGCGCATCCATCACATAGGCTGCGAAAGGGGCGGCGAAAACGGCCGCGGGGAACACGCAAAAAGCGACCGCCAGAAGTCCCTTGCGGACCCGGTTCAAAAGCCTGGTCACGGTATCTGCCCTCATTTGCCTCGCGCCCCGCTCTCGCGGCAGGGCTTTCATTCAGCGTAACACGGCATGACCCGTGTGAAAACTGCCTAATTTCCAACGGTTTTCGCGCATATCGGGGCGGGGGGCAAGATCTGGTTGCAGGTCGGCGTCACTATCCTACAGGTTGTAAGCGGACGGATGCCAATCGCCTCGTTTTTCAGCATCTATTTGCCGTGATGCCAGGCCGTATCAGGAAACGTCGCGCGCGCCCGTGAATGTGCGGGGCTGCGGAGGCGCCCGGGGCGAGGCATCAAGGGCCATAGGAGAGAGGGCAGAGCGAGCAGCTGCTCTCTGTGTGATACTGATAGGAAGATGGTACCGCCTTCCCGGTTCGAACGGGAGACCCCCAGATCCACAATCTGGTGCTCTAACCAGCTGAGCTAAGGCGGCACTGAGGGGGCGTTTACCGGCACTCCTGCGGGAATGCAAGGGGGAAACACGCGCCGCGGTGCGAATCCCGTTGCCAGAAACCCGCGTTCAGTTTACCCCGTCAGCCTTGAAAAAACCGGAGGCACTGATGAGCATCGACAAGGAAAGCGAAGTCACCGGCGATCTGCAGATCGGGCCCACCTCGCTGGGCATGGTGCGCATCTATGTCACCGGCGACGGCTTCGAGCTGCCGTTCGATTTCGAACCGGAAGAGGCAGAGGAAATCGCCGAGGAGCTGATGGCCGCGGCCGAAGCGGCACGCGAGATGGTCGACCGCAGCACGCCCGGCGGTAAAGGGCCGCGCGGCAAGGCGCCTAAAGGAAAGAAGTGACCCCCTCCGGGTCCGCGCGGAGCTGAAGCCGCAGGGCGGCGGCGCGGGCAAACCCCTGAGTCACGGCCTTGCGCCGCGCGGGGGCGAGGCGCGCTTCCGGGCCGGTGCGCAGGATTTCGGCGCCAAAGCGGTCGGCCAGGATCAGGCCGCTGTCGGTGGGAAGGATCTCGCGCGGGAACGCCGCATCCACCGCCCAGAAGAACCTGTCGGCATAGTCCAGATAGCCGTGCCATTTCCGATCGGCGGTGAAATCCGCGCGGCTCGATTTGCACTCCACGATCCAGATTTCGCCCTTGCGGCCGAGCGCCATCACATCCACCCGCAGGCCGGGGCGGGGGACCATTTCCGTCAGGCAGGCGAAGCCGTGATCCATCAGGCAGCGGCACACGCCGCGCGCAAGCAATTGTCCGGGGGGTGCATCTGGCGTCATGGCAGTAATCGTGAACGAATGGTGAACTTTTGTCCAGATCCCTTGCCGAACCGCGCCGCGGGCCTTATCTCTGCCCGTGGCGGTTACTGCTCTTCGCGTGGACGGGCCCTTTTCCAGTGGCCGATAACCATTCCTGAGGGGGCCGGCTCTGTCGGGGCCCTGGCCTCGTTACCTGGCTCCCACCTGATCATGTCAGGCTCTCGGGAAATTCACGCCCGCACGGTTGCTGCGGTTTCCGCCACTTCCCCAAGCAAAAGGCCCTCCGGAAACGGAGGGCCTTGCTGTTTCATCCGCTGTTCAGTGCCGGATCCGGCGCTGCGCAGTGCGGCTCTCCACCGGGATCGGGATCGCGATCATCTCCGGCGCCACCGCGACCGCGTCGCGCTTGCCGCCGCCGGGCGGGGTATCGTCCTCGGCCATCCGCATCACCGAAATACCGAACTGGACGCCCGCAAAAACGATGGTGTTGAACACGAACAGAAGGCCCACCGCGATATAGCCCACGTCGGAATGGCTCACGAGGTGCCACAGATTCGCGATATTGAACCACAGGAGCATCCCCACGAAGGCCGCCGACAGGGCAGCCCCGAACAGGACATTGCGGATATACAGACGGACGAGCTCGGGCATGACGACTCCTCTACTTGGGAATCAATGTAGCGCATGCCGGGTGAATTCAAACAGGCAACTTTGCCGCAGGGCGGTTCTTTGCCACAAATTCGTCAAAAACCGTCGGGGCGCAGCTCATGGGCCATGTGATCCACCACCGCATTGACGAATTTCGGCTCGCGGCCCTCGGGGAAGAACGCGCGCGCGACCTCGACGAATTCGGTGATGACCACTTTGGGCGGCGTGTCCGGCGTCACCAGCTCTGCGCCCGCGGCACGAAACAGGGCGCGCAGAACCGGATCGATCCGGGCGATCGGCCATTTCGCCACGAGGGCGCGGTCGGTCGCCTGGTCGATGCGGGCCTGCCAGGTCACCGCATCATCGAGCAGGCGGCGGAACAGGTTCGCGTCGCCCTCGGCCAGCTCCTCGCCACCGTCTTCCAGCGGCAGGCCGAAGCGGAAGCTCTCGAATTCCCGCACCACACGGTCCACCCCCTGGCCGGAGGCTTCCATCTGGAACAGCGCCTGCACGGCATAGAGGCGCGCGGCGGATTTCATCCGGCGTTTTTCCTCGGGTGTCGGCTTGCGCGGGGCTTCGGGGGCTTCGGTCATGCTTGCGTGGTTCCTTCGGGATCTCCGGCCAGACGGATCGACTCACCTTGCGGGCGGAATCCGATCCCTTTCGTCCGGGTGGCCCATTTGCGCGAGAGCGCGACAAGATGCAAGGCCGCAGCTGCGGCACCGCCGCCCTTGTTCTGATCGGCCGGATCGGCGCGAACCTCGGCCTGCTGCCGGTTTTCCACCGTCAGGATGCCGTTGCCGATGCACACGCCCTGCAGGCCGAGGAGCGTGATCCCGCGGGAGCTGTCGTTGCACACGGTGTCATAATGCGTGGTCTCGCCGCGGATCACGCAGCCGATCGCGACGAAGCCGTCGTAATCGGCCATGCGGGCGGCCATGCCGATCGCCGTCGGGATCTCCAGCGCGCCGGGCACCTCGACCAGATCGACGCTTGCGCCGGCTTCGGCCGCGGTGGCCCGCGCCCCCGCGATCATGTTGTCGGCGATGTCGCGGTAATAGGGTGCCACCACGATCAGCAGGCGCACCGGGCGGTCGAAGCTCGGCAGCGGCAGCGTGTAATGCGTTTCGGTTCCGGCCATCTCAATACCCCTTCGTGCCTTCGATCTCGAGCCCGTAGCCCTCGATGCCGATCACCTTCGGCATCTGCGAATTGGTCAGCAGAACCAGCCGCCCCAGCCCGAGCGCCGACAGGATCTGCGCTCCGAACCCGTATTGCCTCAGCGTCTGCGGCGAGGCCTGGCCGCCGTCCAGCAGCTTCATCGAGGTTTCGCGCAGCAGCACCACCGCCCCGCGTCCCTCGGCCGCAATCGCTTCCATCGCCCGGCCCAGATCGCCCGCCTTCGAGGGCACCAGCCCGAGCACATCGGTCATCGGGTCGAGCGTATGGATCCGCACCAGAACCGGCGTATCGCCGGTCAGATCGCCCTTGGTGAGCACGATGTGCTCGGCGCCCTCGGTCTGGTCGGTGAAAATCCGCATCGACCAGTCGCCGCCATGCACCGAATGCACCGGCTTCTGCGCCGTTTCGCGCACCAGATTGTCGTAGCGGCGGCGGTAGGCGATCAGGTCGGTGATCGTGCCGATCTTCAGCCCGTGCTTCTGCGCAATGGCGATCAGATCGGGCAGGCGCGCCATGGTGCCGTCTTCGTTCATGATCTCGCAGATCACGCCCGCGGGGTTCAGCCCGGCCAGGCGGGAAATGTCTACCGCGGCCTCGGTGTGCCCCGCGCGGACCAGCACCCCGCCGTCGCGCGCGCGCAGCGGAAAGACGTGGCCCGGGGTAGCGATGTCGGTGCGGCCCTTGCTCGGGTCGATCGCCACCGAAATCGTCCGCGCCCGGTCATGCGCCGAGATGCCGGTAGAGACCCCTTCACGCGCCTCGATCGACACGGTGAAGGCGGTTTCATGGCGCGACGAATTCTGTTGCGCCATCAGGGGCAGGCCGAGCGCATCGACCCGCGCGCCGGTCATCGACAGGCAGATCAGACCGCGGCCATGGGTGGCCATGAAGTTGATCGCGTTCGGCGTCACCATCTGCGCGGGGATCACGAAATCGCCCTCGTTCTCGCGGTCCTCGTGATCGACGAGGATGAACATCTTGCCGTTGCGGGCGTCGTCGATGATCTCCTCGATCGAGGAGATCGCATCGCGCAGGCTCTGCTCGACCGGGCCGGCGATTTCGGGGTGATCGGTGTCGGAGGTGGTCATGGGGGCTCCTTTCGGGCTCAGCGGGCCGCGGCGGCAAAGAACCGCTCCGCGGGCACAGCACCGGCCAGGCGGCCAATTGCTGCCCAGTCATGTTCGATATCGGTTTCGGAGATCAGCAGTACCTGCGCTGCGGGGACCCGGCCCGGGCCCTGCGGCCCGCGCAGCGCGTCCAGCAGGGCGCGCTGCCGGCGCGGGCTGTCCCAAAGGCGCGGCATCGGCCCGCTGCGATGCGGGCGCAGCCCCGCCGCGGCGAGCCGCGCGAGCGCAGCCTCCGGCGGCAGATGCGCGGCCAAAGCGAGGTGATGGCGGATCCCGCCTGCCGCGCCCAGCCGCGCCACGCGGGCGGCATCTGCCTCGGCATCGCGCAGCATCAGCAGCAGGTTCGAGGAATAGAGGAAGGCTATCAGATCATGCCCGGTCGTGGCCCGAATCCCGGCATAGGTACGGTAATCGAGCCCGATTTCAGCCGCGCGCCGAACCCGGCCCCGCACCACTTCGATCGGCAGGGTGGGGAACAGCTCGGCCCGGGCGCGGGTCCAGCAGTGCCGGGCCCAGCTGTTGGTGCCGAGCGCGGGGCCGCGGTTATGGCCGATGCCGCTCACGCCTTCCACTCCTGCAGCCGCGCGACGTAACGGGCCAGCGTGTCGATCTCCAGGTTGATCCGGTCGCCGATCTGCGCCCGCCCCCAGGTGGTGACAGATTTGGTGTGCGGGATGATGTTCACGCCGAAATCGGTGCCCTCGACCTCGTTCACCGTCAGCGAAGTGCCGTTCAGCGCGACCGAGCCTTTGGGGGCGATGTATTTCGCCAGCGCCGCGGGGGCGCGGAAGGTGAAGCGCGTGCTGTCGCCCTCGTCGCGCATCGCCACGATATCGGCCACGCCATCGACATGGCCCGACACGATATGCCCGCCGAGCTCGTCGCCGACCTTCAGCGCGCGCTCGAGGTTCAGGCTGCGGCCTTCGGACCAGAGGTCGAGGTTGGTCTTGGAAACCGTTTCTGCGGAAATCTCCACGTCGAACCAGTCCGGCCCCTTGGCGATCACGGTCAGGCAGGCGCCGTCGCAGGCGATCGAGGCGCCGATATCGACCCCCTCCATCGCATAGTGGCAGCCGATCCGCGCGCGCAGGTCGCCGCCGCGCGTGAGGCCGCGGACTTCGCCCATGTCAGTCACGATTCCGGTGAACATGGCATCCCCCTTCGTTTCGACCTAGCTAGCCGTCCACACCGCCGCGCGCAAGGCTCGGGGCGCTGTCTATGTGTGGCCGCATGGTTCGAGTATGCTGTGGCACCTTGTCTGATTATCCGGATTTAAGTGTCGTCAGGTCTCGCGAGGGTCGGTTTCCGGCGCCGTTGGCCGCGTTCTCCTGCCATTCGCCAAGGATCTCTGCGATGGTGCGCCCGGTTCCGGTCCGAGACGCCGAAGAACGGGTGCGTCGGCATGCTGTGGTCATGCCGTCGCCCGAGCTTGTCCTGTTGCTCGTGCAGACCGAATGCGGCCTGATGCAACGAGGAAGTAGCCGATGTCGTTCAGCGCCGGGGAGATATCGGTCAGGGACGCTTCCAAGGCATCGAAGGCCTTCTGGATGGCGCGGTCGTTGATCTGAGCGGTTATCATGGCTATCCCATCTCTTGCAGGCGTGACACGAAAATATTCTCGCGGCCGTAGCGCGGTCTCCGGATCGGAGCGCCATGCAGGGTTTCCGGGAAACCGGCAGCGGGGCCCTGCCGTCTGCATTGAAACAATCGTCCGAACACTTTATGTTCCCCGAAGGTTCTGCCGCAAAATCTCCCGGCTTTGCTGAGGGGCACCTGACCCCGAAGGTTGACCAGGACTATACTTACTGGTCGGGGCGCGTTGCGTCCTCGCGGTGGGGAGGGGAGCCACCGGGCAGAGCACGAGAGGTCGGTCGGTGCGGCCTTGCCTTTATGCCGCTGTATAGCCGCATTTCAGGGCCTATCTTTCGGCCGGAGACGGGCGGTGTTCGCCGGAAAACCAGTAGCGCAGGGTGACGTCGCTCACGCGGATCCAGCGGGCGATTTTGGCGGTCGGGCATCCTTTCCACGCCAGAACCTCGGTGATCCAGCGGTTTGCCAGAGGAATGCGCGTCTTGGCGACGCAGGGGCGATCCCCGGGGGCGGCGATCTTCACGACGCCGATCATGCTGGTGGCGGCTCCGCCATGGCAGCGATCGCGCGGAAAATACAGTTCCGAGCCGCCGAACCGCAGGAAGAAGTCAACAGCCAGATCAACGCCTAACACCTCGACATAGGGCGCGAGCGCGGCGGGCGTTTTCGGGCAGGGGTTGGCAAGGCTCTGGGACATGGTTTCCACGAAAGTTGGGAGTGCCCTGAGGGCCGGATGCCCCGTAAGCGTGAGGGACACTTCCGGGGCATCGCGCGCGGATGGCCACCGCTCCGCCCGCGTCCGCCGCGGGGCTGGCCGATGCGCTGGTCACGAAGCGAGCTTTCCGGTTCCGATGCCGAGTTGGTTGCAGCCATTGTCGTCTCGGCCGAGACGGCCGGGGCCTGAGGCCCCGGCGCGGCCCGTGCCCCTGCGCGTGGGGCGTAGATGCTGGGCATTGGGGGGCAATTTCGCGATATAGCTGTCGAAGCTCGGTGGATCCTGCATGCTCAGCGCGGCGGTCCAACCGCGCATGGCGGGGGTGATGTGCCCCTCCCGCAGAGCGGCCTCGACCCGCGTGCCCGCATCCGCCTCGCGCATCGTCGCGACTCGGGCGTTGCGGCCGGCCAGAAGCTCGCGCACCGCATCGACCAGCCCGAAGCGTGTCGGATCGGGATGTTCGGCCGCAGTGGTTGCGGCGGGTGCCTCCGGGGCCTTCCCGATCCTGCCCCGTGATCGCAGAAAGGATGGTTTCCGGATGGCTCTCTGGTGGCAGACCGAGGATTGCGGCCGGGCGGGTGTTTGCCATTCTCGATCCTACGTTTCCTAAACGTAACGACGGACCACTTCAGTGTGGGGAAGCACCCAGAAACTGAAAAGGGCCGCATGAATTCTACAGATGCACCCCGATAAAAATCGGGGGAGTAATTCATCGCCGGTCCTAGAAACCCGGTTGTTTATGTATGGCCGATCTTGGCATCGCGGGTACGAAACGATAACAATGCTCCGCGCACACTGATCGTCCAAGCAGCGGCGGTGCGGAGCCGTGGTTGAGTGGTCTAAGGCAACCGATTTGAAAACTAACGACGGAAGGGTGGCAGAGCGGTCGATTGCAGCGGTCTTGAAAACCGCCGATGCGCAAGCATCCGTGGGTTCGAATCCCACCCCTTCCGCCACTTGCCCCAGCGAAAGCGTTCTCCCGATCCGGCTGCGGCCGGATTTTTCCGTTGTTTTCGAGAGTTATGCGGGAGGGGCTGTTAACCGGCTCACGCCCCGAAGGGCGCACACGCGTTCTCTCCGGGCCGATATTCTCCGGACCTGTTAACCGCCGCGCTTTCGGTGAACAGCTCGCAAGTCACTGATTAGAATAAGAATAATCGTCTGCGAGCGGTGATCGCTGTTCGTATTGGCGTTTGGCATGAGGACGACACTGTCCTCGAACTGAGCGCGCGCGACGGCCGCGGTCTATTGCAGAGTGCGCCCTTCGTGGTGCCGCACTTCGTCCTCAATCTGATTCACGAAGTCTTCGATCTGGTCCTCGTCAAACACCTTGTTGTCGAACGGCACCTGACGAAGGATCTCGACGGCATTCCGGTACGCTGGCTCCAAGGAGGTGTTCTGAGGACGCCCCACTATGAAATGAACCTGAACATCCTCGGTTGTGCCAATCTTGACGGCTGAAAGGTGCCCCAGCCAGCGGCGTGCCTTATCCTTGATGTTGTCTGCGTCAGACAGGTCGAATGAAAGTGGCTCGTATACGTGCCAGCGCCCGTTCTTCCACGCATGACGAAACTCGACAGCGTCCGTATTTCCTTGGATGCGCTTCGGCTCCAGCTCAACGTTTACACCATGCTCCTTGAGCTTCGCCTCGACGGGACGCCATACGTCGTCATCACTCCGTCGGCGCTCAGACGGTCGATCATACCTCGATACAAAACGCAGATAGAGCTGATCGAAGGTCTTCTGCGGGTCCGCAGTCAGGCCGGCGCCTACTGGCGACCACTGCAACGAGCTGTCATCGAGCGGCAACGCGATCCGCGCATAGTCACCGGCTGTCCTCTCGCCTTTGAAAAGGCCCTCACTTTTCAGACTACGCTGAACGCTCTTCATCCCCCGATCGATGGCTTCGATCGCGCGCTTGTAGGACTCACTGTCCAGATCCGGAAAAACATTCTTTATACGGCCGAATGTTTTGCGGGATTTCGTCAGGATGAGCGGTCGACCAGGGACGACCATGACCAAGCCGACATTCACGAACTCGCCCGTAAGGACATCGTGAATGTATCGCAGAACGACGTAGCTATACGGCTCCTTCGCGGTCATGCCAGTATCCTCCCAAGTTCCCCGATGCATGCATCGATGTTGTCCCTAGCCTCGGCGATCAACTTCAGCGCAGCATCTATGTCGGCGCGGGCTGCTGCCCACTCCGGGGGGATGGCTCCTTCATACTCCTGCAGCCGCGCATCCGACAAGGCGCTCCAGCGAGATTTGATCTCGCTGAAGTCGAACGGCGCGCCTTTCAGCTCATGCACGAAAATATGCCTGCCAGGGGTTTCTAAGTCCCTCATGCCGCCAAGTACCCATGGCGCGCGCCACAGGAGGAGCAGGCGGTGGGCGAAGGCAAGCTCGTGATCGATGATCCTCAGATCGTTGCCCCTGACAAGGCAGTTCGGATTCTCCGCCCGCCGATCAGGGTTCTGGATGATCGCGTCGAACAGCAGGATGCCAGCGGCAACTGGCCTCATCGCGTCAGAGAGGCGCTGACCGCTGCTCCAGGCGGAGAAACCCGTGCTGCGCGTAGAGCCAAACGCCAAGGGACAACTGCGGCGCAGCTTGTCAGCGATCTGGGGGTCTGTCACCACCGGAAAAATCTCCGGCGGGATCTCGACGATCCAGGGCCTTGGCACCGGAAGCCCCAGATCGGCTGCAAGACATGCGGCAATGGCCTCTCTCGCCAGGTTCACTACCGCCTGGTCGCAACCTGCCGAAAGCTTGACGAAAACTTCGACCTCTTCCTCGCCATCCGCCTCGCAGGCCGACAGGACAGGCCCCGTTCGTCCCTGTACCGCAGCCCGGTCGATCCGGGTAAGGACGGCGCGAGGTATCATGCGGCCTTCGCCCGACCGTCGAAGATCTCGTGTAGCATGGCCGGAATAAGAGCCTCCACGTCCTTAGCAGTGCTGGCGCGGATGCCGCGGGCTTCGCGGGCCTTCGCATGCAGACGGTCAAACCATTCTTGGCGGCCGATCGGTGGCGTCGGAACGGTGATTGCCTCCAGCGCTCCTTGCCCCAGAGTGCGGTTCCTGTCGGCACTTCCGGGCGATGCGGATTGGACCTTGCCGAGACCTTCAGAGGTCTGGAGGTAGAACCAGATGAACTCGGCTGTCGCGAGCCCCTGAGTGGGAACGCATGTCAGGTAGCGGTGCGAGCCGACCCGCCCATGGTCATCGGGGCCAGCCACTGCGAACGCCCCCTCCCAAGCCTTGATGTTGCTGAACACGAGGTCGCCTTGCTGAACAAGGAAGAGCTTTTGCCAGCTCAGGTCCGCGCCCAGCAGATCGGGTTTATGAAAAGTACCGCGGCCGAACGAACGGACGCCGAGCTCGGGATAGCTCGCGTCAAGATCGATCTCGACCGGCCTGCGCATCAGCGGCGCGACCTCGGCCATGGGGCGCAGGGGGGCGCCATCGATGGCGCGCTGAAAGGCTTTTAGCAGCAGCGCCCGCGTCTCCCGCTCTGCCGCCTCGATAGCGTTGCGGCGTTCGTCCACCAGTGCCGCGACCTGGTCGAGCCTTTCGACGATGCGGCGCTGATCGTCGAGGGACGGCAGCGGGATCTTTAGCGACAGGAACTTTTCTGGAGAAATAGTGTCGCGGCGCGCGCCCATACCGCGGGACTTCCGACGTAGTGCATGCCAATTGGGAGCATACTTAAGGAACCATCCCACATAGGCGATAATTGCCCGTTCCTCGTCGCAGCGGAATGTGGGGAACTGGGTCGAGAGAAAGCGTCCAGAATTTTCTGGATCAACGACGGCGATCGCACCTTCCCAGCCCTTGAGTTGGCTTAAGACGACCTGCCCGACCGAAAGATGGTGAAAACGCTTGTAGGTTGTCTCCGATCCGCGCAGCGGCTCACGATGGAAAAGCCCTCGCCCAAAGCCGTAGACGCCAGACATTTCGTAAGTTGTATTCGCATCAATATCGACTGCATTTATATCAAGCTGCAGAACTTCGGACAGCGGAACACTCTTGTCGCGCATCACAGTCGCTCCGCTAGCACGGCCTTGATCTCGTTGTTGATTTTCACTCAGAACTGAGCCGGTTTTTTCACCGAGAAGTGAGCCACCTCTGATTATGGATTTCGGTTCATGCTGGGGTCAAGGTCGGGTTTGTCTC